>PDTX01000011.1 GCA_002749065.1 Bacteroidia bacterium | reverse complement strand
ATCCATAATCCCCAGTTTTTTTGTGCCGCCATATACGCCCACAGCACGCAGTTTATCGCTTTTTTACCGGGTGCAAGATAGCATAATTGTGGGGGGGGGAGACATATTGCCCTCCGGGTTGATGAACATACGTTCTTCGGTGACGAACTGCGAGATTCCGGGTGGTGGCCCCCCGGGGAAATGGGGGAAATTTGGGGGGGAAGCGCCACGCGGATGGCCGCCATCAGAAATGCGCGGCGGGCCTTGCAGTGTTGGATAAATGGTTTAACTTCGCGCCGAAATTGAAAGGGGTCAGCCCGTGCGGTAGGCATGCCGTCTGGCCGCTAGGTGGAAGCGTATAAAGTTCGATTAGCGATGAAGAGAACGTATCAGCCCTCCGTGAGGAAGCGGAAGAACAAGCATGGTTTCAGGAAGCGCATGTCGACCGCGAACGGCCGTCGCGTGCTGGCGGCCCGCCGGAAGAAGGGTCGCAAGAAGCTGACGGTGTCCGACGAGTTCTGCGGGATGAAGCGCTAAGCGCGCCTTTCGCCATGCTGCGTCGGCTAGGGGCATCTCCATTTTCTTGGGCTGGGGGCTTGCACGGGTTGCTGGCTCTCGGCCTTTCGCTCCTGCTGTTGCTCTCCCCGTCCGCGCTGGCCCAGGATGAGCCGATGGGGGACGAGGGCGGCGAGCAGGTGGAGCGGGGGGCGGAGGAGCCGCCCGCCGGGCGGAAGAAGCCGGGGAAGTCCCGTGGCAAGCGTGGCAAGAAGAAGCGGCGGAAGCCCCGGAAGGCGGGGGAGGGGAAGGCTCGCCGGGGGCGCAAGCCCCGGAGGGCGCGGCCCGCGCCGGGGGCGGTAGCCCCAGCCGCCGCGACGGAGGAGCCGGTGGGCCCGGCGGCCGATGGCGAGCCGGCAGAGGAGGCGAAGGAGGAGCGGCGGGAGGAGCCCAGCGACACGGTGGTGACCGTGTCGGGACGGCGGATAGCCTGCCGCATCCGCGTGGTCAACAGCCGCAGCGTGAGCTTCTACCCGCTGGGCGAGCGGAAGGCGAAGTCGCTCAAGCGCGACAGGGTCAACCGTGTAATATATAGGGATGGGCGCATCGACAAGATCACGGCCCTGGCGGTGCAGGACATCGACGAGGGCGACTGGCGCATCGTGATCGTGACGGAGGATGAGGCCATGGTGCATGGGCTCTACCCGAAGGGGGTGGTGAAGGCCGAGTCGCGGAGCACGAGCGGCTCGATGGCCAGGGCGCGGCAGAACGCGGAAACGCGCCTCAAGAAGCAGGTGATCAAGAAGGGGGGGACCTACGTGCTGGTGAAGGACCGGAAGACGCGCGGGGGCTACGGCGAGATCCCGACCTACACGATAGAGGGCGAGGCCTTCGGCACGGAGCCGGGCAATGTGGACTCGGCGGCGAGCGAGGAGAAGTCGCCCAAGAGGCGGCGGCACGGCAGGCGGTCGAGGCGCAGGAGGTAGGCTTAGGGCCAGCGGGGTGCTGGTGCAGATTTGGCGCAGATATTGGGTCTCCATTCCGGCCGGGATGGGGGCTTTTTTTGCGCCGAGGTATCCATGACGTGTAGGTTCGCGGTGGCGGGCCCGGCTTGCTCTTCGCAGCCCTGTCTGGGTGCGCATTCCGAACAAAATGGGCAGGCTTATCGTTACTCAGTATGAATATCCCGATGGTGGACAGGGTTCCGCCCGGGCTTTTACATACGAGAACATAAAAATCATACAGATATGGAAGAGAAGGAGATGATGACCAGGATACCCCTGATAGGCGATACGGCACCGGATTTCAAGGCGAAGACCACCGAGGGGTGGGTTACGCTCTCGGAGTACTGCAAGGATTCGTGGGTGATACTCTTTTCGCACCCGGCCGACTTCACGCCGGTTTGCTCCACGGAGATGAGCGGCTTTGCGAAGCGCAAGGATGAGTTTACGGCGCTCAACACCAAGCTCTTGGGCCTGAGTATCGACAGCGTATTCTCGCACATCGGCTGGGTGGAGAGCCTCAAGCACACGATGGGCCAGCAGATCAATTTCCCGATCATCGCGGACATCAACATGGCGGTGGCCAAGCTCTACGGGATGATTCATCCTGGCGAGGTGAGCGTGGCCACGGTGCGTACGGTGTTCTTCATCGACCCGAAGCAGAAGGTGCGCCTCATCATGTACTACCCGCTGAATGTGGGCCGTAACATGGACGAGATTCTGCGCTGCCTGAAGGCGCTGCAGCTGACCGACCAGGGGCCCATCGCCACGCCGCTCGACTGGCAGCCCGGTTGCGACGTGCTGCAGCATGCCCCCGAGGACATGGAGGGCGTAGCGGCGCTGTACGCGCAGAAGAAGGAGAAGACCAAGGATTGGTATATCACCTTCACCGAGTCGAAGAAGTAGGACTTCGCTAGCGGCCTTCGGCCCGCAGCTTTGATAGCCCGAGGGGGCCCCGTGGCATTCGCCGCGGGGCCCCCTCTCTTTTGTGCCTATATTTCGCTATTAAAGGGCTAGTAGCCTGCGGCTTATGAACTCCTTTCGCATGCTGTTTTGGCATTATCTTTGCCTGTAGTCGGCCTGCTAGTCCGCGCGGCGCTTTGGCTTTTTTCCTGCCGTGAGGCTCCATTTTGGGCCCCTTTGCCCGCGTTGCCGTAGCTTCTATTTGGATTTATTCGTCCGCGCTTGCGCTTTTTTATCCGTTTTTTGCTACCTTCGCGTATTAGCGGGTATCTCCGTAGCTTCTCAAAGAGTGTAGATTATGCCGTACCGTCGCCTTCCCAATACAGATAAAGCCCGGCTGCGTGCCATGCAGGCGGCCCACGATATGGGGAAAGAGCTGCACCCCAAGGAGCTTGCCTTTACGCAGGACACCTACGCGCGGCTGGGGCTCTTCATCAATAGTTTTACTGAGGCCACGCAGCGCTACCGAACGGCCTACCAGCAGCAGAGCGACTCGAGCCAGGAGTACCAGGATATGGTGCGCAAGACGCGGCTGTACGTGTCGCACTTCATCCAGGTGGTGAACATGGCGATTCTGCGGGGCGAGCTGAGCCCGAAGGTGCGCACCTTCTACGGCATTGAGGAGGAGGAGACGCGCCTACCCTCGCTGGCCTCCGACCAGGATATCGTGGAGTGGGGGCGGAAGATTATCGACGGCGAGTTCAACCGCACGGCCCAGGGGAGCGTGCCGATCACCAACCCGAGCATCGCGCTGGTGAAGGTGCAGTACGAGCAGTTCTTCGACGGCTATACGCGGCAGAAGGTCTTCCAGCAGAATACGAACCGTACGCTCCTGCAGCTGAACGAGTTACGGCATACGGCCGATGCCATCATCCTCTCGATATGGAACGAGGTGGAGGAGAGCTTCTCGGGCCTAGCGCCGAGCCAGGCGCGGGATAGATGCCGGGAGTACGGTGTGCACTACGTGTACCGGAAGAATGAGCTGAAGGACGTGGAGGACACGGGGGAGTCCTTGCTCACGCCGCAGATGGCGAGCCTTTTTCAGGATTTCGCCCGGGAGCAGGAGGACGGTAAGTAGGGGAGGGTAG
Organism: Bacteroidia bacterium; assembly: GCA_002749065.1. GTDB lineage: Bacteria > Bacteroidota > Bacteroidia > Bacteroidales > CAJPTX01 > Bacteroides_D. The sequence continues at coordinate 54,322 of PDTX01000011.1, read as the reverse complement.
GGGCTACTCGTCCCAGATTACGCTGGGTTTCTTCCGCCGGTTTGGGCGGTCGTCGTCGGGGCTTTGCCGGGGGCGGGTTTCGCCCGCGTTGCCCTTGTCGTCGGCCTCGTCCCAGATTACGCGCGCGCGGCCCTTCTCCTCCTCTGGTGCTTGTTTCTTGGCTTTGCCGCCAAATTCCTCCTGGAATATCGTTTTGAGCTCTTGGCCTTCGCGGGCGAAGCGCTTGGCAATCTGCTGCTTAAGCGCATCCCTATCGTAGTGGACGTTCATGCGCGTGGAGTCGCCCTCTATGCGTAGGAACAGCGAGCCCCCGCCGCTCTTTCGGTTCTCCAGCGACTTCTGCTCGGCCCCATCGCGGCGTTGCTTCCAGCGGTTGAATAGCACGTCGCCGAGCTTGAGCTGCAGGCGGTACTCGTAGCGCGAGTCGAAGTGTTGCCGCCCGCTGAGGCTGAGGGAGAGGGCCGATGAGCGCACGTCCATCTGGGGTATTCGTAGCTCGCCGTTCTCGACGGATATGGTGTTGGAGAGGGTGGAGAAGCGGATGTTCTGCAGCTCCTTCATCTCGATGAAGCGGCTGAGCTGCTCGAGGCCCTTGAGGTCTCTGAGCGCGCCCTTGTATATGTTCACCTTGGTCTGTAGGCGTAGCTCCTTGGTGAGCAGCTCGCCGGCGCGGAAGGGTGCGTACACGGTGATTTCGCCCGACAGGCGGCCGTTGATGTTCTCGGCCTTGATGGTCTGCTGGCCGAAGTTGGCGAACTGGCGGAATATCCGCTGAATGTCAATGCTTTGCGGGTAGAGGTTGGCCCGTAGCAGCTGGCGGTCGGTGCCCAGGCTCTGGAAGCCGAGCTTGCCGCGGATGTGGCCGTCGAAGAGGCGCCCCTGCGCGATGTCGACCAGGACCTGCTCGCCGTTGCCGCTGAAGCTGGCCTGGAGGGAGTCGACCACCCCGCCGCGGTACAGGCATTTGTTGAGGGCGAGCTTGCCCTGCATGCTGCCGACGTAGTCCCAGAAGGTGCGCTGCGGCTCGGCTTTCTGCTCTGCTCCCTCGTCGCTCTCCGTGCCTCTCTCATCCGTATTGTGCTGGTTTTCAGCCTTTTCTTCGCCCCAGTCCGGCACGATGTAGTCGGGTATGCTCCACCCCTTGATGGTGGTGTTGACTATCCAGTCCGTTTTCCCCTTGCCGGTGGCCAGGCTCCAGAAGCGCTTGGCGTTGACCCCCACGTCGATGTCGGCCTCTCCCCATTTGGCGCGGATGGAGCCCTTAATCAGGTCGCGGTCCTTGAAGGTGGCGGCCCCGGCGAGGGAGTCGAGGCGTTGCCCCCCGCCGGGAATGACGGTGAGCCCCGAGAAGGAGACGGTCATCTTGGTTTTCATGCGGCGTAGTAGCTCCTCGCCGATGTGGTCCATGCTCTGGAGGCTAGCCATCCCCTCGCCCTTGGCCACGATTTCGTCGTAGTGGGGTACGTACTTGGCGAGCGCGCCGAGGGGAAATTCGTTGTCCTGCGCGCTGAGGTCTATTCGTCCGTAAATAGCTGGTTGCTTGAGGTTTGTGAGGCGCAGCATTAGGTCGGCGTGCGAGTTGCCGCGCGCGATGTGGCACTCCTGCAGCTCGAGGCGGCTGCTCTGGGCCGAGGCGCGCTCGCCGTTGGTGAAGGTGCCGACCAAGCGGGTGATGCGGTAGTCCTCGCCCTTGTAGCTGAGGTCCAGCGCGCCTTTGCTCTGCGCCGTGACCGTGATGGCGAGCCTTTGCCCCTTGCGTGCGATGCCGTGGATGTCGACCCCGGCCGCCAGTTGCCCGTCTAGCTCCAGCCCTTCGGGTAGCTTGTAGCCCTGCTGCCGGGCGCGCTTGAGCATCTCGCCGAGCTCTAGCCCTGGGGCATCCATGTGGGCATGCAGGTCCCCCTTTTCGTGCGAGAGCGACCATACGCCCACCAGCTTGTTGCCGTTGATTTCCAGCGTGCTACGTGGGCTCTCCAGCTTGAGGCTGTCGTTGCGTAGCTCCACGTCCAGGGCTAGCTCCTCGCCCTTGGCGTAGGGCTTGCCCGCATGGGCGATTTCCTCGAGCGTGCCCTCCCCCTTGAGGCGTAGGCCCAGCACCTGGCCCTGGTAGCGACCGTTGGCCTTCAGCTCGTCGAGCCGTAGGTGGAGCTTGAGGTCGCTGCGCGCGTCGAGGTAGGATGTTCGCATGTCCTCCAGCTCGAAACCCTCTATGGCCCAGGATGTTGCGCCCTTTGGCACGGTGTCGCTCGGGGGGGGTAGCTCCAGGGTGTAGTTGTTGCTGCCGTCCTTGTGCTCCTGCAGCCGGAGCGCACCCTTGGCCACGTGTAGGGCCACTACGCGGTACTCCTCGCGGAGTAGGTCGAAGGGGTTGAGCACCAGCAGGAGGGATTGGGCCTGGAGTAGCTCCTCGCCCTCCGGCACGTCGGTCTGCCCCTTGCGGAGCGTGGCGATGCGGACGTCGCGCAGCCGGATGCTGGCCCGGGGGAAGTCCGCGAAGAAGGTGAAGTCTACCCCGCTGGTTTTGATGGGGATACGCAGCTGCTGGTTGACCTGCTCGAGGACCTTTTGGACCACCACACCCCCCCACTGCTTCTCCAGGAGGAAGAGCCCGCTCACGGCCACCAGCCCCAGCAGCATCAGGATGCATAGAAGGTAGATAAGAAGTCGAACGCCCCGTACCAGTCGCATGATAAAAACCCCCGCCTATGTTGGCTGTATGAAAGTCAGCGACAAAATTAGCGATTTTCCCTCTTTCTGTAGCCAAGTGGCCCAGAAAATGTACCTTCGCGTAGGGTATATAATATAGTAAGGAGAAGCGCGCTATGGAGATGCATGAGCAGATGGTTGGCGACCCGGCGGTATACGCACGCCTGGCGGAGCTGGGTATCGACTTCGATTACCATGAGCATCCGCCCATCCCGACGATAGAGCTGGCCATGGAGCAGTGGAAGGACCTGGACTGTCGGCACTGCAAGAACCTCTTCCTGCGCAACCACAAGGGCAACCGGCACTACCTGCTGGTGCTAGATGGTCATAATCAGGCGGATATCCGCTCGCTCGAGGGCATGCTGAAGCAGGGGAAGCTCTCCTTCGCCTCGGAGAAGAGGATGGGGAAGTACCTGGGTGTGCGGCCGGGGTCGGTCTCGCCCCTGGGGCTGGTCCACGATGCGGAGCAGCACGTGCATCTCTACCTGGACGACTCGCTCAGGGGCGCGGAGGCCGTGGGGTTCCACCCCAACGACAACCGCGCGACGCTGGTCATCGCGGGGTGCGACCTCGTGCGCTACGTTGAGCGCTGCGGCAACACGTGGGAGTACCTGCGGCTGGGGGTGTAGCGCGGGGCTAGGGCGGGGCGCTTGGTGGGGTGTGCTGGTTGCCAGCGGTTTATCTCTGGGTAGTGGATTGCTGAGCGGGCTGGAGGGGTAGGGGTGACAGGAAAAAGGAAAAAGGGCTCACCGTGCTTTCACGGCAAGCCCTTTTCATTGCTTTGGTCAGCTCGACCTCCCGTGTGCGGGTGGTGCTACTGCATTTTGGTGAGGGTGTACATTTCCGGCTCTGCGGGCATTTCGCCTTCGCCGGAGAGTACCATGAGGGTGCCTTCGCCGACCTTCAGGAGCATGGGGTACTCGTTCTCGCCGTCCTTGATGGGCAGGGTTAGCACGCTGTCGGCGCAGGTGGCCATGCCGGTGTACTCGAACTTGCCGGGCTCGCCCTTTTTCTCGTAGGTTTGCACCAGGGTGTAGGCACCGTCAGCCCCGAGGGTGAGGGTGGTTTCCAGGCCGGGGCAGTCGGCGCAGGGCAGGGTGCCCTTGAAGCTGCCCTGCACGGGGAAGTCCATGGCCATGGTCGTGGTGGCCATCGAATCGGTTTCGCAGCTTGCGGAGTCCTTGCCCTGGCAGGCTACGGAATCCGCCTCCTGCCCCTGGTTGGAGTTGCTGGCGCTGCCACCGCAGCTGGTCATCGCGAATGCAGCGGCCCCTACAGCCACTGCCATTAGTACCTTCTTCATCTCCTCAAATATTATAGGTTTATCTTGCGGGGGCAAAGGTACGTAAAAATCGTCGATACTACCTACAAATAAATGCCTATATTTGGGGCAAATTACGCTCTCCGCTCGATGCAGGGGGATTTGAATGCAAATTTGGGTATATGGATAGGCGGCAAATGGTGGATTTCCTGGGGGGTATCAAGCTCTTCGAGGGGTTTACGCGTGAGCAGCTCGGGGTGCTGGCCGCGCATGTGAAGGAGGCTTCGTACAAGCGGGGCGACCTGCTCTTCTTCGAGAACGGCCCCCGGGAGGTGGTTTTCCTCCTGCTGGAGGGGAACGTGGAGCTGTTCAAGTCGGGGGCCTACGGGGGCGAGCAGCAGCTGGCGCTCTTCCATGAGGGGGATTTCCTGGGGGAGGGCTCTTGGATAGAGGGCTCGACGCACTCGACCTCGGCGCGGGCGCTGACCGATGTGCGGGCGCTGCTGGTGGGGAAGGACTTCTTCCGGAAGAACGCGGACGCGACGCTGAAGCTCTTCTCGCGCATCGTGCACATTGTCTCCATGCGGATGGGCCAGGCCAACATGCAGCGTATCCACTCGGGGGCGCAGTACTTCTCGGGGGCTACGCGGATGGAGCAGGACCTGCTGGGCGAGCGGAACGTGCCGGCCGAGAGCTACTACGGGATAGAGACCCTGCGGGCCACGGAGAACTTCATGGTGTCGGGGGTGACCATCGGGTTCTACCCCTCCATCGTGAACGCGCTGGCGATGGTGAAGGCCGCGGCGGCGCGGGCGAACTGCGAGCTGGGGCTCCTACCGGAGACGCTGCGCGATGCCATCGTGGGGGCGTGCCAGGAGGTCATCAACGGCAAGTACCATCACTACTTCGTGGTGGACATGCTGCAGGGCGGGGCGGGGACCTCGACCAACATGAACGCCAATGAGGTGATAGCCAACCGGGCGCTGGAGATAATGGGCCACCGGAAGGGGGAGTACCAGTACTGCCACCCGGTGCACGACGTGAACCGCTCGCAGTCGACCAACGACACCTACCCCACGGCCATGCAGCTGGGGGTGTACATGGTCAACCGGAAGCTCACCGAGGCGGTGGAGAGCATCGCGGAGGCCTTCGCGCTGAAGGGGCGGGAGTTCGCCCACGTGGTGAAGCTGGGGCGCACCCAGCTGCAGGACGCGGTGCCGATGACGCTGGGGCAGACCTTCGAGGCCTGGGCCGACATGCTCCGGGGCGAGATAGACAACCTGAATCGGGCCGCGGCGCACTTCCTACAGGTCAACGTCGGGGCGACCATCATCGGCACGGGGCTGGGCGCGGAGCCGACCTACGCGGCCAGGTGCGTGGGGCATCTGCGGGAGCTCACGGGCTTTGACGTGACGCTGGCCCCCAACCCCATCCTGGCGACGCAGGACGCGTCCAAGTTCCTGAAGTACTCCTCGGAGCTCAAGCGGCTGGCGGTGAAGGTGTCGAAGATGTGCAACGACCTCCGCCTGCTCTCCTCGGGGCCCGTGGCCGGTTTCAACGAGATCAACCTTCCCCCCCGGCAGCCGGGCTCGGCCATCATACCGTGGAAGGTGAACCCGGTCATCCCGGAGGTGGTCAACCAGCTGGCCTTCAAGGTGATTGGGAACGACCAGGCCGTCACCATGGCCGTGGAGGCGGGCCAGCTCGAGCTCAACGTCTTCCTGCCGGTGGTGGTGCAGTCCATCTTCGAGTCGGTGGTCATGCTCAAGAACGGGCTCAAGACCCTGCAGTACCGCTGCGTGGAGGGCATCACGGCCAACGAGGCCCGCTGCCATGAGCTGGCCTACCGGAGCGTGAACCTGGCCGCGGTGCTCCGGCCCCTGATCGGCTACGACAGGGCCTGCGAGGTGGCCCAGGAGGCCATGGCCAGCGGGCGCACCGTCTACGAGCTGGTGCAGGAGAAGGAGTGGCTCACCCAGGAGCAGATAGAGCGGGTGCTCTCGCCCGAGAGCATGCGGCATCCGAGTACCCGATAAGGAACACACTACCATACATATAGAGATGACCGATTCGAGCAAGATGACTTTTAGCACCCTCTGCAGCCGTATCTTCTGGGACTGCATCACGAAGTACCGCCGCCGGGGCGATGTGGATGCGACCTGCGAGAACCCCTTCGCGGCCGGGACCATCGAGGCGCGCCTCTTCGAGAAGAACTGGATAGACAACGTGCAGTGGGACCTGGAGGACATAATCCGCGACCCGGAGATTCGGCCCGAGGAGGCGCTGCGGATCAAGCGGCGCATCGACCGCTCGAACCAGCACCGGACCGACCTGGTGGAGATGATAGACTCCTACTTCCTGGAGCAGTACCGCGGCGTGGTGGCGCGGGAGGGGGCCACGCTCAACACCGAGTCGCCGGCCTGGGCCGTAGACCGCCTGTCCATCCTCTCGCTGAAGATCTACATGATGCAGCAGCAGGCCACCGACCTCTCGGCCAGCCAGGAGCACAGGGATGCGTGCCAGGCCAAGCTGGACGTGCTATTGGAGCAGCGGACCGACCTTTCGCTGGCCATGGACCAGCTGCTGGAGGCCTACCGGAAGGGCGAGAAGGTGATGAAGGTGTACAAGCAGATGAAGATGTACAACGACCCCTCGCTCAACCCGATGCTGAAGGGGCAGACGCTCTAGCGGAGACCTACCCTACACGATAGTAGCCTATGCAAGAGCGCGATGCGCGGCGCGGACGTTTGCTGCTCTTCCGCCTGAGCGCGCTGGGCGACGTGGTGATGCTCCTGCCGGTGCTTCGGGCGCTGGGGGAGCAGCATCCCGGCGTGGAGGTGGTCTTCGTGTCGCAGCCCTTTGCCGCCCCGCTGGTGGAGCAATTCCCGGGGGTGCGCTTCGTCCCGGCGAGGATACGTGGTGAGCATAGGGGCGTGCTGGGGCTGTGGCGGCTGGCCCGGCATATCGCCCGGCTGGGGCCCTACGATGGCGTGGCCGATATGCACTCCGTGCTGCGCGTGTGGCTGCTCCGTTTCTTCCTCCGTGTGCTCCTCCTGTGGCGCTACCCGCGCCGCGTGGCCATCGACAAGGGGCGGGCGGCGAAGCGGCGGCTGACCCGGGGGGCGTGCCGTCGCCCGCTGCGGCATACGGTGCAGCGCTACGGCGATGTGCTGGCCCGCCTGGACTACCCCCTCGAGCTGGAGGCGCGGCTTGGGGGCTTTGCCGGGGGGGAGCTACCCCCATCGCTCGAGGGCCTGCTGGCCACCGATGCGCCGAGGGTGGGCTTCGCCCCCTTCGCCAAGCACCGGGGGAAGGTCTACCCCGTGGAGCATTCCGAGCGGCTGCTGGCCCTGCTGCTGGAGGCGGGCTGCCGGGTGTTCCTCTTCGGGGGCGGCGAGGCCGAGTGGCTGGTATTCAACCGATGGAATGGGCAGCACCCCGATGAAATCGTGGTGGCGATGGACCACGGGCTACGCCTCACGGGCGAGCTGGAGCTGATGCGTCGGCTCGACGTGGTGGTCTCCATGGACTCGGCCAATATGCACCTGGCCTCCTGGGCCGGTACGCCCGTCGTGTCGCTGTGGGGGGCGACCCATCCGCACGCCGGGTTTTTGGGCTGGGGGCAGGACCCCCGGAATGCGGTTCAGGATGAGGGGCTGGGCTGCCGCCCGTGCTCCATCTTCGGCAATCGGCCGTGCGCACGGGGCGACTACCCCTGCCTGGACATCGCCCCGGAGGTGGTGAGGGATAGGGTATTCTCCATAGTAATCCATTAGTAATAGAATAGGAAGTATGAGCATGTCGTCAGAGAGAGCCAGCGGCTGCGAGCTGGCTGGGGGGGTACTTGGGCAGCGTGTGGAAACCCCGAGGGAGTACGCCCCCTCCGTTCTTCAGGCCGTGCCCCGGGCCGTGCATGCGGGGCAGCTGTGCGTGGGCGGGAGGGAGTACCCCCGTCTGGGCGTGGATGTGTGGCAGGCCTACGAGCTCTCGTGCCTCTTCGGCGAGGGTATTCCGGCCGTGGGGCTGCTGAAGATGGCCTACTCGGCCGGGAGCGAGGTCCTAGTGGAGAGCAAGTCGCTGAAGCTCTACCTCAACTCCTTCAATAACCACCTCTACCCCGACTGTGGCACGGCGGCCGAGGCCCTCGAGGCGATGCGGCGCACCGTGGAGGTGGACCTCTCCGCCCTGCTGGGCGTGGAGGTGCGGGCCGCGGTGCATCAGGCCAAGGGGGCGCGGGGCGACTTCCGGGACTTCCACGTGCTGGAGGAGGATGGGCGTTTCCTCTCGGGGGGACGGCTGCTGGAGGCGAGCTACGGCCAGGAGTCGGCCGATGGGCAGCAGCTCTTCCGTGTGGCCAGCCACCTGCTGCGCTCGCACTGCCCCGTCACGGGCCAGCCCGACTGGGGGAGCGCCTTCGTGCATTGCCGGAGCGCCCGGCCGCTGGACGTGAAACCCTTCATGGACTTCCTGCTGGCCATGCGCAATGAGCACCACTTCCACGAGGAAATCTGCGACACCCTCTACGCCCACCTGCTGGAGGAGTATGCCCCGGGCGAGCTCATGGTGACCTGCGCCTACACCCGGCGGGGGGGGATAGACATCAACCCGACCCGCTACACGCACGAGGAGCTCGCCCCGGCCTGCCTGGTGGACCTGGGGCAGTGGTCCGAGCCAACGGCGAGGCAGTAGGCGGGCGGGATGCGGTGCGTAGGCCGTGCTATACGCCGGGTTTGGTGCGGCCCTGCGGCGTGCCCATCCTGCCATCGCGTCCTCATCCTGCTCCTTCTGGCGCTGTGCCCATCGGGCCTGCGGGCTGCTGGGCCTAGGCAACGCTTGGCCTTCGGCGACCTGTCGAACCTCTCGCGGCGGAGCGTACCCACCGGGCGCGACACCGTGTTCCTTGGGCCGAACCCCCTGGTGGCCTCCTCGCTCCGGGTGGAGCTGGCCAGCGGCGGGGTGCTCGCCCCGTCGGACTACAGCCTGGACTCCACCCAGTGCCGTCTCGTCCTCCACAGGGCCCTGCCGACCGGGGACAGCCTCCGCCTCTCCTACCGGGTGTACCCCTTCCCCTACCGTGCCAGCATTCCCGTGTACGCGCTCAGCCCGGCCTACAGCGCGGAGGCCGGGGGGGCGGAATACCCCGAGCCGCATGCGCGGGCGGGCGGGCTGGGCGCCTCGCCCCTGAAGCTGGAGGGCTACTTCAACCGGCAGGTGGGGGCGGGGGCGGACGCGCAGGGGCAGCTCTCCGGCGCGATGGACCTCCGCCTCTCCGGCCAGCTGGACAATGGGCTACACGTGCGGGGGCACATCGTGGACCACGCGCTGCCCTTCCAGCCCGACGGAACCACGGCCGAGCTCTCCCAGATTGAGCGGATATACCTCCAGGTGAGGGATAGCGCGTGGAGGGTGGAGGCGGGCGACATCTCGCTGGCCGCCGACACGGCCTTCGTGGCCTACACCCACGCCGTGCAGGGATTGGGCGTGGAGTACGGACGGGAGACATCATTCGCCGATTCGGCCGGGGTGGCCTTCTCCCTGGGCCTGGCGCGCGCCCAGCCGCAGACGGTGCACCTCGTGGGGCGCGAGGGCGTACAGGGGCCGTACCGGCTGCAGGGCGAGCGGGAGTTCCTCCAGCGGGTGATACTGGCCGGCACCGAGCGCGTGTACATCGACGGGGTGCGGGTGCATAGGGGACGGCTCTACGACTACACCATAGACTACAACCTCGGCGAGCTGCGCTTCACCACCCGTCGGCCCATCCGTGCGGGCATGCGGATACGGGTGGAGTTCCAGGCCCTCGGGAGGCGCTTCCCCCGCTTCATCTCGCGGCTGAACGCCGGGCTGGACATCAACCCCCAGTGGAGCGTGGACCTACGCACCCTCTACGCCCGGGACCTCGCCGCGCGGGTGGGCGGGCGGGATGCCGACCTGGTGCGCGAGACCCTCGGGAGGGCCAGGCCCCAGGACGAACGGCTGTGGGTCGCACCCCGGGGCAGCGAGCCGCTGGTCGGCCCGATGCGCGACAGCATCTCCGACGAGCCCTTCACCTACGTCGGCCGGGGAAAGGGCTACTACCGCCTGACCCAGACGGCGGACAACAGGCCGCTCTACGTGCTGGCGAGGGCGAGCGACGGCAGCCCGCTGGGCGACTACCGGCCGGGCTACCCGCTGGAGATACCTGTGCTGCACACCCTGCTGCAGACCACGGCTACCCGGAAGAGCGAGGACAACCGCCTGTCGCTCTCATCGGCCTACTCCTACTGGGGCACCAACACCGGTTCGCGCTTCGGCGAGCGGCATGAACACGGCGTGGCGCTGGGCCTTGCCGACGAGCATCGCCTGGTGGAGTACGGGGGAGGGGGATTGACCGTGCACGGGGCGGGTCGCTTCGTCTCCGCGGGCTACCGCTCGCCGCAGAGCTTCCTCGCGAAGGACTTCTACCGGGGCTGGGGGCTGGGCGACGAGGGGGAGTGGCGGGGCGGGAGGGCCTTCGGCGGGCGGTGGTGGGACGCATCGCTGGGGCTACGGAGCCAGACCGAGCATACGGAGGCGGACCTGACCCTCAGCCAGCTGGCCATACCCCGGGGGCGCGGCCTGGGGCTGGGCCACCGTCTGGGCCTGAACTTCGCCCCGTGGACCCTCAGCACGCATTCGCAGCATCGTCGCTCGCGGTGGGACGGGGTCAATGTGCAGGTGCATCAGGCCGACCTCCGCCTACTCCGCCAGCTCGAGAGGTGGAGCGTGGGGCTCATCTCCCGCACGCAGGTGAAGGAGAGTGGCGGCGGGCGGGGCACATCCCTCCGTGCCTCGGACTACGCCTGGTTCGAGGGTGGGGTGGAGTCCACCCTTCTCGATACCGCGCGGCGGCGGGCGATGCTCAGGGCCATCTACCGGCAGGATTTCACCCTCCCCCGCGCCTCGCCCACGCCCATCCGCCAGCGCATGCTCCTCTCGGCCGAGGGGGCCAGCAGCCACGAGGGGGGCATATCGCTGGGCTATCTGGCCAACCTGTCGCTCCCCCTCCGGGTCGACATCCCCGGCGCGCGCCCCATGGACTGGTCGGTGTTCCTGGCCGAGGGTAGGGCGCACCTCCCGCTCTGGCGGCAGCGCATCACGCTCGACGGGCAGGCGGAGCTCTCCTCGGAGTTCAGCCCGAAGATGCAGCAGCACTACGTGCGCGTGCCGACCGGGCAGGGGAAGTACGAGTGGGAGGACATTAACGGCGACGGGGTGCCGCAGGTCGATGAGTTCTTCCCCACCGTCCGTGCTGACCGGGCGAGCTACGTGCTGCAGCTCGTCCCCTCGTCGGAGGGCAGCCGGACGGTCTCCAACGCCAACACCCTGGGCGCGCGGCTCACCCCCCGGGCCGATGGTCTCTCGATAGGCCGGGAGACACCCTGGCACGAGCGCGTCGACGTGGACCTCAGGCTGCAGTACTCCCGTAGCATCCGTCCGCGGGGCTGGTACGACCTCTTCCGCCCGCATCGGGGCATGGACGACAGCGCGCTGGTGGACTTCGCCTCCCGCTACGCCGCGGGTCTGACCTACAACCGCAACGCCTGGCCCCTATCATTCCGCTACGAGTACGCCCACAGCGCCGACAAGCAGACCATACCGCAGGGTGTGCAGCTGGGGCGCGAGCATGCCCACACCATCGAGCTGGCCAGCCCCGTCCCGGCGAGGGTGTCGGTGAGCTCCACCTCGAGCTACAGGGTGATAGCGCAGGAGGTACCCCTGGCCAGCACGGGGGCCCGCCCCTCGCCCGGGTCGGCCGGCATCACCGTGCACCCGGGTACGCCCGGCACCCGCACCCACCGCCTACGCAAATTCACCAGCGACCTCACGGTGGTCTACACGACGGAGGCTCTGGCCCGCCACGCCGTCTCGGCCATCTACAGCCACCTCAACCTCCCGGCCCAAATCTACCGTCTACGCTACGTGGCCTCCTTCCCCATCGCCGGGCGGCTCTCCGGCTCAAGCACGCTCGGCTACGCCTTGCTGCACCAGCCGGGCAGGCCCCGGAGAACCCCCTTTGTCTACACGCATACGGAGGGCTTCGCCCCCGGGGGCAACTACAGCCTGGAGGTCGCGCTCACCTACAGGATGACCCGCCACATTTCCACGACCCTCACCTACAGCCTGCGGAAGCCCGGGGAGGGGGAGCTGGTGCAGTCGGCCTTTCTGCGGCTCAACGGGGTGTTCTAGCTGGGGTTGTATCTAGCCCTCTTTGCGTGCCAGCAGCATGTGGCGTTTCCCCAGCGCGCCCGGTAGGCGTTCTAGGTGGAAGCCCGCAGCCCGCAGCGCCCGCTTGGCCAGGCCGCTGGCGGAGTAGGTGACCAGGAGGCCCCCCGGGGCGAGGGCCAGGTGGGCCCCACGGAATACCTCGGCGCTCCAGAGCTCGGGGCAGGTGCTGGGGCTGAAGGCGTCGAAGTAGACCACGTCGTGGCTAGCGGGCTGTGGCCGGAAGTCCTGAAAGCGCAATGCCCGCTTGTTGAGGTGGATGCCGCAGCCCAGGTCGAGCGGGGCATCCCACGGGGCGTGCATCCCCCTTCGCCATGCGCGTACGGCCTCTTCGTCCGCATCGCCCAGGCGGAGCTGGGAGAGGAGCTCGTCGCCCAGCGGGTGGAGCTCCAGCCCCGTGTAGGTGAGCGGGAGGCCACGGGCCAGCACCAGCTCAAGGCTCGCGAGGAGGTTCATGCCCGTGCCCAGGCCGTACTCCAGCACGCGGGCGTGGGGGGCCAGGCCGTGCTCCGCCAGCCACCGGCCGAGCCCCTGGCGGGCGAAGACGTAGCGCGCCTCGCTGAGCGCACCATGGAGGGAATGGTAGCTCTCAGCGTGCTGGCTGGCCTGTACGAGGGTGCTGCTCCCGTCCTCGGTCTGCTGGACGTGGAGGGGTGGCGTTCCTGGCTCGTTCATGGGCGGGGTTGGTCTGCAGGCTGGTCCGCTGGCACTCTGCCTACCGCTCCTTGATGGGCCTGTACCTCTCCGACTGCAGGACGTTCTTGTAGGCCGGGCGGATGATGCGCTTCCCCTCGAAGGTCAGCTCCTCGTTGCGGTGCGCGCACCAGCCCACGATGCGGGCCATGGCGAAGAGGGGGGTGAAGATCTCCTGCGGGAGGCCGATCATCTCGTAGACGAAGCCGGAGTAGAAGTCGATGTTGCTCGAGACGGTCTTGCCGTTGTTCTTCACCCGCTTGAAGGTGGCGACGGCGCGCTCCTCCAGCAGCTCGAGGAAGGCGAACTCCCGCTCCTTGCCCTTCTCGCAGGCCAGGTCGTGGGCCAGCACCTTGAGCAGCAGCGCGCGCGGGTCGGAGATGGTGTAGATTGCGTGCCCGATGCCGTAGATGAGGCCGCTCTTGTCGTAGACCTCCCGGTTGAGCATGCGGGTGAGGTAGGCGTCGATCTCCTCCACGCTCGTCCAGTCGCGGATGTTCTTCTGCAGGTGGTGGAACATGTCCGCGGCCTGGATGTTGGCCCCGCCGTGCAGGGGGCCCTTGAGCGAGCCGATGCCCGCGGCGATGGCCGAGTAGGTGTCCGCGCCCGTCGACGAGGTCACCCGCACCGTGAAGGTGGAGTTGTTCCCCCCGCCGTGCTCCGCGTGGAGGATGAGCAGCAGGTCGAGCGTGCGCGCGTCCAGCTCCGTGTACTCGTTCTTGAGCATGTGGAGGAAGTTCTCCGCGATGGAGAGATGCTCGCGCGGGTGGCGGATATGCAGGGACTGCCCCAGCTTGGCGTGGCGGACCATGTTGAAGGCGTAGGCGATGATGGTCGGGAACTTCGAGATGAGCTCGATGCTCTGCCGCATCAGGTTGTCGCGGGAGGTGTCGTCGGCCGCCGGGTCGAAGCGGTACATCTCGAGCACGCTCCGCGCCAGGATGTTCATGATGTTGTTGCCCTCCAGCTCGATGATGTTCATCTTGGTCTTCTGGTCCAGGGGCATGTGCTCGTTGATCAGCTCGCGGAAGGAGGCCAGCTCCTCCGCGTCCGGCAGGCGGCCCGAGAGCAGCAGGTAGGCCACCTCCTCGAAGCCGAAGCGCCGCTCGTTGAGCACGGTGTGCGCGATGTCGTCCACATCGTAGCCCCGGTAGAAGAGCTTGCCGGGTATGGGCTTGAGCCCCCCGCCCTCGAGCCGCTGGTAGCCCACCACGTTGCCCACCTTGGTCAGGCCGACCAGCACCCCCGTGCCGTCCTCGTTGCGTAGGCCCCGCTTCACGTCGAACTTCGAGAATAGCGAGTTGTCGATGCGCGCGGCATCCTTCAGCTCCTCGGCCAGCTTAAAAATGAGATATTCCTTTTTCAAACCCCTTCCTTGTTTTTAATCGTTGCTATTACCGTTCAATCCTTGCTACAATCTCCTCCGTGAATGCCGAGGTCCCCAGCGGCACGCCCCCCGGCATGAAGCGGGCCAGGTCCCGCGTGGCCCGCCCGGCCAGGAAGCTCGCCTCCAGCGCGTGCTCGATGCGCGCGGCCGCCTCCCGCCACCCCAGGTACTCGAGCATCATCGCGGCCGAGAGGATGATGGAGCAGGGGTTCACCTCGTCCCGCCCGGCGATGCCCGGCGCGGTGCCGTGCGTGGCCTCGAAGATGGCGTGCCCCGAGCGGTAGTTGATGTTCGCCCCGGGCGCGATGCCGATGCCGCCCACCATCGCGGCCAGCTGGTCGGACACGTAGTCCCCGTTCAGGTTCAGCGTGGCGACCACCGAGTACTCCTCCGGGCTCAGCAGCGTGTTCTGCAGGAAGGCGTCGGCGATGCAGTCCTGCACCACCAAGCGCCCGTCGGCCAGCGCCGCGGCGAACTCCCGCTCCGCGAGCTCGTAGCCCCACCTCTTGAACCCGCCCTCGGTGTACTTCATGATGTTCCCCTTGTGCACCAGCGTGACCGAGGGCAGACCGTGGTCGATGGCGTACTGGCAGGCGGCGCGGACCAGGCGCTCTGTCCCCTCGCGGGAGACGGGCTTCACCCCGAATGAGGAGGTCTTCGGGAAGCGGACCTTCGTCACGCCCATCTCCTCCTTGAGGAAATGGTAGAACTTCTCCGCCTCCGGCGTGCCGGCCTCCCACTCGATGCCGGCGTAGATGTCCTCCGTGTTCTCGCGGAACACGTGCATGCTCACCTTCTCGGGCGCGCGTAGCGGCGACTGCACCCCCCGGTACCAGCGAACCGGGCGGAGGCAGACGTACAGGTCGAGGGTCTGCCGCAGGGCCACGTTCAGCGAGCGGATGCCCCCCCCCACCGGCGTGGTCAGCGGCCCCTTGATGCCCACCAGGTGCGTGCGGAACGCTTCCATCGTCTCGTCGGGCAGCCACGAGCCGGTCAGCTCGTAGGCCCGCTCCCCGGCCAGCATCTCCCTCCATTCTATCCGCCGCTTGCCCCCGTAGGCCCATCGCACCGCCGCGTCAACGACGGCCCGCATCGAGGGGCTAACCTCCGCCCCCACGCCGTCCCCCGTGATGTAGGGGATGGTGGGCGTATCGGGCACGGCCAGCATGCCGTCCGCCCGCATCTCTATCCGGCTCATAATCATCTTGCGTTTAGGGCAGACCCGGCCCGGAACCAGCCGACCTGCTGCTCATTATAGGTGTGCTGCGCCTCGAAGCTCTCCGTGCTCCCGTCGTCGTGCCGCAGCAGCACCCTCACGTTCCGCCCCGGCGCGAAGCCCTCCAGCCCCTCCACGGAGATGAGGTCCCTCTCGCGGATGCGGTCGTAGTCCTGCCTATCGACGAAGGTCAGCGCCAGCATCCCCTGCTTCTTCAGGTTCGTCTCGTGTATGCGGGCGAAGCTCTTGGCCAGGATGACCCGCACATTCAGGAAGCGCGGCTCCATGGCGGCGTGCTCCCGGCTCGACCCCTCGCCGTAGTTCTCCTCCGCCACCACGATGGACGGCATCCCCGCCGCCTTGTAGCCCTTGGCCACCTCGGAGACCGGGGCGTAGCCCTCGCGCAGACGGTCCCACACGCTGTTCGTCTCGCCGTTGAAGGCGTTGACCGCGCCCATCAGCATGTTGTCGGAGATGTTCTCCAGATGCCCGCGGAAGCGCAGCCAGGGTCCCGCCATCGAGATGTGGTCGGTCGTGCATTTCCCCTGCACCTTGATTAGCAGCGGCATACGGAGGAGGTCCTGCCCGTCCCACGCCGGGAAGGGGGCCAGCAGCTGCAGCCGCTGCGAGGCGGGGTTCACGGCGATTTGCCCCTGGCCGCCGCTCGGCGCGATGTAGCCCTCATCGCCACGGGCGAAGCCAGTCGGGGGCAGCTCCTCACCCTGTGGCTCGGCCAGCTGCACCTCCTCCCCGTACCGGTTCAACAGTGTGTCCTTCAGGGGGTTGAAGCAGAGGTCACCGGCGATGGTCAGCGCCATGGTCAGCTCCGGCGAGGCGACGAAGGCGTGCGTATTCGGGTTGCCGTCGGCCCGCTTGGCGAAGTTCCGGTTGAAAGACGTGACGATTGAGTTCCGCCGCTCCGGCTCCTTGATGTCGCGCTTCCACTGCCCGATGCACGGCCCGCAGGCGTTCGCCATGATGGTGGCCCCTATCCGACTGAAGGCCTCGAGCATCCCGTCCCTATCGGCCGTTGCGCAAATCTGCTCCGAGCCGGGATTGATGACCAGCTGCGCGGCCACCTTCAGCTTCTTTTCGGCCACCTGCCGCGCCAAGGAGGCCGCGCGGCTCAGGTCCTGGTACGACGAGTTGGTGCAGGAGCCTATCAGCCCGACCTCCATCCGGCGGGGGTAGCCCTCAGCCAGCACCTTCGCGGCGAACTTCGAGATGGGCGTGGCCGCGTCGGGGGTGAATGGGCCGTTGATGTGGGGCTCCAGCGCCGACAGGTCGATTTCAATCACACGGTCGTAGTAGCGCTCCGGCTCGGCAACCACCTCCCAGTCGGCGCGGAGCTCTCCGGCCACGGCCTCCGCCCAGTCGGCCACCTGCCGCCGCCCGGTGGCCCTCAGGTAGGCCGACATCCGCGCGTCGAAGGGGAAGAGCGAGGTGGTGGCCCCGACCTCCGCCCCCATGTTGCATATCGTCGCCTTCCCGGTGGCGGAGAGGGCCGCAGCGCCCGGCCCGAAGTACTCGATGATGGCGTTGGTGCCCCCCTTCACCGTGAGGATGCCGGCCAGCTTCAGGATAACGTCCTTGGGCGAGGCCCATCCGCTCAGCTTGCCCGTCAGGCGGACCCCGATGAGGCGCGGCATCTTGAGCTCCCATTCCATGCCGGCCATCACGTCCACCGCGTCGGACCCGCCCACCCCGATGGCGACCATGCCCAGCCCGCCGGCGTTGGGGGTGTGCGAGTCGGTGCCCACCATCATGCCCCCGGGGAACGCGTAGTTCTCCAGCACCACCTGATGGATAATCCCCGCACCCGGCCTCCAGAAGCCGATGCCGTAGCGGGAGGACGCATCGCGGAGGAAATCGTACACCTCCTCGTTCGTGCGGCTCGCCGCGAGGAGGTCCGCCTTGGCCCCCTGGTGCGCCTGTATCAGGTGGTCGCAGTGCACGGTGGACGGCACGGCCACCTCCTCACGCCCCGCGTTCATGAGCTGCAGCAGGGCCATCTGGGCCGTCGCGTCCTGCATGGCCACCCGGTCGGGGCGGAAATTCACGTAGTCCTCCCCCCGGCGAAAATCCCCCACCTGCCCCGCATCGTACAGATGCGTGTACAGGATTTTCTCGGCCAGCGTCAGGGGGCGCTGCAACGCGGCCCGCACCCGCGCCATCCGACCCGGGTAGCCGCTGTAGAAGGCCTTTAGCATGCTCAAATCATGGACCATAGCAAGGAATTATTTTTTATGAACTAGCCTTATTCTCATTGGCGGAGGAACGGCCCGCTGCGATTTCGCGCTCGCCCTACGGCTGAACAAAACCCTCCGGAACTGCACGCCCCAATTCACCAGCTGGCGAACCGAGCCATACGCCGCCGCTTCCCCCCTTCTCCCGCAAAATCTAGTGAACGGGCTACCCCCGCGCCCCTCAAGCTGCCGATTGGACCCGCGGGCCCCCTAGCCTTTCCCCATTGCCCTCCGGCCTCCGCGGCCAGATGTAGAAACCGATTCGACCCCTCAGCCGCAACCCACGGACGGCGGCTCCTGCCTCCCCACCGACATATGCATCACACCCTGGCTCGTATGGCGCATGCCTTGCCCCTGTTGAGGCCACGACGCACCCATTACACTCCTCCAGCAACAGAACCGTACGGTGTTCATACTCATCGGTTTAGAAATCGACATACTTCGCACTCTCCAGAA
Organism: Bacteroidia bacterium; assembly: GCA_002749065.1. Classification (GTDB taxonomy): domain Bacteria; phylum Bacteroidota; class Bacteroidia; order Bacteroidales; family CAJPTX01; genus Bacteroides_D. The sequence goes on along the minus strand of PDTX01000011.1, from coordinate 36,116 downwards.
AGGACCGCGATACCCAGCCCGCATCCCCACGCCTACGCCTCATCCCCGAGGCCCTACACCTGCGCAACAGTGGCCTTGCACGGTCGGGTATCGTCCGCAAATATAGCACAATCGTTCGGGTTTGGCAATGGTGAAAGTTCGACTTCACGACCTGCCTGTCCCCAGGTTCGTTCGTGCGGCGCGTGGGCAATGGACGGTTATCCTCCTTTGACCCGGGGGAACAATGGCGATGGGGGGATGTTCTATTCAGAAAGATTTCTGCGGTGTTATGCTAGAAGGCTTGCAGTGTGTTCGCCAGCCTGGCTGTGTTGCGCTGCGTGTGGTGGCGGGGAATTTTTGCCGAAAATAACTGTGGCCCAAGGCAATATTTTATAGTAAAACTAAATAGACCGACAGGCGTGAAATTGCGCAAAGGAATAACGGGGCTATCCGGGCCACATAGCGAAAACCCCTCGTTTTTGCCCAGGGCGATGGACGAGCTAGCTCAGAAAATCGGGGTGGAGGGCAGCTTCGCGCTGGTAGTGACTCCTCCCTCCGCGAGCACGAATTACTACACGCTAACGTTCACGCGCAGAGCTAAGCGCAGCGCAGCTTCCACGCAATATGTCGTCCTGGTCAATGCCGTTTTCCCGTACTACTGCGGGGTGGAGAAGGATGAGTGGATGAACCTTGTATTCTGCGATGTGATTGCGGAGCTTCGACCGTTTTTGGAGAAAGACTTTCAATACCTCTCGCCCGGAGTGCTCAATGCCAAGCTCCAAGCCGACGATTTGCTCGAGCTCGCGAAATCTGAGGTGGACGCGGTGAGGTATTGGGAAAGCAAAACGGTTGGGCAGGTGGTATTCAACGGCTATGACTAGCCCTCTTTTACGAAATTTCCTACCTTTGCGCTCGGTCTGAGCACCCGCACCCTTCCGCTGCGACGTACATGTAGCCCATTCGTGCTGCAGCCCAGCATTTACCAACCCGAATGAACCATCAGGAGACAAATCATTCACAATCAGCCCTCGAGATACCGGAGGGGGGCGACCGGCCCTTGCTCCACGCCTGTTGCGCCCCCTGCTCCGGCGCAATCCTTGAGTGGATGCTGGCGCAGGGCTTGCGGCCGACTGTCTTCTTCTGCAATCCGAACATCTTCCCGCTTGAGGAGTACATGCGGCGCAAGGCGGAGCTGGTGCGCCACGCCGAGAGGCTGGGCGTTCCCTTCGCCGATGCGGACTACGACCACGCCGAATGGCTCGAGCGGCTACGTGGCCTGGAGGATGAGCCGGAACGGGGGCGACGCTGCGCGCTGTGCTTCACCGTGCGTTTGCAGCGAACCGCTCAGTATGCGCATACGAATGGTTTCCAGGTATTTACAACCACGCTGGCCTCGTCGCGCTGGAAGAGTTTGGCCCAGATTGTGGCGGCCGGGCAGCAGGCTGCAAGCCTCTACCCAGAGCTGACCTTCTGGGCGCAGAACTGGCGCAAGGGGGGGCTTAGCGAGCGACGGAGTGCCCTCGTGGAGAGCCACGGTTTTTACAATCAGACCTACTGTGGCTGCGAGTTTAGCCTCAGGGCGAGGGGGGAAATGGACGGAGCTAGCAAGTCAGTGGATTAATAGGGCCACGCAGGGGTACTCGCTTGTATTTTATGTAGCATTAGATATGAAATTGTCATGAGAAGCGCAAAGAAATTCGTGAAATTGTACGAAGAGGCTGCTGAGCAGGACAAGGGTAGACGGCTCGATCTGCCGAAGTCATGGGACGAGGTGCATGCCTTGGAGCAACGAATAGACCCCAAGTACTTTCAGAACGAGGATGCCGTGCTGCGGACCAAGGCGTATCTAGGCCTGCTGGGGCAAACCCGCTACTTCGGCTTCTACCTAGCGATGAGGGAGTCGGATTTTGCCCTGCTCAACAACGTACTGTTTCAGACCTCCCGGCATGCGCTACTCGCTGGTTCAGTGGCGGCTAGCGGCACCGACCATAGCGTTGAGCTGATGAATGTCCTGTCCGCGCTCTCGTGCAACGACATCGCCGTAGTTGATGCCTTTCTCCCGCGGGACCTGCCCTTATGCCGGGGGTCGTGGTACGCCGAGGTCGCGGTCAACCTACTCTGCACCTTGTACTATAACGAGCCTGAAAGGCTACCCGAAGCCCGTGTTAAGGCCGAGAAGTTCCTTTCAAAAAAGGGTGATACCTGGGGGAGGGGGACAGTGCTGTATCTCTTGGCCTTGATTGACAAGGATGCGCAGAAAGCGGGTGAGCATCTGCAGGCCCTGTGCGTGTCGTACCAGCGATTGACGCATTCGGGCAATAAGTCGTACAATGCGTTGGAGAAGTGCTTTGCGGAGGAGATTCATGGCCTGTACCGCTTCGCGAGGATGGTGGATGAGGATTTATTCGCCAGCATCGCCCAGCCGAACCATGCCTGCTTCTCGAGGGAATTTGAGGCCTGGCAGCGCCAGCAGGGCTATCCGGAGGGTGAGCAGTTCTACGTCTATCCACCGGAGCTGGAGTACATGAATAGGATTCTCCGGGCTGAGCTGCCGCACGTGAGATTAGAGCCGCCCCTAAATAAGCGGGAAGTGTATAGGGATGAGGAGCAATTCGCCAAGGATTTGACCGAGAATGCCCTGAGGTCGGGGAGCTAGCTGGCGGCCGATTGATTTGGGAATCATGGCGTATTTTTACATTTCAACTCTTGTTCTTTCGAATCATTTCGTATCTTTGTGGGATGGAAAGCCTTTGTTCGTATGCTCGCCCATGTAGCGTTCGCCGACCTATGGAGTTCGTGGGTGGCGCGGAAGGGCAATTTACCCCCCCCCGAATTAGGTAACTTTAAACCAATTTACTTCACTTTCTCCCTGCGTATGGCGTGGGGGTACTTGGCTCTCTGCATTGTGGGGAGCCTTTTTGGTATTGCGGAGTGGCAGCAGGCTGGGATGGGGAGCTTGAGGGCGATGTGGCTTAAGCTATTCGGGCAGTTCTCTAATCTAATGTTTCCATGAAAAAATCGCTTCATCTTTCCCTGCTCCCCCTGCTATTCTCCATCCTCCTCTGCGGGCGGGCAGAGGCCCAGGGCAAATCCAAGGGGTCTGCCGGGCAGCGCCACGAGACCATAGCCTCACGCATCGCCCCGCCCGCGGGCTACACCCGGGTGCCGGTGAAGAAGGGTTCGTTCGCCGAGTACCTCCGCGCCCTCCCGTTGCGGCCACGGGGGGCGAAGGTACGCCTGTACGACGGGAAGGAGCGGGCCAATAACAACTCCTACATTGCCGTGGTCAACCTCCCCATCGGGACGCGCAACCTGCACCAGTGCGCCGATGCCGTCATCCGTCTGCGCGCGGAGTACCTCTGGCGGCAGGGGCGCTACCACGACATCCACTTCAACCTGACCAACGGCTTCCGCGTGGACTACAGCGAGTGGATGAGGGGCAACCGGCTGGTAGTCAATGGTAACAACACCAGCTGGAGCCTGCGCGCCCAGCCCTCCAACACCTACGACGACTTCTGGGCCTACTGCCAGATGGTCTTTACCTACGCGGGCTCGTACTCCCTCTCCAAGGAGCTGCAGCGGGTGTCCGATGGCCAGGTCCGAATCGGCGATGTCTTCATCCAGGGCGGCCTGCCGGGGCATGTGGTCATCGTGGTCGATATGGCTCAGGATGCCAGGGGGAATCGGGTGTTCCTCCTGGCGCAGAGCCTCCGCCCGGCGCAGGAGCTGCACGTGCTGACCAACCGGCTCGATGGGAAAATCCGCCCGTGGTACTCCTGGCGCAAGGGGACGCAGCTCGCCACGCCCCAGTGGGTATTCCCGGCCGGGAGCCACATGCGATTCTATGAATAGATTTTGCTTATCAAATTAATCCAACATGAAAAGGGGACGGTTTCCAGTAGCTTTAGCCTTGGGTTTTACTGTTGTTGTAGCTGCGTGTGTCGGCGGGAGTGACACCCAGATCGATCCCGAGTACGTACTCGAAGTTCCTGAGGCCCAGCTCCCCGCTGCAGAGGCCATCGGCACTGAAGAGGAGATTGCCACTCAGCCTGTTTCCGAGGAGGCTACCTTCTTTGACGGGGGGAATGGCGCTCTGACCAATCCCAAGGGGGCTACCATCGCCTCACGCTTTGCCCCACCTGAGGGCTACACCCGTGTGCCCGTGCAGAGGGGCTCGTTCGCCGAGTATCTCCGCCATCTCCCGCTCAAGCCCGACGGCTCGCCCGTGCTGTACTACGACGGGATGGAGAAGCCGAACTATGCTGTCTACGCCGCGGTAATCGACCTACCCATCGGAACGAGGGACCTACACCAGTGCGCCGATGCCGTCATCCGTCTGCGGGCGGAATACCTCTGGCGCGCAGGGCGCTACCACGACATCCACTTCAACCTGACCAACGGTTTCCGCATGGACTACAGCGAGTGGATGAGGGGCAACCGGCTGGTGGTCGATGGCAACCACACCAGCTGGAGCAACCACGCGCAGCCCTCCAACACCTACGACGACTTCTGGGCCTACTGCCAGATGGTCTTCGCCTACGCGGGCTCGTACTCCCTTTCCAAGGAGCTGCAACCCATTCGGGTGGCGGACATGCAGATAGGCGATGTGATCATCCTCGGGGGCTTCCCGGGGCACAGCGAGATAGTCGTGGACATGGCGCGCCGCGATGATGGGCAGTTCGTCTTCCTCCTCGCCCAGAGCTACATGCCCGCGCAGGAGCTGCAGGTCCTCATCAACCCGAACGACCAGGCCCTCGGACCGTGGCATCGCTGGGCGGACGGTGAGGAGATCCACACGGCCGAGTACAGCTTTCCGGCCGGGAGCCTCAAGCGTTTCCAGGATTAGCTAAGGTCGGATTGGAACGAATTCTCCTCGGGAGTAGCGTCGCATTCCCAGAAATACGCTGCATTTCCGTCTCTTTCTTGTGCTTCGTCGTGCAGAGTGCTATCTTTGCGATGGGCACGGGGGGGCGTACTCGCCGAGCTCGACTTAGCATTGGGGAAAGCTCCGCGCAGTAGGTGGGGCGTATGGAGGATTAGGATGGAACCGACAGCACGGCAGAAGGAATTGTACCGGAAGATTGCCCCGATACTGGGCGTAAATCCGAGGGTTATTGCCTATGGTAATGAGGACAATACGGAGAGCATCTACATCATGAATTGCCCTGACCCCACCGATAATGCGGTCACGTTCTACTGCTCCATCGGGCTGCTGGACTACCCGGTGGATGGTAGGCGGTACGAAATCCTCATGGCGGGGTACGATGAGTATGAGGCAGTCCCGAATATTCTGAGCACTTGCGCATTTTTTTTGATGCTGAACGGCTGGAAATGCACATGCGGGAATGTCTTCGAAACGCTGGTGGAGATGTATTTTAGGGGTATGGAGATGAAGCACATCCTGTTCGTGCCCCCCTACCTGTGGGAGGATAAGCTGTTGGGTTTCAGCGTGGAGGGGGAGCCGATTGATTTCACCCTGGCGCTTCCCATCTCGGATGAGGAGCTGGAGTATAAAAGGACGCACGGTACGGAGGCCCTCCTGACGGTATTCGAGGAGAGGTCTATCGATATTTTCAATCTGGGTAGGAAATCGGTTCTATAATCGATACGGACACTGCCGCGCTACTCGGCCAGCTCCAGCACGATTGGCAGGTGGTCGCTCGCCCCTCCGTGCCACTGCGGCCCGAGGTAGCTGCGGAAGGGGCGTAGCCCGCCGTACTTTCCATCCACCTCCAGCAGGAAGTCCGGAGCGCAGACCCGTGCCGGCAGCTTGGCCCGTAGCCCTTCGTCCCCTCTGCGGGCCAGGAGGCCGGGCGAGACGAAGAAGTGGTCAATGCTCTCCGATATCCCGCCGTACTTGTACGAGGCTAGCCCGCTCGCCTCCGCCCGTTGCTGCTCGGCGGCCCTGAGCCCTGGCGAATGCCCGTTCTCCCCGGTGAGTAGGCCGAATATCGGGTTGTCCACCACCTCGTTGAAGTCCCCCATCGCGATGATGCTCGCCGTGCTGTCCCGCGAGAGTAGGGAGTCGGCCAGGTGCCGGGTCTCCCGTGCGGCAATCTCCCGTCGGGGCAATGAGGCCTCCTCCCCGCCGAACTTGCTCGGCCAGTGGCACTGTATGATGTGCAGGACGTTCCCCTTCGGGGTCTGGAAGCTCGCCAGCAGCAGGTCGCGGGAGTACTTCTGCTGGGCCGTGTCGACCATCACCCTTCGCCACCTTGCGCCCAGGAGGCGGAGCCTGTCCTTGCGGTAGAGCATGGCCACGTCGATGCCCCGCCGGTCGGGCGAGTCTCTGTGCACCACCCAGTAGCCCGCCCGGCCCAGGACGCTCTTCTGCAGGAGGCGCTCCAGCACGTAGCGGTTCTCCACCTCGCACAGGCCTATGATGTCGGCCTTGCCCCAGCCGCCCGCGACCACCAGGGCCCGGCCGATGAGGGCGATCTTCTGGTCCAGCCGCCGGTAGGTGAAGTGCTTGGCCCCCTCGGGGCTGTAGTCCGTATCCGGGTTGTTCTCCTGCACGCCCGGCTGGAAGAGGTTCTCCACGTTGTAGGACACCACCGTGATGCCCTCCCCGCCGAGGCACGCCGGGCCGCACAGCAGACCCACAGCCAGCACCAGCAGCGCTCGTCCACCGGTGCGCGCACCCGCGACGAGCCCGCGCAACACCGCCACGCCGGCCCTCTTGGTCCCCCCTGCGCTTACCCCCGGTCGGCCCATCGTCCACCGTCTGGCTTGCCACCCGGCTACAGGAAGCCCAGCTCCAGCTTGGCCTCCTCGCTCATCCGGTCCTGCGACCACGGCGGGTCGAAGACCAGCAGCACCTCGGCCGCCGTCACCCCCTCCACGCTCAGCGTCGCCTCCTTCACCTCCTCGACCACCTCGTCGGCCATCGGGCAGTTCGGCGCGGTCAGCGTCATGGTGATCGTCACGTGGCGCGCCTCGCTCACCTCCACGTCGTATATCAGCCCCAGGTCGTACACGTTGACCGGGATCTCCGGGTCGTGCACCATCTTCAGCGCCCCCACCAGGTCGCCCTCTATCTCCAGTATGTCGCGCATGGCTCGTCTCCTTGCTAGTTTATGCCCTTGGCCTAGGCCGCATGCTCCCGGGCGTAGGCCTGTATCCGCTCCACCATCGATACCAGCCCGTTGGCCCGCGTCGGCGAGAGGTTCTCCTTCAGCCCTAGGCGGTCAATCAGGTAGAGCGGCGTATCCAGAATCTCCCGGGCCGTATGCCCCGTCAGCACCCCGACCAGCAGGGCCGCTATCCCCTTGGTGATCACCGCGTCGCTGTCGGCGTGGAAGTGCAGCCGCCCGTCCCGCACCTCGCACTGTATCCACACCCGGCTCTGGCAGCCCTTTATCAGGTTCTCGTCCCGATGCAGGCTCGCCGGGGGGGCGGGTAGGCTCTGGCCCATGTCGATTATCTGCTGGTACCTGTCCAGCCAGTCCTCCAGGTAGCCGAAGGTCTCCAGCGTCTCGTCCTGTAGCTCCCGTATGCTCTTCTCGCTCATCGCACCCTAGTTTTGTTTCCATCCCCCTGCGCCCGCAGCCCGAGCGCCCCAAACTATGGGCAAAAATAGCTACATTTGCAGGAAAAGGAAGTACCCGCCCCCGAACTTTCGCGCGTTGCCCGTTTTTTTCATCCCAATTCGCAGCATATCCATGGAAGCACCCCAGCATATGGAACTCCGCCTGGCCTACACGGTCTTCACCGGGGCCGACGGCCTCCCCCCTGCCCAGGCCGCCCTCCTCGAGCAGGCCCAAGCGGCCCTCCCGGCGGCCTACGCCCCCTACTCGCGATTCAGCGTCGGGGCCGCCGTCCTCCTCTCCAACGGCCGGGTGGTGCGTGGGGCCAACCAGGAGAACGTGGCCTACCCCTCGGGCCTGTGCGCGGAGCGGGTTGCCCTCTTCGCCGCCTTCAGCCAGTACCCCGAGGCCGAGCTGGTCGGCATGGCCATCGCCGCGCGGGATGCCGAGGGGCTGGTGCATCGGCCGGTCACCCCCTGCGGAGCCTGTCGCCAGGTCCTGGCGGAGTACCTCCAGCGGAGCAATGAGCGGGAGGTGTGGGTGCTCATGGCCGGGGCGCGGACCATCTACCTGCTCGACGATGCCCGCATGCTGCTGCCCCTCGCCTTCGGGATGTAGCGGAGGGGCATTTCGGCAACGAAATGCCTTCGTTGGTCTAAATTAGCGCGGCGGAGCCGTATTTTATGTCTATATTTGCATAGTTTCATCCCTCGGGGCGATGCTTCGGGGGAATTGTCTAACTAAAGAGGACTGCAAATGAGAAAGCTAAATCGACGAATTCTGGGTATCTGTATGCTGGCGGGGGCTTTCGCCATCGGCCTCAGCGCTGCATCATGCGATAAGGATAAGGACAATAGCAATACGCCCGCCGCATCCACCAGCGGCACCACCGGCTCTGGTGCGGATGGCACAAGCTCTGGAGGTGCGACCAAGCCCCACGTGAAGGTGCCCACCCCCATAACCGAAGCGACGATTGTCGCCAAATGGAGGCCCAGCGTCATCCACTTCGGTAAGGACCCGTCCTACAGGGTCGAGCTTACCCAGGAGGGGGTCGACAAGTGGATGAAGGAGACCGGGCTCGATAGGCTCACCGAGGACATGCAGCTGATCTACAGCCCCGAGCAGGGTGTGGCCAATTTCGCCAAGAGCCTGGTGTATCTCGGCACCCTCGAGTTCGTATGCACCTCCGATAAGAAGTTGACCCTCAGCAACCTCACCGGCCAGACCGTCCCCCTCGTGCTGAGCTGGAGGATAGACGGCGACGGGATGCTCGTCCACGGGCCGCAAGATCTCGAGGACATCACCTATGGCCCTGAGGACTCATGGAAGGGCCCCGGCGCGGGTATGGGTGTGGGCTTCAACGGGATTCTGGCATCCCTAGCCCAGCGCGAAGCGACCAAGCCCCTCAAGTTCACCGGTACGGATACGGATGAGGTGACCCTCACGGCGGAGTTTGGCCTTGTGGGCATCCTTGAGAATATGCTTGATTTCGCTATTGATGCATGGAAATATAGCATGGATGAGGCGGAGGAGAAGTGGAAGGATACCTCGCTGGCCCAGGATGTTAGGGACAAGGAAAAGGCCAAGTACGAAGCGCTGCAAAAGCTAATCGAGGTGAGCAAGAACCTATACGAGGCTAGCGGCTCAGCCCCCAATGGTAGCAGTGGCTCGATACCCGCCACCCCGAAGCGTCTAGAGTTTAAGAAGATGCCCTAGCCGATAGGCTCATCCTGCGGATGGGGCTACGTCCGGCATGGCCTTGGCTGTGCGGGGGTGGCCCTTTCCCTTTTCGGGCTTTTCGTCGCCCCTCGTCGCTAGTAGCCCCTGTCCCCCCGGAAGCGCTGCAGCGTGTTCTCCTGCGCGTAGGCTATCATCCCGTCCACCGTCCCCAGCACCCGGGCCTTCTCCCGGCCCAGCGTGCCCGCCAGCGGCACCAGGTTCGACACGTGGTTCGACCGGAAGACCGTCTCCTCCAGCTCCAGCCCTGCTATAAACTCCCGCAGCTCCTCGAGCAGCTCCACGCTGTCCTGCGGCACGTACTCCCCCCCGAAGCGCGCCTGGTAGTCCTCCAGTCCCCGCGGTAGGAAGAGGCTCAGCGTCGAGAGGTACTCCGGCTGCACACGGTTCATCAGCGCGGCCGAGTCCTGCGCGTGCCCCCGGGCGAAGGCCTTCCCCCCCAGGCCGTTGATGATCATGATGGAGGTCCGGATGCCCGCCGCCCGCGCCTTCAGGATGCCCGCCTCGCTGCTGGCCGCATCCTCCGACTTGTTCACCGCCCGGAGCAGGGGGTCGTGCCCGCTCTCCACCCCGATGTACACCATGGTGTAGCCCGCGGCCCGGAGCACCTCCAGCTCCTGGGGCGACTTCCGCCGTATGTCGCCCGGCAGCGCGTAGGCCGTCAGCCGCTCCACCCGGGGTAGGTGCTGGCGCACCAGCTCCGCGATGCGCATGAGGTAGTCGTAGGGCAGCCCGAAGGCGTTCCCGTCCGCCACGAAGGCCTTCCGCACGCTCGGTATCTCGCGCCCCAGCGCGGCGATCTGCCGCTCCACCACCTCTTCTGGCCGAACGGTGTAGGCCTTGCTGGCGTACATGTCGCAGTAGGCGCAGCGGTTCCATGAGCAGCCCAGCGTCGCCTGCACTATGGCCGACCGCCCCTCGCTCGGCGGGCGGAACAGCGGCTCTACGTATCCTAGTGGGTCCTCCCGATGGGTGCGCATATCTACTATCCTTTCGTTCATCCGCCGGCTCACCGTGGCCGGCGGGCGCGAAGGTAAGCAATTTTAGCCCCGTCCGGCTCCTCGGCCCTCCGGCCGGGCATGCTTGGGGCGGTGGCCATGGCCCGCTCTGGGCTTACCTTCCGGAAAAAAGGATTACCTTTGCTAACTGTAAGCACACTAATACTCCGCAAATACACCATGGACATGAGAGAGCTGCAGATCTACAATACCTACTCCCGTCGCAAGGAGGTCTTTGAGCCCCTGCACCCCCCGCACGTGGGGATGTACGTCTGCGGGCCCACGGTATATGGCGATCCGCACCTGGGCCACGCGCGCGCGTCCATCACCTTCGATGTGCTCTTCCGCCTGCTGAAGGAGCTCGGCTACAGGGTGCGCTACGTGCGCAACGTGACCGATGTTGGCCACCTGGAGCACGATGCGGACGAGGGGGAGGACAAGATACAGAAGAAGGCCCGCCTCGAGTCGCTCGAGCCCATGGAGGTGGCGCACCACTACAAGCTGCGCTACGAGGAGGCCATGCGCCAGCTGAACGTGCAGCCCCCGAGCATTGAGCCGCACGCCTCGGGGCACATCATCGAGCAGATCTCCCTCGTGGAGACCCTCCTGGAGAAGGGCTTCGCCTACGTGAGCGAGGGCTCGGTGTACTTCGACATCGAGAGGTACAACGAGGCGTACCGCTACGGCGCGCTCTCGGGCCGGGTGGTGGAGGACATGCTGGCCAACACCCGGGCGCTGGACGGGCAGCGCGAGAAGCGCAACCCGCTGGACTTCGCGCTGTGGAAACGGGCGGACGCGGGCCACATCATGCGCTGGCCATCGCCCTGGGGCGAGGGCTTCCCGGGCTGGCACCTGGAGTGCTCGGCGATGGGGCGAAAGTACCTGGGCGACGAGTTCGACATCCACGGTGGCGGGCTGGACCTGATGTTCCCGCACCACGAGTGCGAGATCGCGCAGAACCAGGCATCGCTCGGCCACCGGGTGGTGAAGTACTGGATGCACAACAACCTCATCACGATAGAGGGGCAGAAGATGGGCAAGTCGCTGGGCAACTTCATCACGCTGGAGGAGCTCTTCGGGGGGTCGCACGCCAAGCTCGAGCAGGCCTATAGCCCGATGGCGGTCCGCTTCTTCGTGCTGCAGGCCCACTACCGCTCCACGCTGGACTTCAGCAACGCGGCGCTGCAGGCGGCTGAGAAGGGGCTGGAGCGGCTGCTGCTCTCGGTGCGGGAGCTGGACGGGCTGAAGCCGGGGCGCGAATCGACCCTCAGCGTGCTGGAGTTTGAGGAGGCCTGCTGGGCCCCCCTGCTCGACGACCTCAACACCCCCATGCTGGTGGCCAAGCTCTTCGAGGGGGCCAGGCTCATCGGCATGCTGGCGCGGGGCGAGGCCTCCCTGACTGGGGAGGACCTGCAGCGGCTACAGGAGCTGTACCACCAGATGGTTTTCAACGTGCTGGGCCTCACCGGGAGCGCGGAGCAGGCCGGGCACGACGCGGCGCTGGAAACGGCCATGGGCCTGGTGCTGGAGTACCGAGCCGCCGCCCGGGCGAGCAAGGACTACGCCACCTCGGACCGCATCCGCGATGCCCTGAAGGCCAGCGGAGTCGAGGTGAAGGATACGGCGGACGGCGCCAGCTGGCACTTGCATTAGGAGAATAGATTATGGCTAGATTTTACCTTCTTTCCCTTCTCTTTCTGCTATCGGCCCCCTTGCTCTCGGCACGGGACGTAAAGCTGAAGGTCCGGCTGGATGCTCAGGTCCCCAGCCCCATGATGTTGCTGCGGCAGGTAGACACCCCCCAGAGCCTGCTGGACACGGCCTACATGGACGACGACGGTTGCTACCACTTCTCCATCCCCGACTTCCAGCCGGGCCTGTACGGTCTGCAGCCGGAGGGCGGGGCGGCTATCCCCCTACTCCTACTCGAGCCGAAGCGGCAGGTGTGGGTCGGCATAGACGGGCGTATGCCCCTCGACGCCATCGTGGTGAAGGGGGCGGACGAGGCGATGACCTTCCTGGCGGGCCACACGGCCTATACCCGCTACCGGGCCTTCGAGCAGGCGCTGGGCAATCTGCAGAGGCATTGCGAGGGCGGCGCGGAGGCATCCTGCCGGGCCATGGAGGCCATCGTGCGGGGGCAGGAGCGCACGCTCGACTCCACCCTGCGGGCGCTGGAGAGGGCGAGCAGGAACGAGCGCATCCATCCATTCCTCTGGCTGATGCGCCCCGTGGCCGGGCAGCGGCTTACGGACTGGTTTCCGCAAGCCCTGCTCAATGAGCCGCTGATGGCCAGTAGCCAGCTGCTCCGCCGTCGTGCCACGGAGTACCTGCTGGCCTACCGCGATACGCTGATGACCCACGAGGAGCAGCAGGCGGCCTTCCTGGAGGCCATCCGCAACCTGGGGGAGCACCAGATGCATCCCGACGTGGCGGTGTCCATCCGTGGCCAGCTCTCCTACCTATTCTCCGGCTCGAGCTTCCCACGGGTCGCCGAGGCGGTTGATAGCATGCACTTCGGCCCGCTGGCCGGTCTGCCCGATTCGGTTCGCCGACCCGGCCCGGTGGAGCACTCGGAGGCGCTGGCCCTGAGGATGCAGGACCTACGGGGCGCCTCAGTCCCCGTTATCAACCCGAAGAGCCGCTACACGCTGGTGATACTCTGGAGCGTGTGGTGCCCGCATTGCCAGACCATGCTCCCCCGTCTGTACGAGCTGTGGAGGGGCATGGACAAACGCTTCATGCGCGTGTCCTGCATCGGGATAGACCACGGGGAGCAGGGAGCAGACGCGGCCTACATGCGGAGCCGGGATTGGGGCTGGGATAATGGCTTTCAGCCGCAGGAGTCCTCGCAGCCGCTCGAGGAGGCCTTAGCCTTCCGGGGTACGCCCGAGCTGTATGTGTATGATGTGCAGGGTAAGCTGATTTCGCGGCCGGCCACCGAGTACGAGCTGCGGGCAACGATAGAGCGGCTGGAGGAGCTAGAGAGCCAGCGAACCGACAAGAGGTGGTAGGTGGAGGAGAAACGAAAAATGGAGATTAGGATTATGCGTATAGTAAGCCACATTCGTATGCTGCTCCCGCTGCTTTTGCTGGTGGCGGGATTCTCGGGGTGCCAGGATGGCAAGTTCAACACCTTCTCGCTCGACGACGACAAGAAGCTGGGCCAGAACCTGGCGAAGCAGATAAGCGACGACCCCAAGCAGTACCCCGTGGTGAAGCGCGAGGGGGAGTGGGTCCCGGTGTACGAGGGGCTGGAGGAGGTGCGCGATGCGATTTTGGCGAGCGGCCAGCTGAAGCACGCCAAGGACTTCGCCTGGGAGGTCCACGTAATCGACCAGGACACGCGGAATGCCTTCTGCGCGCCGGGCGGCTACATCTACTTCTACACGGGCCTGCTGAAGTACCTCGATAGCTGGGACCAGGTGGCCGGCGTGATGGGGCACGAGATGGCGCATGCCGACCAGCGGCATAGCACCTCCCAGCTGACCCAGCGCTACGGGCTCGACATGCTGGTGCAGGTGGTCACAGGCCTGTCGAATGCGAAGCTGCCCGGCATGGCGGCGGATTTGGCGGGCCTGGCCGCGAAGGGGGGGAGCCAGCTGGCAGCCTTGAAATTCAGCCGTAAGGACGAGAGCGAGGCCGACGAGTGCTCGGTCAAGTACCTCTACCACACGAAGTATGACGCGCGCGGCGTGGCGGGCTTCTTCGAGAAGATGGAGGCAGAGAAGGCCGAGCAGCGGCCGGAGTTCATCAGCACCCACCCCTCGCATGAGTCCCGCGTGGACGACGTGAAGAAGCTGTGGAAGGAGATGGGCGCCAAGGAGGGGGAGCCCCTCGCCGCCGAGTACAAGAAGTATAAGGATAATATCCCGTAGTAAGGGGTGGTAATATTTTTCCAATTCGGGATAAGTGCGTACTTTTGCGCGCCGACCCGAAAGGGGGGCGGAATGTAACATATAAGGACAGACCATGATTATCATACCAGTGAAGGAGGGCGAGCAGATAGATAGGCCCTTGAAGCGTTTCAAGCGGAAGTTTGACCGCACCGGCACCATGCGCGAGATTCGCCGTCGTAGGTTTTTCACCAAGCCGTCGGTGGTCCGCCGCGAGGAGATTCTGCATGCCCGCTACGTGCAGCGGATGCAGGATAAGGAGCAGTAGGCGTCGCGTCGGGAGGGCTGCGCGCCGCGGGGCACGTGCTTTCCCCCAGGTCAGAGGGTGCGTCCAGTGGATGTGCTGGAGAGCTACAGGGACTATCTGCAGTACGAGCGGAGGTATTCGCTCCGTACTGTGCGTGCCTACGTGCGGGATGCCCGTTGCTTCTTCGAGGAGATGTACCCCGGCTCGGAGGTGGGATTGTGCCTGAGGGAGGTCCAGCCACGGGATGTACGCCTGTGGTCCATGGGGCTATCGGAGCGGGGCATGTCGAAGAGCTCGGTGAACCGGAGCCTTTCGTCCCTGCGGAGCTTCTTTGAGTATGCGCGCGTCGCGCTGGGCCTGGAGCTCAACCCGGTTTCGTCGGTCTCACGGCTACGTCTGGACCGCCCCCTGCCCCCCTACTTCCGCCAGGAGGAGGTGCGCGCGCTGCTGGCGCCCGGGCAGTATTCGGACGACTACGCGGGGAGCCTCGACCGCTTGGTGATGCTCTCGCTCTACGGGCTGGGGCTACGTCGCGCGGAGCTCGTGGGCTTACGCTGGGGCGATGTGGATTGCGCGCAGCGCCGCGTCCGGGTGCGGGGGAAGGGGAATAAGGAGCGTATCGTCCCGCTGATTCCCGAGCTGGCTGAGGCATTCGAATCCTTCCGAGCGCGGGTGGAGTCCGGTCTCGGTCTAGTGGTTTCGCCAGATCTTGCTATATTTGTGCGGGAGGATGGGCATGTGCTGAGCGACCGGGATGTGTACCGCTGCGTGAGCGCGTACTACGAGCGGCTGCCTGATGGGGCCTGCAGCGGCCCGCACGCACTGCGGCATAGCTTCGCGACGCACATGCTGGAGGAGGGTGCGGACATCTGCACAATCAAGGCCCTGCTGGGCCACTCGACCCTGAAGTCGACGCAGGTGTACACGCACATGGATATTGGGTTGCTACGGGCCGCGTACCAGCATTCGCACCCGCGCAGCCGTAGGGTTAAACCGCGGGGTCGGGGTGCGGAGTAGGCTAAATTTGCTTTGGGTATGGAAATAGGAATTCATGCAGTGGGCTTCACGTTGTCGGGGCATTTGCGGGACTTCGTGGAGGGGAAGCTGAAGAAGCTGGTTCGTTTCGAGGACGAGATAGAGAGTGCTGACGTGTACCTGAAGCTGGGCAATGACCAGGAGGACAGCAAGCTGGCCGAGGTGAAGCTGCAGCTCAAGGGCGATGTGCTGTTCGCGGAGAAGCCCGGGGCCAGCTTCGAGGAGGCGACCGACGAGGCGCTGGAGGCCCTGCGTCGCCAGCTGGTCAAGCGCAAGGGAAAGCGGCGGGACTAGCCCGGTGGATGGCGGGGTTTGCTCGTCCGCACAGCGATTTTTCGGCATGGATTTGGTAGTTCGGCTGATAATACCTACTTTTGCGTCCGGATTGGGGAGGGGTTTCGATGGCGGTTCGGTCGAGGGATGAAAGCCGATGTAGCTCAGCTGGTCAGAGCAGCTGATTTGTAATCAGCAGGTCGTGGGTTCGAATCCCTCCATCGGCTCGTTAGTTCTTTGCTTGTTATGCTTGGGGAGATACCAAAGTGGCCAACTGGGGCAGACTGTAAATCTGCTGTCGTACGACTTCGTAGGTTCGAATCCTGCTCTCCCCACGGTTTCGTTGTGTTTGTAGTATTGCTGATTGCGGGAGTAGCTCAGTTGGTAGAGCATCAGCCTTCCAAGCTGAGGGTCGCGGGTTCGAGTCTCGTCTCCCGCTCTGTCTGTTGCCGATGTAGCTCAGGGGTAGAGCGCATCCTTGGTAAGGATGAGGTCACGAGTTCAAATCTCGTCATCGGCTCTTAGTGTGGGGTGAGTGAGGGGTGGATAGTGTCGGATAAATAATTAAAGAGGGATCATGGCAAAAGAGAAATTTGATAGGTCAAAACCCCACGTGAATATTGGTACAATTGGTCACGTGGATCACGGCAAGACCACATTGACGGCGGCGATTACGAAGGTGCTGGCAGACAAGGGTCTGTCCGAAACCCGTTCGTTCGACTCGATTGACAACGCGCCCGAGGAGAAGGAGCGTGGTATCACAATCAACACCTCGCATGTGGAGTACCAGACGGCGGAGCGCCACTACGCGCACGTTGACTGCCCGGGCCACGCTGACTACGTGAAGAACATGGTGACGGGTGCCGCGCAGATGGACGGCGCCATCATCGTGGTGGCGGCCACCGATGGCCCCATGCCCCAGACCCGTGAGCACATCCTGCTGGCCCGCCAGGTGAACGTCCCGAAGATCGTGGTGTTCATGAACAAGTGCGACCTGGTGGACGATGCGGAGATGCTGGAGCTGGTGGAGATGGAGGTGCGCGACCTGCTGAACTTCTACGAGTTTGACGGTGACAACGCGCCGGTTATCCGTGGCTCCGCGCTGGGCGCGCTCAACGGCGAGCCGGAGTGGTCGGAGAAGGTGATGGAGCTGATGGATGCGGTGGATAGCTACATTCCAATTCCGCCCCGTGAGAACGAGAAGCCCTTCCTGATGCCGGTGGAGGACGTGTTCTCCATCACGGGCCGTGGTACGGTGGCGACGGGTCGTATCGAGACGGGTATCATCCATACGGGTGATGAGGTTGAGATTGTCGGTCTGGGCGCCAACCACAAGAAGACCGTTGTGACGGGTGTGGAGATGTTCCGCAAAATCCTCGACGAGGGTGAGGCGGGCGACAACGTGGGCCTGCTGCTCCGCGGTATTGAGAAGACGGAGATCAAGCGTGGCCAGGTGCTGGCGAAGATCGGTACGATTACGCCCCACACGAAGTTCAAGGCCGAGGTTTACGTTCTGAAGAAGGACGAGGGTGGCCGCCACACGCCGTTCCACAACAAGTACCGTCCGCAGTTCTACCTGCGTACGCTCGACGTGACGGGTGAGATTACCCTTCCCGAGGGTTCTGAGATGGTGATGCCGGGCGACAACGTGACGATTACCGTGGAGCTGATTTACCCCGTGGCCATCAACGTGGGTCTGCGCTTCGCTATCCGCGAGGGCGGTCGCACGGTGGGTGCCGGTCAGGTTATCGAGTTGCTGGATTAGTTTTTGTCCCTGCGCTGGCCTTTGGCTGGCGCGGGGTTTTACGGGTGTAGCTCAGTTGGTAGAGCACTAGTCTCCAAAACTAGGTGTCGGGCGTTCGAGTCGCTCCTCCCGTGCAAAAAGACTGAGGGTCAATGAGAGTAAAAGCTTACCTACGTGAGGTCTATGAGGAGATGGTGCACAAGGTGACTTGGCCCACTTGGAAGGAGCTGCAGAGCAGCGCTATGGTAGTCATGATAGCTTCCCTGCTGATAGCGCTTGTGGTTCTGGTGATGGACCTCTCGTTTGAGCATCTGATGGACTGGGTCTATCGCTTGCTCTAATATAATACACGTTTTTTCATATGGCGGAGGAGAGTAAGGAGCATATGCATTGGTATGTTCTTCGCGCGATAGGTGGTAGGGAGCGTAAGGTATGCCAATACCTTGTGAATGAGGTTGCTCGCCTTCATTACGGGGATTATGTTCCGAATGTCCTGGTGCCGATGGAGAAGGTGTATCAGATCCGCAATGGGAAGAAGGTGAGTAAGGAGCGGGTCTTTTTTCCGGGTTACGTGTTCGTGGAGGCCTTGCTGACGGGCGAGATACCGCATTTTCTGACTGCGGCGCCCGACGTGCTTGGCTTTCTGAATGCGCCCTCTGGTGAGCCTGCGCCGCTGTCGCCGCCCGAGGTGAACCGTCTGCTGGGTAAGGTGGACGAGCTCTCCGAGGATGGCGAGTCGATGGAGGTTCCGTTTTCGATTGGTGATGTGGTGCGTGTGGTCGATGGCCCGTTCAACACCTTTAGCGGCATCGTTTCGGATGTGAACGAGGACAAGAAGAAGTTGACGGTAATCGTGAAGATTTTCGAGCGGAAGACCCCCCTGGAGCTGGGTTTCATGCAGGTAGAGAAGGAGTAACAGTAGTTGAATAAAGGGAATAGATATGTCGAAGGAAGTAGCTGGGTTCATTAAGCTGCAGATTCGTGGTGGCGCGGCCAATCCGGCCCCTCCCGTGGGTCCCGCTTTGGGTTCCAAGGGTGTGAACATCATGGAGTTCTGTAAGCAGTTTAATGCCCGCACTCAGCCCTTAGCCGGTAAGCTGCTGCCCGTGGTGATTACGGTTTACGCTGACAAGTCTTTTGACTTCATCGTCAAGACTCCGCCGGTTGCTGCGCAGCTCAAGGAGGCGTTGAAGCTCAAGAGCGGTTCTGCGGAGCCGAATCGTCGTAAGGTGGGGAGTTTGACCTGGGATCAGGTCCGTGCGATTGCGCAGGACAAGATGCCGGATTTGAACTGCTTCACGGTGGAGTCGGCGATGCGCATGGTTGCAGGCACGGCCCGTAGCATGGGTATAACGATTAAGGGCGAGTTCCCAGGTTAATAAAGGAGAGGGCTGAAATGAAGGTAAGCAAGAAGCGTAAGGCGGCGCTCGCGATGGTGGACCCCGACAAGGCGTACAGCCTTGCCGAGGCTGCTGACTTGGTGAAGAAGATGTCGTACACGAAGTTCGATGCCTCTGTGGATATCGATGTGCGCCTGGGTGTTGACCCGCGCAAGGCGAACGAGATGGTTCGTGGCGTGGTGACCCTGCCGCATGGCACGGGGCGTAGCGTTCGTGTGCTGGCGCTGGTGACCCCCGAGAAGGAGGAGGAGGCAAAGGCTGCGGGTGCGGACTACGTCGGGATGGATGATCTGGTGGAGCGGATTAAGGGGGGCTGGACGGATTTCGACGTGGTGGTGACCATGCCGCAGACCATGGGGAAGGTGGGCCAGATCGGCCGTATTCTGGGTCCTCGTGGCCTGATGCCGAACCCCAAGAGCGGCACGGTGACCATGGAGGTCGGTAAGGCGATTGGCGAGATTAAGCAGGGTAAGATCGATTTCCGTGTGGACAAGTTCGGCATTCTTCACGTTTCTGTGGGGCGTGTGTCCTTTGAGGTGGAGGCCCTGGTGGAGAACGTGCGTGAGTTCATGCAGACGGTTCATCGCCTGAAGCCGAGCTCGCTCAAGGGGACGTACATCAAGAGCGTGTACCTGTCCACGACGATGAGCCCGGGTGTGAATTTGGATCTGCAGTCGTTGAACTAGTAAACGAGGAGAGCTTGATATGACGAGGGAAGAGAAATCGCAGGTAATAGCTAGTTTGGCGGCGCAGCTGCAGGAGTTCCCCCATTTCTACTTGGTGGATCTGGGCGGGCTGAATGCGGCGGATACGTCGGACTTGCGTAGGTCGTGCTTCAATGCGGGCGTGGTGCTGCGCGTTGTGAAGAATACGCTGTTCAAGCGTGCGATTCAGGAGTGCGGCCGGGAGTCGTTGTGCGATGATTTGGTGGAGGTTTTGAAGGGCGAGACGGCGGTGATTTTCACTCAGGTTGGCAATGTGCCCGCCCGTTTGGTGAAGGATTTCCGCAAGTCGCACGAGAAGCCCGTTCTGAAGGCGGCGTATGTTGAGGAGGGTCTCTATGTTGGTGATGCCCAGCTGGAAACGCTAGCGACGCTGAAGAGCCGTGAGGAGCTGATAGCGGATGTGGTTTCGTTGCTACAGTCGCCGGCGAAGAATGTTGTTTCGGCCTTGCAGTCGGGTGGTCAGACGCTGACCGGCCTGCTGAAGGCGCTGGGTGAGCGCGAGGAGAAGTAGTAGTAGGTACATTAGATTTGGTTTAGAAGTTAAAAAGTTGATATAGCGATGGCAGATCTGAAGAAATTTGCAGAAGAGTTGGTAAGCCTTTCGGTGAAGGAAGTGAACGAGCTGGCTGAGATCCTCAAGGAGGAGTATGGCATAGAGCCGGCGGCGGCGGCGGTAGCCGTGGCGGCTCCGGCGGCTGGTGGCGAGGGTGCAGCTGAGGAGAAGTCGACCTTTGATGTCATCCTAAGCTCGGCCGGTGGCACGAAGCTGCAGGTGGTGAAGCTGGTGAAGGAGCTGATGGGCGTTGGCCTGAAGGAGGCCAAGGAGCTGGTGGACGGCGCGCCAAAGCCGCTGAAGGAGGGTGTTTCGAAGGAGGAGGCCGAATCTATCAAGAGCCAATTCGAGGAAGTAGGGGCAGAGATTGAGCTTAAGTAGGACCGAAGCGCAGCGGCCTCGCTGTAGGTCGCATTGCCCGTGCGTATCGGTCTTTAGGCTCGCATACGCCGCAAAGCAATAGATAGGTTGCGCTCACCCTATGGATTTAGGGTGAGTGCTTCCTTTCGTTTGTTAGTATTCTCTGATTTGGTCTTATAAGTTCAACAAGTATTAGCCCCATGTCGCAGGCACAGCAGGATCATCGCATAACATTTGCGCGTGCGAAGGCGCAGTTTGAGTACCCGGATTTCCTGGAGATCCAGGTCCAGAGTTTTCGCTCATTTTTCAGCCTCTGGACGACCCCGGAGGAGCGTACCCAGGAGGGTTTGTACCGCGTATTCCAGGAGAATTTCCCGATATCCGATACGCGCAATAATTTCGAGCTCGAGTTTTTGGACTACAGCATCGACCCGTCGCGCTACACGATAGAGGAGTGTATCGAGCGGGGCTTGACCTATAGCGTGCCCCTGAAGGCGAAGCTCCGTTTGTCGTGCAACGACCAGGAGCATGAGGACTTCGACACGCAGGTTCAGGAGGTGTATCTGGGCAGCATCCCGGACATGACCCCCCGGGGGACCTTCGTCATCAACGGGGCTGAGCGGGTGGTGGTCTCGCAGCTGCATCGCTCTCCGGGCGTGTTCTTCGCGCAGAGTACGCACAACAACGGCACGAAGCTCTACTCGGCGCGGATCATCCCCTTCCGCGGGAGCTGGATAGAGTTCGCTACGGACATCAACAATGTCATGTACGCCTACATCGACCGCCGTAAGAAGCTGCCCGTGACGACCCTGCTGCGCGCGATAGGCTTCGACCTCGACAGCGATATCCTGAGCATCTACGACCTCGCGGAGGAGATCAGCGTCGCGGAGGTCAACCTGGATGACTACGTGGGCCGGGTGCTGGCCGGGAAGCTCTCTCGGACGTGGACAGAGGACTTCGTGGATGACGAGACGGGGGAGGTGGTTTCGACCTCGCGCTTCGAGCAGCTGGTGGACCGTGGCGTGGTGCTCGATGAGGAGACGATAGAGATCATCCGCGATTCGGGCATTGAGAAGATTCTGCTGCATAAGGATAGCAGCGCGGCGTCGGAGTACAAGATTATCCACGACACGCTGGCGAAGGACCCGACCAACAACACGAAGGAGGCGGTGACGCATATCTACCGTCTGCTGCGCAACTCGGAGCCACCGGATGATGCCACGGCGCGCGATGTGATCGATAAGCTCTTCTTCTCGGAGAAGCGCTACGACCTGGGCGGGGTGGGGCGTTTCAAGATAAACCGGAAGCTGCGTCTGGACACGGATGAGAGCGTGCGGGTGTTGACCAGGGAGGATATCATCCAGATTATCAAGTACCTGATTGAGCTGAAGAACTCGAAGGCCGATGTGGACGATATCGACCACCTGAGCAACCGCCGGGTGCGGACGGTGGGTGAGCAGCTGGCCAACCAGTTCAACCTGGGCCTGATCCGCATGGCCCGCACGATACGCGAGCGGATGAACGTGCGCGATAGCGAGGTCTTCTCGCCCATCGAGCTGATCAACGCGAAGACGCTCTCGGCGGTGATCAACTCCTTCTTCGGGACGAACCAGCTGTCGCAGTTCATGGACCAGACCAACCCGCTGGCGGAGATGACGCACAAGCGGCGGCTCTCGGCGCTGGGCCCGGGCGGTCTGTCGCGCGAGCGGGCGGGCTTCGAGGTGCGCGACGTGCACTACACGCACTACGGGCGGCTGTGCCCGATTGAGACGCCTGAGGGGCCGAACATCGGTCTGATCAGCTCGCTGTGCGTCTACGCGCGCATCAACCCGCTGGGCTTCATCGAGACGCCGTATCGCCGCGTGCGGGATGGGAAGGTGGACTTCAGCCCGGAGGGCGTGGTGTACTGCTCGGCCGAGGAGGAGGAGCAGATGATGATAGCGCAGGCGAACGCGGAGCTGGAGGCCGACGGGACCTTCGCGCAGGATAGGATCAAGGCGCACTTCGAGGGCGATTTCCCGATTGCGACCCCGGAGCAGGTGCACCTGATGGATGTGGCACCGAACCAGATTGCGTCGATTGCCGCGTCGCTCATTCCGTTCCTGGAGAATGACGATGCGAACCGTGCGCTGATGGGGTCGAACATGATGCGCCAGGCCGTTCCCCTGCTGGCGCCGCAGGCACCGATAGTGGGGACGGGCCTGGAGTCGATGGTGGTGCGGGATAGCCGCGTGCAGATAGTGGCTGAGCGCGGGGGCGTGGTGGAGTCGGTGGATGCCAAGCAGATAACGGTGCGCTACGACCGGACGGAGGAGGAGGAGTTCGTGAGCTTCGACCCGCCGACCAAGACGTACGCGCTGCCGAAGTTCCTGAAGACGAACCAGAGCACGAGCCTGACCCTGCGGCCGACCGTACGCGTGGGGCAGCGTGTGGAGGAGGGCGACCTCATGTCGGATGGCTACGCGACGGAGGAGGGCGACCTGGCGCTGGGCCGCAACCTGAAGGTGGCGTTCATGCCCTGGAAGGGGTATAACTTCGAGGATGCGATAGTGATCAGCGAGCGCCTGGTGCGTGACGATTACTTCACCTCGGTGCATGTGGACGAGTACTTCCTGGAGGTGCGCGACACGAAGCGTGGGCAGGAGGAGCTGACCTCCGACATCCCGAACGTGAGCGAGGAGGCGACCAAGGATTTGGACGAGCATGGGATGATACGTATCGGCGCGAAGGTGGTGCCGGGCGATATCCTCATCGGTAAGATTACGCCCAAGGGCGAGTCGGACCCCTCGCCGGAGGAGAAGCTGCTGCGGGCGATTTTCGGCGATAAGGCGGGCGATGTGAAGGATGCCTCGCTCAAGACCCCTCCCTCGGTGCATGGCGTGGTCATCGACAAGAAGCTTTTCTCTGGTGTCCAGAAGGATGGGCGGCGTGCCCGCAGCTCGACGAAGGCCGAGATTGACCGGGTGGAGGAGGAGTTCAAGCGCAGCGTGGCCAATACGCTCCGCGTGCTGCTCGATAAGCTGATGCTGCTGCTGAGCGATAGGACCTCGCTGGGGGTGACGGACTACTACGGGGTGCAGAAAATCGCGAAGGGCCACAAGTTCACGGAGCGGGTGCTGTCGGCCATCAACTTCCTGGAGGTCAACCCGAATGGGTGGGTTGAGGATGAGGTGGCTAGCAGGCAGATTGGCAAGCTGGTGAACAACTA
The DNA here is from genome assembly GCA_002749065.1 of Bacteroidia bacterium. Taxonomy (GTDB): domain Bacteria; phylum Bacteroidota; class Bacteroidia; order Bacteroidales; family CAJPTX01; genus Bacteroides_D. The sequence goes on along the minus strand of PDTX01000011.1, from coordinate 12,435 downwards.
CATCCGGAAGTACAAGGAGTACGACGCGCTGCGCCAGCGTAGGCTCTTCAACATATCGATAGGGGATGAGCTCCCGTCGGGCATCCTGCAGATGGCGAAGGTCTACATCGCGAAGAAGCGTAAGATACGCGTTGGGGACAAGATGGCGGGTCGGCACGGCAACAAGGGTATCGTGGCGAAGGTGGTGCGCGATGAGGACATGCCCTTCCTGCCGGACGGCACGCCGGTGGACATCGTGCTGAACCCGCTGGGTGTGCCCTCCCGTATGAACCTCGGGCAGATCTACGAGAGCGTGCTGGGCTGGGCGGGGATGGAGCTGGGCGTGAAGTTCGCGACGCCGATTTTCGACGGCGCGACGCTCGATGACATTTGTGAGTGGACCGACAAGGCGGGCGTGCCCCGCTTCGGGAAGATACACCTGTGCGATGGGGGCACGGGCGAGCGTTTCGACCAGCCGGTGACCGTGGGCGTGATCTACATGCTGAAGCTTGGGCACATGGTGGACGACAAGATGCACGCCCGCTCGATAGGCCCGTACAGCCTGATAACGCAGCAGCCGCTGGGCGGCAAGGCGCAGTTCGGGGGCCAGCGCTTCGGCGAGATGGAGGTCTGGGCGCTGGAGGCCTTCGGGGCGGCGAACATCCTGCAGGAGATCCTCACGGTGAAGTCGGACGATGTGGATGGCCGCGCTAAGACCTACGAGGCGATCGTGAAGGGCGACCTGATGCCGCAGCCGGGCCTGCCGGAGTCGCTGAACGTGCTGCTGCATGAGCTGCGGGGCTTGGGCCTGAGCGTAAAGTTTGATTCGTAGGGGGTAAGCTAGGTAAATAGTAGGAAAGAAGAAGTATGGCATACCGAAAGGATAATAAGGAGAGCTCGCAGTTCAGTAGGATCACCATCAGCCTGGCGTCTCCCAACGAGATACTGGAGCGCTCGAGCGGCGAGGTGACCAAGCCCGAGACGATAAACTACCGCACGTACAAGCCCGAGCGCGACGGCCTTTTCTGCGAGCGGATATTCGGCCCGGTGAAGGACTACGAGTGCCACTGCGGCAAGTATAAGCGGCTGCGCTACAAGGGGATAGTCTGCGACCGATGCGGGGTGGAGGTGACCGAGAAGAAGGTCCGCCGCGAGCGTACGGGGCATATTGAGCTGGTGGTGCCGGTGGCGCACATCTGGTACTTCCGCTCGCTCCCCAACAAGATAGGCCACCTGCTGGGCCTCCCCTCGAAGAAGCTCGATTCGCTGATCTACTACGAGAAGTATGTGGTGATCAACCCCGGCCTGGCGGCGAACATCCTGTCGGACCGCGAGGTGAAGTACATGGATCTGCTGACCGAGGAGGAGTACTTTGGTATCCTCTCGGCCCTGCCGCGGGAGAACCAGCAGCTCGACGACCGCGACCCGGAGAAGTTCATCGCGGGCATGGGGGCGGAGGCCGTGGAGACCCTGCTCTCGCGGCTGGACCTGGACGCGCTCAGCTATGAGCTCCGCGATAAGGCGGAGAACGAGACCTCGCAGCAGCGGAAGGCCGATGCGCTCAAGCGGCTGCAGGTGGTGGAGGCCTTCCGCGAGTCGGAGGGGGTGAACAAGCCGGAGTGGATGATACTGCGGATAGTCCCGGTCATCCCGCCGGAGCTGCGCCCGCTCGTGCCGCTGGACGGGGGGCGCTTCGCGACCTCTGACCTCAACGACCTGTACCGGCGGGTGATTATCCGCAACAACCGTCTGCGCAAGCTGCTGGAAATCAAGGCGCCGGAGGTGATACTCCGCAACGAGAAGCGGATGCTGCAGGAGGCGGTGGACTCGCTCTTCGACAATACGCGTCGCTCCACCGTGGTGCGGACCGATGGCAACCGCCCGCTCAAGTCGCTGAGCGAGAGCCTGAAGGGTAAGCGTGGGCGCTTCCGTCAGAACCTGCTCGGTAAGCGTGTGGACTACTCGGCGCGCTCGGTCATCGTGGTGGGCCCGGAGCTGCGGATGCATGAGTGCGGCCTGCCGAAGGACATGGCGGCCGAGCTGTATAAGCCCTTCATCATCCGGAAGCTGATGGACCGTGGCATCGTGAAGACGGTCAAGAGCGCGAAGAAGATTGTGGACCGCCGCGACCCGGTGATTTGGGACATCCTCGAGAACGTGCTCAAGGGGCATCCGGTGCTGCTGAACCGTGCGCCGACGCTCCACCGTCTGGGTATCCAGGCCTTCCAGCCGAAGCTCATCGAGGGGAAGGCTATTCAGCTGCACCCGCTGGCGTGCACGGCCTTCAACGCGGACTTCGACGGCGACCAGATGGCGGTTCACCTCCCGCTGGGCAACGCGGCGATCTTGGAGGCGCAGCTGCTGATGCTGGGCTCGCACAACATCCTCAACCCGGCCAACGGCGCGCCCATCACGGTGCCGTCGCAGGACATGGTCCTGGGGCTGTACTACATCACCAAGCAGCGGGACGATGCGCAGGGCGCGGGGATGAAGTTCTACGGCTTCGACGATGCCGTGATGGCCTACAACGAGGGCGCAGTGGCGATGCACGCCCCGGTGAGCATGCTGTTCGAGGGGCAGATGATCGAGACGACGGTGGGGCGCATCCTGTTCAACCAGTTTGTGCCCGATGAGCTGGGCTTCATCAACCAGCTGCTGACCAAGCGCTCGCTGCGCGACATCATCGGCATGGTGCTCAAGAAGACGGGCATCGCGCGGACGGCGCAGTTCCTGGACGACATCAAGAACCTGGGCTACCGTATGGCCTTCCGCGGGGGGCTGTCGTTCAACCTCGATGATGTCATCATCCCGGAGGAGAAGAAGGACATCGTGCAGGATGGGTATGACCAGATTGAAGAGGTGATTGAGAACTACAGCCAGGGTCTGATCACCAATAATGAGCGCTACAACCAGGTGATCGACGTGTGGACGCACGTCAACGCGAAGCTGACCAGCACGGTGATGAGCCAGCTCAAGAACGACGACCAGGGCTTCAACAGCGTCTACATGATGCTGGACTCGGGGGCCCGCGGTAGCAAGGAGCAGATACGGCAGCTGTGCGGCATGCGTGGCCTGATGGCCAAGCCGCAGAAGAGCGGCAGCACCGCGAGCGTGATTATCGAGAACCCCATTCTCTCGAACTTCAAGGAGGGGTTGTCGGTGCTGGAGTACTTCATCTCGACGCACGGTGCGCGTAAGGGTCTGGCCGACACGGCGTTGAAGACGGCCGATGCGGGTTACCTGACCCGTCGTCTGGTGGACGTGTCGCAGGATGTTATCGTGAGCGAGGAGGATTGCGGCACGCTGCGTGGCTTGGTGGCGAGCTATGAGAAGAAGAATGACCAGTCGGAGAAGGATGCGCAGATTGAGTTCACCGAGAAGCTGGTGGGGCGTGTGTGCGTCAATGACCTGGTCGACCCGAAGTCGGGCGAGGTAATCGCGGAGGCGGGCTCGGAGTTGACCGAGGACCTCTGCGAGCAGATAAACCGTGTGGGTATCAAGCAGGTGGAGATACGTTCCGTGCTCACGTGCGAGTCGACACGGGGGGTGTGCGCGAAGTGCTACGGGCGCAACCTGGCTACGGCCAAGATGGTGCAGCGGGGCGAGTCGGTGGGTATCATCGCAGCGCAGTCGATTGGCGAGCCGGGTACGCAGCTTACGCTCCGGACCTTCCACCTGGGGGGTACGGCGATGGGCGCGATGGCCGAGTCGAAGGTGCGGGTCAAGAGCGACGGGCGGGTGCAGTTTGAGGACCTGCGTACGATTCAGGGGCTGAGCGAGGACGGGGGCGAGCCCTTCGACCTGGTGGTGAGCCGCACCGTGGAGATGCACCTGATGGACGAGTCGACGGGCATGGCCGTGGAGACGTACCAGATACCCTACGGCGCGCACCTCTACGTGAAGGAGGGGCAGGATGTGACCACGGGTACGCTGATCTGCGACTGGGATTCGTGGAACAGCGTGATGATTTCCGAGGTGGGTGGCCGCGCGGAGTTCGAGTCGATCATCGCGGATGTGACCTACCGCATCGACGTGGACGAGCAGACCAAGCGGCAGGAGAAGGTGATTATCGAGTCGCGCGATAGGAATAAGAACCCCATCGTGAAGATTCTGGACCCGGATGGCAACACGATTCGGGTGTACGACCTGTTCGTGGGTACGCACCTGATGATAGAGGACGGGCAGGAGATCAAGCCTGGCGACATCATCGCGAAGATGCCCCGCGCGGTGGGGTCGGCCGGGGATATCACCGGGGGTCTGCCGCGCGTGACGGAGCTCTTCGAGGCGCGAAACCCGTCGAACCCGGCGGTGGTCTCGGAGATAGACGGCATCGTCTCGGTCAACCCGAAGGTGAAGCGCGGCGCGCGCGAAATCACCGTGACCAACCCGAAGCTCGGCGAGCAGAAGGTCTACACGATAAATCTCTCCAAGCAGCTGCTGGTGCAGGATGGCGATGCGGTGAAGGCGGGGATGCAGATTTCGGACGGGGCGATTACGCCGAGCGACATCCTGGCGATAGAGGGCCCCACGGCCGTGCAGGAGTACATCGTGAATGAGGTGCAGGACGTGTACCGCACGCAGGGTGTGAAGATTAACAACAAGCACTTCGAGGTGATTGTCCGCCAGATGATGCGTAAGGTGGAGATCATCGATTCGGGCGATACGCGTTTCCTGGAGCGGGACGTGGTGGACAAGAACGAGTTCACCACGGAGAACGACCGCATCATGGACCAGCTGATTGTCAAGGACCCGGGGGATTCCACGGTGCTGAAGGCGGGCCAGATGGTGAGCGCCCGCCAGCTGCGGGATGAGAACCTGCAGCTGAAGCGTAAGGACCTGCGGGTGGTGGATGCTCGCAAGGCCCGCCCGGCGACGGCCTCGCAGATTCTGCAGGGGATAACCCGCGCGGCCCTGCAGACACACAGCTTCATGGCGGCGGCCTCCTTCCAGGAGACGACCAAGGTACTCAACGATGCGGCCATCCGCGCGAAGGTCGACAACCTCGAGGGCCTGAAGGAGAACGTGATCTGCGGGCACCTGATACCGGCGGGTACTGGTGCGCGCAACTTCCAGCGGGTGGAGGTGTTCCCCGTGCCGGATGTGATACAGGATGCGGTAAAGGCGAAAATCGCCGCGGCCAGGAAGGCGCGGGAGGAGTAGCTTTCGCTGGTGGGAAGGTAAATGAGGGGGGCGAAGCCCCCCTCATTCGTTTGCGCGAGTTCGCCCCGATTTTCGCGCATTCGGTCTATCTTCGCGCTGCGTAATAATAAGGGATTATGGCGGATAGGAACTACTGCGGTGATTTGTACAGGCGCGTACGCCGGGTAACGCTGCCGGTGCGGCTCGGCGGGGTGGTGGTCGGGGGCAATGCGCCCATCGCCGTCCAGAGCATGACCACGACCCGGGGTCGGGACGTGGAGGCCTCGCTGGCCGAGGTCCTGGCCCTGGTGGAGGGCGGTTGCGACATGGTGCGCATCACCGCCCCGGGGGTGGAGGATGCGCGGGCCCTGGCCACGGTGCGGGCGCAGCTCCGCGAGGGGGGCTGCAGCACGCCCATCATAGCGGACATCCACTACAGCCCGGAGGCCTCGCTGGAGGCGGCTCGGCACGTGGAGAAGGTGCGCATCAACCCGGGGAACTACGCCAGCGCGAAGGCGGTGGAGAGCGAGGAGGACTACGCCGGGGCCCTGGCCGATATCGAGGCGCGCCTACGTCCCCTGCTGGAGGTCTGCCGGGAGGGGGGCGTGGCCATCCGCCTGGGGGTGAACCACGGGTCGCTCGCGGCGAGGGTGGTGGAGCGCTACGGTGCGGGGGCGGAGGGGATGGTGCAGTCCCTGCTGGAGCTGGTGGAAATCTGCCGTCGGAACGACTTCCACGCGCTGGTCCTCTCCCTGAAGGCCAGCACGGTGCCCATGATGGTGGGGGCCAACCGCCTGCTGGCACGTGAGCTCGCCGCGCGGAGCTGGAACTACCCCATACACCTGGGTGTGACCGAGGCCGGTGCTGGCCAGGACGGGCGCATCAAGTCGGCCATAGGCATTGGCTCCCTGCTGGCCGACGGGATAGGCGACACGGTGCGGGTATCGCTGAGCGAAGCCCCGGTGGCCGAGCTGCCCGTCTGCCGCCAAATCATCAGCACGGTGGAGCGGCTGGCCAATGTGCACGTGCCGACACCGATAGCTCCCCCCTACGACCCCTTCCACCCCTCGCCCCGTGCCTCTGCGCGCCTCGAGCCGCTGGCGACCTGTCCGCCGGGTCTGCTGCTGATGGACTTCAGCCACGGGCGGAAATGGAGCATCCCGGAGATTCTGACCCTGACCGGCTTTGCCGCAGCGGGCGAGGGCGAACCCATACGCGATGAGACCACCCCGGACCTCGTCCTCATCCCCCAGGGGGCGAAGACCCGCGACCTCCCCGCGCAGCTCAAGGGGCACTTCGGGAAGGCCTCCGGCCCGGATACCTACCGTGCGCTGGACGGCTCGTGGGAGCTGCTGCGCCTCAGCCCGATGGCGGCGCTGGAGCGGGAGGAGGAGCTGGCCAGGCGCGATGCTCGTACCATCCTCGTGCTGGCCGAAACCGCCCTGCGGATTGGCCTCCTGCGCTACACCCTCTCGAGCCTCTGGCGGCGCAACCCGCAGCTGACGGTGCTCGTTGAGCCCTTCGCGTCGGCGGGCGGAGAGGGCGTGTCGCCCGAGCAGGCGCGCATCGACTGCGCCATTCAGGCCGGGGCAATCCTGCTGGACCGTCTGGCCGCGGGCCTGGCCATGCGCTACACGCCGAACGATGATGGGCAGTCGCTGGGCCTCGGCATCCTCCAGGCCTGCGAGCTGCGGCGGTCGAGGGCTGAGTTCGTGGCCTGCCCCTCGTGCGGGCGCACGCTCTTCGACCTCCCTGCGACCCTCCGGGCCGTCCGTGACCACTTCGGCCACCTGCGGCACCTGAAAATCGGCGTGATGGGCTGCATCGTCAACGGCCCGGGCGAGATGGCCGATGCCGACTACGGCTACGTGGGGGCCGGGCCGGGGCGCGTATCGCTCTACCGGGGCCAGGAGCTGGTGGCGCGCGACATCCCGGCCGAGGGGGCCATCGCCGCGCTCGAGGAGCTCCTGCGACGCGACGGCCAGTGGCGATAGTTGGAGAATAATCGATACCTTCGTGCCTAGTTTGGATTGATAAAGCGATACGACCGCATGAGTAAGTACACCATACCGGCGAACTACAAGAGCCTCCTGGGGCTGTACGAGACCGAGCAGGCCATCAAGCTGCTGAAGGATTTTTTCCAGGCCAACCTGGCCACCGGGCTACACCTACGGCGGGTGACCGGCCCGCTCTTCGTGCAGCGGGGCCTGGGGCTGAACGATGACCTCAACGGCGTGGAGCGCCCCGTGACCTTCCCCATCCGCGACATGGAGGAGGCCCGGGCGGAGGTGGTGCACTCGCTCGCGAAGTGGAAGCGGATGAACCTGGCCCAGCTGAGCACGCCCCAGGGCTACGGCATCTACACGGACATGAACGCGATTCGGGCCGACGAGGAGCTCGACAACCTCCACTCGCTCTACGTGGACCAGTGGGACTGGGAGCGCGTAATCGGCGAGGAGGAGCGCAGCATCGCCTACCTCAAGAAGACGGTCAAGAACATCTACTACGCCCTGCTGCGGACCGAATTCCTCATCTGCGAGCAGTTCCCGCAGCTGCGCCCCTTCCTGCCCGAGCGGATACACTTCATCCACTCGGAGGAGCTGCGGGCCAAGTACCCCGACCTCAGCCCCAAGGAGCGGGAGGAGGCCATATGCCGGGAGTACGGCGCGGTGTTCATCATCGGCATCGGCGGGCCACTGGGCGACGGCAAGCCGCACGACAACCGCGCGCCCGACTACGACGATTGGTCGACCGTGGACCCCGAAACGGGCCTCGCGGGCCTCAACGGCGACATCCTCATATGGCACGAGACCCTCGGCTGCGCCGTGGAGATCTCCTCCATGGGCATACGGGTGAACCGTGAGGCCCTGCTCTACCAGCTCGCGGCCCAGGGCAAGGAGGACCGCCAGGACCTCTACTACCACCAGCTGCTGCTGGGGGGGAAGCTCCCGCTCTCCATCGGCGGGGGGATAGGCCAGTCGCGCCTCTGCATGATATTCCTCAAGAAGGCCCACATCGGGGAGATACAGGCCTCCATCTGGCCGCAGGACATGCTCGACGGCTGCCGGGCGGCGGGCGTACCCCTGATAGTTTAGCATTTATCGCCACATTTGTATTCGAGGGTTCAGGACTATTAAAGATGCGAAATGATATGGGTAAGCAGCAGATACGTATAGCCCTTGTCGGTGCGACCGGCGTGGTGGGCGAGTCGATGATTCAGCTTCTGGAGGAGCGTGGCTTCGGCGATTGTGAGTTCTTTCCGGCCGCGTCGGAGCGGTCGGTGGGGAAGCGGCTCATGTTTGGCGGGCGCGAGCATCGGGTGGGTAGCCTCTCCGAGGCGGTGGCCTGGCGGGCCGATGTGGCGCTCTTCTCCGCGGGGGGCGCGGTGTCCAAGGAGTGGGCGCCCCGCTTCGCCGAGGCGGGCACGCGCGTGGTGGACAACTCCTCCGCATGGCGCATGGAGCCCAACATCCCGCTGGTTGTGCCGGAGGTGAACCCCGATGCGGTGGGCCGGGACGACTACATCATCGCCAACCCGAACTGCAGCACCATCCAGCTGATGCTGGCCATAGCCCCCATTGAGCGGGCGGTGGGCATATCGCACATGCACGTGAGCACCTACCAGTCGGTGACGGGCTCGGGCCTGAAGGGCATCCGCCAGCTGGAGTGCGAGCGGGAGGGGCGCGAGCTGGAGCTGGCCGCGGCCTACGCCTACCGCATCGACCAGAACGTGGTGCCGCAGTGCGACGATTTTCTGGACAACGGCTACACCAAGGAGGAGATGAAGCTGGTGAACGAGACCCGCAAGATACTGGATGCCCCCGGGATGATGGTGTCGGCCACGGCGGTGCGCGTGCCGGTGAAGGGGGGGCACAGCGAGGCGGTGTCCATCGTGTGCAAGTCGCCGTGTAGCCCCTCGCGGGTGCGGGAGCTGCTGTCCGCCCAGCCGGGGCTGGTGCTGCAGGACAACCCGGCGGCGCGGGAGTACCCCATGCCCTACTACGCCTTCGGTCGGGACGAGGTGTTCGTCGGGCGTATCCGTGAGGACCTCGCCTACCCGGGCGTGGGCATCAACCTATGGGTGGTGGCGGACAACATCCGCAAGGGGGCGGCGACCAACGCGGTGCAGATAGTGGAGCTGCTGCTGGATAGGGGGGTGCTTTAGGGGCTGGCAGCGGGAGTACCCGCGGGCGGCAATACGTGTAGAGCGGGGTGCTGTTGTATCGACTCTTACCTCCGCACGTTTCTACTGCCGGAATGCCCTTCGGACGGCCCGCGCTATGCCCTCGGGCGAGTAGCCGCAGAGCTCGTGCAGCTGCGCCACGCTCCCGTGGGGTACAAAGCCGTCGCCCACGCCGAGGTTCGTGACCCGGGGGGGATGCTCCAGCCCCATGCCCATGAGCGCGTCGTTGACGGCGGAGGCGAAGCCCCCCATGATGGCCCCGTCCTCCACGGTGATGAGGTGGCGGTGGGTTCGGGCGGCCTCCTCCAGCAGCCGGTGGTCCAGGGGCTTGAGGAATCGGAAGTCGTAGAGGGAGGGGGTGAGGCCCTCGTCGGTGAGTAGCTCTAGGGCCAGCTCGGCGTTCCGGCGGCTGGTGCCCAGGGTGAGGATGGCCACTTGCTCCCCCTGCCGGAGGGTGTACCCCCGGCCGATTTCAACGGCTTGCCGGGGCGTGTCGCCCTGGGCATCCACCCCGTGCCCCCGGGGGTAGCGTATGAACCACGGGCCGCAGCCCTGCGTGGCGATGCGCATCATGGCCCGCAGCTCGCGCTCGTCGGAGGGTGCGCAGATGGTGGTGTTGGGTATGGGCCGGAGGTAGGCCAGGTCGAAGACCCCGTGGTGGGTTGCCCCGTCGTCGCCCACGATGCCGGCCCGGTCGAGGCAGAAGACCACGTGGAGGTTCTGCAGGGCGACATCGTGGATTATCTGGTCGTAGGCCCGCTGCAGGAAGGTGGAGTAGATGGCCACCACGGGGATGAAGCCCTCGGTGGCCATCCCGGCCGCGAAGGTGACGGCGTGCTGCTCCGCGATGCCCACGTCGAAGCTGCGCTGGGGTAGCTCCCGCATCATGATGCCGAGCGAGGTGCCGGAGGGCATGGCGGCGGTGATGCCGACGATGCGCTCGTCCGCCCGGGCCAGCTCCAGCAGGTGGTGGCCGAACACGTCCTGGTACTTCATGGGCTGGCCGCTGGCCTCCTTGGCCCGCTCGCCGGTCTGCACGTCGAAGCGCCCCGGCGCGTGCCACACGGTCTGGTTGACCTCGGCGGGCGCGTAGCCCTTGCCCTTCTTGGTGCGGCAGTGCAGGAGCTTGGGGCCGGGTATGCCCCGTAGGTCGCGCAGCACGTCGGTGAGGTGGAAGAGGTCGTGCCCGTCTATGGGCCCGAAGTAGCGGAAGCCCAGGGCCTCGAAGAGGTTGCTCCCGTTCATGAGCATGCCCTTGATGGCCTGGTTGATGGCCGCGGCCCGCTGGCGCATCTCGTGGCGGCTGGTGCCCACCTTGCCCAGGATGTTCCACACGGCATCCTTCACGCGGTTGTAGCTCGGGGAGGTGGTGATGTCGAGCAGGTACTGCTGCAGGGCGCCCACGTTGGGGTCGATGGACATGTCGTTGTCGTTGAGGACCACCAGGATGTCGGAGCGGCTGGTCCCCCCGTTGTTGAGCGCCTCGAAGGCCATGCCGCCGGTGAGCGCGCCGTCGCCGATGACGGCCACCGTGCGGGCCCGGCTGCCCATGAGCTTGAAGGCGGAGGCCATGCCGACCGCGGCCGATATGCTCGTGGAGCTGTGCCCCGTGCCGAAGGCGTCGTAGGGGCTCTCGGCCCGGTGGGGGAAGCCGCAGATGCCGCCGAGCTGGCGGTTGGTGCTGAAGGCATCGCGCCGCCCCGTGAGGATTTTGTAGCCGTAGGCCTGGTGCCCCACGTCCCACACGATTTGGTCCTGGGGCGGGTTGTAGGTGTAGAGCAGGGCGATGGTCAGCTCCACCACCCCGAGGCTGGCCCCGAGGTGGCCGGGGTTGGAGGCCACGGACTCGAGGATGAAGCCCCGTAGCTCCCGGGCGAGCCGGGGGAGGTCCTCCTTGCTGAGGTGCTGCAGGTCGGCCAGGCTGTCCAGCTGGTTCAGGAGCGTGTATTCCGGGGGCGTGCTAATGGTCATCTTTCCTTGCGGGTCCTATGGTATGCAGTCGGCGGGGCGGGTGCGCGAAGTTAGCAAATGCCGTGGAATGGGGGCGGGCCACCGGTGGGGGAGCGTGGCCGGGTGGCATCAATATCGTAGCAATATTGGGGGCTAGCCCCCAGTTTCGCTTCTGCCCCTCTGCTCAGGTTTTACGGCGGGGAGCGCACCATCATCAGAAAATAATCGCCATAAAAAATGGGCGACCCCGAGAGGTCGCCCATTCCTATTCGTCTTTTTACCAGACTGCTACGCTACTTCTTGACGAAGCGCAGCACCTGACCCTTGACCTTCAGCAGGTAGGTACCCGGCTGCAGATTGCGCACATCCAGTCGGCCAGCCGGGGCCAGCTCGCCAGCGTACACCAGCTTGCCCTCCAGGTTGTAGAGCATCACCGTGGCGCGCTCGCTCAGGCCCTCGACCACGATGAGGTCGGCCGCCGGGTTCGGGGACACCGTCAGCACCGGCTGCGCGGGCGTATCCACTGGCGAGGGGTCAATCAGCTTGCCCTCGATTTGCGGCTTGGTGCCACCCGCAATCGTCCACTTGGCCATCAGCGTGATGTCGGACGTCAACTTCGTGATGCCGAACTCGAACCTCTCATCGTTTATGAACCAGCCCTTGAACACATGCCCGTCCTTGGTCGGCGTACCGGGGTCCTCGATAGTCCCATCCTGCGCCGTCTGCCGGGTGAAGCTCCCGCTCTCGTTGCCCAGCGTGCCGCCGTCCAGCTCGAAGGTCACCGTGTACGTCGTTGCGGGCGGCGGCGGGTTGCTCCCCGCCGTAGCCTTCCACACCGCGTACACCGTCAGGCTCGCGCTCACCGGCGTATCCTTGTCGAAGTCCGGCGCGGTCGCCGTTTTCTCCTTGGCCCAGCCTTGGAACTCGTGGCCAGCGCGCTCGGGCTTCTCGCTCGGGAACGTCGTACCCAGCGGCTTATTCTCCTCTACGTCCACGTAGGTCGGGCCGCCCGTACCCTCGTTGGCATCGAAGGTGACGCGGAAGTGGCCGGGTGCGGGCGGCGGCGGATTGCCACCCGCCGTAGCCTTCCACACGGCGTACACCGTCAGGCTCGCGCTCACCGGCGTGTCCTTGTCGAAGTCCGGCGCGGTCGCCGTTTTCTCCTTGGCCCAGCCTTGGAACTC
>PDTX01000017.1 GCA_002749065.1 Bacteroidia bacterium | reverse complement strand
TGGCGGGCGACTTCACGGCCTTCGTGCTGCCCTACGCGCGCGACTACAACGTGGCGAATGCCCTCACCGTCGGGGAGGGGCATATCTACGCCGTGGCTGCGGAGGGCCTCAACGCCGTCAGAACCCGCGGCGCGGCGAATGCCGAGGTCGAGGATTTCTGGGCGAAGGCCCAGAGCTGGAACGAGGGGCTGGCTGATGCATCTGACGCAGAGGTGGTTGCGCAGACACGCAAGGGGGAGGTCCGTACGCGGTATACCAAGTGGTACACCATACCTGAGTTCGACCGCGACGACCTGCAGCGAACGCATTTTGATGCCGCTTGTGGAGCAGGCGCACTGGCTTGGGTTTATAGGGGGTACCACAGCTACTACAAGGATGAGTACATCCCGATATATGGAGATGCAACATCCGAGTCCGATCCCTATCACCTAGAATATTTTAGAGGCGAAACGCTTGCCTACTATAATGGGGGTAGAAAATGCCCGCTAATCGAATATCTAAATGGTTATCTCAATGGTTTCTTGGGCTTTTTCAAGGGCGAAGCGATGTCGCCCAGCGATTTTGCGGAAGCTGCCTATGAAATCATGCCCGAGTACACCATAGCATTTGGCTCTGGGGCTAAGAATGCACGTGCGTATATACGAGATGGCAGTCCAACAGTTCTGATCATTCGTAGTGGTTTGTCATTGCACTACCTTGTTGGATTTGGCACCAAGGACAAGTATGGTTGGTTTGGCTTCCACTACGACTCATGGCTGAAAGTGACCGATAATGGGGCTACCATCGGCAAGCATGGCTACAGACCCTACTACTACAATACTCACTTTTTCAACTTTGCAAATTCGATCTATGTTACCGGGTCTTTTGTACCGCGCTAGATGGGCATTGCTAATCCCTCTCATACTGGCCTTGTTAGCCTGTGAACCCTACAGTCGCCGAAGAGATCATGGTATGGAGCTATATACTCTGCGTGTATTCCAAGTAGATTTTGATGGAGGTGAGAGTGAATTCCATTTCCTCGCTTTGGAGACTGAAGAACCGTACAAATATCCTGGGAGTACCAAACATCCGGATGCTGGAATGGGTATGGCGCTGGATGTGAAGCAGAGGTACGATGGGCGGGTGAAGATAGTCAACACCTCCTCGCGGAGCATTAAGCTGGCCGTTCGCCTATCCGGAGGTCACAGGAGAACCGAGATCAATGACCGTAGCTATGAGGATTTGGGCCTAGAAAACTCTTTCGATGCCTTTTTTGATTTGTACAAGGAGGGCAAGAAGGAAGAGCTCCTCGAGCTGTGGAAGCGCCGCCGTGAGAAGAGCAAGTACCTGGCCATCGAGCTGGAGCCGGGGGAGGAGTACCCTGTACCCTGGCGGATAAAGTAGGGGGCTGGGTTGCTGTTACACTGGGGGCTGTTGCAATTGCGGCAGCCCTTTTTTTGCGCATATGTGCCAGATGGGTAGCTGCGGAAACTATGTTGCTTCTGCTGGATTTTGTTTTGAAATATTGCTACCTTTGCTAAGGGAAATGAGGCAGAAAACAAGCCTCGAATGTCTAATTAAATGTATACGGACATGAAAAAACATTTTCTTGTGCTGGGCGCATTTGTTATGCTCCTGGCAGCGGCTTGCAGCAAGGATGAGCTGCCCCCCGAGAGGAAGGCCCCGCTGGTCGCGGTGCGAACCACGGGCCCAGCGGATGCCGACCTGCCCTTCGCATCTGATAGCCATCGTGCGGGGCGAGGACGGCCAGGCCATGTTCTACGAGTTCATCGTCTACAACGGCGATGGCAAGCCCACCGCCACCATCACCAACTTCGCGAAGAAGGTGGCGGGCGACTTCACGGCCTTCGTGCTGCCCTACGCGCGCGACTACAGCGTGGCGAATGCCCTCACCGTGGGGGAGGGGCACATCTACGCCGTGGCCGTGGGGGGCCTCAACGCCGTCAGAACCCGCGGCGCGGCGAATGCCGAGGTCGGGGATTTCTGGGCGAAGGCCCAGAGCTGGAACGAGGGGCTGGCTGGTGCATCTGACGCGGAGGTGGTTGCGCAGACACGCAAGGGGGAGGTCCGTACGCGGTATACCAAGTGGCACATCATACCTGAGTTTGACCATAACGACCAGCAGCGCACCTATTTCTCCGCGGCGTGCGGCCCCGGTGCGCTGGCCTGGATATACCGGGCATACTACAGCTACTACGATGGGGTCTACATACCCCTGTATGGAGATGGAAGGAATGATTGGTATAAGTACGAGACGCGGGGGAGTAGGGATGGTGGCTATGTATGCTACTATAAAGAGAATAAGAAATGCCCCTTGCTAATGGATTTAAAAAAATACGTCAAGGGGGTTTTGGGCTTTTTCGAGGGCCAAGCAATGTCCCCGAAGGATTTTCAACGGGCAGTATCGGATTTTATGCCAGACTTCGAGGTGGAGCTGAGTACATCCACGAAAAACGCAAGATCGGCCATCCGAAAGAATCGCCCGACTGTCCTCGTCGTCCGCTCAGGCCTGGCGCTGCACTACCTCGCGGCCTTTGGCACGAAGGACAAGTACGGCTGGTTCGGCTTCCACTACGACTCGTGGCTGAAGGTGACCGATAATGGGTCGACCATCAGCGAGCACGGCTACCTGCCCTACTACTACAACACGCATACGTTCAACCTACTCAACTCGGCATATGTCATTGGGATTTTTAAGCGCCGCTAAGCGGTGGCTGCAGACCCTGTTGCTGCTCCCCCTGCTGCTATCCTGCGGTCCAGATAGGCCGGCATCGTATAGCTATGACTGTTTTCAGGTAGATAGCAAAAGCGACAGCGTGGGGTTTTCCCTGACTGCCATGGAGGGGTATGAGGTTGCTGGGGTGATAGATAATTCATCTTATCCATTCAGAGGGGTGAGTATTGAGCAACGGAGAAAGGAGCAGAGGATAGGGAGTATGGTGAAGATAACCAACACCACATCGCGCAGTATCAAGCTGGCCATCCAGATATCTGGTGGCTATAGGAAGACCGAGATTGATGAGGCGAGCTATGAGGCCCTAGGAGTGGAGTATGACTTTATGTCCTTGCAGATGCTCCACAGTGAGGGCAAGCACGATGAGCTCCTCAAGGAGTGGGAGCAACGCCGCGAGAAGAGCAAGTACCTGGCCATCGAGCTGGAGCCGGGGGAGGAGTACCCCGTGCCCTGGCGGATAAAGTAGGGGGCTGGGCTGCTGTTACACTGGGGGCTGCCGCAATTGTGGTAGCCCCTTTTTTTTGGTGCATAAGTGCCAGCTTGAGCTGCTGCGGAAAAATGTTTCGCCCCGCTGGATTTCGCTTTGAAATATTGCTACCTTTGCTACGAAGGATGGGACGAGGGAGCATTCCTTCTGAAATTGATTGAGCAATTTAAGGAGCCCAGCGTATGTCATCGGGGTTTTCAAGCATCGCTAAATGGTTATCTATAGCCCTTTCCCTTTTTATGCTAGGGCTACTCGCATCGTGCCGGGATGTCGAGGGACCGAAACATTACCTCTTATTAGTATTCCAAGCAAGTATTCCTGAGGAGAAATGCGATTTCTACTTTGCTCTATCAAAGAAAGGGAAAATCGTCGAATACCATTCAAAGTCGGATTTTCCAAGGCTAAGCATTACCTTAGACCTGTACCCGAAGGAGAAATTCGATGGGAGAGTCACTATCGTCAACCCAACGATGCGGCGCATCAAGCTATTCGTCTCCGTGGAAGGTGGGCACGAAGAGGTGGAAATCAATTGCGCGAGCTATAGGGCTCTTGGGGTGGACCATTGCTCAGTGAATCTGACTGAACTATTCGCAATGGGCAAGCACGATGAGCTCCTCAAGGAGTGGGAGCATCGCCGCGAGAAGAGCAAGTACCTAGCCATCGAGCTGGAGCCGGGGGAGGAATACCCCGTGCCCTGGCGGATAAAGTAGGAGGCTGGGTTGCTGCTGCGCTGGGGGCTGCCGCAATTGTGGTAGTTTTCCGTGCGCTTATTGCCCTAAGCAGATGTAAAAAATGGGTGCTGCATGCTCATCCGTGGTGCTGAATTTAAAAATATTACTAACTTTGCCACGATTTTACAACGTTTCGTGTTTTGTTCAGTAAATCCATCCGGAAATGAAGAGGCAGATTCTATTCCTATCTACAGTGGCTCTATTGTTAATATCCATCCCGGTGCGCGCTGAGAAGTTGCTGACAGAGGGGGAGGTCGATGTGCGGCGCTTCGGGGCCAAGAGCCTGTACGTGATGGCGGGCGGTGCGCATGAGCGGCTGGACGGTCGCTACAAGATAGCCGATGCGCAGGGTAACTACCAGGATGTGGGCTTTAGCGATGGGGTGAAGGAGGGGGACTGCAAGCGCTACGACTACAAGGATAGGCTGCTCTCGGAGGCGAGCTACAGGGACGGGAGGATGGAGGGGGCGTACCGCGCGTACCACCAGAATGGGAAGGTGTCGCAGAAGGGGAGGTACAGCTCTGGCCAGCAGGAGGGCGAGTGGCTCTACTACGATGATGAGGGGGCGAAGATCGCCGTGGAGCATTATGCCGGGGGTAAGCCCACGGGCGAGTGGTGGAAGCTGATGACCTCCAGCGTGGGTGGGGGCGCAGGCGGGTGGTGGGCGATGCTCTTCGAGATGCATCCCGAGTACAAGGAGTCGGCCGGTGGCACGGTGAAGGTGGAGGAGGTGAGCCACTACCGGGATGGTAAGCACCGTGGTCGTTCCTATCAGAGGGTGGTGAATGGTCCGATGCGCTGGGAGCGTGACTATGAGGATGAGGGGACCTACACCTCGAAGGAGTACTACCCCAACGGGAAGCTGGAGCTGGAGAAGCGCCTGAGGAACCATAAGCTCGATGGGCATTTCAAGGCCTACACGAAGGCGGGGGTGCTGGTGGCCGATAGGGTGTTCAGGGAGGATGTCCTTGAGCATGAGACGCTCTACTGGGAGAACGGTATGCCGCATTACTTGAAGACTTACAAGCACGGTGAGCTGGAGGGGGAGTATAGGGAGTGGAACGAGAAGGGGGAGCTGATTAGCGTGGGCGAGTATAAGGGGGGCTCGAAGAGCGGCCTGTGGAAGACCTACGTCCCGGGGGAGGAGACCCTGGTGAGCGAGATTCTGTACAAGGGTGGGCAGCCGCATGGTCTGGCGAAGTTCTACAGCGCGGCCAATAGGGTTGAGAATCAGGGGGAGTATGTGCATGGCGAGAAGAATGGGCTGTGGAAGCGCTACGACCTGGCCGGCAAGCTGAGGGAGGAGACTGAGTACGCTATGGGGAGGGAGGTGAAGCGGCGGGAGTACAAGTAGGGTAGGGTAGCTGGAGAGGGGATATGGGTCTGTCCGTGGTGCTGGTCGGTGTGCTGCTGCTGGTGTGCCTGCTGCTGTGGTTCGTCCTGACGATGAACAGCCTGATAGCCAAGCGGAATAGGGTGCGCCAGTGCGAGAGCGGCATATCGGTGGTGCTCAAGCAGCGGCATGACCTCATCCCCAACCTGGTGGCCATTGCGCGCCAGTACCAGGAGTACGAGCAGGGGGTGATGGTCCGGATGGCCGAGCTCCGGGCCAAGGTCTACGCGCCGGGCGAGCTGCCGCAGCGGATGCACGATGCCCGCTACTTCTCGGGCCTTTTGGCCAGCGTACGGGCCACGGCCGAGGACTACCCCGAGCTGCAGGCCAACGGGCAGTTCCTCAAGCTGATGGATGCGCTGCGGGAGCTGGAGGACGAGCTGCAGGCCATGCGCCGAACCTACAACGCCGCGGCCACCCGCATGAATAACGCCGTGGAGATGTTCCCCTCCTCCATCGTGGCCCGCAGCCGGGGCTACCGGCTCGAGCCCCTGGTGGAGGTGGAGGATACCGAGAAGTTGAACCTGAGCATGGGCGAGCTGCTCGCCGAGAAGTAATAGATACGCACCATGGATACGCACCCCGATTTCGAGAGGCTCGCCCGAGAGTACGGCCCCCGGCTCGCCCACCTACAGCTCAGACACAGGGTGGTCGCCGTGCTCGGCCTTCTGATGTACAGCCTCTCCTTCCTATGGTTGCTCGGTACCCTCTCCATCTCGCTGTGGGTGCCCGCGGAGCAGCAGGCCTCCTACGGCCTGGTCGGCTTCATGATACTCGTGCCGGTGGCCATCCTATCCGTCGTTTTCACCCGTGTCCTGAAGCGTCTCTCCGCCCTGGAGCAGAGCGTGCGCTGGGAGCTGTTCAGCGGCATGTTCCCCGGCATGGCCTTCTCCGAGCGCGAGGTGTCCGACCGCGACCTGGCCAATAGCCAGCTCTTCGGCCAGCGTAGCTTCGGCCGGGACAGCTTCTCGACCACCTTCGGCCGGCTCGCGGGCCAGGCCAGGGGCGTTGAGCTCCAGGTCTACGACCTCGGGGTAGGCATCCTGCCCGAGGAGGGCTGGCGCGATAGCCCCCTGCGGCAGTACTTCAAGATGCTGTACAACTCGGTCATCCGGCCCATATTCGCCGCGCGGCACGACAGCGCCAGCCTCGACTTCCGGGGCATGTTTGGCTGCTACCACATCGATAGGATGACCTACGCGAGCCAGCTGCTGATACTGCCCGACCACATGGAGGGGCGCATCGGCCACTTCGCGCAGACGCTGCAGTCCTTCCGTAAGCAGCACGGGGCCAGCCTGGTACGCCTCGAGGACCCCGACTTTGAGCGCTACTTCGCCGTCTACGCCGACGATGAGGTGGCCGCCCGCCGCGTCCTCACCCCCGCCATGATGCGCCGCATGACCCAGCTGCGGGAGAACTTTGGGCGCGATATCATGTTCTCCTTCACGAAGTGGGACTTCTACTTCGCAGCCCCCATGCCCGAGGGCTTCCTCAGCATCAGGCCCTCGAGGGCGGGGAGTGCTGACCAGCTCCGCGCCATACACCACGATGTGCAAACCGCCCTCAGCCTGGTGGGGGTGCTCGGGGTCAAGTAGCGCGGCGGGGCCAATCCCCGCATGGATAGACTTTAAAGACAGGATAGAGTACAACAAACGTTTAATTGATTAGCCGCATGCCAGATTTTCTCCTTAGCGTCCTCTCGAGCCCCTACTTCATCGGGTCGGTCTTCGTAATCTACGGTGCTTTCTTCGTCTACACCAAGCTCCTCCCCAATGCCCGCCGGGCCAAGCTCGCGCTCTCCAGCTACCGGATGGCGAAGGGCAGCACCCTCACCCCCGAGCGGCTCCGCCTCGTGGCCCTGAGCGCCGTCAACGCGGAGCAGTGGTCGGCCTACCACAATACCCTCTCGCTGGGCAAGGAGCTCAAGGAGCACGCCGAGGGCTTCCTGACCCAGGGCTACGGCGTGGACTCGCCCCGCGCCGCCCGCGAGGCCATAGAGGGGAGGCTCTCGGGCCAGTTCAGCTCCATGCTACCCATCATCTTCGGTGCCTTCCAGCTGGACATCGCCAGGCGTAAGGACTTCCTCCACGAGGCGGCGGGCGACGATAGGGACCTCTACAACTACCTCATGGACAAGGTGGACCACCTCATCGCCAACCTCCCCACGCTTGAAAAGAAGGGGGTCGTCTCCGGCCAGAACGACATCATGAAGTACAGCCTCATCGGCTGGGAGATAGGCCAGGCCAGCATGCTGGTTCGCGCCTCCTACGACCTGGGGCACATCTCCGAGGAGGAGGCATGGGGCTACCTCGAGCAGGCGCAGAAGCTCGCCCGCAAGAACTTCAACTCGTGGGAGGAATACGGCATGAGCTACCTCGTCGGCCGGGCCATCCAGCTGAAGGACGGGGCGGAGGATATGCCGGTCTTCGTCTTCGACCTGCTCAAGAACCAGAAGAGCCCCTGGCTCTCGTGCGGCTGGTAGTATGCTCTAAGTAGTTGGTACATAATCTAATCCACGAATATCATGCTAGACTTCCTGTCCTCCGTTCGCAGCTTCATCAGCAATCCCTGGTTCATCGGGGCGATGGCTATGGGCTACGTGTTCTACTTTCTGCTCTACAAGGTGCTCCCCTTCGCCAAGGGCTTTGGCCTCAACCCCCGCCTGACGAAGTACCGCATGTCCAAGAGCAGCACGCTCAGCCCGGAGCAGCTCAGCCTTGTGGCCCTGAGCGGCATCAGCACGGAGCTGCTGCAGGCCTATTGGAACGTCCTCTCGCTCGGCAAGAGCGGTAAGGCCCGCGCGGAGGCTTTCCTGGCGGAGGGCTACGGGGTCGACACCCCCGGCTCGGCCCAGAAGGCCATAGAGAAGCGGCTTGCGGGCCAGTTCAGCTCCCTGCTCCCCATCGTCTTCGGCGCCGCGCAGCTCGATGGGGCGAAGCGTAAGGACTTCCTCCGCGAGGCGGCGGGCGGCGACCATCGTTTCTACAGCTACCTAACGGACGCGGTGGAGAGGCTCCTGGCCTGCATGCCCCTGCTGGTGAAGAAGGGCATCGTGTCCGACCTTGGCGACATCATGAAGTACGGCTTCGTCGGCTGGGAGATGGACCAGGCCTGCATCCTCGTCCGCGCCGCCTACGACATGGGCTACATCACCGAGGAGGAGGCGTGGTGCTACCTCGAGCAGGCGCAGCAGCTTGCCCGCAAGGGCCTCGGGTCGTGGCGCGATTTCGGCATGAGCTACCTCATCGGCCGGGTTGTGCAGATGGAGGATGGCACCGACGGCATGGAGGCCGTAGTCCTGGGCATGCTCCGGGATAGGAAGAGCCCCTGGCTCTCCATCGATTGGTAAGCCGGGGCTTGGCCGTGCGGCCTATGCTCCCTCCTACGGGGCCTGGCGCAGCAAGAGGTGTCAGCCCCTTTTTTTGCCCGGAAAAGGCGGTATCTTTGCACTCCTAAGTGGATAGCTAGTAACTATGTACATTCTCGCTGTTCTCCTGACGACCCTTGCCGTTTTGGTCATAATGGCTCCCCTCGGTGTGCGTACTTGGTCCGGTGCTCGCGCAGTGGGAAGGCGCATCGTGTTGGCCCTCAAGGGTATGCGCTTTGCCCCCGATACGGGCCTCTCCGATGCGCAGAAGCGTAGCATCGCCATCAGCGCGGCGCTGGCCGAGCTGTACTGCGCCTACCTCGACTCGCTGGCCACCGGTCAGGACCTGAAGGAGCTCCGGGAGCAATTCTCCGAGCAGTACCTCATCGACTCCCCGCGCCGGGCGTTCGGGACCATCGAGTACTGCCTGGCTGGCCGTGAGGCCTCGCTCCTCGCGCTGGTGTACGGTGCCTTCGCGATAAAGGATGAGCGGGAGCAGCGGGCCTTCCTCCGCGGGGTGACCGAGGATAAGGATGAGTACTACGAGGAGGTGCTGGAGATGGTCCAGGAGCTGGAGAGGAACTTCGATAAGCTGCGGCAGTATGGGGTGGTGGAGACGGAGGCAGACATCCTGCGGGTCGGCACGGTGGGCTGGGATGCCACCCTGGCCTGCTGGCTGGCCCGCTGCAGCTACGACCTGGGCTACATCAGCGAGTCGGAGGCCTGGGGCTACATTCTCCGCGCGGAGAGGATGGCCCGGAAGACGTTCAGCTCCTGGGAGGAGTTCGGCAAGAGCTACATGCTGGGGCGCGCCATATCCACCGGCGACATCAGCAGCGGGATCAAGGCGATAGTGGAGGACCTGGTGGAGAAGAGGAAGAGCCCCTGGCAACGCTATCCGTGGGGGGGAAGCCCTCTCTAGCCCAGTTGCTATTCACCGGCTAGAGCCCCTCGCACACCCAGTTGCTGCGCCCGCGTATCGCGGTATGGCTGTCGAAGGCCACCCCCAGCCCGAAGGTGGTGGCCCTCGGTAGCTCTAGCACCACGTCGGCACGCCCCCTGAGCGAGTGGGCGTGGTTCGTACATCGCACCCCAGGGCGGAAGCATGCGTATGGCGCTACCAGGAGATGCTGCTTGCCTGTGGCTTTTCCCCTCCTTGTTGCGCCCGCCGCGCGTTGCAAACGTGGCGATTCGCAACGCCACGGTCCATTAGTGGTCTGCCCGTTCGTCGCCACGGAACGTATATTCATCAATGAGGTGGCAAAATATCTCTATCTCCCCATATTTTACCCTACCTTCGCGAGCTGTAAATTGCGTGCAGGTGGCATGCGATCGAACTGAAAAAAACTAGAGATCTATGTATTCTTCCTATCAAGTCAAGTCGAGCGAGTGGGTGTGGAAATTGGGGGTGTTGCTGCGGCGCGTATTACCGTTGGTGCTGCTGCTGGGGCTGCTCATGCCGGAAGCCAATGCCGCTTGCCCAGAGAATCCGGCTGACTGCGAGAGGATTGCGGTCGACCCCCATAGCTTGATAAAAGGGGACGTGCTTGATAATGGGCTTAATCTGGAATCGCACGGGGCTTTCATCACTTCTGGGGTGCCCGTATTCGCTGGTGATGTGGAGTACTCCAACGCCGATAGTAATTCCCCGCTTCGCTATGGCCAGGAAATCTATGGTGGTGGTCCGCTGAACGTCAGGGCGGTGATAAGCCAGAAGGATGGCTACAAGGTAAGGATATCCCCGAGTAGGCATAGTGGTGCTTTCAATGCTGAGGGGTTTTCGGGCCCCGCGGTGAGCCGGGCAACGGTTCCGGCTCTCGGCTACGCTGGGGCGACCAAGTGGGGGATCCCCCCGAGGTATGAGCAGGGGTACCTCCTCTGGATGGAATGGCGGCATAGCAATGAGACCAAGTGGCATAGCTACGCGCTGGGCTTCATCGATCTGCAGTCCGAGGCGGAGGAGCTCATCGAGGTCTACTCGGAGGATTTGGGCGCGCTGATCACGCCGCATAAGCCGAGCCGTCGCACCAATGACTGTAACGTCATTGAGGGCATGATCATCAAGATCATTCCGAAGCGGGGAATAACCCTGACATCGCTGCGGGTGGATGGTGCGGAGCCCCTTGGGAATAACCGATTCCAGATTTCGCGCTGCGAGAAATGCCTATCATCCTCCCCCCTGAATGGGCCTGTTGCAGCCATCGCGACCATCCATGCTGAGGGCTCCTACACTCCCCCCTTCGAGGAGTACGACCTGTGGATCAACGGGGTGCGGGTGACCAGCGAGAACAAGGACCACCTGGAGAAGATCCCCGGGGTGACGAGCGGGGGGATCGACTACCACTCTGAGCACAAGCACCTGACGCTGGAGAATGCCCAGATTAGCGGCCATGATGATGAGGAGGGGATAAGGAGCGATATTCCCGGGCTGAAAATCTACACGCGCGGGAATAGCAACCGGATTGTTAAGCGCGGGGATAAGGCGGCGATCCTCCTGAATAGGGATGCTGAAATTGGCAGTTTTGGCGCGAAAATCACCCTGGTGAACAGCGGCACCGGGGATGCGGTAAGGTACAACGGGGAGCTGGCCATCGATCTGTGCACCCTCATTGCGAACGGTCAGAACCATGGTATCTACGGTGGTGGCAAGCTCGAGATTTCGCGTGCACGGGTGGAGGCCACCGGGAAGACCAACGGGAGCATATCCCACATAGGCCGCTTAGAGCTCCCCGCCTGGATGGGCATTATCCAACCCGTCGCCACGAAGGTAGCCGGCGGGGATGTGGTGTACTTCAGCGGGGGCAATAAGGTGAAGGAAAAGGTCATCATCGACCGTGGCAACAAGGTGCACTTCAACCTGAATGGTGGCGAGCTAGGCGGCTCCTCCAGCGATTTCACATTCACAGTGGAGGACAACGGGAAGGTGCCCAACCCCGGCGACCCGACCAGGGCGGGCCACATCTTTAGGGGCTGGCATGAGCAGTCCAGGAAGTGGAGGTTCGATACGGACAGGGTGATAAGCCCAACGTATCTTAAGGCCGAATGGGATGTCGCTGGAACCGAGTACGACCTGTGGATCAGCGGGGTGCGGGTGACGAGCGCGAATGCGGGGGATTTGACGGTGATTGACGGGGTGAGCGGGGGAAGGGTGCAGTATGATGATGGTAGCAAGACGCTGACGCTGCGTGATGCCCAGATTAGTAGCCGCGGTGATAAGTGGGGGATAAGGAGTCAGATTGGAGGAGGCTTGCAAATCAAGGTGGAGGGGAATAGCAACCAAATATCTACATCTGGAGACCAAGAGCCGATCTACCTGGAAACAGGGGGGCGCATCTACGGCTCAGGTAGGTCGTCAAGCAGGATCAGCCTGAACACCACCTCCCTGATAGCTATGCGCTATGACGAAGAGCTGGCCATCGAGAGCTGCACCTTCATTGCGGATGCATGGGCCACCGGTATTCTCGGGGGGCGTAAGCTCACGGTGAACCATACGCGGGTGGAGGCCACTGGGTCCTTTACTGCGAGCATATACGAGCTAGGCAGCTTGGTGCTCAGTAGCGATCTGAGCATCCTCCAACCCGCTGGCGCAAAGGAGGTCAGGGGAACGGTGGTATACCCCAACGGAAGACCCGTGAAGGAGAAGGTCGTGATTGATCGGGGCTATAGGGTGACCTTCAAGCTGGGTGGTGGCGTGCTGAACGGCAGCAGCGATGACTTCACGCGGCTGGTGGAGCGCAACAAGCCGATGGCCGACCCCGGCAACCCGACCAAATCGGGCCATACCTTCAAGGGCTGGTACGGGGGTTCGACGCAGTGGAATTTCACCTCGGACGTGACGGGCGATATGACCCTCGAGGCGAAGTGGGAGCAGGATGTGAAGGAGTACGACCTGTGGATCAACAGGGTGCGGGTGACCAGCGTGAATGCCGGGGACCTGAAGGTGATTCCCGGGGTGAGCGGCGATGAGGTCAAGTACGACCCCGATGCGCTGACGCTGACGCTACGTAACGCCAAGATCGTATCGAACGGCCAGAATCCGATTCGTGGCGACATCAATAAGATGATAATCAAGCTCATCGGTGATAACTCCATCGAGACGAGCGGTATTGATGGTATAAGCCTTGCGAAGTCGAACTACATCAAGGGCCCGGGCAAGCTCAGCGTGGTGAACGACCACACCAAGGATGATGCGATACAGTTCCACGATCGGCTGTTCATTGGGGAGGGTTGCACCGTCATCGCGAAGAGCAACAACTGGGGCATCGTCGGTGGCGAGCTTGAGGTCAAGGATTCGCGGCTTGAGGCCACGGGTGGGTCCGGCGCGACGGCCTTCCAGGTGAGCGACCTGCGTATGGTGAACTGCGGTATCATTGAGCCGGTGGGCGCGCGATTTGACGCGAGCAAGAAGGGCGTGGTGGATGCGGGTGGTACTCTGGTGAAGGTGAGAGTAGTGATCGATAAGCCGGGTTCTGGTGGCGGCACCCCTCCCGGCGGCGGTGGCAGTGGCGGCAGCAACGGCCCCCTCAAGGGCCCGAAGTACGACCTCTGGCTCAACGGCGAGCGGGTGACCAACACGAACAGGGCCGACCTGACGAGCATCAATGGCGTGAGCGGCAAGGCCAGCTTCGACAACGTGACCCGGACCCTGACGCTGGACGGCGCGACCATCACGGCCGCGGCGGCCGAGGGCATCCGGCACACCATCCCCAACCTGGCCATCCGGCTGGTGGGCGACAGCGAGATCACCGGCGGTCAGGACGGCCTGAAGGTCGGCGGCCCGACGACCCTGGTGGGCACCGGCAAGCTGAAGATCGAGCACAGCGGCAGCGGGCACGGCATCCTGGTCGAGCAGCCGCTGACCATCGGCGAGACCACCGTGTCGGTGTCCAGCCCGAGCGGCCGGGGCATCGCCGGGACGGGCGAGCTGACCATCCGCGACGCCCGCGTGGAGTCGACCGGCGGGCTGGGCTCTGTCGGCCAGCTGGGCAGGATCCTGCTCAACGGCGTGAAGGTCAAGGAGCCCGCGGGCGCGAAGCTCGACCCGAGCTGGCACTCCGTGGTGAACGCTGGCGGGCAGCCCGCCACCGACCGGGTGGTGATCGACAGGGCGGGCCCCGGCCCCGGCACCCCCGGCGGGCGCGCGACCGGCCCCTACGACCTGTGGCTCAACAACGTGCGGGTGGACGAT
>PDTX01000010.1 GCA_002749065.1 Bacteroidia bacterium | reverse complement strand
CCCCGCACACCACCATGAGAAACCCAGGAACCATCCCCATGCTGGCCATGGATTTGCGACTGAATGTGGGGGATAAGAAGGACTATAGAAAGCGGTAAACCCATGAACCGACTAGCTGCTACCCTGCTGGCGCTCACGCTCCTCGTGGGCGCCAGTTCCTGTACGAAGGTGGAGGACGAGGCAAGGCCGACCGAAAGGAAAGCGGCAACCCTCATATACATGGTGGCCGACAACAATCTGGACTACCACGCGGTGCAGAATATCAACGCGATGGAGCAGGGCCTATACGAGCATGAGGGGGAGGGGGCCACGATTTATGTTTACATAGATAGGGCTAAGGGAAAAGGGAATTCTCTTTTATACAAAATACTACCCGATACCTCATCCCTCATTCGCTCAAAAATAGAATTCGCCTACCCGGAGATGGACTCCGCCGACCCCTCGGTGCTCAGGCGCATCCTGAATGATGTGGGCACGCTGGCGGCAGGAAGAAACGAGCGACTTAGGGGTCTGATTCTGTGGTCGCACGGCAGCGCCTGGTTGCCAAAGGGTAACCGATTGTCCTCCTCGCGGGGCGAAATCCAGGGAACTAGCGTGCGCAGCAAATCCTTCGGCGTGGACAGCGATGCCGACACGGAGATGGGGATACTGGGGCTCTCGGATGCCCTGAGCGGTCAGCATTTCGATTTCCTCATTTTCGATGCCTGCTTCATGGGGTCTATCGAAGTCGCCTACGAGCTGCGAAGCTGTGCTGACTACATCATCGCCTCCCCGACGGAGGTGCTGGCCTCGGGCTTCCCCTACCGGGAGCTGGTGCCCTTACTGAGAGTAAAAGAGGTGGATTACCAGGCCATATGCGATAAATATTTAGCTCATTACCAGTCGTATAATGGTATTCTCAACTCGGCGAGCGTATGCCTAGTAAGGACGGCGGGTCTGACGGGTTTTGCCCAAAAGCTAGGCGCACGCCTAGATACGGCCACGCTCGAGAGGGCACTCCGCAGCTCGGTGCAGTACGAGGTGGGCAGATCCAAGGTCCTGTTCGACATCAATGCGCTTGTGAACGCGATTGAGGATGAGGGGGAAAGGGATACACTACGGCAAAGAATTTCCGAAATAATTATACACTACAGGCATACGGACCGTTTTCTTGGAAAGATTCCCCTCGTGGCTACGGGTGGCCTGAGCATCTTCATTCCCAATGGGTCTTTCGACGATGAAACAATTGAGTACCAGCAGTATAGGAATCTATCTTGGGCTAGGGATAGCCATCTGCCTCGCGTTGGCAATTAGCTCCTGCCAGAAGGAAGTATGCTACGATGGTAAACCGATGAAAATCAGCGTATTCAATGGGTACTTCGAGCGCATAGACTCCATGCAAATCAACGCGAAAAGGGTGTACAATAGCCTCGATAGCGGACAAACGCTCAGCCTGGAAAGCGAGTGGCAACGCACCATAAAGCTCGACTTCTACACGCAATCGAAGCTACGGCTCCATGCGAAAATCGATGCCGAATGCGGGATGGAGCACCTACATGTAAGAGTGGACGACAAGGGGAAAATTCTGGTAGAATAGGCTATCAATCAAATGATTACATAAAGAAAGAGCAGCATAATCTCTTCAGGAGGATGATGAAGGGTCGGCGACATTTGAACGGATTTACTAATTTCGTGCTGTGATTTGTGGTGCGCAGTCGTACCGATGTTTGCCCAGGAATACCCACCCAGACCTAGGTAAGGTGCGTCGAAAATTTTAACTTGGATAATAGATGGAAGAGCTTAGAAAGGTTTCCCCCTTCAAGGTGAGCCAGGAGGAAACCCCGCATGGCCTGTTGACCCGGCTGGAGGCGGAGTTCGGCGTATCGCATAGGGAGGCCATCCCGTTTGACGGTAAGAGCCTGCTGGCCAGCCAGGTATACCACGACAATGGCCTATACGACGTGGTCTACTCGGT
The DNA here is from genome assembly GCA_002749065.1 of Bacteroidia bacterium. Taxonomy (GTDB): domain Bacteria; phylum Bacteroidota; class Bacteroidia; order Bacteroidales; family CAJPTX01; genus Bacteroides_D. The sequence continues at coordinate 60,316 of PDTX01000010.1, read as the reverse complement.
GGTGGACACGGACGGCGGGGTGGAGAACTTCGCGGAGGAGAACGGGGCTACGCCCACGCTCTTCCTAAGCCCGAGCGGCAAGGCCTTCGTCTCGATTGACCCGCTCGACCCGGATAAGAACCTGGAAATCAGCATCCCGCTCTTCGGACGGAGTGCCATCGAGATGCCCAAGGGGGAAAGGCCGTCGGCCGGGAAATTCGCCGGGGTGTACGGGAACTTCGCTGTCCTGCACGACGATTTCTCAAACAGCTGGGACGATGGGAAACCCGACAAAATCCAGCTCATTGAATTTAAAGATGAAAAGATAAAGAAGAAGCACAACAAGAAAATCCCGCTGCCCAAAAATAGCTGTCTCCGCATCTCGCCCGAGGGGATGCACCTACTGGCGCGCAAGGGAGACGGCTGGCTACACCGGCTCATCGATGCGAAGGCGAGCGTGGTCAGGGAGCGGGAAATCGCTGCCGGGCCGGAGCACTTTTGGCACATGCTCAGCGCGTCCTTCGAGGGTGCTAGCCACATCCTGTGCGAGAGCGACGGGCGGGTGAGCATCGCGGAGGTCCAGCCGGACGGGAGCACAAAGAGCATCCCGCTGCTGGACATCGGGGATGAGTTCTACAACGTGTGGCCACCCGTAGAAATCGCGAAGGATACCCATGTGCTGCGCTTCACCACGGAATTCTCCAATGGCTGGCTCACCGTACGGGGCACGCAGCTGGTGGAATTCTTCTATGGCAAGGGGGTGAAGGGCTTCAAGAACCTGCTGACGGGCGAGCTGCTGGAGATGGGGTGCGAGCGCCTCGTAATCAGCGGTATAGCACGGACGCAGGAAAGCTCCTATGCCCTGATACTCTACCCGATGCCGGAGCCGGGGGCAAAGAGCCAGGAGCTACTGGTGCTGAACCGAAGGGGGGTGTAGACCTGAAGGCAAACCAGCTGCCCCCCTACCCCCTCACCCACGGTGCAGTCCAGGAGGCGTAAAGCTCCCGAGGGTAGAGCTTGAAACGCAGCGAGGCCTCCTCCATCGCGCGCATCATCCGCGCCACCCGCCTTACATCCTCGAAACGCTGATTGAACTCCACCGTCCCCGCATGGTAGAAGGCCGGGAGCCCCTCCAAAAGAGCGCGCAAGGCATCCACAGTCGGCACGGAGCCCTCGGGTAGCTGGGTTCTATGCTTCATGCCGGCGAGCTGGAAATCCAGCGCATCATGCCCGACCGTCAACACACCCCGCCCACCGATGGAGTAGCGAATGGCGTAGAAATCATCCCCGAGATGCTCGAGCGAGCCCTCCACGCCCGGGATGTCCCACCCCCACACGCTACCCACCATCAGTAGGCAAAGCATCAAACTAGTAATCTTCTCATTCTTCTAACCCTTTCATTACCAATACTAATACGACACATCCCGCCAGCGCCTACAAGCGGCTATCCGGTATAAACACCCTGAAGCCGTAGGTCTCCACACCGTCAACGGGCTTCCCCTCAGCCGACACCCTAATGCGGTAGAGCTGCACGGTGATGGAGTCGCCACCCTTGAAGTCATTGTAGGGTGCAAAGCTACCCCCATCGTATTTACCGACATTGAAGCTGGCCAGCTCGCCTGTGGTGGCTTCCAGGGTACGTGGCCTTGGCTGGCTATGCGACATGTAGTAGAAATGTACCGGCGCCTCCGAACGAGCCATGAAGCTCACAATGCGCTCGAGTCTCTCCCGAGAATGGTCGTTATCTGACTTGTAGGCTCTAAGAAGGCTAGCAATCGTCCCCCTCTCCAAGCTGGCATACAGGTGCTGCTGAGCAGGGGTGTTCCCCTGTGGTTCGGCCGGCTCGAGGGACTGCTGAATGGCACGAAGAAACTCCTCAACCAGCAAGTCGTTAGCCTCGATATTGCCGAGATCCTGCAGCTGGAACCATTCCACCAGGGCACCACGCTGTTCACGTTGTATGCACTGACGAGTGGCGTTCAACAATGCAGGAATCTTCTCGCTAATCTCCCACTCCACGCCCTCCAGGCTGGCATTATCACGGATATAGTCTCTGAGGTAGACCTCGTAGTTGGCAAATCGCCTATAGGCATCAATGGCGACCTCCGGCATGTAGACGCGGCAGGCCTCCAGGTAGTCCTTCTTGTAGCCGAAGAAGCGGGCACGTTGCCAGAGGGTGTCAGCCGTGGGCGTACCACTCGTCCAGCGCGAAAGGTAGGAAGTCGTCAAATTCTCCAGGGTGAAGCCCCGGCCTAGCTTGTCGCCGCCAACGACGATATGGCATTTGCACCTCTTCTCCCCCCAATCAATCTTCTCATCACCATCCTGCGTGAGCTTATGGCATCGGATGGCCTTTGGGTCTGACAGTAAATGGCCTAGCAGCTCTCGCAGCTCCTCTAGGTCAGGTAGGGCTGTATCGTAGGTTCTCTTCAGCTCCTGGTACTGCTCATCCAGCAGCGAGAGCTTAGTGCCCGAGCCTTCATTCTCCGCATCGAGGCGCAACTGGCGAACGAAATCCTCCACCAAGCTAAATATCCTTTCATTCCCCCCCTCACCGTTGTATTCACGCGTGCAGTGGATCATCATGGTCAAGAAAGGTAGGCGCTCCTGCACGTCCACCGTGACGGCAACATTAAGCAGGTGGTAGGCTATGGCTTTTTGCAGGGAACCAGGGAGCTTCCCTCTCCATTCAGATGAATCCATCTCCTCGCTGGGTATGGTCAGCAGGTAGGGGCTATCCGGGGCAAAGAAGGTCTCCGCCCCCGTGTAGCCCTCGCCCGGCTCTAGTACTGCGCACCAATCGGGTCGAAGCATATCCCGTTGCTCTATGAGGAAATTGGCATGCGGCGTAGCCGTGTACTCCACGTAGGCGAAGCGAGGGGCGCACTCCCTGAGCTTCTCTATGAACTCGTAGGTGGTACTCTTCTCCTCGAGACCGGTCTTACTGTTGCTATAGGCCCTATTGTTGAGCGAGGCGTTGTCCGACTCATCGTCGATGATTAGCACAGGGCTACTACCCAATGCCTTAGCCACCGTCTCATCCTTGAGCAGAGTAATAACATCCTGAATGCCAGCTCGATTCTTCATCACGGGTAGCAGGACTGTTCGTCCCCCCTCCAGCATCCTGGCCGCACGTTTCCTGTCTATGGTAAGATGAATCCTGGGGTCTTCAGACGGCACATCCGGCAGGTAGAATGCATTGCTACGCATATTCAGGTCATCATCCAGCCGCTCATACGTCTGCTTCTGCAGGTTGGTATTCACCCCCGTTAGGTATATAGCCATCCGATAGCCATTGTCGCTCGCCAGAGCAGTGAGGTAGGTGTACGAGAGCGTCTTGCCACTCTGCACGCAACCATAGACAAGGACGGTAGACTGCTGCGCCTCATCCCCAGCCGGGTTTACGCAGTGGGCAAGGATGTCCTTCGCCTTACTGGCAATCTCATCCCTCGTCTTCTCGGGCAAACGCTCCATGCGCTTGCCTGCCAAGAAATTCCTAGAGTTTTCCCCCTCCACAGGAGACCATTCTGTTTGTACCATTCGTTCGTTTCCTTTTGTATTGATTACACTAGTTCCCTCTCGCTTCAGGCTGAGAGTCCCCACTTCCAACGCATCTTCCCCCGCTTCCTGCGACCTGAAGACCGCACGATGCAGGACTAAATACTCCTCATGCCTATCATCTAAACGCTCCCCCACAAGCCGCTCCTCCCCGCTAATCCCCAAGCATGCCAAATCATCAGAGTTCAGAGAGCTAGACACCATTATTTTCCCCTGCTCATCGAAGGAGATAAGATGACGGTCGAAGAGCCTATCGAGGTTCGGCGTGAGCAGCAGCCCATTGTATAGGTCGTAGCGCTCATATGGCCGACACTCGCTGTAGGGCTTAATATGCGAGGCAATCAGCAGGGAATGTTCACGGCAACCCGTAACGGAGCATCCCCCCCAGTACTCATACAGGCGCTTACGGAAAACCCCTTGGCCCACACGGTACTTAATGAGGATGTACTTATCCTTCTCATCCAGGTTCGTGGCAGCGAGCATTTTATCCATCGCATGCAGCTCCTGCCGCTGGTCGCTGGGGTCGTAGAGCAGCAGCAAGCGCTTTGCCTCTTCGATTACCCCCTGGCCCACCTTGCTCGGGCTACAGGTATCTACGATATGGCGTAGAACCCCCAGATTTACCCCCAGGCTAAAGATGCGCCTACCCTGGTTGGCCTTCGTCCGGCTCGTATTCTCCTCCCAGTCCTCCCCGTTGGCCTCGAATAGGCGTAGCAGCTCATCATTACTCAGCTGCTGCCGAAAGGACTCGTAGTACTGCACGAAGGCGCGAGCCCCGATAGGCTCTCGCAAGCTCTTGTAGTATTCATCATTAAAATCGTTTCCCATTCCCAGCATCTCCTATTGATTTGAGGAATATCATACAATGCACCGTACACTCTTTAAAACGAATATTCGTAGGGAGGGTATTTTGATAGAATATGCTCTTGGGAAAGTAGGGACATCTCGCCCCAAAGCGCAAAAAAGCCCCCCACGCGCCATCCAGCGCATGCGAGGCAAAAAACGCAATACAGTTTGCTTCTATCCTAAAATTTGGGGGGGGGGGGTAAACCTAGCACACAAATCTCCCGGGAATACCGAACCGCAGCATTCCCGAAAGCTCCTGCTCATCGCACGCCGTACCCACTTCATGTAGCGAATATAGGAAAAATCTTGGGATACCTACCCCCACCAAGCCCAAATCGCCCCCTTCTCACCCGCCAGGACTACACCCATCGGCACGAGTGGAAGCGAAAGTGGCTGGTGCTCAACGGAATTCTCCAATGGCTGGCTCACCGTACGGGGCACGCAGCTGGTGGAATTCTTCTACGGCAAGAGGGTGAAGGGCTGATGGCGAGCCAGCGGAAATCCCCTACCCCCTCACCCACGGTGTAGCCCAGGAGGCGTAAAGCTCCCGAGGGTAGAGCTTGAAGCGTAGCGGGGCCTCCTCCATCGCGCGCATCACCCGCGCCACGGTTGGTCGTAGCTGCGCGAGCTGCCCCTCGAAGTTGGCCAGCTGTAGGCGTAGCTCCAGGAAGAGCACCCCGGGCATATGCAGCTCCACGACGAGGTGCTCGCCCTGCGAGAGGTCCATCACCCACCGCCTACCAATCCGCTCCAGCACCCCGGCCACCCGCTCCACCCGCTTCGCATCCTCGAACCGCTGATTGAACGCCACCGTCCCCGCATGGTAGAAGGCCGGGAGCCCCTCCAGAAGGGCGCGCAAGGCATCCATGGTCGGCACGGAGCCCTTGGGTAGCTGGGTCCTATGCTTCATGCCGGCGAGCCGAAAGTCCAGCGCATCATGCCCGACCGTCAGCACATCCCGCCCACCGATGGAGTAGCGAATGGCGTAGAGATTGTCCCCGAGATGCTCGAGCGAGCCCTCCACGCCCGGGATGTTCCACCCCCACACGGTCTGTATATCCAGCTGGCCCGGGCCGAAATCGCCCCTCTCCACAGCCATTGCCCGCTCGTAGGCCAGGTAGCGCTCCCCCCAGAAATCGAGGCGGGGGTCCTCCGAGTAGCGCCGATGCTCATGCCACAGCACCGTTCCCCACGCATCCCAGCGCCGCCTATCCCCCAGGCTGATACCCAGCTCCACCCGCTCTAGCAGCCCCCGCGCCACCCCCACGGTGGGGAGTATGCCGGCAATCCGCCCGGCGAAGCTCGCGTAGGGCATAATCAGCTCCAGCAGGTGGGTCGCCCCCAGGCCCACCTGTAGAAAGCTACGCTTGTGGCCAGGCAGCAAGCGGTATTCAAGGTCTGTCCCCCGCATGCAATTGTGCACCATCATGGCCATCCCCACCTCAGCCAATGCCTTGAGCTTCCGCCGTTTGCTCTTCCGCTCCACGTATGCGCCCATTCGCAGCAGGCCCTCGGCGCAGAAGGACGGGAAGCGCGTCAGCAGCAGCCGGAGCTCCTGCTGTATCCGCTCGGGCCGATGGAGCCACCGACCATGCTCGCTGAAGAAGGGGAAAACGGGCAGGCAGAAATGGCTATTACGCAGCGTCAGCACCACCAGCCCCCCTATGCGGTAGCGGATTTCCGTCACCATCCCCCGCCCGTCGCGCTCCACCTCCCTACCCATGCTGGGGCTATCCCACGCCGCCACGGCCTCAAACTCCTGGGCCATCGTCCGTGGGTGCGGGAGGTGGTAGGAGGCGTAGTCGCCCGCGAAGTCCCACTCGGCGAACAATCGGTCCAGCTGCACATCCCAGAAGATACGCTCCAGCTCCGTGGGCCGACTGATGGCCTGCTCCGTGAAGCGCGCCAGCTCCCCGTCGGCCAGCGGCGGGCCCTCCAGCAGCTCCGGCACGCCGGGCGCGAGGTCCAGAGGTGGCGGCGGGTCTATCCGCGCAAAGCCCTCGGCCAGCTTACCCGCCACTAGTCGCCGCACCTTCCCCTCCGCCTCCCGCGCTGAGGTCGAATACTGCCAGCTGCCCTCCCCCTGGCAGCCCACCCGCCCGGAGTACACGCCGTACCAGCTGCCCTCCAGCTCCACCTCCCAGAACTCGGGCGTGTCCCCGCCACGCCGCTCGAAGTACATGCTCTCCATACCTGCCTGCCTTGCCTATTTTACGCCAGTGGATTACTGCCACGATGCCCGGAGCTGACCCGGCGCAACGCGAAGGTAAGCAGTTCGTGAGAACCCTGCCCACTCCGGGCAGAAGGTGAATACCCCTGGGCCTGGGGATGGAAAGTGCGGAAAATGTGCCTACATTTGCCGGTGGCCCGCTCAGCGCAGCCGACAAGGGCTGGGGGCGGGCCACGACAGGAAAAACGACAGGACTATGGCACGATTACTGGGCTTGGGGAATGCGCTGCTCGACATCATCGTACCGCTGGAGGGCGACGGGCTGCTCCATGAGCTGGGCCTCGAGAAGGGGGCCAAGCAGTACATCGACATCGAGACGCTCGACCACGCGCTGGAGACCATCGCGCCCCTGCAGCCGCTGCGGGTAGTGGGGGGCAGCGCGGTGAACATCGTACGGGGGATATCGCGCCTGGGCATGGGGGCGGGCTTCGTGGGGAAGGTGGGGCGCGACGAGGCCGGCCGGCTAATCCGCGACGAGATGATACGCCTGCGCATCAACCCGATGCTGCACGACAGCCTGGCCAAGACGGGCTGCTCGATGGCCCTTATCAGCCCGGATGGCACGCGGACCTTCGCCACCTTCCTGGGAGCCGCCGCAACGCTCAACGCGCACGACCTGAACGCGAACAACTTCCTGGGCTACGACATCCTGCACATCGAGGGCTACATCGTGCAGAACCGCGCATTCCTGAGCCGGGTGCTGGTCATCGCGCGGGAGAACCAGCTGATGGTGTCGCTGGACCTGAGCAACGCGGACATCGTGGACCGCAACCGGGAGTTCCTGCACCGCATCATCCCGCAGAGCGTGGACATCCTCTTCACCAACAGCGAGAGCGCGCGGGCCTTCACGGGCAAGAGCGAGAAGAACGCCCTCTTCGAGCTCAGCAGCGGGGGGCGGATTGCCGTAATCCGCATGGGGCACCACGGGGCCATGGGAAGGCGGGGGGAGGAGTCGCTACATGTGCCGTGCTTCAAGGCCGCGGTGGTGGACGGGACGGGCGCGAGCGACCTTTTCGTCTCGGGCTGCCTGTACGGCATCCTCAGCGGTTGGTCGCTCGCGAAGTCGCTGGAGCTGGGCAACTACGTGGCGCACGAGGTCATCCAGTCGCTGGGCACTCACCTCTCCGACGAGCGCTGGGTGGACATACGGGCGAGGGCCTCGCAGATGGCCGGGTAGAGGTGCTGGTCCCAGTCCGTGGCCCGGAGGAGGTACTGCCGGGCCGTGGGCGTTCCCTTCGAGAGGAGGATGCTCCCGAAGCCGTCCAGCAGCTTCTGGAGCTCGGGGGTGCAGTGGCGCACGGTCAGGAGCTTGAGCCCGCCGGTGTGGCTCAGGCGGGAGTGGCGCGCTAGGGCCTCCATGGCGTCGGGCAGGTGCACGGGGTCGGAGTCCACGCAGAGGGTGAGGCTCACGGCCGAGTTGTGGATGAGCCGGGCCTGTATGCGGTAGGAGTGCAGGAGGGAGAAGAGCTCGCCGAGGCTCTCCTCCAGGGCGAAGGAGAGGTCGTGGGGGGTGAGGGTGAGGAGGGTCACGCTGTCCAGCACGGCCAGCAGGGGGGGCATGGTCCGCCCCCCGCCGGGCGGGCAGTGGTGGATGGTGGTGCCGGGCAGGTCGGGGTCGTCGAAGGAGCGGACGCGCATGGGGATGCCGGCCCACAGCAGGGGTTTTATGGCCTTGGGGTGTATGATTTTCGCCCCGTTGTAGGACATCTCGATGGCCTCCTGGTAGTCCAGCTCGTCGAGGGGCTGCGCGGCGGGGAAGAGCTTGGGGTCGGCGCTCAGGAAGCCGGGCACGTCCTTCCAGATGGTGACGCTCTCGGCCCGGAGGAAGGCCCCCAGCAGGGCGGCGCTGTAGTCGGAGCCTTCGCGCCCCAGGGTGGTGGTCTTCCCCTGCGAGTTCGCCCCGATGAATCCCTGGGTGATGTACACGCTCCCGGGGGTGTCCCTGAGCGTATCCTCGGCGAGCTGCTGGGAGAGCGACCAGTCGACCGTGGCGGCCCGGTGGGCATCGTCGGTGCGGAGAATGGCGCGCGCGTCCACCCACTGGGCCTCCAGCCCCTGCTGGGCGAGGTAGGTCTGCATGATGCGCGAGGAGAGCAGCTCGCCGAAGGAGACCACCATGTCGTAGGCCGCGTCGTACTCCACCCGGGGTAGGTGGGCCAGCTGCAGCTCCAGGCTGGCCAGCAGGCTGTGGGTCGTGGCCTTGGGCTCTTCGTCCCCGCCGAAGAGCCCGTCGACCATCTCTGTGTGGAAGCGGCGGATACGCTCCAGCGCGTCGGATGCCTGCCCCGGCCGCTCCAGCGCGTCGGCCAGGGCCTCCTCCAGCGCGTTGGTCATCTTGCCCATGGCGCTCACCACGATGGTCAGGGCCTCCGCGCCGCGTTGGGTCTGTATCAGCTGGGCGATGTGCCTCACCTTCTCGGGGCTGCTGATGGATGCCCCGCCAAACTTGAATACCTGCATTTCTATCTCTGGCTTTAGGATGATTGTCTCGTATGGTTTACGTCGGCGTACACGTCGATGATTTCGCTCAGGGCCGTGGTGTACCGGCGGGAGAGGTGCTCCTGGCGGACCTGCCCCCTGATGCCGTCCTGGCTCTGGGTGCCGAGCCGCAGGGCCCGGGGGCCGAAGCGCCGCCCTATCTCGCTGATGGATGCCTGGAGGCGGGCACGCTTCTCCCGGTCGACCGTGTCGAAGAGGCTATGCGTTATGGTCCAGGGGCTAAGGCGGTCCAGCACCACCCCCACGCGCTTGTACTTGGCCCCGGGGCGCAGCATGGCCCGGAGCAGCCCGATGGCGATGGGATTCAGCTCCAGCGGGTCGGCCGTGGGGGTCTGGAGCGGGAGCATGCGGGTCTCGACATGCGGCGGGCCCTCCGGCCGGAAGCGGTTGGTGGCCAGGAACACGCCGACGGACAGGGCCTGTAGGCGCTCGTCGTGCAGCCTCTGGCAGCAGCCCATCAGGAAGTGCGACACGCAGCTCTCCAGCACCCGGGGGTCGTCCGTGTCGCGCTCGAGCGAGCGGGAGGAGGACACCGAGGCGCGCGGCGGGGCGGGGGCGAAGGGGATGGCCGCCTGGCCCTGCAGCTCCCGCCAGGTGCGTAGGCCGACCACCGTCAGCAGGCTGCGGACCATGCCCTCGGGTAGGTTCACCAAGTCGGAGGCACGCCCCACGCCCATGCCCTCGAGCTTGGCGACCGAGCGCCGACCTATGCCCCAGACATCGGCCACCAGCGTGCGCTCGTTGGCCGCCCCCCACTTCTCCGGGGTATCGAGCAGGCAGACCCCCTGGCGCCGGGGCGACCCCTTGGCGAAGCGGCTGGCCATCTTGGCGAGCGTCTTGGTGGGGGCCATGCCGATGCTCACGGGGATACCAATCGCCCTGTGGATGCGGGCCCGTAGGCCGCGGGCGAAGTCCTCCAGCGGGGCATCGTCGGGCAGGGTGAGGAAGCACTCATCGACGGAGTAAACCTCCTGGGGCAGGCCCTCACGGGCGATGTAGCGCATGACGCGGCGCGACATGTCGTGGTACAGCTCGAAGTTGGCCGAGAAGACCGCGACGCCGTGCCGCGCTATGATGGATTGCACCCTGAAGCGGGGCACGCCCATCCCTATCCCCAGCTCCTTGACCTCGTTGCTGCGGGCGATGACGCAGCCGTCGTTGCCCGAGAGCACCAGCACGGGCCGCCCCTCGAGCGAGGGCCTGAACACCCGCTCGCAGCTCACGAAGAAGTTGTTGCAGTCGATGAGCGCTATCACCTCAGAGTTGCTTTCGAATGGCCCGGGCCCCGCCCCAGACCAGGGCAAATGTAGTGAAAAAGCGTGAGGATGGACCCTTCGGGGCGATATCTCCGGCGAGAGCGCGGTGGCGAATCGCAGCAGCCGTATTTATATCCGCTGTCGATTGCGGTCACCCCTGCTTGCATATTGCGCATTATGGCTAATTTCGCTCCCGGTGTTTCTAGCGAATAATAATTTTAAGGATTACAGATAAAAACGGCTACCATGGAAATGTCCGCATTCTACACGACCCTATCCGACCTCATCGGGGGGGTCAACACCCTGCTGTGGAGCTACATCCTCGTCGCTCTGCTGCTGTTCTGCGCGTTCTACTTCACGCTCCGCTCGGGCTTCGTACAGTTCCGCCTCTTCGGCGAGCAGTTCCGCCTGCTGGGCGATTCCGGCCCGAAGGACCGCCCGGGTGGTGGCAAGAAGATCTCCTCCTTCCAGGCCTTCGCCGTCTCGCTGGCCAGCCGGGTGGGCACGGGCAACCTGGCGGGCGTGGCCACGGCCATCGTGGTCGGGGGGCCGGGCGCCGTCTTCTGGATGTGGCTCATCGCCCTGATGGGGGCCGCCACGGGCTTCATCGAGTCGACGCTCGCGCAGCTCTACAAGGTGCGTGGCCGCTCGTCCTTCCGCGGCGGGCCGGCCTACTACATGAAGCAGGGCCTCAAGCAGCCGTGGATGGGCGCGGTCTTCGCCATCCTCATCGCCCTGACCTTCGGCTACGCGTTCAACACCGTGCAGTCCAACACCATGAGCGAGGCGCTCTCCAAGGCCTTCGGCTTCGACAAGACCTACGTCGGGCTGGTGATCGCCGTGACGGCCTTCGCCATCATCTGGGGGGGCATCCAGAGCATCGCCCGCTTCAGCTCGGTCATCGTGCCCATCATGGCCCTGGGCTACCTGGGCATCGCCGTGGTGGTCATCGCCATGAATATCAGCGCGGTGCCCAGCGTGTTCCGGATGATATTCACCCACGCCTTCGGCATGGAGTCGCTGGTGGGCGGGGGCATGGGGGCCGCGGTGATGAACGGCATCAAGCGGGGACTCTTCAGCAACGAGGCCGGGATGGGCTCGGCCCCCAACGCGGCGGCCACCGCCACCATCAGCCACCCCGTCAAGCAGGGCCTCATCCAGGCCCTGGGCGTGTTCATCGACACCATCGTCATCTGCTCCTGCACCGCCTTCATCATCCTGTGCAGCGGGGTCGACCTGGCCTCCGGCCTCAACGGCGCGCAGCTCACCCAGGAGGCCCTCTCGCTGCAGATCGGCGACTTCGGCACCTACTTCATCGCCATCGCGCTCATCTTCTTCGCCTTCTCCTCCATCATCGGCAACTACTACTACGGCGAGACCAACATCCGACACCTCACCAAGAACCCCTGGGTCATGAAGGCCTACAAGATCACCGTCGGCATCGCCGTGTTCCTGGGCGCGGTGATGACCCTCGACCTGGCCTGGGGCCTGGCCGACGTGTTCATGGGCCTGACCACCATCCTCAACCTCATCACCATCCTCTTCCTGGGCAAGTACGCGGTGCGCCTGCTGAGGGACTACCTCGACCAGAAGCGGCAGGGCATCAAGGACCCCGTGTTCCACAAGAGCACCATGCCCGACATCATGGCCGACATCGAGTGCTGGGACGACGACTGGTGGACGAACACCGACCCGAACAGCTCGGAGGACTAGGCTGGGGCGAAATCTAATCACCCATTCCGGGATGCTGACATAAGGATTTCCGCGCTTGGTGTAAGCGTGGCCGTGGAGGCTACGCCCTGCAGAACCTTGCCACCACCCGGCCACGTAAAAAGGGTAGGGAGAGGACCGCGAAGCCGGATGGCACGGGACACACGCACCGCGCTAGGGTATCCAGCCACCAGACCCACTGTATGAACCTAGAGTCGACACTTCTTTTTCCAACCAATATGTTTCACTAAATATCAAGACAAACATGAGAAAAATTCCACGTATAGGCCTACTGCTGGCCGCAACCGCCCTGCTGACACCATGGGCAAAGGCTGCGGTGGGCGATATCATCCAGCAAACCGAGGGGGTCTACCAGATCCTCAGCGAGAGCCCCAAGGAGGTGGAGCTAGTGCGTTACGACAAGGTAGAGACCAATACCTCCATTCCCAAAGTAGTGAAGTATGGGGGGGAGAACTACACCGTGGTGGCCCTCCGGTTCAACGCTTTCGAACTAAGTGCCAGGCTGACAAATCTCACGCTCCCCGTGGACCTAAGGACCATCGAGGGTTTCGCCCCAGATGGGAAAACGCGGAAGGAGATGGCGATCCACGCATCGGGTCTGGAGAGCGTCAAGGTGGACCCCGGGAACACCCACTGGAAGTCGGTGGATGGCGTGCTCATCTCCAAGGACGGGGAGCGGCTCCACACCTACCCCCCAGCCCGCTCGGGTGCCGAGTACACCATGCCCGACGGAGTGAAGACCATCGTCGAAAATGTATTCGAGCAGGTGCGCAATCTGACGAAGCTCACCATCTCCAAGGATGTGGAGACCATCCCTGCCTGGGCATTCCAGGGGGAAACTTCATCATTGCAACACATCAAGGTGGTCGACGAGAACCCCCACTGGAAGTCGGACAAAGGCGTGCTTATCTCCAAGGATGGTAAGCTGCTACACAGCTGCCCCACCGCCCTGCCGGAGACCGAGTACAACGTGCCCGACGGGGTGGAGACCATCGGCGAGGGCGCATTCAGCGGATGCCAGCAGCTTACGAAGGTTGAGCTCCCCGCGAGCGTCAAGACCATCGAGAGGTGGGCATTCAGCGGATGCAACCTACAGCAATTCCCCATCGGGGAGGGGGTAGAGACCATCGGCGAGCATGCATTCAAGAACTGTAGCACACCGAGAGAGCTGAATATCCCCGGGAGCGTCAAGACCATCGAGCCCAATGCGTTCGAGGATTGCACCATCACCAAGCTCAAGATCGGGCAGGGGCTGGATGAGAAGTCCGTCGGCTCAATAGAAAGAAAGTACCTGGCGGAGATTGAGGTGCATTCGGATAATCCGAACCTGAAGGCGGAAAGCAAGGTGATCTTCTCCAAGGATGGCAAGCGGCTGCTGGCCTGCCTCCCGAAGAAGCCGGAGACTGAGTACACCGTACCCGACGAGGTGGAGACCATTGCGGATGGGGCGTTCATGGGCTGCGAAAAGCTCGAAAAGGTCACCCTGTCCAATAGCGTCAAGAGCATCGGGGCGAGGGTCTTTGACCATGTCAAGGAGCTGCACATCGGCACTGGGCTGGAGACCATCGGGGAGAATGCCTTCGGCAACAAGATCAGCAAGTTCATCGTAGAGGGGGAGAATGCGAGCTGGAAGGCTGTGGATGGCGTACTCCTCTCCAAGGACGGGAAGCGGCTAATGAAGTACACCGCGGGTAACCCCAGAACGGAATACACTGTACCCGATGAGGTGGAAATCATTGAGAATGAAGCCTTCATAGAAAGCTACAAGCTGGTAGACCTGAATCTCAAGCCCGAGTCGAAGCTATCGTCCATCGGGAAGAAAGCATTCTACAACTGCTCTAGCCTGCAGAACGTGGGGGGTAGCCTCCCGGCGGGGGTGAAGACCATAGGGGAAGAGGCTTTCGGCAGCTGCAGCAAGCTACATGAGATAGGTATACCGGAGGGGGTAGAGACCATAGAGGCCTCCACATTCGAGAATTGCGAAAAGCTGACGAAGGTGGACCTCCCGAAGAGCCTGAAGGCCATCAAAAAGCTGGCATTCAAAGGTTGCAAAGAGCTAATCAGAATCAGCATACCGGAGGGGATACAGACACTCGAAGAGGGTGTGCTGTACAGTTGCGTCAAGCTGACAAGGGTGGACCTCCCGAAGAGCCTGAAAACCATCAAGAAAGAGGCAATGAGGGAGTGCGAGGAGCTGACGAAGATAGAGATTCCAGCCGGGGTCACGAGCATCGGGGATGGCGCATTCAGCCTCAACTCAAAGCTGGCCAGCATAACCTTCCCGGCCCGCGTGGAGAAGCTCGGGGAAAACCTACTCTACAATTGCCAGTCGCTGAAGAGCATCATCCTCGGCGAGAGCGTTAAGTCCATTGGAGGGGGGATGCTCAATAGCGACAAGCTAGATGAGGTGTTCAGCCTGGCCAGCACGCCACCCGTGACCCTAGCCCTCAAGGCGAATGAAATCACGAAGATATACGTGCCGAAGAAGAGCGTAGCGGACTACAAGGCGGCCGATGGGTGGAAGGACTACGCGGACAAGATAGAGGGCATAGAGATCCTACGTAAGGCATCACCCGAGACCCTTGAAATATCGCTGGGCGAGGAGAAGAACATAGAGGGTAATGTGCTGCTGCAAGTACCCAACAACCCCAGCACCGACCTCTCAGCTGGGGAATGGATGGTGGAGGATGCCGGAATCGCCAGCATAGCGCCGGATGCCAGCAACCCCAAGGTGGTAAAGGTCAAGGGGGAGAAGCTCGGGACCACCACCATCGAGCTGACCTGCAAGGGGCGCCTGGCCCCGGGCCTCCTGCGGGGGGCGGTCTGCGAAGTGACGGTGATACAGCCCGTTGAGAGCGTGGCAATCGCGCTGAAGTCCGAGCCCACCGCGGCCATCACGGCCCACGCGATGCCTGTTGGCTCGGAGGTGGAGCTGGCCGCCATCGTGATGCCCGAGGACGCTAAGCACAAGGAGGTGAGCTGGGAGAGCGACAATGCGGCCGTGGTCGCAGTGGATGCCGATGGCAAGCTGACGGCGGGCGCGAATGAGGGTACGGCCACCATCACGGTGAAGTCGACGCGCCATCCGGATAAGACCGCCACGCTGACGGTGACAGTGGGTAAGGCCCTGGAGAGCGTGGAGATCGCGCTGAAGTCCGAGCCCACCGCGGCCATCACGGCCCACACGATGCAGGCCGAAACGGATGTGGAGCTGGTCGCCATCGTGAAGCCCGAGGAGTTTGCGGACAAGGGGGTGAGCTGGGAGAGCGACAACGCCGTGGTGTCGGTGGATGAGAACGGCAAGCTGACGGCGGGCGCGGATGAGGGGACGGCCACCATCACGGTGAAGTCGAAGTACGACGGGCGGAAGAGCGCCACGCTGAAGGTGACGGTGGAGAAGGCGGGCGGCTCTGGCCCTGGGTCGGGTCAAGGCTCTGGCCCTGGGTCGGGCCAAGGTTCGGGTCCTGGTTCAGGCCAAGGCTCTGGTCCTGGCTCGGGTTCGGGTCCCGGCTCCGCGCAGCTGCTGAATCCTTCCCCCGTGAGCAGCGCCGCGCTGAAGACCCTGTCGGTGAGCCCCATGCCGGCAATCGACTTCCTGACGGTGAAGGGCGTGGAGCTCCCCTGCGTGGTGGAGGTCCTCAGCCTGGATGGTCGCCTGGTGCTCCGCCAGCTGCTGGATGCAGACGGGCGCATGGATGTGCAGTCCATACCCGCCGGTATCTACGTGCTGCGGGCCAATGGGCAGTCGGCGCGCTTCATCGTGCGGTAGCGGGTAGCTAAGCGATAAACGAACGGGGCAACTCTCTGAGTTGCCCCGTTTTTCATGCCTGGGGGTGCCGCCCCAAAGTCGGGGGATGGGGGCCTAGTCGGCGGCCGAGGGGATGAGCTCGAGCAGCTCGACGGCGTAGGTCGATATCCGCTTCCCCTTCGCCCGGTAGGACTTCACCCCGATGAAGTCGGCCGCGGCGATGCGCTCGGGCGGCCGGTTGATATTCACCCCGCCGAAGACCACGGCCAGCTGCGGGGCGGGGTCGTCGCTCAGGGCCATGAGCCGCGCCCCGGCCGACTCGCCGATGAAGGACACCGCCTCGCCGCTCGGCTCGAAGGCGAAACGCTTCAGGTAGTAGTACCCCTGGTCGGAGTCGTAGTAGGCCACGGTGAACACCCGGGCCCCGTCGAACTTCTCAATCCGCAGGAGCTTCTCCCCGTAGCGGTTCGACACGTCGAAGGAGGTCGTCTGGTAGGTGCCGTCGGCGTAGATGGCCAGCACCAGCTCGTCCGAGGCGAACTCGCCCAGGAAGTCGCCCCGCTCCTCGGTGTTCAGGCGGTTCACGTCGCGGTCTATCCATATCTTGATGTCCTCGAGCGTCGACCCCCCCCGCTCCAGCAGGGTGACCTTCTTGACGGGCGACTTCGAGAGCTGGTTGCCCTTGGTCTCCCGCCCGCGGATGGCCAGCTCCGAGAAGTCGTACTCCTTGGTGGGGTTCTTCATCCGCGGGATGTCGAAGAGCACGCGGATGCGCTCGGCCTCCCCGTTGGGGTTCACGCTCAGGTACAGCAGCCGGCTCTTGGGCGTGCCCTGGGTGAGGTCGTACTCCCGGTCGCGGATCACCGAGGTCACCGAGCAGCGCTTCCAGAAGGAGATGCGCGACGTCCCGTCGAGGTACACCAGGTTGTAGACCGTGCGCGTGTCGTTCCGGCTGTAGATGCCGACGTAGAGGATGTCCTTCTCGATGAACTTCTTCTCGGCCACCTGGGTGACGAAGTAGCGCCCCGAGCGGAGGATCACGATGACCTCATCGATGTCGGAGCACTCGCCCAGGTACTCCGCCCCCTTGAGCTCGGTGCCGATGAAGCCCGCCGCCCGGTCCACGTAGAGCTTCTTGTTGTTGGCCACCACGCGCACGGCCTGTATCTCCTCGAAGGGCGCGATCTCCGTCAGGCGGGGGTACTTCGCTCCGTACTTCTTCTTGATCCGCCTGAAGTGCGCGATGGTGTAGGCCACGATGCCGTCGAGATGCCCCTGCACCTCCTCCATCTCCTTCTCCGTCCTCCGTATCAGCTCGTCGGCCTTCTTCTTGTCGTACTTCGATATGCGCTTGATTTTGATTTCGGTCAGGCGCACGATGTCGTCCTCCACCAGCGGCCGCCGCAGCAGGTGCACGTAGGGCTGGAGCTGCGCCTCGATGGTCTGCAGGATGCCCTCCCAGGTGGTGCACTCCTCGATGGCCAGGTAGAGGCGGTGCTCGATGAACAGGCGCTCGAGCGAGGCGTAGTGCCACGCGTCCTCCAGCTCGCCCATCCGTATCTGCAGCTCCTGGGTCAGCAGCCCGCGGGTGTGGTCGACCGAGGCGCGCAGCAGGTCGCTCACCCCCAGGAAGTGCGGCTTGTCGTCGTGTATCACGCAGGCGTTGGGGTGCTTCTTGATCTCGCAGGCCGTGAAGGCGTAGAGCGCGTCGATGGTCTTGTCGGGCGACATGTCGGGGGCCAGATGCACCACGATCTCGGCCCGCTCGGCGGTGTTGTCCTCAATCCGCTTCACCTTGATGCGCCCGCTCTCGTTCTCCTTGCGGATGGACTCGATGAGCTTCTCGGTGTTGAGCGAGAAGGGTATCTCCTCAATCACCACCGTCTTGCTGTCCTGCTTGCGTATGCGGGCGCGGACCTTCACGTGGCCCCCCCGCTTGCCGTCGGCGTACGCGGTGCAGTCGGCCAGGCCCCCGGTGGGGAAGTCGGGGTAGAGCTCGAAGGGCTTGCCCTGGAGGTAGAGGATGGCCGCGTCGATGACCTCGTTGAAGTTGTGCGGCAGCACGTTGCAGCTCAGGCCCACGGCTATCCCCTCGGTGCCCTGCACCAGCAGGAGGGGGAACTTGGCCGGCAGGGTGATGGGCTCGTCCTGGCGGCCGTCGTAGCTCTTCATCCACTGGGTCGTCTTGCGGTTGAAGAGCACGTCGAGCGCGAAGGGGGTGAGGCGGGCCTCGATGTAGCGGGGCGCGGCCGCGGCGTCGCCCGTGATGATGTTCCCCCAGTTCCCCTGCGTGTCGATGAGGAGGTCCTTCTGGCCCAGCCCCACGAGCGCGTCGCCGATGGAGGCGTCGCCGTGGGGGTGGAACTGCATGGTGTGCCCCACGATGTTGGCGACCTTGTTGTAGCGCCCGTCCTCGAGGCGGTGCATGGTGTGGAGAATCCGTCGCTGCACGGGCTTGAGGCCATCGTTGAGGTGGGGGACGGCCCGCTCGAGGATCACGTAGGAGGCGTAGTCCAGGAACCAGTCCTTGTACATGCCGGTGAGGATGACCCGCTCCGTGTCGGCCTCCTCGAGCTGGTTGATGAAGGGTACCCTCTCCGCTGACGGTTTCTGCTCTTCCATGCGCTTGCGTTCTATCTTTACAGCCCGCAAAGCTACAAATATACGCCGACTTGGCCTACCCGCCCCGCCCTACCCCGGCCGTGGCGGGGCTACCGGCCGGCGCGCGCTAGCGCTTGGCCAGCGCCCCCTCCAGGAAGCCGAGGAAGGAGTCCACGTCGGTATCCCGCCCCTTCGGGCCCGCGACGATGGCCCCATCGGGCGAGACCACGAAGAAGAGGGGCTGGCCCGACGCCCCGAAGCGGTGCAGCTCGATGTCCAGATTCTGCTGCCCCACGGTGCTCTTCTCGCGCCCGTCGTGCGGCGAGGTGTAGCGGTCTGCCTCCGCGAGGGCCGTCCTGTCGTCCACGTAGAGGGCGGTGTAGACGAAGCGGCTGCCAATCAGGCTCGACACCTCGGGCCGCGAAAGGACCTTGGCGGCCATCTCCTTGCAGTTGGCGCAACCGTGCCCGGTGAACTCCACCAGCACGGGGCGCTTGAGCTCGCGGGCGCACGCGAGGGCCTGCTCATAGTCGCGGTAGCCCTGTATGCCCCGCGGCAGGGCTATCTCCGCCGCGTACTTGGGCGGCTCGCATAGGCCGACGGGGAGGGCATCCGTCCGGCCGGCCGGGGCGGTCGCCGTCAGCGAGAAGTCGTCGGGCGACTCGGCGGGCAGCAGGCCCGAGAGGCCGTAGAGGGGCGCGCCGAAGAGGCCCGGGAGGAGGTAGACGGAGAAGGTGAAGGCCAGCAGGGCGAGCAGCAGGCGGGGGAAGGGGACGTGGCCCAGCGGGCTATCCATTTTGAAGCGGATGTGGCCCAGGAGGTAGAGGCCCAGCAGGAGGGATATGGCTATCCAGAGGGATATGAACACCGGCCGGGAGAGGAGGTGCAGGCCCAGGGCGATGTCGAAGCCCAGCAGGAACTTGAGCGAGAGGGCCAGCACCACGAAGCCGAGCACGACCTTGACGGAGTTCATCCAGCCGCCGGACTTCGGTAGCCGCTTGAGCCACGAGGGGAACACCGCCAGCAGGGTGAAGGGCAGGGAGAAGCCCAGGGCGAAGCTGAACATCCCCACGACGGGGCGCACCGACGAGCCCGTGGCCGACTCCACCAGCAGGGCACCCACGATGGGGCCCACGCACGAGAGGGAGACAATCACGGTGGTCAGCGACAGGAAGAAGGCCCCCAGCAGGCCCCCCCGGGCAACGCCCGAGTCGGCCTTGGTGGCCAGCGAGGAGGGGAGGCGTATCTCGAACATGCCGAAGAAGGCCGCCGCGAAGACCACGAACAGCGCGAAGAAGAGGAGGTTGGTGAACCAGTGGCTCGTGAGGCTGGTGATGAAGTCCGCCCCGAGCGAGGTGAGCGACACCAGCAAGCCCAGCAGGGTGTATATGCCGACGATGCCCAGCCCGAAGGTGAGCGCGCTGGCCAGGGCCTTGGCCCTATCCTGCTGCTCGAGGAAGAAGGACACCGTCATGGGTATCATCGGGAAGACGCACGGGGTCAGCAGCGCGGCCAGCCCGGTCAGGAAGGCCAGCAGGAAGAACAGGCCACCCGCTTGCCCCTCCTCGGCGGGGGGCGCAGCCTCCGCACCCGGCTCCACACCCTGGAGCGAAGTCCCGGGCGCATCGCTGGCCGCAGGGTCGGCCGGACCCGAGAGGCTTATGGACGGGGCGAGGGATAGGCCTCCCCCGCCCGGACCGGCGACGGAAGAACCCGCGGCCGGTGTAGACGGAGCCTCCGAACGCACCACCTTCGGCTCGCTGCTGGCTGGGTCTACGGGCAGGGTGAAGCTGAAGTCGCCGATATTGCAGGTCCCCTCGTAGCAGGTCTGGTAGCTCACCGTGGCCACGATTTCGAATGGTCCATCTGCCGTCGGCTGAATGGCGTGCCGGAAGGTTGCGCTATCGGCGAAGTGGCGTAGGTCGAGGTCAAAGATGGGGTCGTGCTCCACCACCGAGGAACCCATCTCCGTGAGCTCCCCCAGCGGCTTGTACCCCAAGGGCTTATGGAACTGGATGGAGGTGGGATTCGGCCCGTTCGGGGGCAGGTCGATGGAGTAGAGATGCCAGTCGGGGGCGAGCTTGGCCTTGATGACGAGGTCTACGCGCGAATCGCCCTTCGCCTCGTAGCTCGCCTCCCACTCCACGGGCTGCGCATGCGCCGTGAGCAGGATGAAAAGGAGGGTAAGGGTGGAGAGGGCTTGCCGGATGGTACTCATATGTGTAATGCTGTTATTTAGAATCACCGCGCATATAACGCACTGGGCCGCGGCTTTGTTGTGGATGCAGAAAGCATTGCCTCTCCGTGCGATAGGCCACGGTCTGGACACAAAAAAAGTGCCCGCATTCCTGCGGGCACCACATTTTGGGGCTACGGGCATGGCCCGCGGGTCATGGCTAGATTTCGTACCCGTTGCCCTCCCGGTCGAAAAACTCGTACTCCAGCATGTTCACCGAGGTGTCCGACACCACCTTGAGGCGGCAGCCGCAGCGCTTGGCCACCGTCCGGGTGCGCGAGAAGATACCCTTATTGTAGTAGGCCGCCACGAAGGGATGGGCGCGCATCTCGATATAGGGATTCTTGGACTGCTGGGCCAGCTGGAGGATTTTCGCCTCGATCTCGTCCTCCAGCACCAGGGTGGACTCCACCTTGCCCGTGCCGCGGCAGCAGGGGCACTTCTCCGTGGTGTCGAGCCGCTCCTCCGGTCGGTGGCGCTGGCGGGTAATCTGCATGAGGCCGAAGTCGGTGATTTCCAGAATCTTGTGGGTCACCTTGTCCTTGGCCATGAGCTCGCGCATCCGCTCGTAGATTTTCCGGCGGGAGGCGCGGTCGTTCATGTCGATGAAGTCGATGACAATAATCCCCCCGAGGTCGCGCAGGCGGAGCTGGCGGGCAATCTCATCGCAGGCCGCGAGGTTGACCTCAAAGGCCGTGGCCTCTGGGGTGGCCGCATTCTTCGCCCCCGAGCCGCTGTTGACATCGATAACGTGCAGGGCCTCAGGGTGCTGGATAATCAGATACGAGCCCTTGTGGAAGTAGACCGTCGTGCCGAGCAGGCGCTTGAGCTGCTTGGTCACATCGAAGTGGTCGAAGATGGGCACCTTGCTCGAGTTGTAGTACTTGACGATGTCGGCCGAGTCGGGCGAATGGTCCAGGAGGTAGGTGTGTATCTCCTCGTAGAGCTGCTTGCTGTTGACCTGTATCGAGGAGTAGGTGGCGTTGAGGTTGTCGCGGATGAGGGCCGAGGAGGAGCTGATCTCGCCCAGCAGCAGCGCGGGCGACTTGGCGATGTTCTGCACGTTCTCCAGGCAGCGCTCCCACCGCTCGAGCAGCTCCGAGAGCTCCTGGTGTAGGACGCGCACCCCCAGGCCCTGGGCCGCCGTGCGCACGATGGCCCCCAGGCCCTTGGGCAGGATGGACTGCATCAGCAGCTTCAGCCGCATGACCTCGTCCTTCCCCTCCACCTTCGAGGAGATATGCACCCGCTCGGAGAAGGGTAGCAGGACGATATGCCGACCCGCAATCGAGATGTCGGCCGTGAGCGAGGGCCCCTTGTTGGCGTAGGGCTCGCGGGCCACCTGCACCATGAGCAGCTGCCCGCTCTTGATGAAGTCCATAATCTTGCCGTTCCGGTCGGGCACCGGCTGGGGCTTCTCCCCGGCCAGGGTGGGCGCGGGGGTGAAGGTGAAGCGGGGGATGAGCTTCTCACCCTTGAGCTTCTTCCCCCGGCCGGCATCGCGACGGGCCAGCTTCACCTGCTCCACCATGAAGCTGAAATGCGGGCCGAGGTCCTTGATATGGAGGAAGCCCTCCCGCCGGTAGCCTATGTCCACGAAGGCCGCGTTGTGGTTCTGCATGACCTTGCGAACCGTACCGATGTATATGTCGCCCACGGAGAACTTCGCGTCCTTCGACTCCGAGCGGTACTCTATGAGCTGCGCATCCTCAAGAAGGGCGATTCGCGTCTCCTCCGTCTTGGGGTGCACATCTATGATAAGCTGTGAATTCACTGTGAATTAATCCCTTAATTTCCCTGGGCCGACACCCAAGACACCACGCACGCAGCACGCCCCGCCCGGCACCCCACGGGGGGCACCACTGGGTCGCCACGTCGCGCGCGGCCTAACATTACTGGCCAAAAGGGAACGGCAGAGGACAGGCGTCCCCCCCGAGGTAGGAGGATATCGACCCGCAGCGGACGCTATCTGGACAGCTACGTTCGGGGTGGGGACAGGGGTGGGGCAATGGGCGAGATACATGCCCTCGCGCAGCGCAGGAGGATTGCTTTCTAGCCCTGGGGTGGTGGCTAGTGAATGCTTCTGTAGTATATGTGGGAGGTTGCGGCGCTCTATTAGATGGTGTGGCCGCGCTGAGTCGGATATGTTTCTTTCGCGCGCTGACGGTTGCCCTCCGGCTTCCCCTTGCTAGGCCCTCTGGCTCTTCTCCTAACAATGCAGAGACCCCCGGGGCTTGCAGGTCAGCATGCCATCACGCCCCTGCAAGCCCGTGAGGAAACCTGCTACTTCTTCTTGTGCCTGTTCTTCCGTAGGCGCTTCTTGCGCTTGTGCGTCGACATCTTATGCCTCTTGCGCTTCTTACCACTTGGCATATACGGCCTCCTGATTTATGGGTGAAACAAATACTACCACGCCCAGACCCCTCGCCGGGGGCTAGGCCTACTCTCCCTCGCCCGGCTGGCAGTTCTCCCTGACCCGGGTGACAAGGGACTTGGACGGCTTGAAGGTCGGGACGCGGTGAGCCGGTATCTCCATGGCAAGGCCCTTGGAGATGTTGCGGGCAACCTTCTTGGCACGGGTGCGATTGACGAACGAGCCAAAGCCCCGCAGGTACACGCTCTCGTCCCGCTGTAGGGCATCGGAAATCGAGGCCATCATCGCCTCTACGGTAGCCAGCACCGCCACCCGTTCAACACCGGTCTTCTTGGCTATCTCGTTGACGAGGTCTGCTTTAGTCATAGGCTTACATCGTTGGTTATTCCTAGCTAGCTAATGTGCATCAATCGTCGCGAAGGTACAATCTTTTTCTGAATTCCCATCAAGCCCATCCGCTTTTTTCTACGCGTACCCACACGCGCCGCCACAGCACCGCGTAAAATAAAAGTAGGCATACGCCGACAGGGCCATCCGGAGCCCCCCAGCCACCACCTCGGCCAGCCACCACGGCCCGCCGCGAATCCGCCCGCCACTCGGCCTACTCCCGCAGAAAAAAGGGGCTTGCCGCGGGCTGAAGCCCCGGCAAGCCCCGAATTCAGCAGTTGTTGGGCCCTACTCGCTCAGCGCGGCGTGGGCGGCCGCCAGGCGTGCAATCGGCACCCGGTAGGGCGAGCAGCTCACGTAGTCGAAGCCCAGCCCATGGCAGTAGCCCACCGAGGTCGGGTCGCCCCCATGCTCACCGCAGATACCCACATGCAGCTTACTGTTGGCCGCCCTACCCTTCTTCGACGCCATCTCCACAAGGGTGTACACGCCCTCGCGGTCCATGGTCTTGAAGGGGTCGAACTTCAGGATGCCCTCGTTGAGGTAGTAGGGCAGGAAGCGGCCTATGTCATCGCGGCTGTAGCCGAAGGTCATCTGCGTCAGGTCGTTCGTGCCGAAGCTGAAGAAGTCGGCCTGCTCGGCAATCTCGTGCGCAGTGAGGGCGGCGCGGGGAATCTCAATCATCGTCCCCACCTTGTAGTCCACCCGTACCCCCTGCTCCTTGAACACCTGCTCCGCCACCTCGACCACCACGGCCCTCTGGTTCTTGAACTCGTTCACATGCCCCACCAGCGGTATCATGATCTCGGGATGCACCTCCACCCCCTTGCGGCTCACCTCCACGGCCGCCTCGATGATGGCGCGGGCCTGCATGCGCGTTATCTCCGGGTAGAACACGCCCAGACGGCAACCACGGAAGCCGAGCATCGGGTTCACCTCGCCCATGCCCTCCACCTGCTGGGCTATCGCCTCCACACTCACGCCCATCTCCTGGGCCATCTCCTCCTGCTGGGCGGGCGTCTTGGGCAGGAACTCATGCAGCGGCGGGTCGAGCAGCCGGACGTTCACCGGGAAGCCCTTCATCGCCTCAAAGATGCCCACGAAGTCCTGCCGCTGCATCGGCAGCAGCTTGGCCAGCGCCGCCTCGCGGCCCGCCTTGCTCTCGGCCAAAATCATCTCCCGCATCGCCAGGATACGCTCGCCCTCGAAGAACATATGCTCCGTGCGGCAGAGGCCTATCCCCTTCGCACCGAAATCTATCGCCACCTGGCTATCGTGCGGGGTGTCGGCGTTGGTGCGCACCTTCATGGTGCTGTACTTCTCCGCGAGGTCCATCAGGCGGGCGAAGTCACCGCTCATGTCCGGCATCTCGGTTTCGATCTTCCCCTCGAACACCCGGCCGGTGCTGCCGTCGAGCGATATCCAATCGCCCTCCTTCAGCACGCCGCTCTGGGTGCGCATCTGGCGCTTCCCGTTGTCAATCTCGATGGTGGCAACCCCGGATACGCAGCACTTGCCCATACCCCGCGCCACCACGGCCGCATGGGAGGTCATGCCGCCACGGGCCGTGAGGATACCGTTGGCCACGTTCATCCCGCGGAGGTCCTCCGGCGAGGTCTCCACGCGCACCAGTATCACCTCCTCGCCACGCCCGGCCCACTCCTCGGCCTCATCGGCGAAGAACACGATGCGCCCCGTGGCCGCGCCCGGGGAGGCCGGCAGGCCCGAGGCGATGACCTTCGCGCCCTTGATGGCCTCACGGTCGAAAATGGGGTGCAGCAGCTCGTCCAGCTTCTGGGGCTCCACGCGCAGCACGGCGGTCTTCTCGTCGATCATGCCCTCGTCGAGCATATCCATCGCCATCTTCACCATCGCCACGCCGGTCCGCTTGCCCGAGCGGGTCTGCAGCATCCACACCTTGCCGTCCTGGATGGTGAACTCGATGTCCTGCATATCCCGGTAGTGCGACTCCAGCTTCTGCTGTATCGCGTCCAGCTCCTTGTAGGCCGCCGGCATCACCTCCTCGAGCGAGGGCGAAACCCGCTTGCGCTCCTCCTCGGAGATGCCCTTGAGCTTCGCCCAGCGGCGCGATCCCTCGATGTTGATGGGCTGCGGGGTCCGTATGCCGGCCACCACGTCCTCACCCTGCGCGTTGATGAGGAACTCGCCGTTGAATAGCCGCTCGCCCGTGGCCGCATCGCGCGTGAAGGCCACGCCCGTGGCCGAGTTGTCGCCCATGTTGCCGAACACCATGCACTGCACGTTCACCGCGGTGCCCCACTCCTCCGGAATCTTATTGAGCCGGCGGTAGAGCTTCGCCCTGTCGTTCATCCAGCTATCAAACACGGCCATGACCGCGCCCCAGAGCTGCTCCTCCGCGGCCACCGGGAAGCTCTTGCCCGTCGCCTTCAGCACCGCCGCCTTGAACTGCTCCACCAGCAGCTTCAGGTCGTCCACCGTGAAGTCCGTGTCTGACTCGATGCCCCGCTTGGCCTTCAGCGCGTCGATAATCTCCTCGAAGGGGTCGTTATCCTCCTTCGACTCCGGCTTCATCCCCAGCACCACGTCGCCGTACATCTGCACGAAGCGGCGGTAGCTATCCCAGGCGAAGCGCGGATTGTCTGTGCGCTTGGCCAGCCCCTCCACGGCCTCGTCGTTCAGCCCCAGGTTCAGGATCGTGTCCATCATCCCCGGCATGGAGGCGCGCGCCCCCGAGCGGACCGACACCAGCAGCGGGTTGTCCCTATCGCCGAACTTCGCGCCCATCGCCTCCTCCATCTGGCCGACGGCCGACAGCACCGACGACTTCAGCTCGGCCACTATCTGCTCCTTGCCAAGCTTGAAGTAGTCGTTGCAGGTGTCGGTCGTGATGGTGAAGCCCGGGGGCACCGGCATCCCCAAAAGGCTCATCTCGGCCAGGTTGGCACCCTTGCCCCCCAGCTCATTCCGCATCGACCCCTTCCCCTCTGTCTTCCCCGCCCCGAAAACGTACACTCGTTTCTTTTCCATTGCTCTAGTCGTTTAGAAGCTTAAAACTCACCGGGCCACAGCAAGCCGCCCAGCTTCTGATTAATTCCTTCCAATCGGCGCGTCGCCGGAGGGGCACGAAGCACTCGTCTGATACAAATCCGCAACACCGCGGCATGAAACCCTGCCATCCTACCGCCTTACAAATGTAGCAAAACTTTCCGGACAAAAAAAGGGGACTGCCCGAAAGCAATCCCCTGCGCGAAATTTGTGCTACCACCGCCGGTCTAGCGAACCGAGTCTACTATCGCCTTGAAGGCCGCCGGGTTGTTCATCGCCAGGTCGGCCAGCACCTTGCGGCTGAGCTGAATATCCTTCTTCTTGACGCGCCCCATGAAGTCGGAGTAGGTGATGCCCTCGGCCCTCACCGCCGCGTTGATACGCTGTATCCACAGCTTGCGGAACTCCCCCTTCTTGCGCTTACGCCCCTTGTAGGCGTGTAGCCAGCCCTTCTCCAGGGTGTTCTTGGCCACCGTATACACATTGCGACGGGCCAGGAAGTTGCCCTTCGTCTGCTTGAGAATCTTCTTGCGCCTCCTACGCGAGGCGACTGCATTCACTGAACGTGACATCTCTACCTTGTTTGCGGGCTTAGAGTGGCCCCACGGCGCTTGA
Source organism: Bacteroidia bacterium (assembly GCA_002749065.1). Lineage (GTDB taxonomy): Bacteria > Bacteroidota > Bacteroidia > Bacteroidales > CAJPTX01 > Bacteroides_D. Next base: position 33,229 of record PDTX01000010.1, on the reverse strand, counting down.
AAACTCTAACGTACCCTATGGAAAAATAAATCGCTCCCGCCTCTCTAGCTCGCGAGAATGAGCTCCTTGACGCGCTTCTCATCGCACTTCTGCACCAGCCCCATCTTCGTGAGATTACGCTTGCGCTTGGTCTCCTTCTTGGTCAGGATGTGGCTCTTGTACGCATGCTTGCGCTTCACCCGGCCCGAACCCGTCAGGCGGAATCGCTTCGAAGCACCACGCTTCGACTTCATCTTCGGCATTGTCCCCTCCTATGTATTATGGTTACACACTCACTTCTTCTTGCCCGTATTCAGCGGGGCAAGGAACATTATCATCCGCTTCCCCTCCAGCTTGGGTAGCTGCTCCACCTTGGCCAGGTCCTCGAGGTCCTTGGCGAAGCGCAGCAGCAGCATCTCCCCCTGGTCCTGGAAGACGATGGACCGGCCCTTGAAGAACACCAGGGCCTTGACCTTCGCGCCGTCCTGCAGGAACTTCTGCGCGTGCCGCAGCTTGAACTCGTAGTCGTGGTCGTCCGTGTTGGGGCCGAAGCGTATCTCCTTCAGCACCACCTTGGTGGTCTTGGCCTTCTGCTCCTTCTCCTTGCGCTTCTTCTGGTAGAGGAACTTCTGGTAGTCCACCACGCGGCAGACGGGCGGATCCGCATTCTCCACGATCAGCACCAGGTCCATATCCTGACGCTGCGCCACCTCGAGGGCCTCCTCAAGGCTCACCACCCGTGGCTCGCCGACATTATCACCCACTATCCGGACCTTCGAGGCCCGAATCTTGTCGTTAATCTTATGCTCTGGCCCCCTGTCCCGCTGCGGGAACCTCGATGGGCGCCTAGGGTAATTGCCTGCTATAGCTCTATCCTCCTACGATTATACGGTTAGCTGTACACGCCACAAAGATACGAATCATTTTTCACTACTACGATTAAACGCGCAAACTTTCCTCCATTTCCCGCTCCAGCAGCTCGCCGAAGGAGGGCAGCAGCATGCTCCCCCGGTCTACCCCGCCCCGCGCCCGCACCGACACCGCGCCCTCGGCTTGCTCCTTCTCGCCCACCACCACGCTGTAGGGCACGCGCTGCAGCTCGGCCTCGCGTATCTTCTTGCCGACCTTCTCCGAACGCTCGTCCACCTCCACGCGGAAGCCAATGGCCGCCAGGTGCTTAGCCACGGAGCTGGCGTACTCGTTGAACCTGTCGCTGATGGGCAGCACGCGCACCTGCTCGGGCGCGAGCCACAGCGGGAAGCGCCCCCCCGTGTGCTCGATCAGCACGGCCACGAAGCGCTCCATCGACCCGAAGGGCGCGCGGTGTATCATGACGGGCTGGTGGCGGTTGTCGTCCGCGCCCACGTACTCCAGCTCGAAGCGCGCCGGGAGGTTGTAGTCCACCTGGATGGTGCCCAGCTGCCACTTGCGGCCGATGGCGTCGCGCACCATGAAGTCGAGCTTGGGCCCGTAGAAGGCCGCCTCGCCGCGTACCTGCGTGGCCTTGAGGCCCTTCTCGGCCGCGGCCTCGATGATGGCGCTCTCGCTCTTGGCCCAGTTCTCCTCCGAGCCCAGGTACTTGGTCTTGTTCTCGGGGTCGCGCAGCGAGATCTGCGCCTCGTAGTCGTGGAAGTCCAGCACCCTGAATATGTACAGGATGATGTCTATGACCTTGAGGAACTCCTCCTTGACCTGGTCCTGGGTGCAGAAGATGTGGGCATCGTCCTGGGTGAAGCCCCGCACGCGGGTGAGGCCGTGGAGCTCGCCCGACTGCTCGTAGCGGTAGACCGTGCCGAACTCGGCCAGGCGTAGGGGGAGGTCCTTGTAGGAGCGGGGGAAGGCGCGGAATATCTCGCAGTGGTGGGGGCAGTTCATCGGCTTGAGGAGGAACTCCTCGCCCTCCTGGGGGGTCTTGATGGGGCGGAAGCTGTCCTCGCCGTACTTGTCCCAGTGGCCGGAGGTGACGTACAGGTCCTTCTGGCCGATGTGGGGCGTGATGACGGGCTGGTAGCCGTACTCCTTCTGCACCCGGCGGAGGAAGTCCTCCAGCCGCTCGCGGAGCTGCGCCCCCTTGGGCAGCCAGAGCGGCAGGCCCGGGCCGACGCGGCTCGAGAAGGTGAAGAGCTCCATCTCGCGGCCGATCTTCCGGTGGTCGCGCTTCTTGGCCTCCTCCATCAGGGCGAGGTACTCCTTCAGCTGGCTCTCCTTGGGGAAGGTGATGCCGTAGATGCGGGTCAGCTGCTTGTTCTTCTCGTCGCCCCGCCAGTAGGCCCCGGCGATGCTCATGAGCTTGACGGCCTTGATGTAGCCCGTGTCGGGCAGGTGGGGGCCACGGCACAGGTCGGTGAACTCACCCTGGGAGTAGAAGCTTATCGTCCCGTCGTCGAGGCCGGCGATCAGCTCCACCTTGTAGGGGTCGCCCTTGGCCCGGTATCGCTCCAGGGCCTCCTCCTTGCGCACATCGCGCCGCACGATGGGCTCCTTGGCCTTGGCCAGCTCGCGCATCTTGGCCTCGATGGTCTCGAGCTCGGCCTCCTGCAGCTTGTGCTCGCCGAAGTCGATGTCGTAGTAGAACCCGTTCTCTATGCTCGGGCCTATGCCCAGGTGCACACCCGGGTAGAGGGCCTCTATGGCCTCGGCCATCAGGTGGGCCGAGGAGTGCCAGTAGGCGTGCTTGCCCTCGGCGTCGTCCCAGGTATGGAGGCGCACCGCGGCGTCGAGCTCGATGGGGCGCGTCAGGTCCCACAGCTCGCCATTGACGCTTATCGAGAGGACCTCCTTGGCCAATCGGGGGGACAGGTCTTTGGCTATCTCCAGGCCCGTAACGCCCTGGGGGTACTCGCGGACCGCGCCATCGGGCAATTGTATCTTCAGCATCTCATCTTCTCCTTATCAATGTCTTAATCCACCGCCTCGCTCCTCCCCGGCCCGCCCCCGACAGGGCGACTCGCCTAGTACTCCTCCTCGTCGAAGAAGAAGTCCTCCTTGGTCGGGTAGTCAGGCCAAATCTCCTCAATATTCTCGTACGAACCCGCCTCTTCGTCCAGCTCCCGCAGGTTCTCTATCACCTCGAGGGGAGCGCCCGAGCGGTAGGCGTAGTCGATGAGCTCGTCGCGGGTGGCCGGCCAGGGTGCATCCTCCAGCTTGGAGGCCAATTCAAGTGTCCAGTACATAATCGTTCCGCTTCGTTAGTTCTGTAGATTAGCACAAACCACCGCCAGCATCACACCTCGGCACGGACGAACCCCAAGCCTCCCAAGAGCAGCTGGACAGTGGCCAACAAAACGATAGAATGGGGGCAGGCGACCTAGCGCGTACCCAGCGGCCACCGGGAGAGCGGGCCCGCGGTAGAGTGTTGGCGCGCACCCTGGCGCACCGCACCTCCACCATGCCCATCCCGAGCCGCCAAGCTCGCGGACAGGGGCCTAATCGCCTCTTCGCAAATCCTACGCATACTGCTCTCCCTATGAAGCTATCTACCTAGACAGCAAGCCGTTAAGTCACCTCGGCCCACTCTATTCAGGGCCGAAAGTACAAAAAAGCGGATGGATTGCAAATAGAAAGGGTACAAATTCCCGGAGGCGGGGCCGCGCGGGCCGCGCCGGGTGGACTCCTACTCCGCGTGGATGCCCAGCTCGCGGTCGAGCCGCCGCACCGTATCGCGGAATGCGTCCATATTCTCCTTGCGCAGCGGCTCCATCGGGGGGGACTTCATGCTCAGGGGGTTGATGGGCGTTCCGTTCTTCCAGACGCGGAAGTCCAGGTGGGGGCCGGTGGCGTAGCCCGTCATGCCTACGTAGCCGATGGTCTGGCCCTGCCGCACGCGGACGCCGGGCCGAATCCCCTTGGCGAAGCGCGACAGGTGGAGGTAGGCGGTGGTGTACACGCCGTTGTGGCGGATTTTCACGTAGTTGCCCCCGCCGCGCTGGTAGGCCCGGGCGATGACCTTGCCGTCGCCCAGGGCGTGGACGGGCGTGCCCATGGGGGCGGCGTAGTCCACCCCGGTGTGGGGGCGCACCACCTTCAGGATGGGGTGGCGGCGGGCGTAGGAGAAGCCCGAGGATATGCGGGAGAACTTCAGCGGGGCCTTGAGGAAGGCCTTCCTGACGCTCTGCCCCTTGCGGTCCCAGTAGGCGTAGAGGGAGTCCTGCATGAAGCGGTAGATCGCGAGGGTGTCGCCCCGGTGGATGTAGGCCGCGGCGTAGATTGAGCCGCTGGCGATGGGCACCGAGTCGACCATCTTCCGGTCGTAGGACACGAGGAACTCGTCGCCGCGCTCCAGGCCGAAGAAGTCCACCGACCAGGCGAATATCTCGGAGAGGTTCAGGGCGAGGTCGGGGCGCGCGTTGGCATCCTCCATCGCGTTCCAGAGGGAGCTCTCGATGCGGGCATGGGCCACGACGCGCTCGTGCTGCACGCGTAGGCTGTCGTGCCGGGCGCGGAGCAGGGAGTCGCGCAGGTCGAAGGCCACGAACTCGGTGAGGCTGTGCTCGTAGACCACGTAGGTGAGCGTGGAGTCTGGGCCGCGGAAGAAGAAGGCGCGCTTGCCGGCCCGGAACTTCCGTGGGGGGAGGCCGCCCTGGAGGGCATCGTCGAGCTGGAGGAGGTGGGCCCTGTCCACGCCCTGGTTGCGCAGGAAGTTGACCAGGGCCACGCCACGGGGCATGACCAGCGTATCGACCCGTAGCCCCGCGGTCAGCAGGCCGTACTTGTCGGGGAGCGGCTCGGGCGGGGGGCCGCCGGGCGACACGGACGCGCTGTCGGGGGGCTGCGCGGACTGTGGCTGCCCCGGTCCGCCGCAGGACCAGAGCGCGCAAATGGAAAGCATGAGAAGAAGTACAACTCGTCCTGTATCCCGCAAAACTGCTACCGCTTTATGGCTATGGCTAGCCGTGAGAAAATATCGCCCTGAGGGTTTCCGGATCATGCTCACTTTCACTTCCGTATCTGCTCGAATCCCTTGCCGTAGACCCCCATGACGCTGGCCACGGAGGTGAAGGCCTCGGGGTCCTCCTGCCGCACGATGCGGTAGATTCCCGTGAGCTCCTGCTTGCGCACCACCACCAGCAACACCTTCGTTTCCTGCTGTGAGTACCAGCCCCGCCCGTCGATGACCGTTGCGCCCCGGTGTAGCTCGCGCGTGATGCGATCGGCGATCGCCCCGTAGTTCTTCGAGAATATCATCACCTGTAGGGAGCGCTTCATGCCCGTCAGGTACGCGTCGATGGTGTAGCCGGTGATGACCATGACCAGGAAGCCGTAGACGATGGACTCGAGGCGTTGCTCCAGGCTCATGTCGTGCAGCACGAAGAAGGCCGAGGAGATGATGACCACGTCCATCAGGAGGATGGCCTTCCCCGGGCTAATGCCGCGGTACTTGTTCCATATCATGGCCAGGATGTCCGTCCCCCCCGTGCTGCCCCCCTGGCTGAAGGCCATGCCGACACCGGCCCCGGCCATGCCCCCGCCGATGATGGTGGCCAGGAAGCGGTTCTGCACGCCCGGGATGAGGCCGCCTGGGAGGAAGGCCAGCTGGAGCTGCTGCTCAACGCTGAAGAGCAGGGCGGCCACGGCCACGGCGTAGATGGTCTTCACCCCGAAGCCCGATCCGAGGATGCGCATGCCGATGGCGATGAGCACCGCGTTGATGGCCAGGAAGGTGTAGCCCACCGGGAAGTTCGTCAGGTAGTACACGAGCGCCGCGACGCCGGAGGCACCCCCGCCGGTAATCCGGTGCGGAATGAGGAAGAGCGTCCATGACAGGGTGTAGATCAGGAGCCCGAGGGTGATGAGCAGGTACTCGCGCACCCGCTCGGAGGTGCTTATCTTTCTCACGGATGTAGGCCTTTCCTAGGAAACCACGATGTTGACTATACGGTTGGGGACGACGACCACCTTGCGGACCGTCTTGCCCTCCAGGTAGCGCTGCGCCTCGGGGGCGGCGAGGGCCAGCCGCTCGACCTCCTCGGGGGGGAGGTCCTTGGCCAGGGAGAGGGTGAAGCGCGTCTTGCCGTTGAACGACACCGGGCACTCGAAGCTCGACTCCGCGAGGAAGGCCTCGTTGAGCTCGGGCCAGCGGGCCTGGACCACGAAGCCCTCGTTCCCCATCCGCGCCCACAGCTCCTCGGCGATGTGCGGCGCGAAGGGGCAGAGGACCACCAGCAGCGGCTCGAGGATGGCCCGCTTGCGGCAGCCCAGGGACTGCAGCTCGTTGAGGCAGACCATCAGCGCGGAGATGCAGGTGTTGAAGCCGAAGGACTCTATGCCCTCGGTCACGCTCTTGATGGCCGTGTGCAGCGCCTTGAGCTCCGCGGGCGAGGGCTCGCCCCCCTCCAGCGGGGCCTGCACGTGTAGGGTCCACAGGCGGCGGAGGAACTTGAACACCCCGTCTATCCCGTTCGTGTCCCAGGGCTTGCTCTGCTCCAGCGGGCCGAGGAACATCTCGTACATCCGCAGGGTGTCCGCGCCGTAGCGTCCGATGATCATGTCCGGGTTCACCACGTTGTACATCGACTTGCTCATCTTCTCGATGGCCCAGCCGCAGCGGTACTCGCCGTTCTCGTCCAGCACGAACTCCGCGTCGCGGTACTCCGCGTTCCACTCCCGCAGGGCGGCGATGTCGAGCACGTCGTTGTGCACCAGGTTCACGTCCACGTGGATTGGCGTGGTGTCGTGCTGCTCGGCCTGGGATGCGGGCACGAAGCGGTTGGTCCCCTTCACCCGGTATATGAAGGAGGATCGCCCCTGTATCATGCCCTGGTTGATCAGCTTCTTGAAGGGTTCGTCCTCGCACACGTGGCCGAGGTCGTAGAGGAATTTGTTCCAGAAGCGGGAGTAGATGAGGTGGCCGGTGGCGTGCTCGGTGCCGCCGATGTAGAGGTCCACGTCGCGCCAGTACTCGTCCACCCGGCGGTCGACCAGCGCCTCGGCGTTGTGGGGGTCCATGTAGCGGAGGTAGTAGGCCGATGAGCCGGCGAAGCCCGGCATGGTGCTGGTCTCCAGGGGGTGTCCCTCGCTCGAGACCCAGTTCTTGGCCCGGGCCAGGGGCGGGTCGCCCGCCGCGGTGGGCAGGAACTTGTCCACCTCGGGCAGCAGCAGGGGCAGCTCGTCCTCCGGCAGGGGGCAGGGCACGCCGTCGCGGTAGTATATAGGTATGGGCTCGCCCCAGTAGCGCTGGCGGCTGAATATGGCGTCGCGGAGGCGGTAGGTCACCGTGGCGCGCCCCACGCCCTGCTGCTCCACCATGGCGCAGGCCGCGGTGATGGCCGCGGGGGTCGGCATCCCGTCCAGGCCGGGGCTGTTGATGGCGTAGCCCTCCTTGGCGTCGAAAGAATCCGTCCATCCGGCCGGGTCGCTCGCCTCGCCCGGCCGCGGGCTCACCACCTGGGTGATGGGCAGGCCGAAGGTGCGGGCGAAGAGGAAGTCGCGGCTATCGTGCGCGGGCACGGCCATGATGGCCCCCGTGCCGTAGCCCGAGAGGACGTACTCCGAGATCCAGATGGGGATGCGCTCGCCCGAGAAGGGGTGTATGGCGTAGCGGCCGATGAACACGCCGGTGGCCTGACGGGTCTCCGCCTGCCGCTCGCGCTCGCTCCGCCGCGCGGCCATGGCCTGGTACTCCTCCACGGCCGCCCGCTGCTCGGGGCTGGTCAGCTCGCCCACCCACTCGTGCTCCGGGGCCAGGACCATGAAGGTCACCCCGTATATGGTGTCGGGCCGGGTGGTGAAGACCTCCAGCCGCCGGGCATCGTCCTCAATCGGGAAGTGCACCGAGGCCCCCTCGCTGCGCCCTATCCAGTTGCGCTGCATCTGCTTGAGCGAGTCCGTCCACTCCAGCCGGTTGAGGCCCTCGAGCAGCCGCTCCGCGTAGGCCGACACCCGTAGGCACCACTGCATCATGCGTTTCTGCACCACGGGGTACCCCCCGCGCACCGAGAGGCCCTCCTTGACCTCGTCGTTGGCCAGCACCGTGCCGAGCTGCTCGCACCAGTTGACCATGGTCTCGGCCCGGAAGGCCAGGCGGAAATGCTGCAGCACCTCCTCGCGCCGGGCGGGCGAGAAGCCCTGCCAGTCGGCCGCGGTGAAGGGCTCCGGCTCGTCCCCGTGGGCCGTGTGGCCCTGCGAGCCGTGCGCGGCGAAGTGGGCCTCGAGGCGGTCGATGGGCTGCGCCCGGTCGGCCTTCGTGTCGTAGTAGTGGGCGAACATCCGCAGGAAGGCCCACTGCGTCCAGTGGTAGTAGTCCGGGTCGGAGGTTTTGAACTGGCGGCCCCAGTCGTAGCCCAGGCCCAGGAGGCGGAGCTGCCGCTCGTAGCGGGCCACGTTCTCGGCGGTGGTCACGGCCGGGTGCTGGCCCGTCTGGATGGCGTACTGCTCGGCGGGTAGGCCGAAGGCATCGTAGCCCATGGGGTGCAGCACGTTGAAGCCCCGCAGGCGCTTGTAGCGGCTGTAGATGTCGCTGGCGATGTAGCCCAGCGGGTGGCCCACGTGGAGCCCCGCGCCCGAGGGGTAGGGGAACATGTCCAGGACGTAGTACTTCGGGAGCTCCGAGGCATTCGGCACACGGTACACCCCCTGCTCCTCCCAGCGGGCCTGCCACTTGGCCTCTATCTCCCCGAATTGGTAATGCTCAGCCATGCTTGCTTTCTCCATTGGTTACGAATCGCAACGCGAAGGTAGCATTTTTGGGGGCAAAACCGCCTCGCCCGTGGGCGGCGGAATCAGCGCGCATGGTGGGGCTGAGCGGCACGGAGCGACGAGGGGCTGCCGGATTGGCTCAGGGCATTCGACCGCTTTTCGTACCTTCGCGCCCACCTCCCCAGGGCGTAACAACAAAGCAAATGGAGAAAGACCTACGCGTACTATCGCTCTTCTCGGGCTGCGGCGGGATGGACCTCGGCTTCGAGGGCGACTTCCCCGTGCTCCGCGAGAGCGTGGCCCCCTGCCCCGAGCACATCGCCGGGGACGATGCCCCGGGCTTCGTGCGCCTGCGCCCCACGCGCTTCCGGGTGGTCTTCGCGAACGACATCCTCCCCGAGGCGCAGCGCAGCTGGCAGCACAACTTCGCCCGGCGGGGGGCGGACCCCGGCATCTTCCAGCTGCAGAGCATCGTGGACCTGGTTCAGGCCGCCCGGCGGGGCGACTTCGCCTTCCCCGGGGGCATCGACGTGGTCACGGGGGGCTTCCCCTGCCAGGACTTCAGCGTGGCCGGCAAGCGGGGGGGCTTCGCCTCGCACCGCAACCACCGGGGCGAGATATCCGACGCGGCCAGCACCCCCACCATCGAGACGCGGGGCATGCTCTACTACTGGATGCGGGAGGTCATCGGGCTGGTGCGCCCGAGGGTCTTCATCGCCGAGAACGTCAAGGGGCTGACGAACCTGCGCGACGTGAAGGACATCATACAGCGCGACTTCGCGCAGAGCGCCGACGGGGGCTACATCGTCCTGCCGGCGCGCGTGCTCCAGGCGGCCGACTACGGCGTGCCCCAGTCCCGCGAGCGGGTCATCTTCATCGGGCTACGGCGCAACGCCCTCACCCCCACGGCCCTCAGGGCCCTTACGAGTGAACAAATCCCCGTCGCGTACGACCCCTACCCCACCCCGACCCACGCCCGTAGGCCGGAGGGCGGACAGGCCCCCTGGGTGCCCGTCGGGCGGCTGCTCGCCACGCTGGACGAGCCGGACCGGACGGACGACCCCTCCCAGCGCCACTACTCCCGCGCGGCCTACCTCGGCGGGCGCGGCCAGGGGCAGAAGGAGGTGGACCTCCACGGGGTGGCCCCCACCATCCGGGCCGAGCACCACGGGAACATCGAGTACCGGCGGCTGGGCCGGGAGCACGGTGGCACGCATGCGGAGGAGCTGGCCGCCGGGCTGGGGGAGCGGCGATTGACCCCCCGGGAGTGCGCCCTCATCCAGACCTTCCCGCCCAGCTGGGAGGCCGTCATCCCCCCCGCCACGGGCACCCGCTTCCGGGTCAGCCCCTCGGCCGCGTACAAGGTCATCGGGAACGCGGTGCCCCCGCTGCTGGGGTATCGGATCGCGAGGCGAATAGAGGAGATCTGGGATGGGCTGTTCGGAGGGTAGAGCCAGGCCCCGCTTCATCGACCTCTTCGCGGGTATCGGCGGCATACGCCTCCCCTTCGACGAGCTGGGCTACCAGTGCGTCTTCTCATCGGAGTGGGACAGCAGCGCGCAGCAGACCTACGAGGCGAACTTCGGCGAGCGCCCCCACGGCGACATCACCCAGATACCCGAGGACGAAATCCCCGCCCACGACCTGCTCCTCGCGGGCTTCCCCTGCCAGCCCTTCAGCATCATCGGCAAGATGGATGGCTTCAGCGATACGCGGGGCACGCTGTTCTTCGACATTGCCCGCATCCTGGCGCACCACCAGCCGCAGGTGCTGCTGCTGGAGAATGTCAAGCAGCTGACATCGCACGACAAGGGGCAAACCTTCCGGGTTATACGCGAAACGCTGGCCGATCTGGGCTATCACCTCAAGTACAAGGTGCTCAATGCCCTAGACTTCGGCCTCCCCCAGAAACGGGAGCGCATCATCATCGTGGGCTTCCGCGATCCGGCCTACTGCCAGCGCCTCTCCCTGGACTTCGCGCCCCAGCCCTACGACCTGGCCACCATCCTCGAGGACGAGGCCAGCATCCCGCCCGGGCACTTCGCCTCGGAGGCAATACGGGCCAAGCGGGCGACCAGCACCGAGGGGAGGGAGCTCTTCTACCCCTCCGTCTGGCATGAGAACAAGGCCGGGAACATCTCCGTGCACGACCACTCCTGCGCCCTGCGGAGCGGGGCATCCTACAACTACCTGCTGGTCAACGGCGTGCGTCGCTTCACCTCCCGCGAGCTACTCCGTCTGCAGGGCTTCCCGGAGTGGTTCCGCATCGTGGTATCGCACGCGCAGATCCGTCGCCAGACGGGCAATAGCGTGCCGGTGAGCATCATCCGCGCCGTGGCGGAGAGGATAGATGCCACCGTGGACTGGGACCTAGAGCCAATGCACCATGGACGAGAAGCCTAAACTCCGGAGTAGTAGCCAGCCCGTCGGGAGAGCCCCCTACCCGCTCAACGCCCCCACGCAGGAGGTGGTGGAGCGCATCGGCCTTCACTTCATCTACCTACATGGCGTGGGGAAGGACGACCTGCAGGGCGAGGACTGGGCGGAGGCATTCAGGGATGCCATCGGCGGGCAGGCGCTCGGCTCAAACCTCGGGATAGCCGACGTGGGCCTGGGGCGATACGCGTGGTCGCTCAAAACCATCAAGCGCAATAGCCCATCGACGGTGAGGACCATCCGGCTCATCGTGGGGCGCTGCTCCCCCGACTACTCCTACGGCATCTCCGACCCGCATGCCGACGTGGCCATGACGGGGGAGGCGGTGCTCAAAATACTGAATGCACGGATAGAAATCGCCCTGGAGGCATTCCCGGAGATGCGCACGGCTGTCCTGATCCGCAGCGGGGATATGCGGGAGTACGTCCTCTTCGAGGCGAGCCTCTCACCCTACCGAACCGAGCAGTACGAGTGGGCGGTCAACTCCAATGGGAATTTCATCGCGAGGCACACTCCAACGCAGACGCTCGCCTTCACCTGGCAACCCCACGGCGCGCAGCTCACGCACCACCTCACAGTGCCGCAAGAGGCCACCCACTTCACCATCAACCTCCCGCAACGCCTGGGCAAGGTCGAGCTACTGCAGCGGCTCGGGGCAGACGCCACCTGGGTGAGCATCTCCCGCTAGCCCCCCTGCCATCCTGTCACCCCCGCCCCCGTGGCACGCCCCTTGAACCACCCCCCGCGGGGGCGAGCCCCATCACGGTAGAAATCCATACATCACAATACATACACCACGCATACCATGGCAGGACAGAGCGGAGCAATCGGCGTTACGACCGAGAACATATTCCCCATCATCAAGCAGTTCCTCTACAGCGACCAGGAGATATTCCTCCGCGAGCTGGTGAGCAACGCGGTGGACGCCACCCAGAAGCTGCGCACCCTCGCGGCCCAGGGCGAGTTCAGCGGCGAGCTCGCCGACGTGTCGATAGAGGTGCGGCTCGACAAGGAGGCCGGCACCCTGACGGTGAGCGACCGCGGGCTGGGCATGACGGCCGAGGAGGTGGAGAAGTACATCAACCAGATCGCCTTCTCGGGCGCGGAGGAGTTCGTCGAGAAGTACAAGGACCAGAGCAAGGGCATCATCGGCCACTTCGGCCTGGGCTTCTACTCGGCCTTCATGGTGAGCGACCAGGTCGACATCATCACCCGCAGCTACCGGGAGGGCGCGGCGGCCGTGCGCTGGAGCTGCCAGGGCGACCCGAGCTACACCCTCGAGCCCGCCAGCCGCGACCAGCGGGGCACCGACATCGTCCTGCACATCGGCAAGGACTACGAGGAGTACCTCCAGGAGGCGCGCATCCGCGAGCTGCTGCAGAAGTACTGCCGCTTCCTGCCCGTGCCCATCGTCTGCGGCACGGAGAAGAAGTGGGAGGGCGGCGAGCAGAAGGACACCGGCGAGCCCTTCATCGTCAACGCCATAGAGCCCATCTGGACCCAGCGCCCGGCCGACCTCCAAGAGGAGCACTACGCCGAGTTCTACCGCGGCCTCTACCCCGGCAACGACGAGCCCCTCTTCCACATCCACCTCAACGTCGACTACCCCTTCAACCTCACCGGCGTGCTCTACTTCCCCCGCCTCAAGAACAACTTCGACATCAAGCGCAACCAGATACAGCTCTACTGCAACCAGGTCTTCGTCACCGACAGCGTCGAGGGCATCGTGCCGGAGTACCTCACCGTCCTGCACGGGGTCATCGACTCGCCCGACATCCCCCTCAACGTCTCCCGCAGCTACCTGCAGAGCGACGGCAACGTCAAGAAAATCAGCGGCCACATCACCAAGAAGGTGGCCGACCGCCTCCAGGAGATCTTCAAGAACGACCGCGAGGGCTTCGAGGCCAAGTGGGACGACCTCAAGCTCTTCGTGGATTACGGCATGGTGAGCGAGGAGAAGTTCTACGAGCGCGCCACCAAGTTCGCCCTGCTCAAGGACGTGGACGGCAAGCTGCATACCCACGAGGAGTACCAGGCCCTCGTGGAGGAGCAGCAGCGGGACAAGCACGGCAAGACCGTCTATCTCTACACCACCGACCGCAGCGCGCAGTACAGCTACATCGAGGCCGCGAAGGCCAAGGGCTACAGCGTCCTGGTGATGGACGGGATGCTGGACCCGCACCTCATCCAGCAGCTCGAGCAGAAGCTGGAGAACGTCCACTTCGCCCGCGTCGACTCCGAGACCATCGACAAGCTCATCGAGAAGGACGAAGCGACCGAGGTGTCCATCAGCCCGCGCGACCAGGAGCTGGTGCGGGGCATGATGCAGGGGACCCTGGGCGAGAACCAGATCAACGTCCACGTGAGCTTCGAGGAGATCGGCGAGGGCGCGCTCCCCGTCATCATCACCCAGAACGAGTTCATGCGCCGGATGAAGGACATGGCGGCCATGAGCCCCACCAACAGCTTCTACGCCACCATGCCGGAGAACTACACCCTGGTGCTCAACAGCGCGCACCCCCTCATCAAGGACCTGGCCCGGAGCGTGGGCGAGGGCCTGGCCACCGAGCTGGCCGAGAGGGATGCGGCCCTCGCCCCGCTGGAGGCAGAGCGCGCGGCCCTCGAGGAGGGGCTAAAGGACAAGAAGCGCGAGGAGTGGACCCAGGAGGAGAAGGACAGGGAGCAGGCGCTGCAGGGCAGGATAGACGAGGCCCGGGACGCGCGCCTGGAGCTGCTCAAGGGCTTCGGCACCGACCACCCGCTGGCGCACCAGCTCGTGGACCTCGCGTTGCTCTCCAACAACATGCTCAAGGGCGAGGCCCTGGCCAAGTTCGTGAGGCGGAGCGTGGAGCTGATTGGGAAGTAGGTAGCGCATCCACCGTAGGACAGCGGCGGGCCCGGCGACTCCGTGTTGCCGGGCCCGCTCCATTTCCACCCCGGCGGACGGATTGGCCGATGGGCGACCCTCACGCCCGGGGTTAGGAAAACTCGCCGAGTAGCTCCCTGTACTCCCGCGCCTCCCACTCAGCATGGCCCTCGCCGTCGAAGACCGCCCCGACGCACATGATGGGCTTGCCCTCGTTGAGGAACTTGTCGCCGTAGCGCCGCTGGGCTATCTGCTGGAGGGCCTCCGGCACGGTCCCCCGGCTCCGGAGCTTCAGCTCGAAGATGTAGATGTAGCCCGGCAGCTCGACCTCGCAGTCGGAACGCCCGTGGGCGCTGGCCACCTCCTGGCGGGCGCTCACCCGGAGCATCGTGAGCACGGTGAAGAGGGCGTTGCGGAAGTAGGCCTCGCGCATCGGGCTATCGGCCGGCTCGTTGGCCGTGGCCAGGCTCGCGGTGAAGACCTCCATGCCGCGCATGAAGCCCGGGAGGTCGCCGGTGGCCAGCGCGCGCTTCATGCCCAGGAGCTCGTCGGAGAAGCGGCCGTAGTCCATGGGGAAGAGGCGGCGGCGCAGCATGTGGGCCAGGGCCATGCGCACCTCGATGTTGGGGAAGCTCAGGACGTACCTCTCGTCGCCGAAGAAGCCGCCCCCGCTGGCGATCTCCCGGATGGTGAGGTAGCCGGTCTGGTAGAGGAAGGGGAGGGGGTCGCCGTGGCGGTCCTCCATGCCGCTGAGCTCGTCGCGTGATATGGCCAGCCCGGCCTCCAGCTCCTGGGCGTTCACGCGGTAGTTCGGCAGGATGTAGTCCACGACGGTGGCGTTGCCGGAGGTGACCCAGTAGAAGTCGAGGGTGCCGTCGTCCAGCGCCTGCACCAGGCAGAAGGGGTTGAAGACGTACTCGCCCCGGGGCGTGAAGTGGTAGCCGTTGTAGAGCCAGGAGAGGCGGTCGAGGTACTCCGGCTGGGGGCATCCCGCCTGCTCGGCCAGGAGGGCGAGGCGGTCGCCGAAGGTCTCCTCCAGCTCGGCCCGGGTTATCCCGCAGAGGGCGGAGTACTCGTCCTTGAGGGTCAGGCGCACCAGGTTGTTCAGGCCGCTGAAGAGGCTGAGGCCGGAGAACTCCGAGACGCCGGTGAACATCGTGAAGTGGATGCGACCCTCCAGCTCCTTGAGGGTCAGGTAGAGGTTGCGCAGCCGCTTCCGGTAGGCCTCATGCAAAACGGCATCCTGCGGGCGGAGGGTCTGCAGCAGAGGGGCATCGTACTCATCGATGAGGATGACGACCGGGCGGTTGAACTTGCGGTAGAGCGCATCCACCAGGTGTCGGAAGCGCGCCGCCCCATCGGCCAGAGCGGCCGTATCAAGCCCGTAGAGCGCATCGTGGTCATTGAACTGCGGGGCCAGCACCCGGTCTATGTCCCCCTCATCGCGCCCCTCGCAGCGCACCAGGGTGAAGTGTATCACGGGGTACTCCAGCCACTCCCGCCCGCTCTCCCGCTGGAGCCGCTCGAGCTTGAGCCCGCGGAAGAGCTCCTCCTGCCGCCGGAAGTAGCACGCCAGGGTGGAGAGCATCAGGCTCTTGCCGAAGCGGCGGGGACGGCTCAGGAAGTACGGGGCGGGCTTGTTGGCCAGCCGCCATATGAGGTCGGTCTTATCGACGTAGGCGTAGTCGTAGGCCGGGTTGCGGATCTTCTCGAAGAACTGCACCCCAAAGGGTAGCGCTTTCATCGGCTCGTGCTTTCCCGCAAAGGTAGGAAAATTCCGGGCGTTGGGGAGCGCCACGGCAGGCCCTACAGGCCCAGGAAGCGACGGGCCGCCCCGGTGGTCCGCCCGGCCACCTCCTCCACATCCCCCCCCCGCACCCTCGCCACATGCTCGCCGATTATCGGGACGTAGGCGCTCTCGTTGCGCTTCCCGCGGTGGGGCACGGGCGCGAGGTAGGGGGCATCGGTTTCCAGGAGGGTGCGGTCGAGGTCCAGCGCCCGGATCACCGCCTCGCCCAGCCCGTTCTTGAAGGTGGCCACCCCGCCCACGCCGATGAATACCTGCGGGAGGGAGAGGGCGGCCTGCAGCTGGTCCAGCGGCGCGGAGAAGGCGTGCAGCACGAGGGGCACGTCGTCGTAGCGGGCTTGGGACACGATGTCGAGCACCTCCCGCACCGCATCCCGGGCATGCACCAGCATCGGGAAGCGCAGCTCGCGGGCCCATTCCAGCTGGTGGATGAAGGCGGCCCGCTGGTCCGCGAAGGTCGTCTTGTCCCAGTAGAGGTCCAGCCCTATCTCGCCCACGGCCACGTAGCGGTCGGTCTGGCCATTACCGTAGGCGTGCTCCAGGGCGCGGAGCTCCGCGCGCCAGCCACCCTTCACCTCGCAGGGGTGCAGGCCGATGCCCGCGAGGGTGCCCTCGTAGCGCTGGAGGCAGTCCTCCATCATGGGCAGGGTGGCGAGGTTCACGTTGGGCAGCACTGTGCGCACCACGTCGGCCTCCAGCGCGCGGGCGTAGACCTCATCCCTGTCCCCCTCGAACTTCGAGGAGTACAGATGGCAGTGCGTGTCGATCCATTCCATGCGGCGGGCGGGGGGCTAGGACTCCAGCAGGAGCTTGCGGATGGTCTCGACCTCCTCGCGCAGGCGCCGCTCCGTCTCCATGAACTTCTCCACCTGGGCGCAGCCGTGCACGCAGGTGGCGTGGGAGCGGTTGCCCAGCTGCTCGCCGATCACCTTGTAGGAGGCCTGGAGCAGCTCGCGGGAGAGGTACATGATGATCTGGCGGGCGACCGACACCTCGCGCTTCCGCTGCTTGGAGAGGATGGCCTCCGGGGTGAGGTGGTAGAACTCGCAGACCTGCGCGATGATCATCCTCATGGTGATGAGCTTCTTCTCGTCGCGGACCATGTCGGAGATGACGCTCTCGGCGAACTCCACAGTCACCTCCTCGCCGGTGAGCGAGCGCACGAAGACCGAGAAGAAGACCCCCTTGAGCTCGCGCACGTTGGTCTTGACGCGCTCGGCGATCAGCTTGAGCACCTCCTCGGAGACGGTGTCGATGCCGTCGGCGTAGCAGCTCCGCTTGAGGATGCGCAGGCGGGTGTCGAAGTCGGGCGGCAGGAGCTCCACCTGGATGCCGGACTTGAAGCGGCTGAGGAGCTCCTCGCGGAAACCCTGCATGTCGACCAGCTTGTAGAGGCTGGTGAAGATGATGTGGCACCCGCGGTTGAGCAGGTAGTTGAAGATGCTGAAGAGCACGTCCTGGGTGCCGGACTTGTGGGCCAGCTCGTGCACGTCGTCCAGGATGAGGACGTGGAGGCTCTCGTAGCGGTTGATGAAGTCCTTCACCGCGCCGGAGTTGCCGCTCATCTTGTCCTTGGAGACGGCCTCGGTGTACTCGTTGAGGAAGTTCATGGCCGCCACGTAGAGCACGTAGCGGTCCGGGTGGCGCTCGCGGATGGCGATGCCGATGCTCTGCGCGAGGTGGGTCTTCCCCAGGCCGGATGCCCCGAAGATGTAGAGGGGGTTGAACTTGGAGTTGGCCTTCCCCAGGCCCACCACGCCGATCTGGCGGGCGACCTCGTAGCCCAGCTCGTTGCATCCCCCCTTGACGAAGTTCTCGATGTTCTTCTCGGGGTTCAGGTTGGGGTTGATGATCACCTGGCGCACGGCCGGGATGGCGTAGGGGGTCATGCGGGCATCGCCGAGCTCCTTGGGCTGGAGGTCCACGGTCTGGTCGCGGCTGGCCGAGGTGGGGACCGAGGGGATGGTCATCTGCGGGCCCGCCGCCCCGGTGCTCCCCCCCCCGATGCTGTAGAGCAGCTCCCGGTCGCGGCCGATCACGGCGGTCACCACGCTGTTGAGAATCGCGTTCAGCGTCAGGTCGTCCTCCAGCTGCTCGTAGTACCACTGGCTGGGGATCTGCAGCATGAGCACCTTGCGCCGCACCCCGTCGGCCACCTGCTCCTCGAAGCTCAGCGGCTGAATCTTGGCGAATACGATGCTAAACTGCTCGGCGGAGACCCGGGCCCGTATGAGCTCCAGGCATTCATTCCAGACGTCGGTTGCGCTTCTTCCCATAGTTCTTGTTCGGCATTGGAGTGCAAAGTTGGCCTATTTTGGGGAATGAAAAAAACGGGATGACTTTGATATTGAGAAAAAGTGGCCCGAGCCCCGCCGCGCTACAGGTGCCGCCGTCGCACCACCGTCTGCACGCCCAGGTAGGCCAGCAGCAGGACGGTCATCCACGAGACGATGCGCCCGATGAAGTCCCCGTGCCGCACGTAGAAGGTCTCCCCCTCCAGCGGGTAGACCACCCCCCGCAATCCGCGGCGCTGCCACCAGCCGGTGCTCTCCACGACCTCGCCCAGGGGGTTGATGATGGCCGAGATGCCCGTGTTGCCGCAGCGGGCCATCCAGCGGCGCGTCTCCACGCAGCGCAGCTGGGAGAAGGAGAAGTGCTCGCGGAAGCCGGGCGTGTCGCCCCACCACGCGTCGTTGGTGATCACCGTCAGGAAGTCCGCGCCCGCCCGGATGAAGTCGTGGCAGTACTCGCCGAACACGCTCTCGTAGCAGATTATGGGCGCGAAGCGCAGCCCGGAGGGCAGGCTGAACACCTCGCGGTATGGCTGCGTGCCCAGCGAGCCGGCTATGCCCCCGAGGTCGATGCTCAGGTGGTTGAGCCACTGCATGTGCTCGGGGTAGGGGGTCATCTCCGTGCCCACCACGAGCTTCGACTTGATGTAGCGGCCGACCCGCTGGGAGGTGTCGATCCGCAGGGCGGAGTTGTACGCATCGTAGTACCACCCCTCCAGCCTCTCCATCGGCCGGGCCGTTGCCGTGCGCCCCACGCCGTTGGGGTAGGCCCTGAAAGTCGTCGCGCCCGTCACCCACACCACCCCGGGGTGCTTGGCCAGGAAGGCGCGTATGTGGTTGACGAACGGGTTGTCCCCCATCTCCTCCTCCCAGAGCGCCTCGGCAATCGCCGTCTCGGGGCACAGCACCAGGCGGGTCTGCGGGGTGACCAGCGAGTCGGCCATACGGACCATCAGCTCCACCTGCTCCATCGCGCTCAGGCTATTGAACTTCTCCTTCCAGGGGTCGATGTTCGGCTGGATGATGACCACCTCCACGGGGTTCTCCTCGGCCAGCTGCTGGGCCTCTCCAGCCACCGCGCGCGACAGCACCGGCGGCACGACCCAGAGCAGGAGCAGCAGCCCCCCCAGCACGACCGTCTGCCGCCGCGGGCGCCCCCTCACCCCGCTCACCAGCCCAAAGAGCAGCACGCCGCTCAGCATCACCCAGAGCGAGCCGCCCAGAACGCCCGTGTACTCATACCACTGCACCAGGCTCGGCATGGCCGCCCACGCGTTGCCCATCGAGAGCCACGACCAGGCTATCTCCGAGTTGTGGAAGAAGTAGTCGTACCACACCCAGATGCACGTCAGGAGGAGGAGCGCGAAGGTCTGCCCCCTCATCCGCCATCCCCAGAGCACGATGGTCAGCACCCCGGCCATCATCGAGCCCATGGCCAGGATGGCCCCCAGCATGCCGGCGACCGTCGCGCCGGAGATCCACCAGACCGTCAGGGCGTTCCACAGGTACATCGGCAGCAGCAGCCGGGCGAACTGCAGCCAGTAGCTCCCCCGGCGGCTCATGCCCCGCAGCATGTAGAGCCACGGCAGCCAGGCCACCAGGCTCACGGGGCTGAAGCCCAACGACCAGGGGAGACACATCAGCACGGCGCCCAGCGCGCCCAGCGCGTACCAGCTATTCAGGTAGTCCTTGATTTTCATGCGCGCAAAGGTAGCCTATTTCGTCGAAACGCCGCGCACGGGGGAGGCCCAGGACCGGGGCCGAAAGCGCCGCCGCAGGAGGGCCAAGCAGCAGGGGATGAAGAGGAAGCGAATCCGCTGAAATGTAGAAACGTGAAAAAAGAGCCACGGGGGCTTGGCCGCATGAAATATTTCCTACTTTTGCGACTGTAACGAACCAAATCCAGTGACCATGCCTCCAAGTACTAAGCGACGGATTATCACCAGCTACGAGAAACTCAGCGATGAGCTGATGGAGCTCTTCCACGAAACCTACCCCTCGGGGTACTCCACCGCCATCACGCCCATCCAGAAACCCAGCGGGGAGACCATCTACACGGTGCGCCTCGAGACGGAGGACACGAGCTACCTGGTGAAGGTCAGCTTCCGGGTCGACGACTACATCGAGGGCTACAGCGAGGAGGAGGACAACGCGGATGAGCCAGCCATCGAGGAGACCACCGATGCCCTCGAGCGGGCGCGGAGGGAGTACGCTGAGGAGGCCACCGACGACTTCTAGACCCGGGACGCGGGAGCCCCCGGCCGGTGCCTACTCCACCCTCAGCCCCTGCCGCTCGACCGTATGCCCCACAATGCCCGCGAAGGCGTAGCCCTCGGCCCGCAGCCGCGCCACGGCGAGCGTGGCCTTCTCCGGCTCCACCGCGAAGAGCAGGCCCCCCGATGTCTGCGGGTCCAGCAGCAGGTGCCGCAGATGGACCGCGAGCCCAGCCCCCGCCTCCCACTGGCCCTGTAGGTACTCCGCATTCCGGAACGTCGCCCCCGGCACGCAGCCCATGCGCGCCAGGTCCGCAGCCCCGGGTATGAAGGGCACATCCGCCACGCGGAGATGGATGCCCGCCCGGCTCGCCGCCGCCATACGGTGAGCATGCCCCAGCAGGGAGAAGCCCGTGATGTCGGTGCAGGCCGCCGCGCCGAGCTCCCCGGCCACGGTCGCCGCCGCGCGGTTGAGCTGCCGCATGCTCTCTACCGCCACCCGGTAGGTCTCCGGAGGGCACAGCCCCAAACGCTCGGCGGCCATCGCCACGCCCGTGCCTATGGGCTTGGTCAGCACCAGCGACATGCCCGGCCGGAGGCCAGCGTTCGTGCACATCCGCCCGGGGTCGACCCGCCCCAGCACCGCCATTCCGTAGACGGGGGTGTCGTTCGCGATGGTGTGCCCCCCGATGATGGGGATGCCAGCCCGGCGGGCCGCGGCCAGCCCCCCCTCCAGGATGGTCCGCAGGGGGGCGATGTCCCCCCCGCTCGGGTACATCGTGATGTTCAGCGCGGCCAGGGGCGTTCCCCCCATGGCGTACACGTCGCTGAGGGCGTTCACGGCCGCGACCTCGCCGTAGAGGAAGGGGTCGCGGCAGAAGGGCGGGAAGAAGTCCGTGGTCAGCACCAGGCCCAGCTCCTCCGAGAGGAGGTACACCCCGGCATCGTCGCCGGTCTCCAGCCCCACCAGCACCCGGGGGTCGCTCCCCCAGCCCATGCCGGCCAGCAGCCGCTCCAGCTCCCGGGCTGGCAGCTTGGCCGTGCAGCCCCCCTCGTTGGGTAGTTCAAGCTCCATCATCGTGGGCCTATTCGGTTTGTAGGGATTGTAGAGAATGGGCGATATCCTCCCCCTGCAGGAGGATGGTCACGCGCTCGGCATCGCCCGGCCACAGGGCCATGCACATGCCGCAACCAGCCTTCAGATGCGAGGGGATTGGCTGTATCCGGTACCTCACGCCCGCCTCCACGACGAGCCGCTCGGCCTGAAGGAGCAGCGACAGGGCCGGGAATGTCAGCAGCACGGAGAACTCGCCCACCATCACGACACCACGCTCCTTACGGCCCCCAGCAGGTAGGCCAGCTCTTCGGCTGTGTGGGCTGGAGAGAGGGACAGACGTACCGTTCCCTCCGGGTACGTCCCGAGGTGCCGGTGGGCCAGCGACGCGCAGTGCAGACCGGAGCGCAGCTCTATGCCGTGCTCCGCGTACAGCCTGTAGGCCAGGTCGGAGACCTCCATGCCGGTGGGGACAAGGCTCAGCAATTCGATGGGCTCCGGCGGAAGGTCGTGGCCCGTCCGCCCGCCCTCCACACCATGACCGTGGTAGACCCGCAGCCCCGGCATGGCCCGTAGCCCCGCGAGCAGGCGGGCGAAATCCTCCCGCCCATGCGCCCTGTCCAGCGGCCTACGCAGCGCGCCCAGCAGGGCGGCTATCCCCAGCATGTTGTGCGTACCGGCCTCGAAGGCATCGGGGAGCACCTCGGGCATATCGTCCGCGCTCCGCCCCGAGCCGGTTCCCCCGTATACCAACGGTCTGAGGGCCACCCGTCCGCTCTGGTAGAGGCAGCCCGCCCCCGTCGTGCTGGCCAGGCCCTTGTGGCCCGAGAAGGCCAGGAAGTCTATCCCCCACTCCTCCACGGCGAGCGGGCTGTGGCCCACCACCTGGCTGGCATCCACCATCAGGGGTATCGCCTCGCCCAGCACCCCACGCAGCGCCCCCAGCGGCTGCACCACCCCGTTCACATTGCTCGCCCCGTTGACCACCACCAGGTCGTAGCCCGAGAGGTCGCGCCCGGCCAATCGCCCCAGGTCTATCAGGCCGGACGGCAGGGCGGGCAGCAGGTCGTACCCCACCCCCTCGCCCGCCAGCGTACGCGTCACGGCATTGTGCTCCATGGGCGAGATGAGCACCCGCCACGCCCGGTAGGGGAAGCCGCGCAGCACCGTGTTGATGGCCACCGTGGCGTTCAGGGCGAAGGATATACGCTGCGGCCGCGACACCCCGAGCAGGGCGGACAGCAAGCCCCGGGCCTCCTCCACCATGCGGGCCGCATCGAGCGCGCGACCATGGCTCGCCCGCCCGTACGAAGCCCCAGCGGCCAGGTAGCGGGCCATGCCCTCCTCCACCCCCTCGCTCCGGGGGAAAGCCAGCGCGGCGTTGTCGAAGTAGCGGTTCGGGCTGCCCATGGACTGCATAAATCTATAGCCGAATGACGCGGGGAGCGGCGGAAATCGCGCGGGAGATGTCGTACATATTCCGGACCTGGCCCACGCCCAGCTCCCCGGCCAGCCCGAAGTGGTCCACGCAGGTGCCACAGAGCCAGACGGCCGTGCCGGCATGCTCCAGCTGGCGGAGGGTCTCCACCGTGCCGGACTGCCCCACGGCCAGGCGCACCCCCCCGTTCATCAGCACCACGTGGGTGGGGGGCGTGTCCCACTCGGTCAGCGTGGAAAGCAGGCCCTTGATGAGCAGCCCGCCCAGCTCGTCGCACCCCCTCCCGAGGGTGTCGGCATCGATAATCACCAGGCTGGCCCGCGGCGCCTCGGGGCCAATTGAGCTGGTCGGCGAGAGGTTCAGCCCCCCCTCCGGGAGCACGGTTGCGCACGCCGGGAGCTCCTCGGTGGCGAGCGCGGACGGATTGGCAAATCGCCCGGAGTACAGCCCATCGGCCTGGGTGAGGGAGAGGTACACCCCGTGGTCGGCGAGGTAGCGCTGCACGTTGTGGGCGGAGAGCTCGCTGTCGAGCCGCACCTCCAGCTCCGCCCCCGGCTCGCACTCGGCCATGGCCCTACGGAGCGTAATAATCGGCAGGGGGCAGGGCATCCCCTTGCAGTCCACTATCCTCACCATCGGGGCAGCTCGTCGGCGTGTTCCAGCAGGTAGCGGTTGATGTTGCGGGCGGCGCAGGGCCCCTCGTAGATGAAGCCGGTGTAGATCTCCACCAGCGAGGCCCCGGCCTTGAGCATCTCGAGGGCATCCGGCCCGGTGAATACGCCGCCCACGCCGATTATCGGCACGTCCTTGCCCACGGCCTCCCGCAGGATGCGCACCCGCTCCCGGGCCCGCAGCCGGAGGGGCGCGCCGCTCAGGCCCCCCATGCCCGCGGCCTCGACCCGCGCCCCCGGGGAGCGCAGCCCCTCGCGCGAGCGCGTGGTGTTGGTCAGCACGAAGCCGTCTATGCCCATCCGCAGGGTGGCCCGGGCCACCGCCACCAGCGACTCCTCGGGCTCGTCCGGGCCCAGCTTCAGGTAGATGGGCTTGTGGTAGCGCATCTCCTCGCGCTGGCGCAGCAGGGCCGCCACGATGGGCGTTACGCCCTCGCAGCTCTGCAGGTCGGAGAGGTGCTCCACGTTCGGGCAGCTCACGTTCACCACGAAGAAATCCACCAGCGGGTAGAGCTCCCGCATGCAGGTGACGTAGTCCTCCACGGCCCGCCCGTTGGGCGTATCGGTATTCTTGCCGATGTTCCCGGCGATGGGTATGCGGTAGGGCCGCCGACGGGCCAGCCGATGGACCACGGCCGCCAGCCCCACGCTGTTGAAGCCCATGCGGTTGATGACGGCCCCATCCTCCGGGAGGCGGAAGATGCGGGGCCTGGGGTTGCCCGGCTGGGGCCACGGGGTCACCGTGCCCACCTCGGCGAAGCCGAAGCCCAGGGAGCGGAGCCGGTCGACCAGCTCGGCCCCCTTGTCGAAGCCCGCGGCCAGGCCCACCCGGTTGGGGAAGAATATCCCGCTGTGGGTGGATGCCAGGGCCTCCGCCCGGTAGTAGAGCCGCCAGCGGAGCAGCTTGGGCAGGAGGGGCAGGCTGAGGCCCACCCGCAGGGCACCCATCAGGAGGTGGTGTATCCGCTCGGGGTCTATCCGGAAGAGCAGCGGGCGTATGACTGACCTGTAGAGCGCCATGGTACGCATCGGGATTTTAGAGAGTGATCCAGGCGGGATTCGAACCCACGACCTACAGATTAGAAGTCTGTTGCTCTATCCAACTGAGCTACTGGACCGCCAGAAACGGCGCGAAGGTAGCAATTAATTCGGTATGCCGACGCGCCCGCGAACCGGCGCGCACCCTGCCCGCCGGGGGGGGATAGCGCCCGGGGTTTTCCCAATTTGCCGGAAAATTGCCGGAAAAGTACTAGCTTTACGCGTCTGATAGCGCCGCCGCGACGTGGCGATGCATCGGGCGGCACGGCGCGGGCTGCGCCCGTATGTATTAAGGTAATGATTGCGGTATGAGGCTAGGCATAAGCACGAAGGGCTCGCTGGGCTTCTTCATCCTGGCGGCGATGCTCTTCATCTCGGGCGCGCTGTCAATCCATGAGCTCACGCGGATGGGGAGGGAAATCCGGCAGCTACTCAACGACTCCTACGGTAGCGTGAAGTACTCACAGACGATGCTCAGCTCGCTCGAGAGCCAGGAGGACCAGATCCTGGCCATGGTGGCGGACCCGAAGGGGGAGCGCATGCACCTGGAGGCCTACCGCTCGGCCGAGCGGGAGTTCCTGCAGAACCTGGAGCTGGCGGGCGCCAACCTGACGCGCGAGGAGGAGGGGCCGCTGGTGGACTCCATCCGCAGCGACTACTCCGCGCTCTCGCTGGCGGCCCTCGAGTTCATCCAGGGCGGGGGCCGCTCGCTGCCGCTCTACCTGGGCTCGGTGCAACCCCGCATGCGCCGCGTCACCCGGCGGGTGAACGCGCTGCTGGTCCTGAACCAGCAGGGGCTCTACCAGTCGTCCTCCATCCTGGAGGACAGCGCGGCCCGGGCCCTACGCCCAGGGCTCATCATCATCGGGGTGGGCATCCTGTTCACGCTGATGTTCACCTACCTGGTGTGGCAGTTCTACGTCCGCCCGGTCCGCCAAATCACCGAGAGCATCAACACCTTCATCAAGTTCAACCGCTACTCCCCCGTGCCCATGGCCGCCCGCGACGAGCTGCTCGACCTCCGTGAGGCGGTAGACCGGCTGGCCCACTACGCCCAGGAGCAGCGGCCGACCAGCAGAAGGGAGCGGGCATGAGGCTCTACGTTGTACTCCGCTACGTGGGCCTGACCCTGCTGCTGTGCGCGGGCTTCATGTTCGCCAGCCTCGGGGTGTCGTTCTACTACGGCGACGACGGGGCCATCCCCCTGCTCTTCTCCGGCCTCATCAGCTTCTTCGTGGGCCTCTTCCCGCTGGTCTTCGTGCCGCGCCAGACGAACATCTCGGCCAAGGAGGGCTACGTCATCGTGGTGCTGGCCTGGATCGCCGTGTGCCTCTTCGGCAGCCTGCCCTACATGCTGTACGGGGGCGAGTTCAACCTCTCGGGCGCCTGGTTCGAGGCCGTCTCGGGCTTCACCACCACCGGCGCCACCATCCTCAACAACGTCGAGGGCCTGCCGCTGAGCATCCTCTTCTGGCGCTCCACCACGCACTGGATCGGCGGGGTCGGGGTGGTCGTCTTCGCCATGGTGGTCGCCCCCAGCATCGGCGGCCGGGCGCGCCTGACGCTCTCCCGCACGGAGGTCTCATCGATGGCCCGGCAGGAGTTCCAGTACCGCTCCCGGAAGATGCTGCGGGTCATGATATCGGTCTACCTGGGCATCACCCTGATGACCTTCGCCGGGCTGGTGCTCCTGGGCATCCCGGTCTTCGACAGCATCAACCTCTCCTTCGCCACGGTGGCCACCGGGGGCTTCGCCATCACCAACCTGAGCATCGCCACCTACGGCAACTTCGGGGCGGAGATGTGGATCGTCCTGATGATGTTCGTGGCCAGCATCCACTTCGGCATGCTCTTCGCGGCCAGCACCGGGCACCTACGCGCCCTGCTCCGCTCCCCCGTGGTCCGCTTCTTCACCCTGGGCCTGCTGGTCCTCATCGCGGCCATCACCTGGGACCTCCACGGCACCCACTACGACTCCTGGGTCCAGGCCTTCCGATACGCCTCCTTCCAGGCCGTGGCCGTGGTCTCCACCACGGGCTTCGGTACGGCCGACGCCTCCAGCTGGCCCCCCCTGGCGCTCTTCCTCATCTTCATGCTCTCCTTCATGGGTGGCTGCTCGGGCTCCACGGGCGGCGGCATCAAGCAGGACCGCATCCTCATCATGCTCAAGGCATTCCAGACATCCATCCGCCGCCAGCAGCACCCCCACGCCTCCATCCCCGTGAAGGTCGGACGCTACAACCTGGAGGACTCAGAGGTCAACGCAACCCTCCTCTTCATCCTGCTGTTCGTCTTCATCGTCCTGCTGACCACCCTCATCCTGGCCATCATGGGCTTCGACATCGGCCTCGGCTTCAGCTCTGCGGCCTCCTGCGTGGCCAACGTCGGGCCCTCCATCGGGGCCATGGGCTTCTTCGACTCCTACGCCCTCTACCCGCCGCTCGCCCGCGTGGTCCTCTCGCTCGCCATGCTGCTGGGCCGCCTCGAGCTCTTCGGCCTCCTGCTCATATTCACCAAGGCCACCTGGAAATAGCCCCCCACACCCACTCATCCACAGACCCATACCCTACCCGCAAAACCCATATCAACCCATACTGACGAAACCATCATGTCTTACACCGGCGTGCTGATTGGCCTCTGCGCCTTCTTCCTCGTGGGATGCTTCCACCCCCTGGTCATCAAAGTGGAGTACCACTACGGCAAGCGCACCTGGCCCGCGTTCGCCCTCCTGGGCGTGGTCGCCGCGGCCGCATCGCTGGTCGCGCCCCACTTCTGGTCCCTGCTCCTGGGCGTGCTGGGGGCCGCCTCGGGGTGGTCCGCCCTCGAGGTCGTCTGGCAGCACGGACGGGCCAAGCGCGGCGAGGCCAAGCGCAACCCCAAACGGCCAGATTCGTACTACCAATAGGAAAACCGCAGCATGGAGTACCAAGGACTAATACTCGGCATGGCGACCGTCTGGACCATCTGGTTCACCCGCCTGGTCTGCATCAAGGGCGTGTACTACATGGGGCGCCCGTTCTGGCCTGTGTTCCTGGTGGCGGGCATCGGCGCGCTGGTGGCCGCGCTCTTCACGCCCAACTCGCTGGTGTCCAGCATCATCGGCGTGTTCGGATTCTGCTGCCTCTGGGGAATCGGCGAGACCATACAGCTCGACAAGCGCTACCAGAAGGGCGAGTTCGCCTACCACCCGCGCCTCCAGCGACAGCGAGAGCGGGCCAAATCCGCCGCCAGCCAGCACGATAGCACGGAGAGCTAGCCATGCCATCCCCCCCGCACGGAACAAAAGACCTAGTGGCCCTCACCTTCGCCATGGAGAGCGAGCTATCGGCGCTCAGCAAGCTCTGGCAGAGGGCCAGCGCGCTACCCGGCCTCCCCTACCCGCTCAGCCTGGCCGAGATCAAGGGGCGCAGCATCCTCACCCAAGTGACCGGCATCGGCAAGGTGCACGCCGCCACCTCGGTGCTCCGCCTCATCGAGCAGCACAAGCCCCGCTGCATCATCAACGTGGGCTGCTGCGGGGGGATAGACCCCTCCCTCGCGGTGGGCAACCTGGCAGTCTCCACCGAGCTGGCCTACCACGACGTGTGGTGCGGCCCGCCCAACGCGCCCGGCCAGGTGCAGGGCATGCCGGCACGCTTCGCGGCGGACGAAGACCTAGTCAAGTCCCTGAGCCAGAAATCCGTACACCCCGGCCTCTTCTGCTGCGGGGAGTACTTCGCGCCGGGGGGCGACTCGCTGCAGCGCATGCGACGCGACTTCCCCGACGGGCTGACCATCGACATGGAGTCGGCCGCGATGGCCCAGGTCTGCCGCCAGGAGGGGGTCCCCTTCGCGTCGCTACGAATCGTGAGCGACACCCCCGGGGTGGTCGGCACAGACCACGCGCAGCAGTACCAAGACTTCTGGCGATGCGGCTACGTGCAGCCCTTCGCCCGGGTTGTGGACCTGCTACGACACTTTATCACAAGGCATTAGCAAGAAAATCATGGACAAAATCGCATCATTCACCATAGACCACATCAAGCTCCAGCGCGGCGTATACGTATCGCGGCGCGACCACGTGGGCCCAGAGGTCATCACGACCTTCGACATCCGCATGAAGGCGCCAAACCGCGAACCCGTGATGGACCAGGGGGCGATACACACCCTGGAGCACCTCGCGGCCACCTACCTCCGCAACGACGGGGAGTGGAAGGACCGCATAATCTACTGGGGACCAATGGGCTGCCTCACGGGCAACTACCTTCTGGTGCGCGGCGAGTACCTGCCGGAGGACATGCTCGAGGTGCTGCGCCGCACCTTCGCCTTCGTGGCCAGCTTCGAGGGGGAGGTGCCCGGCACAAGCCCCCGCGACTGCGGGAGCTGCCAGCTGCACAACCTGCCACTGGCGCGCGAGGAGGCCCGCAAGTACCTCGAGGAGGTGCTCGAGCGAATGGGGGAGGAGAACATGCGCTATCCTAAGACCGAATCTTAATTGCATCCCGGCGGCAGCACCTAGGCGAATAATGCTACTTTTGTGGTAATGATATGTACTTTCTCCTCAGCGTTCGACCTGATGTTGAGGAGTTTAGATTGGGACTTTCTTTTTGTTGTTTGACGGTGCTCCCAGCCGTTCAGGCGGGTTGTTCCGTGTAGAATTAGCAGGAGGTAAGATGAGTACAATAGTGCGACTTTTGGAAGATTCAGTGGCCAAACGCCCGGACAATGCGTTCATCCACCAGAAGGAGGGCCAGGAGTGGCGGATTACAACCTATCGCCAGACCCTGGTCGATGTTCTGGATATCGCGGCGGGTCTGATATCGCTGGGCTTTCGCCCGGGGGAGAAGCTGGCCCTGCTCTCGGAGAACCGGAAGCTGTGGATAGAGGGGGAGCTGGGCATCCTCTTCGCCGGCTGCGTGAGCGTGCCGCTGTCCATCAAGCTCGAGGAGCCAGACCTGAAGTTCCGGCTGAACCACTCGGAGACCCGGGGCATCATCGTCTCGGCGGGCCAGGCCGATAAGATCACGAACATCCGCGAGAGCCTACCCGGGGTGGAGTTCATCATCCTCCTCGATGAGCAGGAGACCTACGCCGCGGACGAGCTCTCCATGGCGCGGGTGATTGAGCTGGGGCGCGAGCTGCTGGCCAGGGACCCCGAGGCAGTCGAGCGGGTGAAATCGCAGGTGCGCCCGGAGGACTACGCGAACATCTCCTACACCTCCGGCACGTCGGCCGACCCCAAGGGCGTGCTCCTGACGCACGGGAACTACTACTCGAACATGCAGCAGGCCGCCGACCACCTAATCGTCCCGGAGGACTACATCCAGCTGGTGATTCTGCCCATGGACCACGCCTTCGCGCACGCCGCGGGCATCTACCTGATGATGTACATGTGCGCCTCGCTGGCCATCGTGCAGACGGGGCGCTCGCCCATGGAGATGCTGCGCAACATCCCCATCAACATGCAGGAGGTGCGCCCCCACGTGCTCCTCTCGGTGCCGGCCCTGGCCAAGAACTTCCAGGCCAACATCCTCAAGGGCATCCGCGAGAAGGGCAAGCTGGCCAGCTTCCTGTTCGGGCAGGGGCTCAAGCTGGCCTACGCGTACAACGGCAATGGGCACGACCGGGGCCGCGGCCTACGCGCCCTCCTCAAGCCCCTGGTCAGCCTCTTCGACGGCCTCCTCTTCGCGAAAGTCCGCAAGGCCTTCGGCGGGCGCATACAGTACATCGTCGGCGGGGGCGCGTACCTCGATGCTGACATCCAGCGCTTCTTCATGGCCGTCGGCCTCCCGATATACCAGGGCTACGGCCTGACGGAGACCACGCCCATGACCTCGTGCAACATCCCCGGGAAGGTGAAGTTCGGCAGCTCGGGAAGGCCAATTCCCCGGGTGAAAGTCCGCATCGTGAACGAGGCGTGCGAGGACCTGCCGGCTGGGCAGAAGGGCGAGGTGCTCATCCAGGGGGCCAACGTCATGCACGGCTACTGGAAGAACCCCAAGGCCACATCCGAGGCCATCCGCAACGGGTGGCTACACACCGGCGACATGGGCTACCTCGACGCGGAGGGCTACCTCTACGTGCTGGGGCGATTCAAGAGCCTGCTCATCGGGATGGACGGCGAGAAGTACAGCCCCGAGGGCATAGAGGAGTCGATGGCGCAGCACTCCGAAATCATAGAGCAGGTGCTGCTGCACAACAACCAGAACCCCTACACGACGGCGCTGGTGGTGGTGAACTTCGACAGGCTGAAGGAAAAGCTCAAGGAGATGGGGGTCAGCATTAAGAGCCCAGATGCCATGAAGAAGGCGCTGGAGCTAATCCACCGCGAGGTGAACATGTTCAAGAGCGGGGGGCGCTTCGCCGGGATGTTCCCCGAGCGGTGGCTGCCCTCGGCCTACGCCATCGTCGAGGAGGCCTTCACCCAGGAGAACGGCCTGCTGAACTCCACCATGAAGGTGGTGCGCCGCGAGGTGGAGAAACGCTACAGCGAGTGCCTGCAGTACCTCTTCACGCTCGAGGGGAAGAGCATAGAGAACCCGCTGAACATCAAGGTGCTGAAGAGCCGACTCACCTAGCACCCGCCCAAAACCCGCCCCCAATGGCCTCCCGGTACCCCACCGGGGGGCCTTTTTTGCGCCCACGCCAGCGCCCGCCGGGCCCCAGAGAGAGAATGGGCCCGCGACCACCCTCGAGTGGCCGCAGGCCCAAATGGCATCGGGCCAATGGCCCAAGCATCAGCTAGGCATCGAGATCGACCAGGTACTCCAGCGCCTCCTCAATCGACATCTCGGGCAGCTCGCAGTAGAAGGAGGTCATCCGCCACACGGCGATCTCCTCCTCGTGCACCTCACCGTCGATGACCATGATGCCGGCCAGGAAGGCGCAGACGTAGCGCTTCTGGTTGGGGTTCATATGCGCCACCTTGGCCATGGCATCCACCGGCTTCATGGCGAACATGGCCTCCATGAGCTTGGGCACCTCGGCCTCCCCCACGCCGAAGCGCTGGAGCTCGCCGGCAAAGGCCTCCATCTCGTTCTGGTCCACCTCGCCGTCGGCTACTATCATGGTATGCGCCAGGCGGGCTACTGCTGTGATTTCCTCTCTGTTGAACATGCGATATCCTCCTAATTGGGTTGAAAATCTGTACGCTATGCGATGGCAAAAGTAATCATTATATTTATCTTATCAAGTCCAAGGAGGGCTAAATCAGCCCGGCGATGAGGATAAGGGCGATGAGCAGGGGCACGATGTACTTCAGCAGCACCTGGAATACCCTCAGCCAGGTGGCGTTGATGGTCCCCCGGTTGGTGACCTCCTCGGCGAACATCCTCTGGCCCGGGCCCCAGGCGACGAAGATGACCATGAGCAGCCCGCCGAGGGGCATGAGGAGGTTGGAGGCCGTGAAGTCGAGCAGGTCGAAGAAGGACTTGCCGAAGAGCCGCGCGCCGCTGAGCACGCCCATGGACAGGGTCGCGGGGATGCCCACCAGGGCGACCAGCAGCACGGTGGTGAGCACCGCGGCCGGGCGCGACAGCCTGACGTGGTCGACGAAGAAGAGGGTGGTCACCTCCAGGAGGTTAATCATGGAGGTGAGGGCCGCCAGGGTGAGCAGCAGGAAGAAGATGAGCCCCCATATCTGCCCCAGGTGCATGCTGGCAAAGACCTGCGGCAGGGTGATGTACACCAGCGATGGCCCGGCGGCGGGCTCCACGCCGAAGGCGAAGACCGCGGGGAAGATCATCACCCCGGCCAGGATGGCGACGATGGTGTCGGCCATCGAGACCTGGAGGGAGGTGGAGACCATGTTGACATCCTTGCTGACGTAGGAGCCGTAGGTGAGCACCCCGCCGTTGCCTATCGACAGGGAGAAGAAGGCCTGGCCGCACGCGCTGAGCACCACGGCGGGGGTGATCTTGCTGAAGTCGGGGCTGAAGAGGAACTCCAGGCCGGCCGAGGCCCCGTTGAGCATGAGGGAGCGGATGCAGATAATCAGCACCAGCACCAGCAGCAGGGGCATCAGGAGCTTGGAGAAGCGCTCTATCCCCTTGGTGACCCCGCGGAGCACAATCAGGGCCGTGAGCAGCAGGATGGTCGCTTGCCATATGACCGGGCGGTAGGGGTTGCTGATGAACTCGCCGAAGTACTCCCCCGGCTGGGCATCGCTGCTGACGATGCGGAACGCGTTGAAGGTGTACTCGAGCGTCCACCCGGCCACCGTGGAGTAGAAGCAGATGATGATGAAGGAGGTGAGGATGGATAGGTACCCGAGCCTAGACCACCCCGTCCCCGGGGCGATGCGCTTGAACGAGCCGGTGGCATCCGACTGCCCGTGGCGACCTATGGTGAACTCCGTGACCATGACGGGTAGGCCGAGGATGATCACGAAGAGGATGTAGAGGAGGATGAAGGCCGAGCCACCATTCTCCCCGGTTTCGAAGGGGAATTTCCAGATGTTGCCCAGGCCTACCGCGGCCCCGGCTGTCGCGGCGATGATGCCGAATCTCGAACCAAAGGATTCTCGTTTTGCTTTTTCCATGAGCGTGCTACTGTTACGTTAGTGATACATACCCCCTCGCCCAGCTATAGCAAAAATAGCCATATTTTTCGACTTCTCACGCAAAGATGCATTCTCGGGGCCTTCCCCCCCCTCAACCCTGCCTCTACTTCCCCCCAACGAAAAGAGGGGGGCTCTCGCCCCCCTCTTCCATTCAGCATTCTAGCCCTACTCCTTCACCAGGCGGAGGGATACCCCGTCCACCACCAGGATGTAGCGACCCTTCGGCAGGAAGCTCAGGTCCAGCTCGCCGCTCGCCGGCAGCT
>PDTX01000009.1 GCA_002749065.1 Bacteroidia bacterium | reverse complement strand
GGCAGAGTAATCTTAAGCAGAACGAGAAGGAGGAGCTGCCGGCGCACGTCTTCAAGCTGGGGTACACCTCCAGGTCGCGGAGCCTGAAGCAGGTGCTGAGGCTGGTCTTCATCGACGAGAAGGGGCGCGAGGTGGAGACGCAGCTGGACTTCGCGGTGGAGGAGAAGCGGTTCCCAAAGTTCAAGGTTGGGGATATCCAGTACGAGGAGTCCGAGGTGAAGTTCGGAGAACCCGGCATAAAAGTCAGCATCTTCCTGGACATAGAGGAGGGGGACTACAACGTGGACACCAACTACAGGATTCGCTTCCGGCAGAAGGCGGGGCGAGGGGAATTGTTCCGTGGAGATCCCGAGCATTCTCTTGCCTACGATGCGTACTACACAATTGGCCGGGAGGAGATGGAGCGGGGCGAGATAGTCCTGACATATAAATCGCGCTGCCATAACGTGGAGAATGCGGTTGAGGAGCACCCCATGCACGAGGTGGATTTCACCGTGAAGGATAGCCATGGGCAGACCGCCGATGGTATGTTCAGCATCAGGAGCGCGAAGCAGAGCCATAAATTCTCTGTCAAGTTCGATAAACACCCGGAATACAAAAGAGAAAGAAATGGCCTGATAGCTCAGCTTGGGACGGCGGAGGGGGAATTCATCGTGGAGGGTGACCCCGATATGAAGGCTTCAAAATATACTATATCCTTCAGAAATTTACAGCCGAGAAGGCGTGATGATGATATTGTATATCTATATCCAGTAGGTAAAGCAGATGCAACCACCATGAAGGAGGGGATAGAGTATGATCTTACCTACAAGGATTTTTCCATTTCGATTCATCGTGAAATAGATACAAGCTTTGCTCCTGTTCGTGGAGGCAGTGTATCCTTGGAATTCATATTCAAAGAGCGATTATATGATGATAAATGGTCGCATAGTTTAAAGCATCAGTATTATTATAAATGGCGATGAGCAGTGAGGGTTTGTGGATGGGGCGATGCGTTGGCATCTCATTTGCGAGATACAGAATGAGTGGAAAGAATTGGAACCATCGAGTTGCGGTGGTATGTGAAATAAAAACAAGGATACGCCATGAGAACGGTTCGTATGGTACTGATGGCGCTGCTGGCGGTGGCGGCGTGCATGGGGACGGGGTGCAAGAAGGAGAAGAAGAAGGAGCTCTTTAGCATCCGGGTGGACCAGACGGCCATCCGGACTAGGAATGGCAGGTTCACCATCAGGCTGGACCTGCTGGCGCCGGGGGAGACGGTCGTGGGGGCGGGCGTGCCGAAGGAGGGGGAGAAGGGGCGGTGGTACACGCTGCGCTACAATGTCTCGGACCTCAACGGGGTGCTCTACCCGGCGGGGACCTGCCTGGTGCCGCGCTCGCCCTCGCACCTGGTGCCCGCGGTGAGCCCCTACCAGTACGACACCTTCGTGTCGAACCATTCCTACGAGGTCAGCGAGGGGGAGATCACCATGTCCTTCGCCACCCTCAAGGGCTATGGGCGGGTCACGATCTTCCTCCGCGTGGAGGATGGGGAGGGGAACGTGAAGGAGGAGAAGGTGGAGGTGGTGGTGGAGGGATGGTATGGAGGGGGGGGCCGCACGGAGTCGTGGGGTAGTAGTCGCACAACGCATAGCAGCAGCGGTGCGGCGCATACACACGAGCCCATTTAAGGGTTAGCGTACGTAGTAATTAAAAAGGTTTTGGCTATGCGTAGATGGATACTCGGATTGCTGGGTGGGCTGGTAGTGGTGGCGTGCATGGGGACGGGGTGCAAGAAGGAGGGAACAGAGGAAGGAGAGAGGGAAGAAGAAAAGAAGGTTTTTAATATTAAACTAAAAAAATCAACCTATCGAATGCGTTCTAGGGGTGGTGGTGCTAATGTTAGTGTGGAAATAGATTTGTTTCCACCAGGGATGTGGGCCTTCCTTGTACAGAATAGGGACGAGAAAATGCGATGGTACACGCTGCGCTACAATATTTCGGACCCGCAGGGGATAGTTCTTTCCGAGGTGACATGCCGAGTGCCTAGATCGCCCTCACAACTCGTGCCTGCTGTAATTCCCTATTATTATGTTGGTTTTATGCCGAATCATTCCTATGAAATCAGCGAGGGTCGTATTTCAATGTCCTTTACGTCCAGTGGCTCTTTGGGAAGTGCCACAGTATCCATCCACATAGAAGATGAGGATGGGAATGCTAAGGAGGAGAGAGTGGTGTTGATAGCCCAACCTTAAGGTGGCTCAATTTGGAATAGTGCGTGAGATAAAGCGAAATAACTATGCGTAGATGGATACTCGGATTGCTGGGTGGGCTGGTAGTGGCCCTGAGCCTGGCGGGGCTCTCGTGCGAGCGGAAGCTGGCCATTGAGGGTCTGGATTTCAAGGTGATGCACGACCCGATACAGGGGAAAATCATGCAGGGGGAAACGGTGGTAATCCGCTGCCGGATAGAGCCGGAGGAGTGGGGGATGGATCCCAAGTACACGCTGCGCTACGTGCAGCCGGAGGGCAAGGGTAAGCTGTGGGTGGACTCGCTGCGGCTGGTGCCAGGGGGCGGTCATCCGCTCGGGGAGGGGGACTTCGTGCTGCGCTACCTCTCGGAGGGTAAGGGTAAGCACGTGCTGGACATCACGGTCTCGGAGCCCTACGGCAAGGAGCGAACCATGCGGATAGAGTTCGAGCATGACGACACGCCGCTGTTCACGGTGACGCACCTGCCCCTGCCGCCCCGCCTCCTGCGGGGGCAGACGGTGGCGATAAAATGCCACTTAGCCCCGCAGCCGAACGCACCGGAGGGGAAGTACTGGCTACGCTACGCGCAGCCGGAGGGGCAGGGGCGGCTGGCATTGGAGTCGAAGACACTCATACCAAATGCGAAGGTGGAGGTGCCGGTGGGGGATTTCACGCTGGAGTACACGTCGGACTGCGCGGTGAAGCAGCTGCTGGAGCTGACCTTCGTCAATGCGCTGGGCAGCAAGCAGGTGGTGGAGGTGGAGCTGGAGCATGACAAAACGCCACCATTCGTGCTGACGCATCTGCCAGTGCCAGAGAAGATTATGTATGGGAAGACAGTGGAGATAAAGTGCCATCTGGAGCCAGCAGCAAATGCGCCCGAGGAGTACTTGCTATTCTACTCCCAGCCCAAGGGGATGGGGAAGCTCCTGTTCACCCAGGGTGAGTACGAGGATGTGCTCCTGGTAGAGAGTGAGTATGTACGGCATAAAGTATCGGCTGGGGACTTCAAGCTGAAGTATACGTCGGATTCGAAGAAGTCAAAGCAGGTGCTGAAGCTGCTCGTGGAGGATCGTATGGGGTACAAGCAAGCGGTGGAGCTTACCTTCGAGGCGGAGGAGGAAAGATTCCCGAAATTCAGCATCAGGGACTTTTCGCGTGATAAACCCGAGGTGGAGAAGGGAGAGAAGGTGCAGGTAAAGATGAGGCTCAATATCGAAGAGGGGGATTTCAATGTGAGCAGTTCGTATCAGATTAGATTCAGCCAAGTGGAGGGGCACGGCCGTCTGTACTACCAGGGTAATGAGCACTCATTAACTAGCAACCCGACAGAGTTTTTTTCTGTCAGCGCCCGGGATATAAAAGCGGAGGAGATAGTCATGGAGTACGAGTCGTTGCGTTACAACATAGAGGAGGGGCGTAGGGACTGCCATGCGCATGAGGTGCGTGTTACCATAGAGGATAACCACAAGCAGGTGGCGCATGGTAGCTTCACAATCCCGAGCGCAATCGAGAGGCGCAAGTTCGATGTAAATCTTATTGAGCATTCGCATGGTCATCTGTCGTTTGAGTTTAATGTGGACGGTGATCCGGACCTGAGCGCTGATTCACCATATACCATTGCCTATGAAGCTGATAGTTGGCATGGGGTACGTTTGGCATTCGCTGACAAGCATTTTGAAACCATTAATATGGAAATCAATAAAGAGTATCCTATCACGTATAAATCGCTGAATATTGTTGTATTAACAGGACCTACCTCTAAAAGGATCGATTTGAAATTTGTATTTAGAGAACGAGTGGCTGGTTCACGGCAAATCGTGGAAAAGGTATATCAAAGAGGTGAACCATAGCGAGTTGGAACTATGGTAGACGGGGCGATGCATTGCCATCCCCCCGCCATTGTGAGATACTTGAGTAGTAGAGCCATCGAGTAGCTCGGTGGTATGTGTAACCTACCCCCGAAGCCCGAGGTGTTTGAGGTAAGCATGCCGGATGCTGATTCTACAGGTGTAGATGGAGACAGCCCTGCTACGATTTGGTACTATACGATGTCGAGGGGTGAGAGTAGAACGCTATCTTTCCATGTCCACCGGGAGAATGCTCCTGCAGATCACATGGTCCCCATGCTTTTGACCCAAGGTTACCTGGCTCACCTTGAGGCGATAGAGTACGTGGGTGGTGAGACGGTACAGCTCCTGGAAGAAAGGAATAGAGGGAGATTCCGAACTTATATCACTGGATATGAACGTATCTGCGAAGGGAATGGGGACTTCAATCTCAAGTTGCATGTGCGAACTTAAAAATACTCCCGTGACGGAGGGGATTTGGACACCATGATGAGTTGCCAAGTGGGTAGTATAGCCATCGAGTAGCTCGGTGGTATGTGTAACCTAAATTGTGAATGGTCATGAGAATGAGAACAATGCTATTGCTGGGCGCGATGCTGGTAGCGATGGGGGGCGGGCTCTGCTCCTGTGGGGAGGGTAAGGAGGATTCGGGCGCGAAGAAGGAGAATGGCAGGGGAAGGGGCGGGAATGCTGGGGGAACGCCTGACCCCAACAGGCCCGGGAAGGTCGGCCCGGTGGAGCTAGAGGTAAACATGCCGAGCGGCGTGCACGAAGTGTCGAGGGGGAAGAGCATAACCTTGGCCCTACGCGTTCGGCAAGCGAATGCCCCTGCCGATGCGAATATCGAGCTGTATTGTGTCGGGGTCAGGCAGGTGAAAAGGGTGATAG
Organism: Bacteroidia bacterium; assembly: GCA_002749065.1. Lineage (GTDB taxonomy): Bacteria > Bacteroidota > Bacteroidia > Bacteroidales > CAJPTX01 > Bacteroides_D. The sequence continues at coordinate 62,346 of PDTX01000009.1, read as the reverse complement.
GCCAGGGGAATGGGGATTTCAACATCAGGCTGCGCGTGCGGGCCAATCGGGATATCTCGGACGATATGCTGAAGATACTGTCGAGCCCCCCTCTCCCCGATATCTTCCTGAATGTGTCGAGCAGCGCGATCCCTGGTCCTATGCAGGGCGGGAAGCATATAACGATAAGGATACAGCCATGACCGGTATGAGGGGCTACCTCCGCCCGCCTGTAGGGTCTGGAGGGCGCTGAGTGTAGGTATGGTGTTGGCCTTATAGCCATAGGCTCAGGCTTGGCTGAATGTGCTGGGGGTGGTCATCGTGCGATGGGCCACCCCCGGCTTTTGCGGGGATGCGCCCCCCGGCCACCCTGCCGAGCCCCTTCCGAATTGCCCCAAAAGTTGTACTTTTACACGCTACTTCGCACCCGATTGGCGGGCGCGCGGGGCAAGAAGAGAAAGCATAGATGGAAAAGCAGATACTACACTGGGCGGACAGGATAGCCGACCAGATTATCGCCAGGAGCCCGGACAAGGAGGAGTACGTGTGCGCGGCGGGCATCAGCCCCTCGGGCTCGGTGCACATTGGCAATTTCCGGGATGTGGCCACCAGCCTGTTCGTGGCCAAGGCCCTGCGCAAGCGGGGGCGGCGGGCGCGCCTGCTGTTCTCCTGGGACGACTTCGACCGCCTACGGAAGGTGCCCAAGAACGTGGAGCAGATTGCCGAGGGCTTCGAGGAGCACATCGGCCGGCCCTACGTCGACCTGCCCAACCCCTTCGGGGGCGAGGCCCCGACCTACGCGGCCCACTTCGAGCGGGAGTTCGAGAGCTCCGTAGAGCCCTTCCGCCTCGGGCTGGACTTCCGCTACCAGGCCGAGATGTACCGCAGCGGGAAGTACACCGACCGCGTGCTCCACGCGCTGCGCAAGCGGGGCGAAATCTTCGACATCATAGACCAGTTCCGCACCCAGGAGGCCCAGGAGGGCGAGCGCGAGCGCTACTACCCGGTGGGTATCTACTGTGGCGCGTGCGGGCGCGATACCACCAAGATCCTGTCCTTCTCCGACGAGAGCATGGTGGCCCAGTACCAGTGCAAGTGCGGGCACTGCGCCGACTTCGACTTCACCCGCGACACCAACTGCAAGCTGGCCTGGAAGGTCGACTGGGCCATGCGCTGGCAGTATGAGGGGGTGGACTTCGAGCCGGGGGGCAAGGACCACGCCAGCCCCGGGGGGAGCTACGACGTGGGCCGGGTGATAGCCCGGGAGATCTTCGGCTACGAGGCCCCGGTGTTCCAGGGCTACGGCTTCGTGGGCATCAAGGGCTCGGCCGGCAAGATGTCCGGCTCCTCGGGGCTGAACCTCACGCCCACCACCCTGCTGCAGATCTACCAGCCCGAGGTGCTGCTCTGGCTCTACGCCCGGGCGGAGGCCACCAAGGAGTTCGACTTCTGCTTCGACGACGGCATCCTCCGCCAGTACTTCGAGTTCGACACCATGCTCGAGCAGGTGCGCGGCGGCCAGGCCACCGAGCTCTCGCGGGCCATCATGTCCCTGGTCGACATCCAGGGGCGGGGGGTGGACCTGGTGCCCTTCAGCCTCCTGGCCCAGCTGGGCTCGGTGGTGAACTTCGACATTGGCCTGACGCGGGTGCTCCTCTCCAAGATTGGGCACGACTACCCCGAGGAGCAGCTCAGGGAGCGGCTGCAGCTGGCCCGCAACTGGCTGGTGGAGTGCGCGCCCGAGAGCCTCAACCGCTTGCGCGAGCACCGCAACTGGGAGGTGTACGAGGGCCTCTCGGAGGAGGAGCGCCAGGAGGTGGCCCTGCTGCACGACTACCTGAAAACCAGCGAGTACTCCCTCGAGGAGCTGCAGGCCAAGCTCTACGCCATCTGCCGCGAGCTGCGGGGGCTGGACCGGGAGGACAAGTCGGTCAAGAAAATCCAGATGCGCTTCTTCCAGAACGTGTACCGCCTGCTAATCGGGAAGGAGAAGGGCCCCCGCCTCTACCTCTTCCTCTACGCCGTGTCGCCCGAGAGCTACCTCCACCTGCTGGACTTCTCGCACCCCCGGACGGAGGCCGAGCTCCAGGCCGAGCGGGAGCAAGCCACGGGGCCATCCGTATGCGAGGCCGCGCCGAAGGGGGAGCTCAACACGAGCATCGTGGTGGAGGATTTCGGCGAGGAGATTGGCATTGAGGACTTTGGGCGCATCGACGTGCGGGTGTGCGAGGTGCTGAAGTGCGCGGAGATACGCAAGTCGCACAGCTGCTACCGGATTACGGTGTTCGACGGGAAGGGGCAGCGGGTCATCGTGTCGAGCATCAAGAGCCACTACCAGCCCGAGGACCTGGTGGGCCGGAAGATACTGGTGGTGGTGAACCTCAAGCCGACGCGCATCGCCGGGGTGACCAGCCAGGGCATGCTGCTGGCCACCACCTTCAACGAGCACTGCATGGTGACCTTCGTGGACGATGCCATCCCCTCCGGCACGAGGATGAGCTAGCGTCGCCAGTGGCCTAGGGCCTGGGCCTTGCGCCGGACGAGACCGTAAGCCATAACGTAAAGAGAGCGCCCCGTGGCCATGCCGCGGGGCGCTCTCCTATTTTACTTAAGAAGCGCTGTGCTAGCGTCTGCGCAAGCTACAGTTCGTTCTCGGGCTTGGAGTGCACGGGGAGCTCGCAGCCGAACTCGTCGACCATGAAGTTGTCGAGGTCATCGGCCTTCTGGGCGAGCCCGGCGATGTTTCGCTGCACCTCCTCGGCCGACTCGTCGGTGATGTCCGCCAGGTGTATGCGGTACATGATGTAGACCTCGCGCCCATCCGTGCCGAGCTTGTAGGGGTAGAGGTCCTCGGTGAGGATGTAGTTGAGGGCGGGCTCTACGTTCTTCTTGGGCAGGAGGTTAATCTGGGAGGTGCAGAAGAGGTAGGTGTCGTTGTAGTCGAAGAGGCGGACCCGGCTGCTGCCGCAGTAGAACTCCCAGTTCTCGTAGCCGATGCGGGCTATGACGGGGTCGATGCCCAGGGACTTGATGGCCTCCTCGCAGAACTCCATGAAGGGGGATAGCTCCCGCTCCTCGAAGAGCTTCTTGTCGAGCTTCTCCCCGCAGTTGGGGCAGTACTCCTGGGCCTTCTCGATGAAGTCGTCGCAGCCGTGGCACTGCAGGTGGAAGGCGTTGCGGTCGAGGCCCTCTATGCTGCCGAGCAGCCCTCGGAGGTTCTCTATGCGTATGCCGAATCCGGTGTTGTCCGCGTCCTTGAACTTGGAGACGGTCACCCCGACCACCTGGCCGTCCTGGTTGAACATGGGGCCCCCGGAGTTGCCCGGGTTGACGGCCGCGTCGACCTGCAGGTAGTGGCGCCCCTCCATGAGCTGCTTGGGCGCGGAGACCGTCCCCTCGGTCACCGAGAAGGGTAGGCCGAAGGGGAAGCCGGCCACGTGCACCTTATCGCCGATGCCGGGCCCCTCGCTGGGGGCCAGCTCCAGGCTGGGCAGGTCGCTGAAGTCCTTGTCGACGGTGACCAGGGCCAGGTCGAGGTCCGGGTTCACCAGGATGACCCGCCCCAGGAAGGCGTTGTGGTCCTGGTCGCGCACGGCGACGCGCTTGAAGCCGGACACGACGTGGTAGTTGGTGACGAATAGCTTGTGCTCGCTCAGGTAGAAGCAGCTTCCTGACCCCCCGGCATGCGTAATCTGAAATACGGCGCTGTATATGTTCTGGTTCATCTCCTTAAGCTTCCTCCTTATGAGTTATACTGTTGCATCATCTTCTGCTGCATCTCCATGGCCAGGCGCATGTACTCCTGCATGTCGCCCTTGGCCAGGGCCTCGGCCATGGCCATCTGCATGGCCGCGAGGTCGAAGCCGGGGCCTCCCGCCTGGCCCCCTCCGCCGCCGCTTGTGCTAGCCGCCGCGTCGCGGGGCTCGTAGTCGTCGAGGTCAATCTCGTCGTTCATGATGGATACCCCGAGCGCGAAGAGCTTCTTGGCGGCCTCCTGCACGGGCTTGTTGCTCACCTCGTCGAGCACGCGGGAGAAGAGCTCGTGGATGGCGGGCGGCACGTCGAAGAGGTTGTAGATCTTGTAGATGAGGTGCGTGAGGCGGGTGGTGACGTAGGGGAAGTCGTTCGCCTCCATGGCCTTGCCGCACACGCCGACGGTGTCCTCGAAGTACTCGTGGAGGGTCTGCATCGTGGCGCCCTCCTTGAGCGGGGTGAGGTTCTGGGTGTAGTAGAGGTCCTTGGCGAACTCCTCCATCGGGCGGGCCATCATCTCCTCCAGGTGCTTGGTGGCGATGGCCACGCGCTCGGGCACGGGGAGGTCCTCATCCAGTGCCTCCAGGGCATCCTCGCACTCCGACTCCAGCGAGCCCTTGGGCTGGGCGTAGAACTCGAACTGGCTGAAGGCCATGGATATCTGCGCCCAGGCCTCGCCCAGGTTCCTGTCCTTGACGCTCTGCGCGGCGTCCTCTATGGCCTTGGCCGAGGTCAGCTTGAAGGCATCGTAGACGCGCTTGACCTCCTCCTCGGGGTAGGGGCGGATCTGCGGCTCGTAGATGCGGGTGGCGCCGAACTGGGTGCAGAACTCGTCGTCGTACTTGTCGCCCACGAAGCAGATGTTGCGGAACAGGGAGACGAGCTTGTCGGGGTGGGTGTGCTCCATCGGGCAGTGGTACTCTATGCGCAGCTTCCCCTCGTGCAGCACGAAGCGGGCCAGCATCAGCCGGCCGGAGTTCAGCTCGGCCACCTGGCGCAGCATGGCGATTTTGCCCTGCTCGGGGAGGTTCAGGAAGTCGGCCCACACGTAGAACCAGTCGTCGCGCAGCTCGATGTTGACGATGATGGAGCCGTGGGGGATGACGAACTGGGTCCCCATCTTGTTGCCGTACATCCTCCGGAACTCCGGGTCCAGGAAGTCGATGTAGGCATGGATGGCCGCGAGGTGGTCCCCCTCCTCGTGGAGGTCCCGGGCCCGGGCGAGCATGTCGTAGTCCACGCGGCTATCGCTCGCGGCGATGACGGGGCGTACGTAGTAAAGTGCGTGTTTCATTTATCCTTTCGTTTTGCAAGCGGAGGCTTCCTACCCCCCCGGCTGCTGTGTACCAAACTTCGGCATGTAATGTGGTCTGCCTAAACCCTTCGCGAAGGTAGAAAAAAAAGATTAATTCATTGGATTTTAATTTTACCGCATGTTCGCATACTTCCCCCGAATTGGCTAACTTTGGCGGCATGATAAATCCTAGCGAGCTATGAGCGTAGAGCGGCACATCTATCCGGTCAGCGGCATGGCCTGCGCGGCCTGCTCGGCCAGCGTGGAGAGCATGCTCCGGCATACCCCGGGGGTGCGGGAGGCCGGGGTGAACCTGGCCAACGGGACCGCCTGGGTGGTCTTCGACACGGGGCAGACCTCCCCCCAGGCCCTCCAGGCGGCCGTCCAGAGCATAGGCTTCGGCATGGACGTTGAGGCCGAGTACGACGCGCGGCAGAACCTCCGGGCCCGGCGCTCCGAGGCCGCGGCCATGCGGGGACGCATGGTGCTGGCCATGGTCGGTGCGGCCGTGGTCATGGGCCTGCAGATGCGCGGGGCCGACGGCGGGCTAGAGATGCTCCTGGTGGTCATATGCTCCTTCGTCACGGTCTACATCTTCGGCCGGGGCTTCCATATCCACGCCCTTCGCCAGCTGCGCCACCGCCAGGTGAGCATGGACACCCTCGTGGCCCTCAGCAGCGGGGTGGCCTTCACCTACAGCCTCGTCGTGTTCCTGGCCCGCGAGAATGGCCACCACGCCCTCAGCCACATGCCCCTCTACTTCGAGTCGGCCTCCATGATGGTGGCCTTCATCCTCATCGGCAAGTGGCTCGAGGCGCGGGCCAAGGCCCGCACCAGCAGCGCCATAGAGCAGCTCATGGGCCTGCAGCCCGAGGTGGCCCACCTGGTGGAGGGCGACGCGACCCGCGATGTGCCCCTGGCCACAGTCCTGACCGGCATGCGGCTGCGCATCCTCCCCGGCGAGCGGGTGCCCGTCGATGGGCGGGTGGTCAGCGGGCAGTCCTACGTGGACGAGACCAGCATCACCGGCGAGCCGCTGGCCCAGCGGAAGGGGCCGGGCGAGCATGTGTACGCCGGCACGCTCAACGGGAAGGGGGCCCTGCTCATCGAGACGGAGAGCGTGGGCGCGGCCTCGGTGCTGGGGCGCATCATCCAGCAGGTGGAGGAGGCCCAGGGCAGCAAGGCCCCCGTGCAGCAGCTGGTCGACAGGGTGGCCGCCCGCTTCGTGCCCGCTGTGCTGGCCATCGCCCTGCTCACCCTCCTCGGGTGGGGCTACCTGGGCGGGCCGGGCGGCTGGATGGTGGGCTTCCAGAACGCCATCACCGTGCTGGCCATCGCCTGCCCCTGCGCGCTGGGCCTGGCCACGCCCACGGCCATCATGGTCGCGGTGGGGCGGGCCGCCCGGGAGCATGTGCTCGTCAAGGATGCGCAGAGCCTGCAGATGGCGGGCGGCCTGCAGGAGCTGTACATCGATAAGACCGGGACGCTGACCGCCGGGGCCCCCTCGGTGATCGGCGCCATGTGGCGACCCGGGGGTATGGGGGAGGTGGAGGGTAAGCACGTGCTCCACAGCCTGGAGCTGCACAGCGAGCATCCTCTGGCCGCGGCGGTGCTGGCCTGGACGGGCCGTCTGGAGCTCTATCCGGTGGAGGACTTCACGAGCCGGCCCGGGGAGGGGTTGCGGGCAAGGATTGGGGGGGTGGACTACTCCGTGGTGCGCTGCGGGGAGCAGAACCCGCCCTGGGCGCAGCCCTTCGTGGCCCGCGCGGAGGCCCAGGGCTACACCATCTCCAGCCTCTACCGCGACGGCGAGCTGGAGTGCGTCTTCGCCATGAGCGACGCGGTGAAGCCCACGGCCCGGGAGGCACTCGACCGTCTCCGGCATCTGGGCATCAGCACGCACATACTCTCGGGCGACCGCATGAGCGTGGTTGCGCCCCTGGGCCGGGCGCTGGGGGTCGACAGCGTCGAGGGGGGCATGCTGCCCGACCAGAAGGCCGAGCGTATCTCCGCGGCCATAGCCCGGGGCGTGCGGGTCGGCATGGTGGGCGATGGCATCAACGACTCGCCCGCGCTGGCCAAGGCGACCGTGAGCTTCGCCATGGGGCGGGGGGCCGACGTGGCCCTGGGCGTGTCCACCTTCACCCTCGCGAGCGACGACCTCCGGCTCATGGCCTGGGTCGTGTCCCTGAGCCGGGCCACCATGCGGGTCGTGCGGCAGAACCTCGTCTGGGCCTTCCTCTACAACGTGCTGGCCCTGCCGGTGGCCACGGGCGCGTGCTACGCCCTGTGGGGCATCCTGCACCTGGACCCCATGTTTGGCGCGCTGGCCATGGCCTGTAGCAGCGTCACCGTCGTGCTCAACAGCCTGCGGATAAACCGCATCCGCATAGGCCAGTAGGGCGGGGGCCCACCATCCCCCCGGCGGATTGGTGCCTCGCGCGGGCATAGCCGCTCCGATTGCGGGGCGAGCGCGCGGCCGGGGCGAAAAAAACGGGCCGGGCTGGGTGCTCATTGCGATATTTCGCTAACTTTGCTACCAAATAGATAAGGCATACGAACATGGCATACATCATTACGCTCAACGGGAAGCGCCCCAAGATCGGGAAGAACGTTTACCTGGCGGAGACCGCCACGCTCATCGGCGATGTGGAGATAGGCGACAACAGCAGCATCTGGTTCGGCGCGGTCCTGCGGGGCGATGTCAACTCCATCGTGGTGGGCAGCATGGTCAACATTCAGGACAACGCCGTGGTGCACACCAGCTACGGCACGTCGGTGAGCATCCTGGGCGACAAGGTGTCCATCGGGCACAACGCCATCGTCCACGGCGCGGAGGTCGGCCCGGGCACCCTCATCGGCATGGGGGCCACCCTGCTCGACAACGCCAAGATCGGGGCGGGTTGCGTCGTCGCGGCCAACTCCCTGGTGCTGGCCCGCACCGTCATCGAGGACGGCATGCTCTACGCCGGGGTGCCCGCCAAGCCCATCCGCCAGCTCACCCCCGAGCAGATCCAGAAGATGGCCATAGGCAACGCCGAGGGCTACGGCCTGTACGCCTCCTGGTTCCTGGACCAGAGCGCCGTCCTGGAGCGCGTGGACGTGCACAGCAAGCCCCTGGGGTAGGCGCAAGAGGCTGGCCCTAGAACCATCGCTAGCCCCTCATTGTTACTACCTTACTAGAATGGAACGATAATAATAGTAAGCTCAATAGTAAAGAGGAGAACGAAAGATGGACGAGAAGCTAGCCGCCGCCGCCCGGGAGTACCACGCGCAGCCCACGCCCGGCAAGATCGAGGTGCGCCCCACCAAGCCCTACGCCACCCAGCACGACCTGACCATGGCCTACAGCCCCGGCGTGGCCGTGCCCTGCATAGACATCGCCGAGGACCCCCAGAAGGTCTACGACTACACCGCCAAGGGCAACCTGGTGGCCGTCATATCCAACGGGACGGCCGTCCTGGGCCTGGGCAACATCGGCCCGGCCGCCGGCAAGCCCGTCATGGAGGGCAAGGGCCTCCTGTTCAAGATATACGCCGGGGTCGACGTATTCGACATCGAGGTCGACATCAAGGACCCCGACCGCTTCGTCGAGGTGGTCAAGGCCATCGCCCCCTCCTTCGGCGGCATCAACCTCGAGGACATCAAGGCCCCGGAGTGCTTCGCCATAGAGGAGCGGCTGCGCGCCGAGCTCGACATCCCCGTCATGCACGACGACCAGCACGGGACGGCCATCATCTCGGCCGCGGGCCTGCTCAACGCCCTCAGGATCGCCGGCAAGAAGATTGAGAACATCAAGCTGGTGGTCAACGGGGCGGGGGCATCGGCCTACTCCTGCACCCGTCTCTACGAGTCCTTCGGCGTGAAGCACGAGAACATCCTCATGCTCGACAGCAAGGGCGTGATCACCAAGGACCGCAAGCACCTCACCGAGCAGAAGGCCTACTTCGCCACCGACCGCCAGGACGTGAAGACCCTCGAGGAGGCCATCGTCGGGGCGGACGTGTTCGTGGGCCTATCGCGCGGGGGCGTGCTCAAGCCCGAGATGGTCAAGCGCATGGCCAAGCACCCCATCGTCTTCGCGCTGGCCAACCCCGACCCCGAAATCACCTACCCCGAGGCCAAGGCCGCCCGCCCGGACATCATCATGGCCACCGGCCGGTCCGACTACCCCAACCAGATCAACAACGTCATCGGCTTCCCCTACATCTTCCGCGGGGCCCTCGACGTGCGCGCCACGGCCATCAACGAGGAGATGAAGCACGCCGCGGCCCTGGCCATCGCCGAGCTGGCCCGCGAGGACGTGCCCGAGGAGGTGATGCTCGCCTACGGCCAGACCGAGATGCGCTTCGGCCCGGACTACATCATCCCCAAGCCCGTGGACAGCCGCCTGGTGGTGCGCGTCTCCACCGCCGTGGCCCGGGCCGCCATGGAGTCGGGCGTGGCCAAGAAGCCCATCGAGGACTGGGGGGCCTACGAGGCCGAGCTGCTCGAGCGCATCGGCATCATGAGCCACCTCACCCAGCGCTTCTACGAGACGGCCAAGCGCCACCCCAAGCGCATGGTCTACCCCGCGGCCGGGAACCCCAACCTCCTCAAGGCCGCCGTGGAGGCCAAGCGGCGGGGCATCGCCGTGCCGGTCATCCTCGGCGATAGCGACAGCGTGCAGACCGTGGCCCAGAGCCTCTCGCTGGACATCGCCGGCATCGAGATTGTCAACCCCCGCGGCCTCGACCAGGAGGAGCGCCGCCAGCGCTACGCCAAGCAGTACGCCGACCAGAACTGGCGGCGTGGCGGCGACTACGCCCAGGCCCTCGAGCTGATGTACACTCCCGACCACTTCGGCATGATGATGGTGCAGATGGGCGAGGCCGATGCCATGCTCTCCGGCGTGCACGGCTCCCTGGCCAGCCTGGCCGACATGGCCCGCAGCACCGTCGGCCTCCAGCCCGGCCACAGCCACTGCGCCACCATGCACATGGTCGCCCTCAAGCGGGGCCCCGTCTTCCTGGCCGACACCAAAATCAACCACCGGCTCGATGCCCAGGCCCTGGTCGACATCGCCGTCATGGCCTACGAGAAGGTGCGCTGCTACGGGGTCAAACCCGTGCTCGCCCTGGTGAGCTACTCCGACTTCGGGGCGGAGCAGACCGAGACCACCCGGGAGATACGCCGCGCCGTCGAAATCCTCCACCGCGAGTACGACTACATCCCCGTCGACGGCGAGATGCAGGTCCGTCAGGCCCTCCACCACGAGCTGCGCGACCGCCGCTTCCCCCAGAACCGCATCGCGGGCCAGAACGCCAACGTGCTCATCTTCCCGCGCCTCTCCGCCGCGAGCGCGAGCTACCAGCTCCTCCAGGAGGCCGATGATGTCATCGACATCGTCGGGCCCATCACCATGGGGCTGGCCAAGCCCGTCTACTTCGTGGACCACGATGCCTCCGTCCAGTCGCTCCTGAGCCTCACCGCACTCAGCGGGCTGGAGCAGGGGAGCTGCATCGTGTAGCGTAGGCGCATTTGGGCAGACTGTGGGCGGGTCATCTTCTGGTGGCCCGCTCTTTTTGCGCCTACTCCTCGGGTTCGCAGAGCGCGGTCCGGTAGCCCCGGGCGATGAGGAGCTCCTGCCCCGCCGGGCAGAGGTGGCAGAGGCGGGGGCCGCAGTAGCGCTTGTGGAGCTCCAGTAGGGCCTGGGTTTTGGCCGCATCGTGGGCCACCAGCCCCTGCGCCTCGAACTGGCGTACCACGCGGTTGTCCTCCGGCGGCAGGGCGGAGAGCATCTCTAGGGTGGACTCCTGCAGCTCGGGCTCGTCCATGCTCCGGGCGTAGGCGAAGCGGAAGGGGATGACGGTGTTGATGATGATCAGCCGGATGCGGTCCTTGCCCACGGTCTTGCTCGTCCGGCGTTTCGCGGGCGTGCCGAAGCGGTAGTGCATGTCCCAGTAGGCGGAGGTGGATACATCCCCGAACAGCCGTTCTATCTCCCTGAGGTCCTTGGCCTGCACGACGAGCGAGAAGACGTGCTCCCACTGCGTGAGGAGGGCGGCCAGCTGGGCTATCCGCACGGTGGGGAAGGAGGCGGGGCGTAGGCGCAGGTACCGCCACAGCTCTGGGCCCAGCGGCGTGAGCTGGTGCTTGCTGGCCTGAAAGGCGTATTCGCGGACTAGCCCCTGGACGTAGGCATCCCCAGAGTCCGCCTCGCCCTCCTCGGTGGGTCCCTCGCCCAGTAGGCCGGACTGCCCGAAGAGCACGGCCTCCACGGCATGTAGCTGGCCGCGGAGCTTGAGCAGCAGCTTGAGGGGCGTGGCCCTGGCCAGGCTCTCCATGGCCTCGGCGTTGACGGTCTGCCCGAGGGAGCGGGCCAGGGAGCGGTAGAAGGCCTCCTCCCACCCCAGCTCGCAGGTGGCGACCTCGTCGGTGATGGGGGCGGTCTTGGCCTCGAGCCGCTCGACCAGCAGGCGGCTGGTCCACCCCTCGAGGACGATGGGTGCCAGGGTGCTGAGGGTGTTGCCGCAGGCCGGGGTCTGGGCCTGCTGGTGGAGCTCGTCGTAGAGCGCCAGCAGCCGTTCGAGTTTGGGGAGAACCAGGGTGGGGATGGGCTGCCCGCGCTGGCTCAGCACCTCCGCGTCGTCGTGGGCCACCACGTGGAGGATGACGCTGCGGTACTGCGGGTCCTGCCCGTGCCCGTGTCGGTGCCAGTCGGAGGCCTGCACATGTAGCTCCACGTGGCCGTACCACCGTAGCCCGCCGATGCTCACCGAGGCGTTGAGGAAGTCCGGGCCAGCGTCGTGGTTGTGTACCCCCGGGGAGTGCACGATGAGGTCCTCGCCCCGGGTGGTGGCCAGGCTGCTTGCCAGGCGGGGGAGTAGCCGCCAGAGCTCGTGGAGTAGGCTCTCGGGTATGCGCTTCATCGGGGGTAAAGGTAGACGATTTTCCGCAAAAAGCCCTCGGCGCTTGGACTTATGGCAGAAAGTATTAACTTGGCCGTGCAAACGACAGCTTGCGAACTCCGGAGGCCCCGCGGATTGGTGGGGCATTTTTGGCTACGAAAAACAGGGAAGCCGCTATGCGCAACGAGAAGATAGAGATAAACTGCCTCAACCAGGGGTGCCGCGTCATGGTGGAGGCGGGGTGCGACCTGCACGAGGTGCTTCGCGAGTCCGGCGTGGAGCTGGGCAACCCGGTGCTGGGGGCGATGGTGAACAACCGCTTCCGCGACCTGGGCTACCGGGCCTTCATGCCCACGACGGTCGAGTTCCTTGACATCACCCACATGGCGGGCTGGCGGATGTACATCCGCTCGCTCTTCTTCCTGCTGCAGAAGGCCGTGCGCGACACCCTCCCGGGCTCGAGCCTCCGCGTGCGCCACTCGGTGAGCAACGGCTACTTCTGCGTGCTGGCCGGGCATGACGGCGCCATCGCCCCCGAGCTGGTGGCCCGCCTCAAGCAGCGGATGGGCGAGCTGGTGGCCGCCAACCTGACCTTCAACACCCGCCCCACGCTGACCGACGACGCCATCGCCATACTCCGCCAGCAGGACGACGAGGAGAAAATCCGCCTCCTCGAGTGCCGCAACCGCCTCTACACCACGATGTACGAGCTGGATGGGCTGTGGGACTACTTCTTCGAGGGCCTAGTCCCCTCCACGGGCTACCTCACCCGCTTCGATCTCCAGCCCTACCACGAGGGCATGCTCCTGCTGCCCCCCGAGCGCAAGCGGCCCGAGCAGATTGCCGAGCCGGTGCCCCAGCCGAAGATGCTGGACATCTTCCGCGAGTTCAACCAGTGGCTCAACATCCTGGGCATAGAGGACGTGGCCTCCATCAACACCAAGGCGGCCGCGACCGGGGGCGGGGAGATGATTAAGGTCGTGGAGGCCCTGCACGAGAAGAAGCTGGCCCAGATTGCCGACATGATAGCCCGGCGCGAGCGACCCGTGCGCATCGTGCTGGTGGCCGGGCCCTCCTCCTCCGGCAAGACGACCTTCGCCAAGCGCCTGGCCGTGCAGCTCCAGGTGGACGGCCTCCGGCCCGACACCCTCTCGCTGGACAACTACTTCGTCAACCGCGAGGACACCCCCAAGGACGAGAACGGGAAGTACGACTTCGAGGCCCTGGGCGCGCTCGACGTGGAGAAGTTCAACGACGACCTCCTGGCGCTCATCGAGGGGCGGGAGGTCGAGGTCCCGAAGTTCTCCTTCGTCGAGGGCAAGCGCTTCTACGACGGGACCAAGCTCCGCCTGCCCGAGCACGGGGTGCTGGTCATCGAGGGGATACACGCGCTCAACCCCCAGCTCACGCCCCGCATCAAGGCCGAGGACAAGTTCCAGATATACATCTCGGCCCTCACGCCCATCACCCTCGACGGGCGGAGCCGCATATCCACCTCGGACAACCGCCTGCTGCGCCGCATCGTACGCGACCACAAGTACCGCAGCTACTCCGCCCTCTCGACCATCGCCATGTGGGAGAGCGTGCGCCGGGGCGAGGAGCGGAATATCTTCCCCTACCAGGAGCAGGCCGACGTGATGTTCAACTCCGCCCTGCCCTACGAGCTGGGCGTGCTCAAGCACCTGGTGGAGCCCCTGCTGCGGGAGGTGCCCAACACCGTGCCCGAGCACTCCGAGGCGCAGCGGCTGCTGAAGTTCATGGAGGTGGTGCATCCCCTTGTGCCAGAGGAAATTCCGCCGACCTCCATCCTGCGCGAATTCCTGGGGGGGAGCTCCTTCTCCTACACCTAGGCGGGGGGCAGAAAAATCCATCTAGCGGCTCGGCTATATGATTTTATGCTGGAATTTGTACCTTTGTATCGCTAGTTGCGACTAAATACGGCGCGTGGAGCCCACCCTTTGCGCCCTGGATGATAGCGTATGTTGAGAGGCCTTGTACTCGGTTTTTATTCTTTTGTAGTGCTGATTATCAGCGTGCTATCGGGTGATTCCGTGCAGCTGAGCATGACGGTAGACCAGGAGGTCACCGCCGGTTCGGAGTTTGATGTCCGCGTGCGCGTGGAGAAGGATGACGAGCTGGAGGGCTTCGCGCGCTTCCAGGCCACCCTGCCCCGCGGCCTGAAGGCGGTGGACGGCACGGGGCAGAATGCGGACTTCCGCTACGCCGAGCAGCGCGCGCGCTTCGTGTGGATGCGTATGCCGGCCGTCTCGGACCTCGAGCTGATATACAAGGTGCAGGTGGACAAGCGGCTCCGTGGGGAGTTCGAGCTGGGCGGGGAGCTCTCCTACATCTCGCAGAACGAGCGTAAGGTCGCCGTGCTGGAGCCGCAGAAGATTGTCGTGGTGCCCTCGCCCGAGGTGCCGGCCGAGGAGCAGCTCGACCTCCAGGAGTTCCAGAAGTCCATACCCGCCCAGCGCGATGTCTCGCTGGCGCAGTCGCAGGTGCGATGCGTGCGCGAGCGGCCGATGAAGGTGGGCGACGGGGAGGACATGATAGTGCGGATACTGGTGAGCCGGGGCGAGGCGCTCAAGTTCGCCAAGATAGAGGAGCGCCTGCCTGAGGGCTACACCGCGGAGCCGGTGGAGACCCGGGGGGGCATCTTCTCGCTGGAGGATGGCGTGGTCAAGTTCATCTGGATGACGCTCCCGACGCAGCGCCGCTTCTCCGTGTCGTACCGCCTGATCCCGGAGCGCGCCAAGTCCGACAAGGCGCCGGTGCTGGTGGGCAAATTCTCCTTCGTGGAGAACGATGCCACCCGGGTTATCGACATAGTGCAGCGCGGCGCGACGGTGGGCTCGCCGGGCGACCTCGAGAAGTTCTTCTCGCAGGCGGGGATGGACCTCGCCCCGGAGGGGGAGGATGCCCGCGACGACCGCCAGGGGCGGGGCCGGCGCAACGGTGGCCGCCAGCGGCCCAGCAAGTACGGGCCCAGCCCCTCCATGTCGCAGTACATGCTCGCCCCCGAGGAGGGGATCTACTACCGCGTGCAGGTGGCGGCCGGGCGGAGGCCAATCAACGTCAACCGCTACTTCAAGCGTCGCTCGCTCAACGCCGATGTGCGCATGGAGTGGATAGACGGGTGGTACAAGTACTCGGTGGGCATGTTCCGGGTATACCAGGACGCGAGGAACTACCGCGTGAAAATCTGGGATACCACCCCGATTAACGATGCCTTCGTCGCGGCCTACAACGATGGGCGGCGCATAACGGTCCAGGAAGCTCTCATGATAACCAGCCAGAAGTGGTATCGTTAACCCATGAATAGACCTTCGTTAGTACGCACGGCGCTGGGCTCCATCCTCGCGTTGCTCATCCTGCTGAGCGTCTACCCCGTGGGTAGGGCGCAGGACGTGGAGGAGTTCTACGCCAAGATGCTCGAGAAGGAGGTGGAGGTGGTCGACCCCGTGAAGCGCCCGGAAATCGGCGTGAGCGCGGGGATGATACACTACCTGGGCGATATCCGCTACCGTGCCGACAACGGGATGCTGGGCAACCTGGGGACCACCGTGAGCGTGGGCACGCTGATAGGCTCGGCCCGCCAGATGCGGATGAACGTGATGATTATGTTCGGCCAGCTCGAGGGGCAGGACTGGGAGAAGTCCTACGTGATGAACAGCTGGACGGACCCCATCAGGCTCAACGAGGAGGTCTGGTACCCCAGCACGGCGTTCAAGACGCAGTTCTTCGAGATCGGCTTCAGCTGGGAGTACAACTTCTGGCACCTGCTGGGCAAGCGGAAGACGGCGCGCCCCTACGTTTCCCTCGGGGGCGGGCTGATGATCTTCACCCCCAAGGGCGACTACAAGAACAAGAACAACGACTTCTACCGCTACTGGGCCGACGGCACCCTCCACCTCTACGCGGAGAATGACCCAGCCGCCCCGCCCGACAAGAAGAAGCTGCTCGTAACCCGCGACAGGAACTACGAGACCGACCTGAAGAGCACCAACCTCTTCGGGATAGACCCCTTCCCCCCCGTAACGGCGGTGTTCCCCGTGGAGCTCGGCGTGGACATGTACCTCTCCGAGCGCGTCTACATGCGCCTCTTCACCTCCCTGCACCTGACCATCACCGACCTGCTGGACGGCTACAACAAGGACGTGGCCTCGCACTACGGCATGAAGGACAAGTTCCCCATCGACATGTTCATGTACACGGGCCTGGCCCTCCACCTCGACCTCTTCTCCCAGCGCGAGGCCTACATCATGGACCAGGAGTTCGCCGACATCCAGGATTTCGACTACGAGGTCTTCCTGGCCGACCAGGACAACGACGGGGTGCTCGACCATCTCGACCAGTGCCCCGATACGCCCGAGAACGTCGCCATCGACTCGGTGGGCTGCCCGCTGGATACGGATCGCGACGGCGTGCCCGACTACCTCGACAAGCAGCTCAATACGCCTGAGGGCCAGCCGGTTGATGCCGACGGGGTATCCATGTCGGAGGCCGACCTGACCCTCCCGCAGGACATCCAGCCCCTGGCCCGCGACAGGGTGCGCCAGTACACCTCCATGTCCAAGGAGTGGTCGAAGGTCTACACCTTCAAGGGGAAGCAAATCCCCGAGAAATTCCTGGTGGTGGACACCGATGGCGATGGCTACATCTCCTACGATGAGGTCATCCGAGCCGTCGACGGCTTCTTCGGGGGGGGCGGCAGCTTCACCCCGGAGGACATCTACGAGCTGAACGCCTTCTTCTTCGCGCAATGATAGCCCCACCGGAGATGCCCCTCTTCGTAGGACCGCAAGCCCCTTCGTGCTGGGGCGAGCGGTCTTTTTTCTGCGGAGGTGGCCACCCCGCGCGGTGATCGCGGAATGACTATGAATTACCTAACCCAAAACGATAGATTGGAGGAATAACGACGTGAGGAAAACCGGTATTCAGATGCCAGATACCTTTATCATCATCTTCTTCGTGGTGGCCGTGGCGGCCCTGCTGACCTACGTGCTGCCGAAGGGGCATTTCCAGACGCAGAAAATCACCTACGAGGTGAACGGCGCGGAGAAGAGCCGCACGGTCATCAAGGATGGCACCTTCGAGTACGTGCTGGACGAGGATGGCCAGCCCCAGCGGGTGGGCGCGCAGCTCTTCGAGGCCGATGGGGACGACCGCCCCGGCTTCCTCAACTACATGTTCGAGGGTCTGGTCACGGGCGACAAGTGGGGCTCGGCCGTGGGTGTAATTGCCTTCATCCTGGTGGTCGGCGGCGCGTTCGGGGTGCTCATGCATACGGGCGCGGTCGAGGCCGGGATATTCCGCATGATACGGGCCATGGCGGGCAAGGAGGTCCTGCTCATCCCTGCGCTCTACCTCCTCTTCTCGGCCGGGGGGGCGGTCTTCGGCATGGGGGAGGAAGCCATCCCCTTCGTCATGATGGTCATCCCGATGGTCGTCGCGATGGGCTACGACTCCATCGTGGGCATCATGATTACCTACTGCGCCACGCAGGTGGGCTTTGCCACCTCGTGGATGAACCCCTTCTCCGTGGCGGTTGCCCAGGGCATTGCGGGCATACCGGTGCTATCGGGGGCGAACTTCCGCATCGTGATGTGGCTGGTATTCAACGTGATATGCATCGCCTACATTCTGTGGTACGCGGCCCGGGTGAAGAGGAGCCCCGAGCGGTCCCTGGCCTACAAGACCGACGAGTACTTCCGGAAGGATTTGGCGCGGAATGAGGCCGAGACGCGGCCCTTCGGCTGGGGCGAGCGGCTGGTCATCCTCACGCTCCTGCTGACGATAGCCTGGGTGATATGGGGCGTGGTCGAGAAGGGCTACTACATCCCCGAGATCGCCAGCCAGTTCTTCGTCATGGGCCTGGTGGTCGGGGTGATTGGCGTGATCTTCCGGCTCAACGGCATGCGGCTCAACGACATCGCCGCGGCCTTCAAGCGCGGGGCCGCCGACCTGCTCACCCCGGCCATGATAGTGGGCATGGCGCAGGGGATAGTGTACGTGCTGGGGGGGACGGACCCGACGCAGGGCTCGGTGCTCAACACGATACTGAACGGGGCGGCCAGCAGCATCCACGGCTTTGCCCCCATGCTCTCGGCCAGCATCATGTTCCTCTTCCAGGCCGTGTTCAACTTCTTCGTGCCCTCCGGCTCGGGCCAGGCCGCCCTGACCATGCCGCTGATGGCCCCCCTGGCCGACCTCGCCGGGGTGACCCGCCAGGTAGCCGTGCTGGCCTTCCAGCTGGGCGACGGCCTGACCAACATCATCGTGCCGACCTCCGGTATCCTCATGGCCGTCATCGGGGTGGCCCGCCTCGAGTGGGGGACCTGGGCCAAATTCATGGTGCGCTTCCTGGGCGTGCTCTTCGGCCTGGCCATCGTCTTCATCGCCATCGCCGTCATGATGGGCCTCTCCTAGCGCCACGCGCTCGGCGCCCCCTCCCCCGCCGGGGTGGGGCGCGCGCATGGGCAGCCCCCGGCCGGAGGCCGCCCGCCAAGCTCGCCGTGAGGGCTTGCGCTTCAGCCGATGTTGCCAGATTTTGCTACCTTTGTAGCCGGACAACTCCCTAGTTCCCCGGGGCGGGTGGGCGTTCCATAAGCTCAGCGATTGAATGAAAAAGCTAAAGGTACTCTTCGTCAACCAGGAGGTCGAGCCGTACGTGTCCGGCACGCAGCTCTCGAGGTTCGGCCTTCAGCTCCCGCAGACCGCGCAGGAGAATGGCAACGAGGTTCGGACTTTCATGCCCCGCTTCGGGGTCATCAACGAGCGGCGCAACCAGCTGCATGAGGTCATCCGCCTCTCCGGGCTGAACCTGGTGATTGCTGGGGCCGACCACCCCCTCATCATCAAGGTCGCCTCCATCCAGGCGCTCCGCCTCCAGATCTACTTCATAGACAACGAGGACTACTTCCTGCGCCGGGGCATACTGCACGACGAGGACGGCAAGCCCTACACGGACAACGACCAGCGCGCGCTCTTCTTCGCCAAGGGCGTGCTCGAGACGGTCAAGAAGCTCCGCTGGATGCCCGACATAATCCACTGCAACGGCTGGTTCACCTCCATGCTCCCCATGCTGGTGCGCACCGCCTACGCCAGCGACTCCTTCTTCGCCAAGGTGAAAATCCTCACCAGCCTCTACGAGGACAAGCTGGCGACCCCCTTCGGCGAGGATATCGGCGAGGTCCTCCAGTCGCTCAAGCTGCCCGACGAGGTCCGCGACAAGCTGGCCGATGCCAACCACGCCGCGCTCAACCGCATGGCCATCGACTACTCCGATGCCGTGGCCAAGAGCGACAACCAGGCCTGCGATGAGCTCCTGAGCTACGCGAGGGAGAACGGAAAGAGGGTGTACGAACTTCTAGACACAGAGAGGATAGATGATGTATATCAGGAGATTTATGACCAGGGTGCCTAGCCGCGCCCGGCTGGTGGGCCTGTCGCTCGCGCTGCTGGCCCTGCTGCCAGCCTGCCGGAAGGACCGCGACGTGTTCGGCGGCTCGTTCATCCCCGAGGGGGAGCGCCTGCAGCTGAAGATTGTGGACGTGCAGGAGGGGATCAGCACCTCCACCGAGCTGCTCGCCCCCGAGCCCATCTACCAGTTCGGCCTCGCGCCCCTGGGCCAGATTAGGGATGAGGACTTCGGCCTCTCCACCGCGACCGTGCTCACCGAGCTCTACCCCCAGGTGCCCCGCATGCCCGCGATAGCCGCCGGGGAGCGCGTGAAGGCGACCTTCGTGCTCAACACCCCCAGGGCCTACCAGCGCGGCAAGCTCAAGCTCGCCATCCGCCTGCTGGACAAGCCCCTGGTGGCCAAGTCCAAGCTGGAGGACTACCCCGGCGGGCGGCTCCTGCTGGAGACGGAGATCGAACCCGGGCCCGGGAAGAACGCCTTCGCCTTGGAGCTGGACCCCGCCCTCTTCGACTGGACTGCGCTGGTGCTCGACAACCGCGAGGCCTTCACCAGCGGCAAGCAGTGGGCTGAGCTCTTCAAGGGCATCCGCATCGAGGCCACCATCAGTGACGGCGGCCACGGGGCAATGTACGAGCTTAACCTGGGGCAGGAGCGCAACGGCATACGCCTGGAGTGGGAGCACAAGGGGGACGACGGCGAGCTCGCCCCGCAGCAGGTGCTGCTCACCCCGCTGATGCATGAGTTCGTCCAGCGGGCCTGCTTCTTCTCGTCGGAGGCCCAGGGGGCGAAGGTCGTCGAGGCCTCCAAGCTCGCCCCCGAGGCCCAGCAGGACCAGCGGCTCTTCTACGTCTCCCGGGCCAACCGGGCCTTCGGCGTGGTGGACTTCTCCGAGTTCGCGCAGACCTGGCAGCAGCAGCTCCCCATCTCCATAAGCCGGGCGGAGCTGCAGATACCCCTCGACGAGGCCTACATGGGCACTTACTCCGACACCCTGGTGGCCCGCCTGGAGGCCCGCCTCCGCCCCGACACGGCCTTCCTGCTGCTGCCCGACCTGGTGCCGAGCAACAACCTGTTCGACGGCCGGATAAACCGCGCCAAGGGCTACTACAGCCTGAACATCACGCTGTTCGTCCAGAGCCTGCTGACGGACAAGCCCAAGGACAAGAAGCTCTACATCATGCCCGGGGGCCTAATCCGGGGCTACGAGAGGCTGATTCTGGGGAATACGCTGGCCGGCAAGCCCATGCGCCTGCGGCTGAGCTACACGAAGCTATAGAATATGTGCGGAATAGTCGGCTACATAGGCCATCGAGAGGCCTACCCAGTGGTCATTGAGGGCCTCCGGAAGCTGGAGTACAGGGGCTACGACTCGGCCGGGGTGAGCGTCCTGGATGCCGGACAGGCCCGGACCTACAAGTGCAAGGGGGACGTGGCCTCGCTGGTGGAGTTCATCGGCCCGAAGGACCACAGCGGCACCCTGGCCATCGGCCACACCCGCTGGGCCACCCACGGGGAGCCCAGCGATGTGAATGCCCACCCCCACACCTCCATGAACGGGAAGGTCATCCTGGTGCACAACGGCATCATAGAGAACTACAAGGAGCTGAAGGGGAAGCTGATTCGCCGGGGCTACACCTTCGAGACGGAGACCGACACCGAGGTGCTGGCCAACCTCATCGAGTACATCTACATCCGCGGGAATATCCCCCTGGAGATGGCCGTGCGGCTCGCCCTGACGAAGGTCATCGGGGCCTACGCCCTCTGCATCTACACCCCCGAGGACCGCGAGACGCTGGTGATCGCCCGCCTGGGCTCGCCCCTGATCATCGGCGTGGGGAAGGGCGAGTACTTCGTGGCCTCCGATGCTACCCCCATCTCGGAGTACACCCAGAGCGTCATCATGCTCAACGACGGCGACATGGCCGTCCTCCAGCGCGAGGGCCTGCAGCTCAAGAACACGCTCAACGAGGTGCTCACGCCCGAGGTGCAGCTCATCGACTGGGACGTGGAGAACGCCTCGCTCGGCAGCTACGAGCACTACATGCTCAAGGAGATATTCGAGCAGCCACGCTCCATCGGCGACACCCTCCGGGGGCGGATAGACGGCCAGAAGGGGGCCATAACCCTGGGCGGGCTCTACTCCGTGCTGCCCCGCCTGTGCAACGCGCGGCGTATCATCATCGTGGCCTGCGGCACGTCCTGGCACGCGGGCCTGGTGGGCGAGTACCTGATTGAGGACCTGGCGCGCATCCCCGTGGATGTGGAGTACGCCTCGGAGTTCCGCTACCGCGACCCGATTATCTACCCGGACGACATCGTGCTGGCCATCACGCAGAGCGGCGAGACGGCCGACACGCTCGCGGCCATCAAGCTGGCCAAGTCCAAGGGGGCCCTGCCGCTGGCCATCTGCAACGTGGTGGGCTCGAGCATATCGCGGGAGACCGTGGCCGGGGTGTACACGCACGCCGGGCCCGAGATCGGCGTGGCCTCCACCAAGGCCTTCACCGCCCAGGTGGCCGTCCTGGCCCTGCTGGCCCTCAAGCTCGGCGAGCAGCGTGGCACCCTCAGCGCGGAGGATTTCGCCACGGGGATAGACGAGATTTTGAGCGTCCCGGCCAAGGTCGAGAAAATCCTCGAGAAGAACGAGGAGATTAGGCGCATCGCGGAGGCCATCAGCGGGGCGCACAACAGCCTCTTCCTGGGCCGGGGCTACTTCTTCCCCGTGGCGCTGGAGGGGGCCCTCAAGCTCAAGGAGATATCCTACATCCACGCGGAGGGCTACCCGGCCGCGGAGATGAAGCACGGCCCCATAGCCCTCATCGACGAGAACATGCCCGTGATCATCGTGGCCGGCAAGGACAAGTCCTACGAGAAGGTGGTGAGCAACGTGCAGGAGGTCAAGGCCCGCAAGGGGCGGGTGATCGCCGTTGTGACCGAGGGCGATGAGCTCATCCGCGAGATGGCCGACTACTGCATCGAGATACCGCACGCCTCCTTCGTGGCGGAGACGCTCCTGGCCATCGTGCCGCTGCAGCTGCTGGCCTACCACGTGGCCCTGCTGCTCGGCCGCAATGTGGACAGGCCCAGAAATCTGGCCAAATCGGTCACGGTGGAGTAGTTTTTTCGCCGCCCTATTGCGTATCCGAAAAATAGCAGTACCTTTGCACCGCCGTTTAGGGCAATGGGTTCGTAGCTCAGCTGGTAGAGCAATTGACTCTTAATCAATGGGCCCAGGGTTCGAATCCCTGCGAACCCACGGAAGGGGTAGCCTGCAGAGGCTACCCCTTCTTTTATCCCCGGGTGCAGGACGCCGCTCGCGGCCTACCCATCCCCCAGAGTGGAATCCCTCTACAATCCCCCGTTTCCCTTCGTACTCTCCCCCAAAAAGACTACCTTTGCCACACATCAAACGTAAAAAAGGACATTGACAGATGAAAGACATCATCGCGACTACCCAGGCCCCGGGGGCTATAGGCCCGTACAGCCAGGCTGTTAAGGTGAACGGCCTGCTTTTCATATCCGGCCAGGTGCCCATCAATCCGGCCGAGGGTAAAATCGTGGCCACCGACATCCAGGGGCAGACCGAGCAGGTGATGAAGAACCTGGGGGCCATCCTCAAGGAGGCCGGCATGGACTTCTCCAACGTGGTGAAGACCACCTGCCTGCTGAGCGATATGGACAACTTCGCGGCCATGAACGAGGTCTACGGGAAGTACTTCACCCGCGAGCAGCCCGCCCGCGCGGCCTTTGCCGTGGTGAAGCTGCCGCTGGGGGCGCTCATAGAGATTGAGGCTGTCGCCGCGGAGTAGGAGTAGTTGCGCCCCCCGGGCGAACGAGGGGCTGGAATAAGCACAGAGCAATGCAGATAACGCATGAGAGGGTGATGGAGCTGCTGGCCTCCATCAAGCACCCGGCCATGAAGCAGGATATCGTCTCGCTGGGTATAGCCCAGGAGGTCGCCGTAGAGGGTAATGCCGTCTCCTTCATTCTCCGTCTCATAGAGCCGAACGATGCCTTCGGCGGCTCGCTCCTCCGCGCGTGCAAGCGGGCGCTGGAGGCGGAGTACCCGGGCGTGGAGGTCAGGGGGAGCGTGCAGGAGGCCGCCCCGGCCAAGGTGGAGGCCCCTCCGCGGAAGGGCGGCGTGGCGGGGGTCAAGCACATCGTGGCCATCGCCTCGGGCAAGGGGGGGGTGGGGAAGTCCACCATCACCGTGAACCTGGCCGTGGCTCTGGCCCGCCGGGGGCACAGGGTCGGCGTGCTGGACGCGGACGTGTTCGGCCCGTCCCTTCCCCTCATGCTGGGGGTAGTGGATGCCCGGCCGGAGGTCATCAACGATGAGGGCGAGGACCTCATCATCCCCGTGGAGGCGCACGGTGTCCGGATGCTCTCGATGGGCTTCTTCGTCAGCCCCAGCGATGCCCTGGTGTGGCGTGGCCCGATGGCCTCCAACGGCCTCAAGCAGATACTGCACATGGGCCTCTGGGGCGAGCTGGACTACCTCCTGATCGACCTCCCCCCCGGCACCAGCGACATCCATCTGACGGTTGTCCAGGAGATGTCGCTCACGGGGGCGGTGATTGTCTCCACGCCGCAGAGCGTGGCCCTGGCCGATGCGCAGAAGGCCATCAGCATGTTCTCGAACCATGAGGTGAACGTCCCGATGCTCGGGCTGGTGGAGAACATGGCCTGGTTCGAGGCCGAGGAGCTCCCCGGCAAGCGGTACTACATCTTCGGTAAGGGGGGTGCGGAGTCGCTGGCCGGCGAGCTGGGCATCCCCTTCCTCGGGTCGGTGCCCATCGTGGAGGGGATTCGCGAGGGGGGCGACAGCGGCAGCCCGGTGGCCTCCGCGGATGGTCCCCTCGCGCAGGCATTCGACGGGCTCGCGGCCGCCCTCGAGGCGCAGGTCAATCGCTAGCAGGCATGGGCCGGTAGATTACGTTCATATTGCAATACCCGCTGGGGGCGCGCCCACCGCTTACCCCCGCCAGAAACACGTGAGAGATTATGGTAGCAGAAGAAACCCGAAAGCAGATACTCGAAGCCATCGCGCTGATACGTCCCTACCTGCAGAACGACGGGGGCGACATCTCCCTGGTCGACGTGACCGATGACATGGTCGTCTCCGTGCGCCTACACGGCTCGTGCGACCAGTGCCCCTTCAGCGCCATGACCATGAAGAACGGCGTGCGGGAGACCATCATGCGCCATGTGCCTGGGGTCAAGGAGGTTGTCGCGCTCGATGGGAGCAACGACTAGCGTGCGCGACCAATCCGTCGGCTCATGAGGCGCGCCCTTTTCGCCCTCCTGCTCCTGCTGGCCCTCCCGGCCGCTCTGCGGGCCTCGCTCCACTCCGACCGGGTGGCCTACCGGGAGCAATACAAGGACTGGGCCATAGAGCAGATGAAGCTGCACGGTGTGCCCGCCAGCATCACCCTGGCCCAGGGCATGCTCGAGAGCGGGAACGGGAAGAGCCGGCTGGCGACCCAGGGGCACAACCACTTCGGCATCAAGTGCCATGGCTGGAAGGGGGGGAAGATGTACCACGACGATGACCAGCGGGGGGAGTGCTTCCGGGTGTACCGCTCGGCCAGGAACTCCTTCGAGGACCACTCCCTGTTCCTGCGGGGGGCCAAGCGCTACGCCTTCCTCTTCGACCTCCCGATAACCGACTACAAGGCCTGGGCCCGGGGGCTCAAGCGGGCGGGCTACGCCACCGATAGGCGCTACGCCGAGCGGCTCATCGAGATCATAGAGCAGGAGGGGCTGAGCGCGTACGACCGCGGCGTGGAGGTGGAGGTGCGGCCCCCGAGCGAGGTCAGCAAGCCACGCCTGAGCGAGCGCGACTCCAAGTTCGTCATCCGGCTCGATGGCGACCGGGAGGTCTACACGCGCAACCGCATCGACTACATCAAGGTGGGCCCCCACGACACCTACGCCTCCCTGACCCGCCGGCTGGACATGCTGCCCTTCGAGCTGCAGCGATACAACGAGCTCCCCTCGCGGCAGCTCCCCCCGCCCGGCACCGAGCTCTACATACAGCCCAAGCGGCGGAAGGCGGCCCACGGCAACCAGTCGCACGTGGTGGAGGAGGGGGAGACGGTCTACTCCATCTCCCAGAAGTACGGCATGAAGACCAAGTGGCTCCGCAAGCGCAACCATCTCGCCGAGCGGGAGGAACCCACTGTGGGACAGATACTTTACCTCCGCGGATACGCGCCGAAGCGCTAGGGCGGGGCGTGGGTAGCACGGCTTTGGCCGGGGTTGGGAGCTACGCATCGCCGGCGTTGGTGTACATTTTTCGGGCGTTCAGCGGAGCTACTAGGTAGATTATCATTATATTTGCCCCAGAACAGCGCAGAACGAAATGACCATGCTACATAGTACCAAGCCCAGCAAAATCCAGCTCGCACTCTGGCTTGCCATTGGGCTATGTCTGGCCATACACGCTCCGGCCGGGGCCAACTCGCCACCCATCGTCCCCTTCTCGCGGAACGATTCGGCCAGCATCCAGGAGTGCATCACCCGGCACAAATTCTACCTCGACCGTGGCAACCGGAAGGAGGCCTCGCACTGGCTCAACGTGCAGGCCACCATCTACTGGAAGCACAACTACCTGCGGAAGGCCGAGAGCCTCTTCCTGCAGTCCATCACGCTCAACGAGTCGATCGGCAACCAGAACGGCGTTGCGGGCATCAACTCGAACCTGGCGTTCATCTACGCCGACATGGGCCTGTACGACAAGGCCTACGAGCTCTTCGAGAAGGTGCTGGCCGTCCGGCGGGCGGGGAATGTGCCGGTGAGCACGATCTCGGCCCTGATCAACGAGTCGGTGGTGCTCAACCACCTGGGGCGCTACGAGGTGTCGATCAGCCGGCTGGAGGAGGCCCTGACCCTGGCCCGCAGCATGAACGACGAGATACAGATGCGCAGCGTCTACGGCATGCTCTCGGAGACCTACCAGAAGGCCGGGGATGTGGAGAAGGCCATGTACTACTATGAGTACTACAAGACCTTCAACGACTACGTGAGCGAGAAGACCGTGGCGGAGGCCAGGGCCGAGGCCGAGGTGGCCCGCCTGGAGAAGGAGAACCTCCGCCTGCAGACCGAGAAGCAGGAGCTCATACTACTGCAGCAGCGCCAGGACCTGAGCGAGAAGGGCCAGCAGATCCACCGCCTCTCCAAGGAGCAACGGATGCTGATCGACTCCCTCTCGGCCCGGGAGCTCGCCAACGAGGTGCTGAAGGGGCGCAACCATCAGCAGCAGCTGCGCAACCGCCTGCTCGTGGCGGAGAAGGAGCAGGACCAGCAGCTGCTCCTCTTCCTGGCCATCCTCTCGGTGCTGTTCCTCATCGGCCTGCTGGTCGTGGTCCGGAGCCTCCGGGTGCGGAACCGGCTCAACCGCCAGCTCATCGTGCGGAACCAGACCATCATCGAGCAGAAGGAGGAGATCGCGGAGCGCAACCAGTGCCTCCGGGCCGCGAATGAGCAGCTCGAGGAGCGCAACCACGAAATCATACTCTCCATAGAGTACTCGCGCCAGGTGCAGCACGCCGCCATGGGGCACAACCTCCCGCTCACGGGCTTCTTCCGGGAGGCCTTCGCGCTCAACCAGCCGCTGGCCATCGTCTCGGGCGACTTCTACTTCACCCGCATCATGCCCGACGGCCGGAAAATCATCGTGGTGGCCGACTGCACCGGGCACGGCGTGCCGGGCGGCTTCCTCACGGTGCTGTCCGTGACCATACTGCAGCGCGCCATCTACGACCTGGGCATCAATGAGGTCGTGCCCCTGCTGCAGGAGATCGACAAGGGTATCAGCGAGCTCAACTCCGGGGAGGACATCAGCCAGCACTCCATGGACCTCGCGCTGTGCATCATCGACGAGCGCCAGCAGCAGCTGCACTTCGGCGGGGTGGTCAACGGCCTCTACATCGCCAACGCCGATGGGGTGGAGTACATCCCCGGGGTGCGGCGGATGCTCGGCCTGCGGGCGGCCGCCTTCGCCAACCAGCCACCCGAGTTCGTGCAGCATACCCTCCCCCTGAAGGAGAACACCTGGTACTACATGTGCTCGGACGGCATACAGGACCAGTTCAACAGCAGCTACAAGAAATTCACCCGTCGCCGGCTCATCGCCCTCCTGGAGGAGCTACGCCCCCGGTCGGCCCAGGAGCAGCACGACATCATACTCCAGGAGTGGACCGAGTGGAGCCAGGACGCCCGCCAGGTCGACGACGCATTGCTCGTGGGCTTCAAACCCCTTTAAATGATACAACCTCCTATGAAAAGCAACGGTAAGGTTCGAAAGCAGCAGATCGTGCTGCTGGCCCTGATGGCCGCGCTCTCGGCCGGCATCGGCGAGCTCCGCGCCCAGGAGCTGCCCCAGACCGCGCCCCGCCAGTTCCGCGACTCCGCCAGCGGGAAGCTCTACTGGAATAAGCACCAGCCGCTGTACCTCTTCGTGGCCACCAGCCCCGACGCGGCCAACGCCCACCTGCTCAAGAGCGAGGGGCAGGCGCAGTGGGGCACGCCCTTCTACCTGGATACGGAGGGGATAAACTTCGTGCGGACCCGCTGGGCCGTGAACCCCAAAACGGGCCAGGCCATACAGCCCAAGCAGGAGATACTGTGGGAGGTGTACGCCGACGGGCGGCCGCCGCGGACGACCATCCAAACCCACGCGGACTCCAAGGTCAAGAACCTCCTGGGGAAGAACGCCAGCGTGACCCTCAAGGCCACGGACGCGGTCAGCGGGGTGCAGACCATCTACTACGCCATCAACGGCCAGCCCTACCGGGCGTACGAGGGCCCGATATCCGTGGCGGCCGAGGGGAAGGTGCAGATATCCTACCTGGCCACCGACCGCGTCGGGAACCGGGAGGAGGCACGGACGCTCAGCCTCACCGTGGACCGCACCCCGCCCAGCACCACGGCCAGGTCCATCGGCATAAACGTCGGGAGCGACAACACGCTGGCCAAGAGCACCACCCTGGTGCTGGAGGCCCACGACGAGGTCGCCGGCATCGCCTCGACCCACTACCGCATCGACAGCGGGAGGTGGATGCCCTACACCCGGAAGGCCCGCATCTCCCTTAGGACCATCAAGGACGGGCAGCACCACCTGGAGTTCTACAGCAAGGACCGGGTGGGCAACAGCGAGCCGGTGCAGCGCTACGACTTCTACCTGGACGACACCCCCCCCATCACCATATCCGACGTGCTGGGCGACAAGTTCGTCGTCGGGAAGAAGATGTTCTTCTCCGGGCGGACCAAGCTGAAGATCACCTCGGTGGACAACCACGCCGGGGTGAGCGACCTGCTGTACTCCATCGACGGGCAGCCCTTCGTGTCCTACACCGAGCCCTTCTACATGCCGCAGCAACCCGGCTGGCACGTGGTGCGCTACTACGCGCTGGACAGCACGGAGAACCGGACGGTGGGCGTGCACAAGAGCCAGTACCTCGAGTACCGCATGAACATCGACAGGATATACGTGGACCTGACGGGCCCCACGATCTCGCACTCCCTCGTCGGGAAGAGCTACAAGCGGAACGACACGGTGTTCGTCGCGCCGACCACCCAGATCACCCTCAAGGGGCACGACCCGGAGTCCGGCCTGCGCGACCTGGCCTACTCCATCGACCACGACGCCTGGGAGCGGAAGTACAACGGCCCCTTCAACCTGGAGGGCATATCCTCCGGCGAGCACCACGTGGAGTACTTCGGCTACGACAACGTCAACAACCGCAACATCGGGAGCTTCTCCTTCATCCTGGACTCGGACGCGCCGGAGGTCGACTACCACGTCAGCGTCAAGCCCTACGAGAACGAGGTCGATGCCGATGGGCAGCCCGTCTACCCGAGGGATGCCCGCGTATTCCTCTCGAGCCAGGACAACATGACCGGCGTGGCCAAGCTGGAGTACTCGCTCAACGGTAGGCCCTACAAGCCCTACCAGGGGGCCTTCGGCGGCCTGGAGCGCGGTGTCAACCGCCTCAAGATTCGCGCCACGGACCACGTGGGCAACGCGCAGGAGAAGCTCCGGAAAATCACCGTACGCTAATCGGTACGGCGTAGGGAGCATGGGGATCGGCGAGGCGAGGGCGGTATTCGCGGAGATAGGCGCAAAGCTGACGGGAAGGATGGCAAGGACGGCCATCTCGCTGGGCAGAAGTACGAGCCCAGCATGGCCCATGGGCTGGAGCGGGCGTATACCCTCATGAATAGGCTGTATTTCACGGGCCGAACGGATGAGGCTCTCGGGGTGGTCGGGGTCCTGTCGGCGGAGGAGTTCGACGGGAACTAGGACCGGTGGACCTGGATAGAGCCAGCCCTGCTGCTTCGGTGCTACCCGCTGAAGGACGATGGTACGGCGCGGGAGACCCTTGCCAGGATAGACGCAACTCTCGGCTACGGCACGAACGAGCTGGCGAAAAGGGTCAGGGCCAAGGTGCGGGAAAGAACTCTCAGGGGGGAGTGCCTGAAGTACGCCGAGCTAAGGGCCGCGCGGGACGGTGGCGACCACCAGGCGGAGCTGCAGCAGGGGATGGCGTAGTTCTACAGGTTGCTGTACATCTACCGTCTCGGTGGCTCGGAGGAGTTCCCGGTGGATAGGGCGCTGGCGGAGCTGCGGGACTATGAGGCGCGGATACGGGGGCTAATCGGCCAGCTGGCTGGTGGAGAGGAATGAAAAAGGGGAGCTAGAGCCCCCCTCGTTTTGCAAGATAACCCTGGTATGGTCGCCACCGCTGCAGGATGGCGGCATAGATGATGGCCTGGCGGGCATCGAATCGTGTTGCCGGAGCGGTGTGTGCACCGATGGCGTAGGCCTTCGTCTCCCCGGCCTTGGCCTCTGTCCGGAGCTCCTGCAGCTGGTCGCCGGTGGCGAACTCTATGGAGGAGGTCGAGTCCAGCGGCCCTGCCTCCTCCGGCGCAGGGCTGGCTGGCTCGGTGCTCACCGGGATGCTGTGCTCCTCCCGCCATCCGTAGTCCTCTATCCTCTCATCCTCACTTTGGTATACGAAGGGGTCGTGCTCAGCGCGATAGTCCGTAGCCTCGGCCTGGAGGCGCTCCAGCTCCTCCAGCAGCTCCTTCTTCTCCGCCCCCCATTGCCCTGAAACCGTCCGGAGAATGTCGGACATGGACATCCCGTCCTCCGGCTGCGCCGCCTCGTCCGTTTGGGGCTCACCGACCATGGCACCCCGCTGCATGCCTCCCTCCTCGGCCCTACTGTTCCGCTTCGCGGCCTTGGCCTTTTGCTGCATGTGCAGGTATTTTATCACCGAGTAGACGATGAACATCAGTATGATTATCTTCATGCCAATCCTTGCTCCTTAAATGATACCCCACGGCCTCCGCCCTCCGCGAATATACAGCATTAATCGCACTTCTGCGTGGGGCCTCGCCCCGCGATGCTACTCGAAGGTGATCTTGCCCAGGGTCACCATCTCCTTCTCGTCCTCCAGCCGGAGGGTTAGGTCCTGCCGTTGCTGCCGCTCCGTGCCGTAGTACAGGTAGCACGATGCGTGTACGTACTTCGGCACGACGGCCGCCTGGGTGTGGTCGCCGTAGAGCTTGGCCTTGATGATGTACGTGCCCTTGAGCCCCCGTCGCTGCATGTACTCCTCCGGGCCGAAGCCGCGGGTGATGTCGTTGGAGAGCTTGCCCAGGGACATCGTCTCGCGGTGGCCGAAGTAGCACTCCTCGCCGGTTGGGTCCACCACGTGCAGGTCGACATCCACATCGTCGTTGGCCCAGCTCAGCACGATGCGTACGTCCACCGGCTCCTTGCGCAGCAGCTCCTTCTCTATGGCCGAGGTCTTCACGCTGCGGGGGAAGCGGGCTATCAGCGCGTTCATCTCGTTGAGCGCGATGAGGTCCACCCCGCGGAAGCGGTCCTCCCATATGCCCGTGGCCACGGAGTAGAGCAGGTCGACGGCCTCCTGCACCCGCGCCTTATCCTGGCCGATTAGCAGCGCCAGGTCGCGCGCCGGTTGTGGCAGGTAGCCCGCCTCCTCCATCAGCCGCCGGTAGATGGCCTCGGCCTCGCGGTGGTATCCGTACTTCTCCAGCTCCTTGGCCACGGCCCGGAGTAGGGCGACCGAGCCCCGGGCAAGCTCCAGCACCGTGCTCAGCGCGCGCAGCCCCTCGTCCTTCATCCCCTTGCCGAAGAGGAAGCCCGCGGCATCTAGGTAGAAGGCCGGTATGGCCCCGTACTCCTCCTTCAGGCGGTGGTAGGTCTGCAGCTCCTCGCCCTTACGCGCGTACTCCAGCACCTTCAGGTAGGGGCTCTGCGAATCCCAGCCAGCAATCTGGATGCTCCCCTGCAGCCCGTTGCTCCCCGACCCATTCGCGCTCTCCTCCAGCTCCACCTCGTCGTACTCAACATCAACCGGATTACCCGCCATTTCCGCCATCTTGGCTGAAGGTGCTGCCGCCTCCATCATGACCTCATCCGAGGGCGAATGGCCCATCGCCCTTTGTTTCTTTCGTGGCTCCGTCGTCCTGCCGCCGGGCTTGCGCTCCCACCACTCGGTCTGCGCCTTGGCACGTTCTATCAGGTCCTCCATATGCCTCTTCTCCAGCTGCTTGCGGTCCCTCTCCCATCCCTTAAGAATCTGCTGGTACTCTGCCTGTAGCTCCTCCGGGGGATTGATGCCGTAGTTGGCGTAGTCGCTCACATTCTCCAGCACGATGAGCGAGGTCTTCGGCGTGACTATCCCCTCGCGCTGGGCCAGGGCCTCCGCCTCGCGCTCCTTCCCCAGGCTGCGCAGCCGCTCCAGCTCCTGCTGGGCGTAGCCCCTCCGCAGCTGCCCCGCGATCTCGGCATCCTTCCACAGCGGGGAGGTGCGCGCATCGGCCACGATGGAGACCGCCTCCTCCGAGCCGTAGTTCACCGATACGGCCTGCACCTCCGACGCTTTGTGGCCGTACACCCAGGTGACGGAGCTCAGGGTGGGCGATACGGGGCACTCGAAGGTTTGCGATGTGCCCACGGCCGACCAGCGCGCCACCAGGCTCGTCTGGCTGAGCATGGCCGTGGCCTCGGAGGGGCTCACCCTCGTCAGGTCGATGAACTGCCCGCTCATTGAGGTGCGCCGTAGCCAGGCCTCATCGCGAATGGGCGACTCGGTCAGGCAGTAGACCCGCCGCTGGGCTTTCGGCATCGTCAGCTCGCCCGGCATGCTGTGGATACCGTTGCTCACCAGGATGCTCGCCGGGGCCTTCAGCTCGCCCCACGGGATGGCGTTCAGGTTTGTGGCCCCGTCGTAGTGAAGGCCCTCGAGGCGGGACATGAGCTCGGCGCACTGACCGTCCTTCACGCTGAAGTCCTCCCGTCCGATGAGCGCGTGCGCGAAGGTCACGAGGTGCACCTTGCCCCTCCCCATCTCCCTGAGGTAGCCCTGTAGCGTGGCCAGGGTTTTCTCCCGTTTCAGCCCATGTTGCGATTCGCTTACATCCCAAATCAGGTTCACCTCCTTCACCATTTGCCGCTCAGGGGCGCGTCGCTGCGAGCTGGGCACACGGAGCGGCACGGCGAAGAATACCCCGTCGGCCGTTTTGGCCTGGATGATGGTGGGCTGGTACTCACGGGGTAGCTGCACGCGGAGACGTTCTTTCAGCGTGGTGCTCTTGCCGTCGTACCGCAGGACGCTCTCGTGGCGGTGGCTGGTGAAATGGGCACCTTCCAGCCCCTCGATTTTCGCCCCGCTGCCCGGTCGCTCGACGATGCGTATACCCAGGCTGAAGTCCTCGATGGGGTAGCTGAAGGTGTAGGGGAATTCGTAGAGATCCTCCCCCCTCGCGTTCTCGAGCGGGTGGTCCAGCGTCACGACGATGCGGCGTGTGCCCTTGGCGAAGAAGGGGTATATCCTGGTGCTGAAGCGGTTGCCCTCCACGTGCTCTACCAGGGCGGGGTCTACGCCGCGGCGCACCACCGCCGTGTAGGCCTGCCGCCCCGTGCTCTTGGGCACCGGCACGGCGTCGCGCTGCTTGCCGTTCACGTCGAGCGAGAAGCCGGCCAGCGTCCACCCGCCGGGGAGGGGTAGGTCGAAGGTCGCCTCCAGGCGCTGGTCGTTCGGGTTGTAGAGCGTGATGTCCATCTGGGTGGTGGACATGCCCCCGGCGATGGTGGTGGCGACCCTGAGCGCCTGTACCCGGATGTCCTCCAGCTGCCCCCGCTGCGGGTTGCGCATCCCGATGGTGTACTCCGGCGCGTCGGGCTGGCTTGCGGCCTGGGCTGGCGCGAGGCTCAAGGGCAGGAGTAGGACGGGGCTGAGTATGCGTGCCATTTGTATGAGCATGGTGTGAGATGGATTAGGTGTGGCCTGTTTCAGCATTGTTGTCGATTGCAAAGAAAGCAAAAAGATACGACAAGCACAAATATTTCTAATTTGGCTTTATTCCGGGGGCTACGATAAGGGGAAATCGACTTTGAAAAGTCCGCAGCTAATTCTGCTACCAATTCCATAAAGAGCGATGAATGCCGCACCTACTCTGATGCTATTATCCATCGAACCCATTTGATTTTCAAGAACATAAGCGAATGGGCAACGCATAAAGCGCCAAATACAACGAGCCAGCCGGAATACCCCCTCCCCACAAAGGACCTATCTGCACCTATTCGTGCTCATTACAGTCATATGGCTGTAATCCCTAATAAATAGGCTTAATGTATATGGAGCTAGAAATTCACCAACGAATGCAATCGCCTAAGCAGTCGCCAGCACCGTTCTCAGCGTTATACTCGAGCTTTTACCTTTCCTCTGGTGAGCCGTTTTTCCCCCTTTGCCTTCGCATTCACGGACCATCCTACCCCTGCTGTTATTCTGTCGGTGAGCTGGGCTTTCCCAGGAGGTTGAAGCGCTTGAGTATCAGCGGGGTGATGAGCAGGTCGGCCAGCAGGGCCACCATCAGCCCGGCGACGGAGAGGAAGCCCACGTAGACGATGTTGCTGCTCTTGGAGGTGCAGAAGAGGATGAAGTTGGAGCAGATAATCATCGTGGAGAAGACCACGGCGCGCCCGGCCACGCGGAAGGTGCGCTCCATGGCGAGGTGGTAGTCGCCCGTCTGGCGGAATTCGCGGCGGGCCAGGCTGAGTATCTGCACGGTGTCGTCGACCGAGATGCCCAGCACCATGGGGATGATGGTGGCCAGGAACATGTCGAGCGGCATGCCGGTGTAGCCCATGATGCCGGCGATGACGACCGCGGGGGCGAGGTTGGGTATCATGCTCACCAGGCCGACCTTCACGCTCCCGAAGACGGCCGTGAGTATCAGGGTGATGAGCAGGAGGGAGAGGAAGAAGGTGAGGACCTGGCTCCGGGTGACGTACTGCATCATGCTGACGAACTGGGGGAGGGAGCCGACGACCTGCACGTCCGCGCCGGGGAAGAGGTCCTCGGCCAGCGTCTGGGCCCGGGCGAGCTCCTGCTCGTTGGTGCCGGAGTCGAAGTGACTGACCTCCACCATGAGGCGGAGGTAGCGGCCGCTGGGGTCTATCCAGCCGTTGGGGCCCGTGTCGCCCGCCATCCGGTAGAAGCGGAAGAAGCTGGCCAGCTCCTCGGGGCGCTCTGGCACGGTGTAGGCCTCGGGCCCGCGGAGGGCGGCGTGGAGGTCCTTGATGATGTGGGCCATGGAGCTGGTCCGCTGGGTGAGGGCCATGCGCTCAATCTCGGTGGCCAGGGTGTCGAGGCGGGCGATGCTCTCGGGCTGGCGGGCGCGGCCGGAGTCCTTGAGGTCGATGAGGAGGTCGTAGCTGTAGACCGAGCCGAGGGGCGATTCGCCCACGTGGAGGAGGTTCGCCACGTAGGGCACGCGGGTGCCGATGGTCCGCTGCAGGTCGAAGGAGACCTGTATCTGGGTTGCGCCCACGAGCATCAGGAGGAGGAGGGGGATGCTCACGGCCAGGATGGGCCGGGGGTGCGCGAGGGCCCAGGCCGCGAGGCGGGCCATGAGGAGGTCCCAGCGCCCCGTTCCGTCGCGGTGGGTGGGGCTAGGGCTGCGGTCGGCGCCCAGGCCCATGAGGGTGGGGAAGAGGATGGCCAGGGAGAGGAAGGCGCCCCCGACGGAGATGGCCGCGCCGAAGCCCACGAAGTGCAGGGGGGCGATGGGGGTGAAGAGGAAGGTGAGCAGGGCGACCACGGTGGTGCTCACGGAGATGAACACCGGCCAGAGGACCTCGCCCATGGTCTCCTCGACGCTCCTTTTCCGCAGCCCGGTGGCGAAGAATCGCTGGCGGAAGAAGCTGTAGACGTGGATGTTGTAGGCCAGCGGTATGGCGAAGGCGCTCACCAGCGGTATGGCGATTAGGAGGGGGTCGGGCCGGTAGTCGGTCAGGCCCAGCGTGCCGAAGAGCAGGAGGTTGCCGATGATGGAGGAGGCCACCGGGATGAGCACGCCGCGCAGCGAGCGGGTGACCAGCAGCAGGACCAGCAGGGCGACCAGGATGGCGAAGCCCATGATGCGGGGCACCTCCCGGCTGTAGAACTCGTTCTTCTCGTAGTCGATGTAGGGGAGCCCGGCCCCCAGGGGGTGGAGCGCGGCGTATTTTTCCTGGCTGATGACATCGTGGAGCTGCCGGCCGATGATGATCTGGGTGGAGAGGCCGGTTTCGTCGAACTCGGGGAACTCGCCCAGCTGCACGAATACCCAGGCCTGGCGGCCGTCGTCCGACACCAGCCGGTTGCGCAGCCCGGGGCGCGATTGGTAGGCCCGGCGGATGGAGTCGCCCAGGGTGGGGCTGTCGCCCAGGGGCTCGGGGACCAGGGGGCGCACGGTGGGCATTCCGTGCTGCAGGCTCGGCAGCTCGAGCTGGGTGAGGGACACGACGCGCTCGGCGTGGGTGAGCGAGTCGGCCAGCTCGTGGCTCAGCGCGCGGATGAGGCGGAGGTTCTCGGGGCGGTACACGTCGTCGCACTCGAGCAGGACGGCCACGAAGATGTCGCTCCCGAATATCTCCTTGAACTCGCGGGTGCGGGCAATCATGGGGTCGTCCTCCATGAAGTAGTTCTCGAAGCGGGAGTCCGTCCTGAGCCGGGTGGCGAAGTGGCCGGCCATCAGCACCAGGCCGAGGAATAGCGGGAGGATGACCCAGCGCCAGCGCATGGCCAGGCGGGCCCAGGCCGCGAAGAGGAGGTCCATGTTCGGCTTCCGCATCTTGCTGTTCCGTTTGGGGTTGTGCATCCGGCAAAAGTAGGCAGACTCCGGCGAATAGGCAAGCCGCCGTTGGGGGCGTGCGCTAATGAAAACATTGCTATCTTTCGGCTGCGTAGCGGGGTCGCTGCATGTAGAACTTTAGTTGCTATGGGAAGGTGGATGTTGGTTTTTGGCATCTTGCTACCCCTCGGGCTGGTGGCGCTGACCGGCTGCGGAGTGCTTGCCCGCGACACCCCGGCCGAGCCGCAATCCCCGCGGACGAACCCGGCGCTGGGTATCCAGTGGGTGAGGGTGGAGGGCGGCCGGTTCATGATGGGCACCCCCGACGGGGAGGAGCCCCGCTATGACCCCGAGGGCCCGCAGCGCGAGGTGGAGGTGTCGGGCTTCTGGATGGGCGCGACGGAGGTGACCAACGCGCAGTACAACGCGTTCCTGAGGGACATGGAGGCCAGGGGGGGCGAGCCGTGGGAGCGGGTGAGGGGGAGCGGGGCGATGCACCCCGGGCTGGACGCGAGCTTCAAGGGCGATGCGCAGCCGGTGGTGTGCGTCTCATGGGAGGATGCCATGGCCTTCTGCGAGTGGGTGGGCCGGGGGGTGACCCTGCCGACAGAGGCGCAGTGGGAGTACGCCTGCCGGGCGGGGGGCAAGGGGCGATTCTGCTTCGGCAATGATGCGGCCCGGCTGGGCGACTACGCCTGGTACGTGGCGAATGCGAATGGGGTGACGCACCCGGTGGCCGGGAAGAAGGCCAACGCCTTCGGCCTCTACGACATGCACGGGAACGTGTGGGAGTGGTGCGCTGACCGGTACAGCGAGGAGTACCCCAGGAGTAAACCTGCGGCAGGCGCTGACCGTGTGGACCGTGGCGGCGCCTGGGACGACACGGCCGGGCTCTGCCGCTCCGCGAACTGGGACTGGAACGCCCCCACGCTCCGGAACGCCACCCTGGGTTTTCGTCTGGTCGCCCCGTTCGCACCCTAGCCAAGCCCTGAGGCAATGCCCTGTTCCCGGTGGGGGCAGGGTCTCCCGGGGGGCGTAGGGCTTTTTCCACCCGGCGGGAGGGGGCGGTGCGCCCCAATCCATCCCTTGCGTCACGCGGGCAGTAAACCGAATCGGGGTGGAATGGTTATGGGACATAAGGATACCTCCGCGGGGAAGGGCGCGCTACCCGGCTGGCCGCCTGGGCATGTGCCGATTCGGCCGTGTCTTTGGCGTGTGAATGCGCTGGCTACGGGGCGCGAACTTCTGCGAAAATGTGTACATTCGCGGTAGCTTCTCTGTATGCTTTGCATGGGTGGGGCTGGGCCCTCGGGGCGTGTTCGTACATTGAGTGAAAAGTAGCAAGTTGTGATATATGGTGAGCGAGAATAAGGAAGGGCAGGAGCGGGAGCTGCTGCGGGTGGTGGAGAATGCGATGAGCTCGAAGAAGGCGCGCAGCATCGTGGAGCTGGACATGCGGGGGATAGAGAAGCGGGTGTGCGACTACTTCATCATCTGCCATGCGGACAGCGCGCCACACATCAAGGCGATAGCCGAGGAGGTGGAGGACCGGGTGGCGGCCGGCACGGGGGAGTGGCCCTGGCGGATGTCGGGGATGGAGAATGCCCAGTGGATCGTGATGGATTACTTCGATGTGGTGGTGCACGTGTTCTCCACGGAGGCCCGTGCATTCTACGACCTGGAGTCGCTCTGGCAGGATGCGGTGCGCCGCGAGGTGCCGGATGAGGACTAGTGACGTGGCAAGTGGACTAACCTTATATATAGGAGTATTAGACTAGTGGGTGAAAACAAGGGGGGCAATCCGCCTTCAGGTAAGAGGAACCCCTTTCTGCGGGGCGGTGTCGGCGGGTCGCACCGCCCGAATATACTGTGGCTCTACCTCCTGATCGCCATGGCCATCATCGGGGTGAAGCTCTTCTACACCGGTGGGAGCAGCATCGAGACGGACTGGCAGGCGGTTCGCTTCCAGATGCTCGAGAAGGGCTACGTGACCAAGCTGGTGGGCGTGCGCAACAAGGGGATAGTGCAGGTGTACCTCTCGCAGGAGGGGCTGAAGCACTTCCAGAGCCGGCTGGGCGACATCGA
This sequence comes from Bacteroidia bacterium, assembly GCA_002749065.1. Taxonomy (GTDB): domain Bacteria; phylum Bacteroidota; class Bacteroidia; order Bacteroidales; family CAJPTX01; genus Bacteroides_D. Next base: position 23,762 of record PDTX01000009.1, on the reverse strand, counting down.
GGCCTACGGGGAGACCGCGCCGTTCTACTTCACGATTGGGTCCATCGAGACCTTCAACGCGAACCTGAATGCGGCCCAGGCATCGGTGGATGACGACAAGAAGATATACCCCACCTACGTGGAGGAGCCGGACTACTTCGGGGGCTTCTTCTACTGGGTCTTCCCGATCGTGCTGATGCTCGGGGTGTGGATGTTCATCTTCCGGCGGATGTCGCGGGGTGGGGGCCCGGCGGGCGGCGGGGGCAACATCTTCTCGATGGGCAAGTCGCGCGCGCAGATTTTTAATAAGGAGACCGGTACGAAGGTGACCTTCAAGGACGTGGCGGGCCTGGAGGAGGCGAAGGTGGAGGTGGAGGAGATCGTGGATTTCCTGCGGAACCCCAAGAAGTACACCGAGCTCGGGGGCAAAATCCCCAAGGGTGCCCTGCTGGTGGGCCCCCCGGGCACGGGTAAGACCCTGCTGGCCAAGGCGGTGGCGGGCGAGGCGGAGGTACCCTTCTTCAGCCTCTCGGGCTCCGACTTCATGGAGATGTTCGTGGGGGTGGGGGCATCGCGCGTGCGCGACCTCTTCAAGCAGGCGAAGGAGAAGGCCCCCTGCATCATCTTCATCGACGAGATAGACGCCATCGGCCGCAGCCGCTCCAAGAACGCCAGCTTCTCGAGTAGCGAGGAGCGCGAGAACACGCTCAACCAGCTGCTGACGGAGATGGACGGCTTCGCGACCAACACGGGCATCATCGTCCTGGCGGCGACCAACCGGGCCGACATCCTGGACGGCGCCCTGCTGCGGGCGGGGCGCTTCGACCGGCAGATCCACGTGGAGCTGCCCGACCACACGGAGCGCTACGAGATATTCAAGGTGCACCTCCGGCCGCTGAAGCTGCAGGAGGGCTTCGACCCGGCCTTCCTGGCCAAGCAGACCCCGGGCTTCTCCGGGGCCGACATCGCCAACGTGTGCAACGAGGCGGCCCTCATCGCGGCCCGCAAGAACAGCGAGCATGTGGGGCGGCAGGATTTCCTGGACGCGATAGACCGGATAGTCGGTGGCCTGGAGCGTAAGAACAAGATTCTCACCCCGGAGGAGAAGCGCAAGGTGGCCTTCCACGAGGCGGGGCACGCCACCGTGAGCTGGTTCCTGGAGCACGCCAACCCCCTGCTGAAGGTGTCGATTATCCCCCGGGGTCGCTCGCTGGGGGCGGCCTGGTACGTGCCCGAGGAGCGCCAGCTCAGCACCACCGAGCAGATGTTCCACGAGATGTGCGCGCTGCTGGGCGGGAGGGCCTCCGAGGACGTGGTCTTCGGCGAGGTCTCGACCGGCGCGCTCAACGACCTGGAGCGGGTCAACAAGATGGCCTACGCGATGGTGGCCTACTACGGCATGTCGGACGAGCTGGTGAATATCTGCTACTTCGACTCCACGGGCGAGAGCCAGATGTCCTTCGCGAAGCCCTACAGCGAGCGGACGGCCGAGGAGATAGACCGCGAGGTGCGCGCCCTGGTGGCCCGCGCCTACACCCGGGCGAAGGAGATCCTCATGGAGCACCGCGAGGGGCTAGACCGGCTCGCGGCGCGGCTGCTGCAGGAGGAGGTCATCTTCTCCGACGACCTGGTGGCAATCTACGGCGAGCGGAAGTGCAATAGCCGGCAGGAGGAGCTGGCGGCCACCCTGCGCAACCCGAATAGCCATCTGGCCCCCCCCCAGGGTGATGCCGTGGCGCAGGAGGCGGAGCGGGCTGAGGCCACGGAGGTGGTGGCAACCGAGGATACGGTGACGGAACCCTCGGAGCGTAGCGAGTAGCGTCTGAATGTGCAATAATTAAGGAAGGAGGAGAACCATATGGGTGATGGTTTTATGGATACGAACTGGGTGGTTATCGAGGAGTACGCATCGTACGAGGAGGCCTTGATGGTGCAGGGCCGCCTCGAGAATGAGGGCATCGTCTCGGAGGTGTATGACCTGCGTAGCAGCGCGTACCCGATTCCGATAAAGGCCAGCGCGCGCCTGCTCGTGCCGCTGGAGGAGCTCGGGCGCGCGTCGCAGCTGCTGGAGCAGTGGAGCGGACGTGGTGAGGGGGGCGATCTGTGTAAGCGGGGGCTATGACCAACCTGCAGCTACGTGCGCTGAGCGGTGCGGCCTACGTGGCGGTGCTGCTGGGGGCCCTCTGGTGGGGCTACGACAGCACAGCCCTGCTCTTCTTCCTACTGGGGATGCTGGGCCTCAATGAGTACGCCCGGCTGGTGGAGGGGCTAGACGGCATTTCCCTCCCACGCCTCCCCCTGCTGGGCCTGGGGGCTGTCGGGCTGGGCCTCGGGGGCTACGCCTTCCGGGGGATGAACTACCTCCTCGTGATGAACGAGCTGTTCATGCTCTACCTCCAGCTGGTGTTCTTGGCCTCGGTGGTGTACGTCGTTTTCAGCCGTCGTGAGCGGTCCTTCGTTCAGGTGGGGGTGTCGCTGCTGGGCCTGCTCTACGTGCTGCTGCCCTGCGTGCTGGCGATGTCCCTGGCCCGCTTCAATACGGGCTATCTGGCCATGGTGCTTGTGGGGGTGTGGTCCAACGATGTGGGGGCCTACCTGGTGGGCTCCGCGGTGGGGCGACACCCGATGTTCCCCAGCGTCTCGCCCAAGAAGAGCTGGGAGGGCTTCGCCGGGGGCGTGGTGGCCACAGTCTTGGTCTCGGTATTGCTGGGCCCGTGGCTCGCGCGGCGCTACGAGCTCCACTCCTGGGCGCTGTTCGGGGTGCTGGTCTCGCTGGCGGCCGTGGTGGGCGATTTGTTCGAATCGCGCCTCAAGCGCACGGTGGGCGTGAAGGACTCGGGGAGCTTCCTGCCGGGGCATGGCGGCGTGCTGGATAGGGTCGACGCAATGCTTCTGGCTTTGCCAGTAGCGTATATTTTAGTACTTTCGAAGCTATTATTGTAGGTTATCTTGCCCTCTTCGGGGGCTGTATAAAGCGATAAGCATATGTTTTCAGCGAATAGGTTGACCAAGATACTGGGTGTTAAGTACCCTGTCATTCAGGGGGGTATGATATGGTGCAGCGGCTGGCGACTGGCCGCTGCGGTCTCTGAGGCGGGCGGCCTGGGGGTCATCGGCGTGGGCTCCATGGATGCGACCCTGCTGGCCGAGCACATCAAGAAGTACCGTGCGGCCTGCGACAAGCCCTTCGGGGTGAACATCCCCATGCTGTACAGCCACGTGGAGGACTGCCTGGCGGTCTGCGAGGCGGAGGGCGTGCCGGTGCTGATTACGTCTGCTGGCTCGCCGAAGAAGTACACGGCCCGGGCCCATGCGGCGGGCATGAAGGTGGGGCATGTGGTCCCCAGCCCCAAGCTGGCGCAGAAGGTGGAGGCCGCGGGTTGCGACTTCGTGGTGTGCGAGGGCATGGAGGCCGGGGGGCACAACGGCCTGGAGGAGATCTCGACCCTGGTGCTGCTGCAGCTGGTGGCGGCGGATGTGAAGATTCCCATCGTCTCGGCCGGGGGCTACATGGATGGCCGGGGTCTGGCCGCGGCGCTGGCCCTCGGGGCGGAGGGCGTGCAGATAGGCAGCCGCTTTGCCGTGACGGTGGAGTCCTCCGCGGCGGATGCCTTCAAGGAGCATATGCTGGAGGTGCGCGAGCGGGGTACGCTGCTCACGTCGCGCAGCTGGGGCCCCACCCGCCTGGTGCCGAACCAGTTCAGCGATGCGCTGATGGCCATGGAACAGTCGGGCGCGAGCCCGGAGGCCCAGCGAGAGTTCATCGGTCGTGGCCGGAGCCGACGGGGCATCTTCGAGGGGAACCTCGTGCAGGGCGAGCTGGAGATAGGCCAGATCGCCGGGGCATTCCGCGACGTGCCGACCGTGGCGCAGGTGATGGACAATCTGGTACGGACCTTTGGCGAGGCGCTCGAGCGGCTCAACGGCATGGCCAAGTAGGCCCGGAGCAAGAAGTAAAGGATGATAGATTTCTCGAGGTTTATGCTGGGCAACGGCCTTCGCGTCCTGGTCAACGAGGACAGGACCACCCCGCTGGTGTCGATGGCCATCGTCTACGACGTGGGGGCGAGCGACGAGGATGCGGGGCGTACGGGCTTTGCGCACCTCTTCGAGCATCTGATGTTCGGGGGGAGCGTGAATATCCCGGACTTCGACAGGCCGCTGGAGCTGGCGGGCGGCACCAATAATGCCTTTACCAATCAGGACATTACGTGCTTCTACTGCACCGTGCCGGCGGAGAATATCGAGACGGCCCTCTGGCTCGATAGCGACAGGATGCTCTCCCTGGCCTTCTCGGACAGCAGCCTGGAGGTGCAGCGGAAGGTGGTGGTGGAGGAGTTCAAGCAGCACTACCTCAACGCGCCCTACGGGGACATCTCCCACCTGCTCTTCGACCTGGCGTACCGGGTTCATCCCTACCGCTGGCCGACGATAGGCCGGGAGCTCGCGCACGTGGAGGAGGCCACGATGGAGCAGGTGAAGGACTTCTTCGCCCGCTTCTACATGCCGAATAACGCGGTGATGGCCCTCTCGGGCAGCATATCGCACGACCGTGCCAAGGAGCTGACAGAGAAGTGGTTCGGTGGGATTCCCGCCGGGGAGCGGCCCTCGCACTCCCTACCCGTAGAGCCAGAGCAGACGGCGGCCAGGGAGCTGGAGGTGGAGCGCGAGGTGCCCAGCGATGCCCTCTTCATCACCTTCCCAATGTGCGGGCGGATGGAGGCGGAGTACGTGGTCTACGATGTGCTGTCGGACCTCCTTTCGCACGGCGAGAGCTCGCGCTTCAACGCCCACCTGGTGGAGCGGCAGGGGCTCTTCTCCAGCATCGACGCCGTGGTGAGCGGCAGCCGCGACGCGGGCCTGTTCATGATAAGCGGCATGCTGAGCGAGGGCGTGAGCTTCGAGCAGGCGGAGGCCGCGGTCTGGGCCGAGCTGGAGGGGCTGCAGGATGTGGCGGAGGCCGAGCTGGAGAAGGTGAAGAATAAGTACGAGGCGGATGTGGTCTTCTCCGAGCTGCGGGCGGGCCAGCGCGCGCGGGCTTTGGCCGAGTACGAGACGCTGGGCGGAGCGGAGTACGTGAATACGCGGGTGGAGCGCGAGCGTGCGGTGCGCCTCGAGCAGGTGAAGTCGCTGGCGGCCAGGGCCTTTGTCCGGGAGAAGAGTAGTACATTGCGCTACCGGGCGAAGCGTTGATACACATTGATACATAGGAGCTTAAGCTATAGATGGGAGGATGTATGCTGGATAGAACGGTAGCACCGGTGGTTCAGGCGGGGGGGGCGTTGGACTTTCCCTGCCTCCGGAGCGAGGTGTTGGACAACGGGATGCGCTACCATAGCCTCTGCGAGGGTAGCACGCCGGCGGTGAAGGTCCAGCTGCTGTTCCCGGGTGGCCGGTCGGTTCAGCGTGGGCGGCTCGAGGCCGATGTGGCCCTCACCCTGCTGACCAAGGGCGCGCGCGGGGCCGATGCCGAGGCGGTAGCTGGGCGCGTCGACTACCTGGGCGCGCGCTTCTACTCCGCGGCCACTCCCTGGTACGGCAAGGTCTCGCTGAGCTGCGTGGCGAATCGGCTGGAGGATGCCTGGGGCCTACTGGCCGATGCGCTCGTGTCGCCCTCGTACGACCCGACCTACTTCGAGACCTGGCGCAAGAAGCAGAAGGCCGGGGCGGAGATACGCGAGCAGGAGTCCAGCTACTTGGCATCCAGGGCTTTGCAATCGGCCCTGCTGGCGGGTCACCCCCTTGGTCGGGTGGTGGCACCTGGCGACTACGACACGCTCTCGCTGGAGGAGGCCAAGTCCTTCTACGTGGGCCATGTGCTGCCCCGGGGCGCGCAGGTGCTGGTGAGCGGCGGTCTGGATGCGCGGCAGGAGGACAGGGTGATGGGCATGCTGGGCGAGCTCGAGTGGGGGGATGGTGGGGCGTGCGCCGAGCTTCTGCCCCCGGTGGATGCGACGTGCACCCCTGAGAGCCTGGTTCTGAGCGAGGCGCCGATAGGCAACCAGGTGTCGGTGGAGCTGGGGCGGCTCACCCCGTCCCTGCCGCTGGGCGAAGAGCTGGACCTGCGGATAGCCGTCATGCTGCTCGGGGGCTTCTTCGGCAGCCGCCTGATGCGCGTAATCCGCGAGGAGAAGGGCTACACCTACGGTATTCACGCCTACGTGGCCCGGATGGAGGGTGGCTTGCAGTTGGTGGTGAGCAGCGAGATCGGTAGCCAGTACATCCACGATGCATTGCCCGCCATCGCCGCGGAGATGGTGCGCCTGTGCGAGGAGCTACCCTCGGCGGAGGAGATGGCCGTTCTGCGCAACTACATGCGCGGCATGTTGCTGCGCAGCTTCGATGGGGTTTTCAGCTCGGTGCGCCAGCTGCGTTCGCTGCTTGTGCACCGCGACCTGCCCGCCGACTACTACAGGGCCTACGCGGCGCGGATAGGCACAATATCGGCGGAGGACATCCGTGCGGCGGCGGCGCGCTGGCTTGGCCCGGCCGGCTTTACGCTCAGCGCCGCGGGGGCGCTTCGCGAGCTTGATGGTATCAAATGGGGATGATTCTGCGTAGAAGAACTAAAAGGGGATAATTATGAGGAAGTTTTCCAGCTTGTTGTTGCTAGTGGCATTCTTGTTGTCGGGTCTGTCGAGCGTCGAGGCGCAGTCGGGGACGAATCCGTTCAAGAAGCTGAAGCCACGGAAACCGATTCTGGAACGTCTGGACGTGCGACCCAGCGATGGTAAGGTAACGGTATACTGGAGGTATCCGACCCCGGACCCGGAGAAGGACAAGAACTATCCGCCGATAGAGGGTATCATCCTGTATAGGGAGAAGGTGTCGGCCACCGGCGAGAAGGACCTCGTGCGGATCGCGACGGTCAAGAAGATATCGGGACGGACGGACATCGATCTGCCGATTGATGATGGATCGGTTCCGGATGTGATGGGTGAGCTGCCCTCCGGCAATGTGGAGGGGGTGAAGGGCAACTCGGGCCCGCAGACCTTCGCGATAGCCAGCTACACCACCGCGACGGAGCGGACGGAGGTAGGGGGGCAGGTCTACCAGGTCGGTGAGAAGATCCCCTCGAACCTGACGGGTCGCCATACCACGATGTTCCTTGAGCGGGAGTACGACGAGTGCCTCGGCAAGGTGCGTCTAAAGTGGAACCCCTACCGTGGCTGGCCCGGCAACAAGGTGACCTACGAGGTGAAGCTCAGCCGTTTTGGTAGCTCTTCGACCTATGGCGATCCGCTCATCGATGAGACGGAGGCGATGGTCGATGTCCCGGTCGACCAGGATCTGTCCATATACATCCAGGCGACCAGCAGCGGCTTCGACGAGAACGGGAGGCCGGAGGAGAAGAAGGTCTCGCACTCCAGCCAGACCAGCGTTAAGGGGCCGAAGAAGCCCATAGCGCGGGGCCTGCTGTACGTCGAGGATGTGAAAAGCGTCGGGAAGGTCAATAAGGTTAACTACAGGATCCTGCCGGGTGCGTTCGCCAATCGGTACGAGCTGGTGCGCACCGACGATAGCTCGACCTTCGAAGGCAAGCTGACCCGGAAGGTGCTGACCACGATCAACCAGGGCGATCTGGGCAGCGGGGAGTACGAGGGGTCGATCGAGGATTCCGATGACCAGGAGAACCTGCAGAAGAAGAAGCGCTACTACTACCTGGCGGCGGTGAACAGCTGCGATGAGGAGTTCGCCGTGTCGAATAAGGCCAACAGCATCGTGCTGCGGCTGGCGAACCAGGGCGACAAGAACACCCTGATGTGGGACACGCTGTCGATTCGCCCGCCGGGGCGCTACGTGGGCCTCTCGGGCGAGCAGACCTTCTACTCGGAGTACTACGTCTACCGCTTCGTGAAGCTCGATGGCGATACCGTGGCCCGCAAGAAGGAGATCCTCAAGATTGGCCGGGACGACTCGCACGAGCTGAAGTACGTCGACGACCTGGCCGACCCGGTCCAGGGCGTGGAGGGCTTCAAGAAGCTGCACCAGGGTAAGCGCTACGTGAACGAGTTCTGCTACCAGGTGGAGGCGTATGAGTACGTGTCGTCGACCGAGACGCGGACCCGGGTGAGCACCTCCGACATGAAGTGCATCAAGCTCAACGTGCTGGTGAAGATGCCCAACGCCATAGCCCCCCTGCAGAAGAGCTCCTCGCTCGGCCTGCAGCGCAACCTGTTCGAGCCCAAGCCCGAGCTGCTGACCGAGTACATGATGTACATCTACGACCGTGCGGGCAAGCTCATCTACACGGGCAAGCAGTGGGACGGGCGGCTCTCCAACGGGGACTACGCCCGCGAGGGGGCCTACATCTACCGCGTGAAGATTGAGGTCCCGGGGCGGACACCCGAGGTCCAGACGGGCTCCTTCATGGTGGTGTACCCGACTAAGCGGGAGATGGTTAATGGTGAAAAGCCCTGATTATCAGGAGGTAGTTCAGCAGGAATTTAAGGAGCTCGTCCAGGTTGCGCGGCTCCGCAGCGATGAGGAGCTCGAGATGGTCGTGCGGGCCTTCGAGTTCGCCGACGGCGCGCACCAGGGGGTGATCCGCAAGTCGGGCGAGCCCTACATTCTGCACCCGATAGCCGTAGCCCGAATCGCCACCGAGCTCGTGCCGCACGATGCGGAGGCCATCTGCGCCGCCCTGCTGCACGACGTGGTGGAGGATACGCAGCACACGGTGGGCGAGCTGCGCGAGCTCTTCAACGCGAACATCGCCAACATCGTCGACGGGCTCACCAAGATCGACAAGCTGGACGGCAGCGATGCCTCCAAGCAGGAGATCAACTACCAGAAGCTGCTGCTGACGATAGAGGACGACTTCCGCATCATCTTCATCAAGCTGGCGGACCGCCTGCACAACATGCGCACGCTGGGCGCGATGCCCGAGCACAAGCGCGATAAAATCGCGAGCGAGACGACCTTCTTCTACTCCCCGATAGCCGAGCGGGTGGGGCTCTACAACGTGAAGATCGAGCTGGAGAACCTCAGCCTCATGGCCAAGTACCCGAAGGCCTACAAGGCCATCGCCGACGAGCTGCAGCAGATATCGGAGGGGCTCAACGACCGCATCAGCCACTTCGCCCTCCCCTTCGTGGAGCAGCTCACCCACCTGGGCGTGGAGCATACGCTGCAGCGGCGGCAGAAGTCGATCTACTCCATCTGGAAGAAGATGGAGAAGAAGAACATCCCCTTCAGCGAGGTGTACGACCTGCTGGCCATGCGCATCGTCTTCACCCCCGTGCAGGACATACCCGAGAGCACGCAGTGCTGGTTCATCTACAGCCTGCTGGCGAACCTCTACACCGTGCAGCAGGAGCGCACGCGCGACTGGGTGACCCAGCCAAAGGCCAACGGCTACGAGGCCCTGCACTGCACGCTCCTGAGCAAGCAGGGGGAGTGGATAGAGGTCCAGATCCGCACCGACCGGATGGACTCGATCGCCGAGTACGGCCTGGCCTCGCACTGGCGCTACAAGCACGGGGGGCACGACGCGATAGCGAGCTTCCGCGAGGGCGTGGCCAACGAGCTGACCAAGAGCCAGCGGGCGACCTCGAGCTTCGTCAGCCAGATCCAGTCGAGCATCCTCCGCCAGCAGATCGCCTTCACCGACAGCTACGGGAAGCGGCATAGCATCCCGCGGGGCTCCACGGTGCTGGACTGCGCCTACGCCCTCTCGCGGGCCATCGGCAACACGGCCCTGGGGGCCACGGTGGACGGGGTGCTGATGAACCTGGACCGCGAGATCCGCGGCGGGGAGGTGGTGCACATCATCCGCGCGAACTCGCAGCTCCCGAGCCGCAAGTGGCTGGACTACGTGCGCACCCCGCTGGCCAAGAACTGCATCGCCCAGGCGGTGCGCGACCACCGTGAGCAGCTCATGGCCATGGGCCGGCGGCGCGTCCTCTCCATGATAGAGGAGATGGAGGTGAACTTCTCCGAGTCGGACCTGCTGCAGCTCCTCCCGTACTTCTCCATCCACACGGACAGCCCGGAGGACCTGTACATCGCCATCGCCGACGGGAGCATCAACCTGGCGCAGCTAAGGCGTAAGCTGCGGCGGCGGTACTTCTACTACCCGCTGCGCATCCGCCGCTCGCCCAGCCGCCGCCTGCTCCCCCGGCCGCTGGTGCCGCTCGGCCAGCCCCCTAGCCCGGCCAGCGCGGCGGCCGTGGAGTACGTGCAGTCGCCCTGCTGCTTCGCCCTGCCGGGCGATGTGGTCACGGGCTTTAAGGCGGACGAGGAGATGATCGTGGTGCATCGGAAGCTCTGCCCCGAGGGGGAGCGCCTGAGCGCCCAGCGGGGCGAGAAGATCGTCAAGGTGCTCTGGGCCCCGCAGGAGGACCGCTTCTTCACCGCGCACTTCTACCTCACCGGCGAGGACCGCAAGGCCCTGCTGGCCGACCTGTTCTCGTCCGTGGCCAAGAGCCGCTTCCCGGTCAACATCACCAACGTGAACATGCAGAGCGACGGCACCCGCTTCCAGGGGGTGATCTCCGTGTCGGTCCGCGATAGGGGCGAGCTCGAGAGCATCATCCACACGGTGAACTCGTTGGTGGGCATCCGGCGGGTGTACCGGGTCGACAGCCCGTCGCACTTTTCCGGCTGGTAGTGTAACCTTCTGGCGCGGGGTAAATCCTTGGTTCCTCGCGGTCTCCGGGGTGGCGGCCCGGCTTATGTAGATGCAGTCAACTTAAAATATGGATTGATTTGCGTTCCATCTTGCGTTTTTTCCGCTTTTGTTCTTACCTTTGGGCTACAAACCTAAAACATAAGAGCTATGAGTGATAATCAACAACGCGAGTCTTTTGGTTCAAAGCTGGGCTTGATAGCCGCGGCGGCCGGCAGTGCAGTAGGCCTAGGCAACATCTGGCGGTTTCCCTATGAGCTGGGTAGCTACGGGGGGGCCGCCTTCCTGATTGTGTACCTGGCCTTCATCTTCGTTCTGGGTATCCCGGTGATGGTGACGGAGTTCTCCATCGGCCGGCATGGACAGGCTAATGCGAGTGGTAGCTTTATCAAGATAGCTCCCAAGAGCCCTCAGTGGTCAGTGGTGGGCTTCATGGGCATCCTGTCCTCATTCATGATCATGACCTTCTACTCGACCATCGCAGGGTGGACCCTGGAGTACATGTTCAACTCGCATGGCCTGGTGGCGGGCATCATGTCCGGCGAGGTGAACTCGGGCGACTACTTCACCAATTTTGTGGCCCATCCGTGGCATCCGGTGGCATGGCAGCTGGCCTTCATGGCCATCACGGCCTTCGTGATTCTGAACGGGGTGTCCAAGGGTATCGAGGCGAGCTCCAAGATCCTCATGCCCCTGCTCTTTGTCCTTATTATAGTGATCTGCGTGCGCTCCCTGATGCTGGATGGCGCCTCGGCGGGCCTGGAGTTCCTGTTCAAGCCGGACTTCAGCAAGATTGATGCCAGCGTGGGCCTCGCGGCGCTGGGCCAGGCCTTCTTCTCGCTCTCCCTGGGTATGGGCGCGCTCATTACCTACGGCTCGTACATCAACAAGCAGGAGAACCTGGTGAACACCGCCTTCCAGGTGTCGGTGGCCGATACGGTGGTGGCCGTGCTGGCCGGCGTGATGATCTTCCCGGCCGTGTTCGCCTTCGGCGTGGAGCCGGGCTCTGGCCCCTCGCTGGTGTACATCACCCTGCCGAACATCTTCGCGGAGATGGCGCTGGGCTGGCTGTGGTGCCTGGTGTTCTTCCTGCTGCTGACGGTGGCGGCCCTGACCTCCATGATCTCGCTGCTGGAGGCCAACGTGGTGTACATCGCGGAGAAGTTCAAGATGAACCGTACCGTCGCCACGATAGTCGGCTCGCTGGCCGTGCTCGTCATCGGTGTGCCGGTTACGCTCTCGCAAGGGAGCGGTGCGTGGGCGGAGTTCCAGATCTTTGGCCTGGGCCTCTTCGACCTGATGGACTTCCTGTCGGCCAAGATCCTCATGCCGCTGGGTGGCCTGCTGGCCGTGGTCTTCGTGGGCTGGGGCCCGGGCAAGAATGCCTTCGAGCTTGAGATCAGCAATGAGGGCACGCTGAAGTCCTCGGCCATCCAGTTCGTCCGCGCCATGGTGAAGTACGTTGCCCCGGCGCTAATCGCCGTGATCTTCGTGGCTGGCCTGATGTAGATGTAAATAGGGTACGCGCGTGGTATTTTGAGGGGCACTTCTACAGGCGTGTAGGGTGCCCCTCCTTCGTTTCGGTTTTGGTGTTTGATGTGGGGATGGGGCTGTGGGGGAACTAAATAGCTAAACAATTATGGATGCAAGTGGTAATGGTTCTTCAGGTGGCAAACGCGAGTCTTTCGGTTCACGTTTTGGTGTGATTGCGGCTACTGCGGGTTCCGCGGTGGGGCTGGGTAATATCTGGAAATTCCCGTACGAGACGGGTGTAAACGGTGGGTCGGCCTTCCTGCTGATCTACCTTTTGTTTGTCTTCATGCTGGGCGTGCCGGTGATGGTGGCCGAGTTCACCATAGGGCGCGAGGGCCGGTCGAACGCGTACGGCTGCTTCGACCGCATAGCCCCCAACTCCCCCTGGCGGCTGGTGGGCATCATGTGCATCGTGACGGCCTTCATGATCATCACCTTCTACTCCACCGTCGCGGGCTGGACGCTGGAGTACACCTTCAACGCCTTCACCATCGCCGCGAAGGACTTCAACGCCGGGGCCTACTTCGGCGACTTCATCGTGCATCCGTGGCGGCCGGTGATGTGGCAGGTCATCTTCCTGGTCATCACGGCCGTGGTCATCCTCCGCGGGGTCACCAAGGGCATCGAGCGCTACTCCAAGATACTGATGCCGCTGCTCTTCCTGCTCATCCTGGTGATCTGCGTCCGCTCCCTCATGCTCGAGGGCGCCTTCAAGGGGATAGAGTTCCTCTTCAAGCCCGACTTCAGCAAGATCAACTCCGACGTGATCCTCAACGCCATGGGCCAGGCCTTCTTCTCCCTCTCGCTGGGTATGGGGGCCATCATCACCTACGGCTCCTACGTCAAGAGCAACGACAACCTGGTGGAGACCTCCGTGCAGGTCTCCCTGGCCGACGCCCTGGTCGCCGTCCTGGCCGGCATCATGATCTTCCCGGCCGTGTTCGCCTTCGGCGTGGAGCCGGCCGCGGGCCCCTCGCTGGTCTACATCACCCTGCCGGGCATCTTCGCCAACATGGCCGCCGGGGGCTTCTGGTCGCTCCTGTTCTTCCTCCTGCTCACGGTCGCCGCGCTCACCTCCATGATATCCCTCTTCGAGGTGACCACCATCTTCTTCATCGACTTCTTCAAGCTCAGCCGCCGCAACGGCACGCTGGTGGTCACGGCTCTGGCCATCCTGGTCGGCATCCCGGTTACGCTCTCGATGGGCGTGCTGAGCGACGTGATGATATTCGGCAAGAGCCTCTTCGACCTGATGGACTTCTGCGCCTCCAACGTCTTCATGCCGCTGGGTGGCCTGCTGATGGTCCTCTTCGTGGGCTGGGGCCCCGGGCGTACCATGTTCTACGAGCAGGTGACCAACGGCGGGACCAAGAACCTGGGCGCTTTCCGCGCGCTGTCCTTCCTGCTGAAGTTCGTCGTGCCCATCCTCATCGTCATAATACAGGTGAACATGCTGTTCCTCTAGGCCTGTAGGCACCCTTTGCGGGGGAGACGGCAGAACCTTTTGGCCGTCTCTCCCGTTTATTTTACCCCGTGCCATAATTGCTCAGCGGCAGGGGGATGCACACCCAAATCGCGAAGCCCATGCGTGGCCACCGTGCTAGCCCATTCATCTCGCCGGAAGCCTTCGAGGCCACGGTCGACAGCCTCTACCGGGACTTCTACCCCCGGCGGGGCGCGGGCCGGGTGGCGGACTACATCCCGGCCCTGGCCCAGGTAGACCCCACGCGCTTCGGCGTGGCGGCCCAGCTCATCAACGGGCCCTGCATCGGCCGGGGCGACTACCAGCACCGCTTCTCCATCCAGTCCGTCAGCAAGCTCTTCGCCTTCACCATGGCCTTCGCCGGCCGGGGCGACCGGATATGGCAGCGCCTCACCTACGAGCCCGCCGGCATATCGTTCAACTCCCTGGTGCAGCTCGAGGCCGAGGAGGGCATACCCCGCAACCCCTTCATCAACGCCGGGGCCATGGTCATAAGCGACATCCTGCTCGACGACTACGCCGACCCCACCGCCGAGATGCTCGACTTCCTGCGCCGACTCACCGGGGTGGACGACCTGGCCTACGACCCGGAGGTCTACCGCTCCGAGCTGCAGACCGGCAACCGCAACGCGGCCCTGGCCTACCTGATGAAGTCCTTCGGCAACATCCACCACCACGTGGACGATGTCCTGGCCACCTACTTCCAGCAGTGCTCCATCACCATGAGCTGCGAGCAGCTCGCCCAGGCCGTGCAGTTCCTGGCCAACCAAGGGGTCAACCCCCTGACGGGGCGGCCCATCCTCTCCCCCAGCCAGACCAAGCGCACGAACGCCCTCCTGCTCACCACCGGCCTATACAACGGGGCGGGGGACTTCGCCTTCCGCGTCGGCATCCCGGCCAAGAGCGGCGTGGGGGGGGGCATCGCCGGGGTCATACCGGGCTACCTCTCCGTGGTGACGTGGTCGCCCGGCCTCAACAGCATCGGCAACTCCGAGCTCGGGATAGATTTCCTCGAGGAGTTCACCACCCGCACCGGGCTCTCCATCTTCTAGCACCGCCCGCCCCATGTCGCAGCGCAGCACCCCCCGTCACCTCATCGAGCTCAGCGCCCTGGGCTACACCGTGGCCGCCACGCTCCTGATTAGCCTCCTGCGCCTGGCCTTCACGTCCGTGCCCCGGGTGGTGGTGTCGCTCCCCCTGATGGGGTACCTCCTCATTCGCCTAGTCACGGTGCTGGGGCGACCTCGCGGCGAGCAGCAGACCCGGCGCATCGCCCTGCTCCCCCTCTACACCCTGGCCATCCTCCTGAGCCTCTTCGACATAGGCACCCAGGGCTTCGCCATCCTCCTGCTCCTGGGCCTGGACTACACCTTCCTCTACCGCGCAAGCAACCCCTAAATACCCCCAATCATTATGCAGCAGCAGTGCCTCCTGGGCCTGGACACCCACGAGCTGAGCGAGCGTGCCGCCGCCATCGGCCTCAGGCCCTTCGTCGGCAAGCAGATAGCCCAGTGGATATACGAGAAGAGGGCCACGGCCTTCGGCCAGATGACCAACATCTCGAAGGACGGCCGGGAGGCCCTCGATGCGGCCTACACCACGGGGCGCGAGGCCCCCATCGCCTGCTCCGTCTCGAGCGACGGCACGAAGAAGTACCTCTTCCCGGCGGGCAGCGGCTCCACCGTGGAGGCGGCCATGATACCGGACGGGGAGCGGAAGACCCTCTGCATCTCCACCCAGGCGGGCTGCCGCATGGCCTGCGCCTTCTGCGCCACCGGCCAGCAGACCTTCCGGGGCGACCTCGATGCCGCCCAGATACTCAACCAGGTCCTGAGCGTGGAGGAGAGCGCCGAGCTGAGCAACCTGGTATTCATGGGCATGGGCGAGCCCCTCGACAATCCGGATGCCCTCCTGCGCACCCTCGATGCCCTCACCGCGCCCTGGGGCCTGGCCATGAGCCCCCGGCGCATCACCGTCTCCACCGTGGGGCGCGAGGAGGGGCTTCTGCGCTTCCTGCACGAGTCGGAGGCGCACCTGGCCGTCAGCCTCCACTCCCCCTTCGAGGTGGAGCGGCAGGAGCTGGTGCCCGCCTCACGCGCGCTGCCCATCACCCGCCTCATGGGCATACTGAAGTCCCGGAACTGGTCGGGGCAGCGCCGCCTGTCCTTCGAGTACGTCGTCCTCGGGGGCGTGAACGACACGGACCGGCACATGGCCGCCCTGGCGCGGCTCCTGCGCGGCTGGCCCTGCCTGGTGAACCTCATAGCCTACCACCCGCACCCGGATGCCCCCTTCCGCCCGCCCCGGCCCGGGCGCATGCTCGAGCTCCGCGACATGCTCAATGGCCAGGGGGTGCGGGCCACGGTGCGTGTGTCCCGCGGTCTGGACATAGAGGCGGCCTGCGGTCTGCTGGCCCGGGTGCAGGGCCAGGGGCGCTAGCGTGCGCAGCCGCGGCGAGCCGGTTTGGCCACAGGCATCGCGTTAGCGATTATTGTATTACATTTGCGTAGTATTTAACTCCCTAATCCATCGTCCCATGCTGCGTGCTCCATTTCTCCACTTCTTCCCCCTCCTGCTGATTGTGGCACTCCTCGCTTCGTGCGGTGGCCGTACGCAGCCGGGGGCGGACCAGCCCCTGCAGGGCGACACCGTGGCCGAGGATACGCCCGTGCTCTACCATGCGTACGCGAAGCGCGACTCGATGCCCGTCTACGAGTTCCCCTCGGCGGACAGCGCGGTGCTGGCGAAGCGGGAGGCCTACGACAGGCTGGAGGTGATAGGCGAGCGGGAGGGCGGCTGGCTGGAGGTGATGATGCGCATCACGCGCTACTACGACCTGAATAGCGCCGTGCAGGAGGAGCGTGAGCAGCTGGAGCGGCTGTACGTGCAGCGGGGCGACGTGCTGCTGCGGGAGGAGATTGTGCTGTCGGAGGGGGATTTCCGTGGGTCGCTGCTGGCCTACTGCATCGGGGGGGAGCGCTTCGACAGGCCGAGGGAGGTGGATATGGGCGAGTACGCGCGCGTGGAGCTGATCTCGGAGGAGGAGTTTGAGCAGGCCAGGGAGAAGCGGGCCACGAGGGGGAAGCTGGGCTGGCACCCCGGTGCGCGGCGGGCTGGGGAGGAGGTGTTTGTGCCACTCGATGGGCGGCGCTACATCCGGGCGGAGTCGGGGCGGGGGGAGCGCGCCGGGGCGGCCGAGACGCGCCGGACCAGGGCGCTCATGGACAGCCTGAGGGCTGTGGGCGCGGAGCGGGTGCTGACGCTGGATACGCTCATGACGCGGGAGGTGCAGATGGCCGGGAACGGTATCGTTTTGGAGGTCTGCGGCAATGAGTACGGCTGGGGGAGCGAGGGGCATGTCCACGACGAGGGTTGCGGCTGCGAGGAGTGCGCTGCTGGTGGGGCGGGCGCGCCGTACTTCTACATGGGCGAGCTGCGGTCGGCCGGGTTCATGGTATTCGAGCGGGCGTACGACGCGCAGAGCGAGGTGGTCTTCCTGAGCCGAAGGCCCGGTCGGAAGGCCTACTCCTTCGTCGGTATCGGGGACGAGCTGCCGGTCGTCCTGCCGGACTCCACCCGCGTCGTGGGCATAGGCTCGCGGTGGTACCATGCGTCGTGGGCGGTGCTGACGGTGCTTCGCCTCTCGCCGGAGGGGGGGCAGGTGGCCCTCGAGCTGGGCTTCCCGCAGATGGAGTTCCTGCTGATGGGGCACGGCGATGCCAGCGTGTTCATGGCCGATGGCGCGGTCTACGCCCGGGTGTTCTCGAAGCGGGTGGTGAACCGGCCCCTGGATTTTGCCCAGTACGTGCGGATACACCTCAACAAGAAGTAGCCCCACGCTCCGCGGGCTGCACTAAGCAGACCACATATGACCCGGAGAGAATACATAGCGCAGCACATACTCCAGCGGCTGAACTACAGCTACCGGGGTGAGGATGCCATGGGGGTGTACTACCTCCCGGCCGAGGACATGGCCGTGGCGCTCGACCGGGTTGCCGAGCGGGGCATGGGGATACGCAGCCTCGAGGTCTGGCTCAACGGTGAGCGGTACGACGGGCTAACCTGCGAGGAGCTGCACGCCAAGCCCGGCGACGAGAGCTGGTACCGGGCGGCATTCGAGTCCCTCCGCCGTGCGGAACCCCGCTGCCGATACGCCGTGGTCTTCTATCTGCCCGAGAGCGTCATGCGCGGGCCGATGTCCCCGGCCGAGCTCACCTTCCGCCCCTACTGGGAGTACCCCCAACTCGCGCTGGTCGTCCTGTTCATGGGCCTCGTGTTGAGCGGCATAATCTACGCCATGGTCCTCGACCGCTCCAGCCTGCCGCCCTCCCTGCTGGCCTTCATCGCCGCCTACTGCCTCCTCGCCCTCGGGCTGCTCCTCGCCGGGCAACGCCGGGTGCGCGTCGTTCCCGAGCGTAGGGAGCTGGTCCTGAGCTCCCCCTTCTCAAAGCGGACCATCGCCTTCGAGGAGGTGAAGAACCTGCTCCGCTCTGTGAGCCTCCATAGGCCGCCGTCTTACCGCTCCCACCCCGTGCGCTGCGCGAGCTACCACCTGCACCTCCGCGACGGTCGGCTCATCCCCCTGGTCCTGCACGTGCTCGAGGTGGACATCATGAAGTACGGGGGCTCGAAGGAGCATCGCACCGACCTGCAGTTCGTTCGCCTGGCCGGGGAGCTGGGCCTGGAGGCGGTGTACTTCGACCTCGACTGGAAGCATCGGGACAATCATGAGCTCCGGCCGGAGCTCCTGTCCTACATACTGGATTTCACCTGGGGGCAGGATGCCGAGCTAGCTGCGAAATTGGAGGCCCGGATGCTGCGCGACCTGCGGCGGAGCAAGCGACACGAAGTCGCCATCTTCGGTATTTTCGGGGCGTTTGTGGTGTACGGCAGCCTGTTGTCCCTCCTTCAGGGTGAGTGGTTGGCAGTGCTTGCCCTGGCGATAGGGCTCCTGATCCTCTACCTCGCAGTGGATAGCTTTAGGGAGCTTTTGGCGAGCCGTAGGTAATTTTGCAATCGTAAAGTGAATGCGTATGGCAACGAGCCAGGAGTTTGTGGATTTTGTGTTGGGCCAGCTTGATGGCTGCGGGGCGGTGGAGGCCAAGAAGATGTTCGGGGAGTACACCCTGTACGTGGACGGGAAGGTGGTGGGCATGATGAGCGACGGCGTGCTGCACATCAAACCCACCGATGCCGGGCGGGAGTACGCGGGCGAGCTCCCCATGTCGCCGGCCTACCCCGGGGCCAAGCCGAGCTTCTGCATAGGCGAGCGGGTGGACGATGGGGTATTCCTCCGCGAGCTGGTGAGGCGGACGGCCCAGGCCCTCCCTCCGCCGAAGCCGAAGGGGCCGCGCGGGCCCAGGAAGCGCTGAGGCCAATTTGGTATTGCAAACGGAGGCGGATAGGCCGCCCGCCGGGTAGGTAAATCTTACGGCATGAGGAAACGCTTGGAATTCAGGGATAGCCGCTCGGACAAGTTCTGGGAGATAGAGGTGCGTGGGGAGGCCCACACCGTTCGCTTCGGGCGTTGCGGCACGGACGGGCAGGAGAAGGTCAAGGAGTTCGCCAGCGGGGCGGAGGCCCTCAGGGATGCGGAGAGGCTCGTGGCCGCCAAGCTGCGCAAGGGCTACGTTGAGGTGGAGGGGGCGGAAGCACCACGGCCGCAGCGGGCCGAAGAGCCCCCGTCGGTGCCACCGGAGCACGCCCCCCTGCCCGAGGGGAAGCTCGCGCTGTTCACCCCGGGGCGACTCGCGCGGCTCAACGATTTCCGCCGGGCCTACTGGCGGCGGAAGATGGAGGCCCTGCTGCGCGAGACGATCTACGACGGGAGCTACCGTTTGCAACCCGCCGAGAGCGCCAGTTCGCTCGCCGAGCAGTTCGAGGAGATTGCCACCTGGGAGCTGCCCGACATGCAGCGGGAGCTGCGGCGCGATGCCGCAGGGCTGATTACCTCCATCCGCTACTCCGTCAACGGCCAGCTGGTGCTCACCCTGCTGCGCCACGTCGACTATGGCTACATCCGCGGCCGCATAGTCCCCTTCTTCGTGCAGAACCCGGATGAGGCCTTTAGCTTCGGCAAGAAGGCGCATATGCTCAAGGATACACGCCTGCTGCTGAGCCGCTTCGCCAGCTTCTGCGCCGAGCATCTGGAGCAGATAGAGGCGGCCGAGCAGCGGCACCAGAAGGATGCCAAGATACGCTCCGTGGCCGAGGGCAATATCGCGCTGGTGGTGGAGAACCTCATGGCGGAGACGGGCTACGAGTACGCCATGAAGGAGAGTGCCAAGACGGTCCTCCTGCGCGTGAGGGTGCGGAAACGGCGCTTCGTGGAGTTCAGCCTGCCGCACCGTAGCTTCCTGCAGCGCGTGGGAGACGTGCTGCCGACGCTCGAGCGGGTGGAGCGGCTGCTCGCGGAGTTCGAGGTGCCCTTCCTCCTCGGGAACAGGGAGGGCTGCCCCGAGTGGGGGAGGGTGGAGCTGGCGGAAGTGGACCTGGATGCGATAGAGCGGAGCGGCCTGCAGCAGCGGCTCTTCCGGGGGATGTCCAAGCACGAGATGCGGAGGATGGCCGCAATCTACCTGGATGGGATGAATACCCTGGCCGAGGTGCTGCCCGCCAGCATGGAGGGGACAGGCTATGAGTACTCGACCGAGTTCTCGGCGGATTACAACGAGTGGATGGAGGGCTACCGGGCCGAGTGCGACGTGTACCCGGCCATGCTGCACGTGGCCATGCCGCAGCGCAAGGTCCTGCACCTGCTCTTCGACTACGAGCACTTCGCGGATTACATCCCGCGCATCATCCCGACGGTGGAGCTGGTCAAGAGGGCCATGGAGGAGGCGAAGCTGGGCTTCAAGCTGTTGAGCACGAGGAGTTACGAGTATAGGGCGCTGGGGTGGTGGAAGGACTAGGGGACCACGGTGCGTAGTTCTGGACTACGAGAAATCCGTGGCGGTGGATTTGCTCAATCGGATGGCGGTGAGCCGGGGGCTTTGAGAGTAAAATAGGCAGAAATAGCCTGATGGGTACTGATAATTAATTTATCATGAATGAGCAGGAAATTACGCGGATTGCAGACGATAGGATAATTGATTATGCGAGAAGTGTGGCCCCCGTAGAGTGGCACAGAATGGCTATAGACTGGAACTACGATGGTAGTAGAGCGTTCTTGAAATGGCTGGTCGCGAATGAGCAGACCGAGAAGGCGACCATCCTGATGATATACTGGATGTCAGGCCCTAAGCACGGTTTTGAGTATCAAGCTGAGCTAGAAGAAAGGTATATTTCCGGATTTTTACTCCAACCAAAGCTTGGGCTTCGACCCCAAGGATGACAACGGCTTGGACTGGACGCAAGAATATCCCGATTTGGACTGTGGCAGCATACCATTGGCCATGTTTGATAGGGTGGAAGGGGAGCAGATATCGAGCTTGGAAGGATATATTGAGGGGATACCTGAGCGTATTTTCTATGAGATTGAGCATCTCTATGAGAAGCTGGATTAAGCCATACACCCACAGGGTTATAGCATCTAGGGGAATGGCGGGGGGACGGGTTATGAGCACTCGGTGTACCTCAGCGCGCAGTTCTGGGCGAGGCCCTGTATTGGAGCGGTGAGATGGAGGCGGCGCAGCGGCATCTGTCCAGCGTGGCGAGCATGGAGCTCGGGGACGACGTTCTGGACTACGAGAAATCCGTGGCGGTGGATTTGCTCAATCGGATTGGGGTGGGCCGGGGGTTGTGATGCGCCGTAGTGCCGGAGAATGCCTACCTTTGCCTTAAATAAACCCGCATAGCCATGCCAACCTACGTCAATCCCTTCACGGACTTCGGCTTCAAGCGCCTCTTCGGCGAGGAGGCCAGCAAGGACCTGCTCATCAGCTTCCTCAATGGGCTGCTGGAGGGCGAGCAGGTCATCCGCGACCTGCAGTACCTCCGGGATGAGCACCTGGGCATCACCCCGTCCGAGCGTAAGGCCATCTTCGACATCTACTGCGAGAACGAGCGGGGCGAGAAGTTCATCGTGGAGCTGCAGCGCGCCGGGCAGAAGTACTTCCGCGACCGCACGATTTTCTACTCCACCTTCCCCATCCGCGAGCAGGCCCGGCGCAACAAGTGGGACTTCCGCCTGGGGCCGGTCTACACCATCGCCATCCTCGACTTCGTGCTGGACGACGACATCGGCCCCGCGGACATGTACCGCTACGACGTGAAGCTCATGGAGACGAAGCTCAAGGAGGTGTTCTTCGACCGGCTCACCTACATCTACCTCATCATGCCCAAGTTCAACAAGGGGCTCGACGAGCTGGAGACCCTCATGGACAAGTGGCTCTACGCCATCAAACACCTCTACGAGCTGCAGAGCCGGCCGAGCCGCCTGAGCGAGCGGGTGTTCGAGCGCTTCTTCGAGCAGGCCAACATCGCGCAGTTCAGCCTGAAGGAGAGCGCGGCCTACGAGGAGAGCCTGAAGGCGTACCGCGACTGGAAGAACATCCTGGACAATGCCCGCGAAAAGGGGCGAGCGGAGGGGAAGAAGGAGGGGAAGAAGGAGGGGAGGATGGAGGAAAAACGGGAGGTGGCCCGCGCCATGCTCGCGGAGGGTATCCCCGCGGCGCTCATTGCGCGCATCACGGGCTTACCAGAGGATACGGTGCGGGGGCTGGAGTAGCGCCATGGTAGGCTGCTAGCATGGGTGCTACCGTGAAGGGGAATGCCGCGCGGGTCGTACGGGGTGTCATGTCGAAGACGGGCTATGAGTACGCGCTGGCGGCGACGGACACAGCCATCCTCCTGCGCGTGCGGGTGCGGAGGTACCGCTTCGTGGAGTTCAGCCTACCGCCCGACGACCTCCAGCAGCGCATGGGCGACGTGCTGCCCACGCTCGAGCGGGTGGAGGCCTTGCTGGACGAGGCCAGGGTGCCCTTCACGCTCGGGGCCGGGGATGCCTGCCCGGCCTGGGGCGAGGTGCAGCGGGAGGAGATGCAGGACTACATCTACGACGGGAAGGTACGCTCCAATCGCTGGAGCCTCCTGTCGCCCCGCGAGGCCAAGCGAATTACCCGGATCATTGCGCGGGGGCAGCGTATCCTGGGGAAGAGGCTCCCGGCGAGGATGGCGGGGACGGGCTATGAGCACTCGGTGTACCTCAGCACGCGGTTCTGGGCCTGGCCCAAGAGCTACCAGGCGGAGGCGGACCTCTACCCCGCCACGCTGCATGTTGCCCTGCCGCAGGGCAAGGTGCTGCACCTGCTCTTCGACTACGAGCACTTCGCGGATGGGCTGCCGCACATCGTGCCCACCGTGGAGCTGGTCAAGAGGACCTTGGAAGGGGCGAGGCTCGACTTCAAGCTCCTGAGCACGAGGAGCTACGAGCACAGGACGCTGGGCTGGGAGGAGGAGCTGGGCCCGCGACGGGTGGTGGTGCGGCTCAGCCGTTTGAAGATTTTTCTGACCCTGGTCGCCACCCTGCTCTTCGTCGCGGGCGGGGCGTGGCTCGCGACGAAGGGGGAATTCTCGGCGCACTCCCGCTTCTACGGCTACCCCTGGCTCGCCAAGGCCATAGGCGGGGTGGCGGTCCTGTTCTTCGGCCCGATGGGGGGGTACGCCGGGTGGAAGCTCTTCGACAGGCGGCCGGGCCTCATCGTCGACTCGCGGGGTGTGAGCGACTACAGCAACGCTGCGAGCGTGGGGCTGATCGAGTGGGAGGATATCGTGGATATCGCGCCCCAAGCCGGCCGCCACCCCGATTTCCTTCTCGTCTTCGTGCGCAATCCGGAGAAGTACCTCGGGCGGGCGAGGAGCCGAATGCACACCCTGTTCCTCCGCGGGAACATCTGGGTCAACGGCACCCCGCTGGCCATATCGGCGCTCACGCTGCGGGGCACGGTCTGGGACCTGGAGCGCATCGTGAAGGGGGGAAGGGAGAGGTGGGGGTAGGGCTATGATGCCTCATTCTATGGCGACCAGTTTCCCCTCTATGTTGTCAAATACGTACAACTGCGCAGCATTCCATTACGGAGTGCAAGGTAGCAAAAAAAGGGCTCTTCGTCGCTAAGTGTACCCCCGGTTAGTACTAAAAAACAGCAGACGAACAAAATCCAAATTCCGATACCCATACCCCCGGCGTAGCAACGACCG
>PDTX01000016.1 GCA_002749065.1 Bacteroidia bacterium | reverse complement strand
CTTCGAGCTCAAGGTCGGGCCCCGGGCCCACACCGCGGCGGAGGCCCTCGAGCAGATCATCGCGCGGGGCTACGCCACCCCCCACCTGGGCAAGGGGCTGCGGGTCGTGGCCATCGGGGTATCCATCGACACGCGGGAGGAAACGCGCGGGGATGTGGAGTGGACCAGCCGGGAGCTGGGGTAAATCGGCCAGATCCCCACCCCGCAATTCCCCCCGAATTTGCTACCTTTGCCCTAGGAAATCGGAGCATAGCCCACCGGCCGGGATACCCCACGAGCCGGGCCGGGCGACACACTAAACATCAATACGCACCATGGAGAACTTCCAGCTATACAACCCCGTACGCATCCTCTTCGGCCAGGGGCAGACGGCCAGCATCAACACCTACATCCCGGAGGCCGCCCGGGTGCTCATCACCTACGGCGGGGGCTCTATCAAGCGCAACGGCGTGCTGGAGCAGGTGGTCGTCGCGCTGGGGAGCCGCCACTTCGTGGAGTTCGGCGGCATAGAGGCCAACCCCCGCTACGAGACCCTCCTCAAGGCGCTGCCCATCATCGAGCAGGAGAGGATTGACTTCATCCTGGCCGTGGGCGGCGGCTCGGTCATCGACGGCACGAAGTTCATCGCCGCGGCGGCCAAGTACCCCGACGAGAACAAGTGGAACCTCATCCGCAAGGGGCGCGGCGCCTCCATCCAGGCCGCCCTCCCCTTCGGCACGGTGCTGACCATCGCGGCCACCGGCTCGGAGATGAACAACGGCGCGGTGGTCACCAAGGGCGAGACCCTCGAGAAGATGGCCTTCCGCAGCGAGTTCACCTACCCGCAGTTCTCGGTGGTCGACCCCGCCTTCACCCTCAGCCTCCCCGAGCGGCAGGTGGCCAACGGCATCGTCGACGCCTTCGTCCACGTCCTCGAGCAGTACCTCACCTACCCCGTGGGGGCGCACGTGCAGGACCGCTTCTCCGAGGGCATACTGCAGACCCTCTTCGAGCTCGGCCCGCAAATCATGCGAAACCCCCAGGACCTCGCGCTGCGCACCAACCTCTCCATGTGCGCCATGATGGCCCTCAACGGCCTCATCGCCAGCGGCGTACCCGAGGACTGGTCCACCCACATGATTGGCCACGAGCTCACCGGCTTCTTCGACCTCGACCACGCCCTCACGCTGGCCATCGTGCTGCCCCACCTGCTCCGCGACCAGCTAGACATCAAGCAGGCCAAGCTCGCCCAGATGGGCAATCGGGTCTTCGGCATCACCCTCGGCACGGAGCAGGAGCGAGCGGCCGAAACCATCGACACCATCGAGGCCTTCCTCGAGCGCATCCTCGGCAAAATCCGCCTGAGCGACCACGGCGTGAGCCTCGAGCAGGCCGCCAAGGTGTGGGAGCGCATGGAGGAGCGCGGCTGGAAGCTGGGCGAGCGCGCCACCGTGGATGCCGCCGCCGTACGCCGCATACTCGAGAAAGCCATCTAGCACGCATGCTGGAGATGCTGCAACCGGAGCGCCATGGGGAGCAGCTCATCCCCATGGCCCCGCAGGACATCCCGGCCGGCTTCCCCACCCCCCTAGACCACGGCGAGCGGCTGTCCATAGACCTCAACGCGGAGCTCATACCCCACCCCGAGAGCACCTTCTGCGGGCGCGTACGGGGCGAGTCCATGGCTGGGGAGGACATCCACGACGGCGACATCCTGGTCATAGACAAAAGCCTCGAATGGCACGATGGCAGCACCGTGGTGGCCTACATCAACGGCGAGTTCACCGTCAAGACCATCGCGCGGGTCGACGGCCACTACGCCCTCATGCCGGCCAACCCGGAGTACCGCCCCATCCCCATCGTGGAGGGCGACGAGGTGCGCATCTGGGGGGTGGTCAAATGGGTCATCCACAGGAAGTAGCCCGGGGCCCGAATGATGCATTCGTCCTTTTTTCGGAATGCTCCATTGCCAATTGGGGAAAAAGGCCTAACTTCGCGATGCTCCCCGGGAGCTAGACTGTCCTGTGGTGTAACTGGCAACACGTCTGACTCTGGATCAGAAGAGTCCAGGTTCGAGCCCTGGCAGGACAACAGGGGCGAGAGTTCTTCGGAAATGCTGCGGATATGGCGTAATTGGTAGCCGCGCTAGACTTAGGATCTAGTGACGAAAGTCGTGAGGGTTCGAGTCCCCCTATCCGCACCCCGAGGCCCCGATGGAGCACGGCGCTCCGTCGGGGCTTTTCGCATGCTCAGAAATTGGGTTGGCTGGCACGGGCATGCCCCATCACCCGCAGCGGGATACGTCCGTGGGCTAGCAGCCCCGCTCCCAGCACGCCTCCCGTAGGAAGGGGTACTTCTCCCGCACCTGCTGCAGGCGCGAGTACGAGAGGTCGGCCAGAACCACCCCCTCCTGCTCGGGCGGCAGCTCGGCGAGGGTCTTCCCTGAGGGGGCGACTATCTTCGAGCTGCCCCGGTACAATATCCCCTGCGCATCCGTCCCCACACGGTTGCATCCCCCCAGGTAGCACTGGTTCTCTATCGCCCTCGCGTCCAGGAGGGTGCGCCAGTTCGGGTCGCGGCTCGCGGGCCAGGATGCCGCGTACAGCAGGAGGTCGTAGCCGTCGTGGTTGCGCGCCGCCTCCGGGAAGCGGACATCGTAGCACACCTGCGGGCATATCCTCCACCCCCGGAATGTCACCCGCTTACGCTCCGACCCGGCGGTAAAACGCTCGTCCTCACCGGCCAGCGAGAAGAGGTGTAGCTTATCGTACCACTCCACTTCACCGTCGGGGAAAGCGAAGTAGAAGCGGTTGTAGAGCTTCCCGCCATCCTCCGTGGCCAGCGTGCCACAGACCAGGGCCCCGTGCAACGCGGCCCGCCGACGCATCCACTCCACGCTGAGCCCCATGTGCGGCTCGGATCGTAGCTCCCCGTCGGTGATGAAGCCATGGTTGAACGTCTCCGGTAGCACAATCAGGCCCACCCGCTCGGGCAAACCGTCCATCATGCGCCCGAAGCCCTCAAGATTTTCCTCACGGGCCAGATGCTGCAAGTCCTTCTGCAGCAGGGCAAGGGTTAACGTTTCCTCGGTCATCGTTCTGCTATATTTTCCACTCCGGCCCGCTCCTCCTGCAGGTGCGCCCTGAGGGTGGTTTGCGTCGCGCTGTCCACCACGACCCGCACGTAGTCGCCGGGTCGGGCCTGCCCCCTGGGGAAAACCACCATCCTGTTCTGGGACGTACGCCCGCAGAATTCCTCGGCATTCCGCTTGGAGGGGCCCTCCACCAGCACGCTGAACTCCCGGCCCACGTCTCGCTGATTGGTGGCGAGGGAGGCCTCGTTCTGCCGGGCGATAATCTCCTGCAGCCGGGCATTCTTCAGGGGCTCCGGCACATCGTCGGGGAGGTGCTTGGCGGCGTAGGTCCCGGGCCGCTCGGAGTACATGAACATGAACGCCCCGTCGAACACCACCTCCTCCATCAGGCTGAGGGTCGCCCGGTGGTCGGCGTCGGTCTCGCCGCAGAAGCCAGCGATGATATCTGTCGTGATGGCGCAGCCCGGCAGCATCCGGCGGATGCTCTCCACCTTCTCCAGGTACAGCTCGCGGGTGTAGGTGCGGCGCATGCGCTTGAGCACGGCGTTCGACCCCGACTGGAAGGGCAGGTGGATGTGTCGGCAGATGTTCTCGTGGCGGGCCATCGTTTGTAGCACCTCCTCGGTGATGTCCTTGGGGTGCGAGGTGGCGAAGCGCACCCGCATGCCCGGCACGGCCGTGGCGACCTCCCCGAGCAGGCGGGCGAAGGGCCACGGCTCGCTGCCCGGGGGGCGATGCAGGTAGCTGTCCACATTCTGCCCCAGCAGGGTGACCTCACGGTAGCCCGCCCGGCTGAGCTGCCGCACCTCGCGGATGATGGACTCCGGCCCGCGGCTGCGCTCACGCCCCCGGGTGTAGGGGACGACGCAGTAGGTGCACATGTTATCGCAGCCGCGCATGATGGAGGTGAAGGCCGAGATGCCGTTCCCGTCGAAGCGCAGGGGCTCGATGTCGCTGTAGGTCTCCGTGCGGGAGAGCTGGGTGTTGATGGCGCGGCCCGACCGCCGGGCGAGCTCCACCAGCTCGGGCAGCTCGCGGTAGGCATCGGGGCCCACGACGATGTCCACCCCCACGGCCGGGTCGAGCAGCTCCTCCTTCAGGCGCTCGGCCATGCAGCCGATGAGGGCGATGAGCAAGCCCGGCTTCGTCTTCGCCCTGAGGGCGCGGAAGTAGCCTATCCGCCCCAGGATGCGCACCTCGGCATTCTCCCGGATGGCGCAGGTGTTGATCACCACCAGGTCGGCGGCCTCCGCCTCCGGGGTCAGGTTGCAACCCCGCGACACGAGCACCGAGGCGACCACCTCGCTGTCGTTGACGTTCATCTGGCAACCGTAGGTCTCTATGTATACGTTCAGCTTCTCCATGCAGGACGAGGGTCAGGAAGGCGCAGGCTAGGCTGCGACAGGGTCATGGTAATCAGTGGCATAGGTGGGGAAATCCGGGGAGGCGGAGGCAGACCGTGATGAACCGTTGCTTGCCACGCTAGTCGCCACGGACCACGCCGCTGTAGTCCACACGCCACCGCTTACGCCGGGCCAGCTCGAGGGTCATGCGCAGGGAGTGGGTCATGCTCTCGGAGGGTATTGCATCCAGGTAGATGACCCCCTGTCGGCCCACGGGCGCGATGTGTAGGCCCCGCAGGAGGGTCTCTATGGCCAGGGGGGAGAGGTTGTTGCCGAAGCAGGCCAGCTGGTAGACCTTCCAGTTGGTGCGGAGCTCGAGGGTGGCCAGCTGGTTGTTCTGGCAGTAGAGGGTCTGCAGCGCGGCGCTCCGTGAGAGGTCGATATTCTTCAGGACGTTCTCGCTGCAGTCCAGGTAGCGGAGGCTGTCGCTGCTCGACACCTTGAGCTCCGAGATGTTGTTGCTGTGGCAATCCAGGTAGCGGAGGGCCCGGCAGGCACTAAGGTCCAGGGTGCTGAGGCGGTTGCTGGCGCACTCAAGCTCCTCCAGCTCCGGGTTGCCGCTGAGGTCGAGCGCCGCCAGCTGGCACCCCTCCACGTTGAGCTCCTCGAGGGAGGGGCACTTGCTCACCTCGAGCGCGCGGATGGCCTTCGGCGCGGAGCTGCAGTCCAGGCCCGCCACCCGGCCGTATATTCGGACGATACCCCCCTTGGGCTGCGGCTTCACCTCCACGTCCGAGTAGCTATCCCAGATGAGCCGCTCCTCCGGGGTACCATGCCCATAGTCGAGGCGGACGACCGTGCTGTCCTCACGGGCGCGTAGGCGGATGGACAAGGGCGTATCGGGGGCGAAGGAGATGCTGATGAGGGGTGTGGGCTCCGCCCCCTTGGTCTCCCCGGGAAGGGCAAGGAGCGGGGCGAGTAGGAGCAGGAGGGAGAATAGGCGACGCGCGCGCTGGATGTGGCCCGAAAAAATACGTATCATAGCTGGCATGTTATGGCTGGCTAGTTATGAACGTTGCGGACGACCTAGTTATTTCCTTTCGCCTTCGGTTTCTCGGGTAGCCCCCAGCCGTACCACTTACCCTGCGCCTCATTCTTTTCGCGGTAGAGTATCTCACCCTGGGTGCTGGCCGGGGCGTGGGGCAGGAACTGGCCATCGCGGTAGACGGCCAGGACCCGCTCGTCCGGGCAGTTCGTGCAGAGCATACGGGCGAGCTGCTCCTCGGGGATGGAGGTGGCCGACTCCGGCATCTGGATTTTCGGGGGAACCACGGGGAGGGCCAGCTCCCGGAGCCGCCTGCAGTTCGTGAAGGCGGTGAGCCCCCACCGCTTGAGGCTGGGGAGGGCCAGCTGCTCGAGGCTCGTGCAGTCCAGGAAGGCCCAGTTGCCGATGCTCTCGGCCACGGGGAGGACGAGCTGCCTGAGGGCGCTACAGCCCTGAAAGGCCCCGACGATGATGAGGCGCGCCAGGGGGAGGGAGAGCACCTTCAGGCTCGTGCAGTTCTGGAAGGCCCAGAGCCCTATCAGCTCCACGGAGGTGAGCTTGGCCACCTCCAGCTGGGCGCAGCCAGCGAAGACCCCCTCCTCCAGCTCGTCGACCAGCTGGTAGTCCACCGTGTTGAGCGAGCGAGCGTTCTGGAAGGCGTACTCCCCGAGATGCTCCACGCGCGGGTACTCGGCCAGCCGCAGGGCAGTGCAATCCTTGAAGGTCTTCTCGCCGATGGTGACGACCTTCGCGGCGCGGAGCACGGCGAGCTGCTCGCAACCCTCGAAGGCGGCATCGCCTATGCTCTCGAGGTCCGGGAACTGGGCCAGCCGCAACGACTTGGAATGGTTGAACGCGAGCTGGCCTATGGCCTTGACCCCGTGGACCAGCAGGACCTCCAGCGCATCGCCGAAGAAGGTGCTGGCGGTGTCTATCCCGTCGGTCTTGTAGCCCCACTTGACGCGCTGGGCGTAGGCATCGAGGCCCGGGATGTCGGAAACCTCCCGGGTGGTCTCCCTAATCTCGAAGTGCTTCAGCCCCACGAGCCGCCCACGCTGCTCCCGTAGCCAGCTCCAGTCCTTCACCTTGAACTCCCCGCCGACGACCGTCAGGCGTTCCACCCTGGGCAGGGGCGCCTTCTCCATGGCCTTCTCGAGGGAGCGGGCCTCCAGCGCCACGGGGTCCTTCTGGCCGCTGAGGGTGTACTGCAGGCTGAGGCCCGCCAGCGCGAGGGGGCTCCCCGCGAGCTGCAGAACGAGTAGAAGGCTTGTGTACTTGGCTAGTGTTCGCATATCCATATCGCTATTTGGGCTAGGCCCCCGCGGCGTAGCGGCACAAAGGTAGCGATTTTGCGCGAGCCGCGCTAGTCTATCCGCTCGGCTATTCCGTAGCGGTTGCGATGCGGGGCGGCCCGGGCTATCAGCTCGCCGATGAAGCCGGTCAGGAAGAACATCACGCCGATGACCACCAGGAGCAGGGCGATGAAGAAGAGGGGCTGGTCCGTGACGTTGCGGTACACCAGGTGCTTCGCGATGGCCCGCACCTTCTCCACGATGAGCCAGACGATGATGCCCCCGCCGATCAGGAAGGTGAAGATGCCCAGGAAGCCGAAGAAGTGCATGGGCTTCTTCCCGAAGCGGGAGACGAAGGAGAGCGTGATCAGGTCCAGGAAGCCGTTGACGAAGCGGTTCCACCCGAACTTGGTCGACCCGTACTTGCGCGCCCGGTGCTGAACCACCTTCTCGCCGATGCGGCGGAAGCCCGCATTGCTGGCCAGGGCCGGGATGTAGCGGTGCATGTCGCCGTAGAGCTCAATGGCCTTGACCACCTCGTGGCGGTAGGCCTTGATGCCGCAGTTGAAGTCGTGGAGCTTGATGCCGGTGACGGTGCGGGCCGTGAAGTTGAAGAGCTTGCTGGGGATGTTCTTGGCGAGCTTGGGGTCGTGGCGCACCTTCTTCCAGCCGCTCACCAGGTCGTAGCCCTCCTGGAGCACCATGCGGTACATCTCCGGCAGCTCGTCGGGCGAGTCCTGCAGGTCGGCATCCATGGTGCAGACCACCCTCCCCCGGGCCGCCATGAAGCCCACCTGCAGGGCGGCCGCCTTGCCGTAGTTCCGCTGGAAGCGTATGGCCCGCACCTGCGTGTGCTCGGGCGACATGGCGGCGATGACCCGCCAGGAGTCGTCCGTGCTGCCGTCGTCGATGTAGATGACCTCGGCGCGCCAGCCCTCCCGGGCCACCACCCGGTCTATCCACTCCATGAGCTCGGGGAGCGACTCCGCCTCGTTGAGCTGCGGAATGACGATGCTGATATCCTTCTGGTACTGCATAGAAGTCGGGCTGGAGGGGGGCTACTCGCTCGGCTTGGAGCCACGGAGCTGGTAGTTACGCTTGCCCCAGAGGGCGGATATGAGGGTGGCGAAGAGGCCGTTGACCATCACGCCGATGAAGCCCGCCAGGGAGAGGAAGGCCGGGGAGATCATCGAGACGATCATGCTGTAGGTCCGCTCGGCCTCCTCCTCGGCCATGCCACGCACCTGCTCCTGGGCAACATCCTTGAGGGCGGTGTGCACCTCGTGGAAGTACTGGGGACGCACCTGCGTAATCATGAGGTAGTAGACCGACGCGTAGACCAGGGCCGCCACCAGGCACACCATGATGCCGATGGCGAAGGAGCGCCCATAGGTGAGCCACTCGCCCCGGCACTCCACCTGGTAGGCCACCATCGCCCTGTAGCCCATGAAGAAGAGCGAGAGCCACTCCACCACGGAGACCCAGACCGAGCCGGTGGAGTCCAGAAAGGTCACCTGGACTATCGCCAACCCGGCCAGTATGGCCCCCAGATACAGCCCCCATACCCTGACGGCCAGCCAGTAGGCCCGGGAGCGAGCCGCCGCTTCTTCGCGCCTTTCCTCCATATTCGCCACCTTATTGAATGCTACGCCCCCACAACCGCTGCGGAGCGACGCGAAGGTAGTAAAATAGTAGTAAGATATATGGGTACGCCCCCACCGCAACGATGCCCGCCCAGCCCGCGGGACGGGGGAGGCTAGCCATCCTCCTGCCGCATCTGCGCCTGTATGCGGAGCGCCTCGGCGTGCACCAGGCGGTAGAGCTCCTCCACGAAGGACTCCGAGAGGCCGTGCCGCGCGCCCAGGCTCCGGTTCTGGGCCAGGAGCTCGCACCAGCGGTCGCGGCGGTAGGGCACGATGTTGCGCTCGCACTTCCACCGGCCTATGGCCTCCACAACGCGCATGCGCCGGGCGATGAGTGCGAGGATTTGCTCGTCGAGCGTATCGATCTCCGCGCGGAGATGGCGCAGCCCCTCCTCCACCCCGCTGGGGGGCCTCACGGGGCAGCGAAGGGTCTGCATCATGCGGGTGAACTCGCTGAAGCTGAGCTGCTGGCCCGCATCGCTGAGGGCCTGCTCGGGCATCTGGTGCACCTCCACCATGAGGCCGTCGAGGGAGAGGTCCAGGGCCCGGCGGGCGACCTCCGGCACGAGGCTCCTCCGCCCGGCGATGTGGCTCGGGTCGCAGAGGATGGGGATGCCGGACAGGCGCGAGCGGAGGTCGAGGACGATGTCCCACCGGGGGCTATTGCGGTAGCGCTCGGGGGTGAGGGGGTAGAAGCCCCTGTGCACCGCGATGACGGGGGCGAGCTGGCGCTGGCGTAGCCGCTCGATGGCGCCCACCCACAGGTCCGTGTCCGGCGAGATGGGGTTCTTCACCAGGAAGGGGCCGTCGCCCGCCACGAGCGCATCGGCTATCTCCTGCACGGCGAAGGGGTCGCCAGCGGTCCGCGCCCCTATCCAGAAGGTGCGGATGCCGTGCGCCCGGGCGAGGCGCACATGCTCGGGGCGGGCGACCTCCACGCACACAGGTATCCCGTAGCGCTCCTGCACCTGCGCGAGCCAGGGGAGGGCCTGCTCGCCGTGCCCCTCGAAGCGACCAGGGCGCGTACGGGGCTTCCACACGCCGGCGCGCAGATAGCTAATGCCCCCATGCTCAGCGAGGAAGCGCCCCACGTCCAGGAGCTGCTCGGGGGTTTCGGCCGCGCAGGGGCCCACCACTAGGAGGGGCTCGGGGGCTCGGTAATCCATCGGATATTCAGTACCTTGATTTGTCGGGTGCCGCTCGGGGTCTCCAGCTCGAGGACCTGGCCGGGCACGCTGCCAATGAGGATACGGGCGATGGGCGAGAAGAAGGATATACGCCCCTGCCGCGGATTGGCCTCATCGGCCCCCACTACGGCGTAGCGGCTGAGCTCGGCCCCGTTCACCTGCACCTCCACCTCGGTGGCGAAGGCCACCTCCCGGGGGGGGGCCTGACCCGGCTCCACCGGGCGCGCCGTGGAGATACGCTCCTGCAGCTGCTGCAACCTCGCCCTGAGATGGTTCACCTGCACCCGGTGGGGCTCCTGACCCTGAGCGAGCAAGCCACGTATCTCATCCTGAAGCGCGCCCTCCTCCTCCCGGAGCAGACGCATACCCCGCAGGGTGACGTAGTTGGCCAAGCCCGGAGGCAGGTACGCCCTCGGGGTGAGTAGCGGGGTGTCCTCCTGGTCGCCGTCCTTGGTAAAACCTCTGCTCATCGCGCTGGAATTGTCCGGGCAAAGGTAGTAAAATCGGGAGGAAAAGGGCTATTAAGGGCCCCCCACACACCTAGCGCAGCCGCGACGAATCGAACTTCACCAGGACGAATAGCAGCGTCGTGAAGGCCCAGAGCGACGAGCCGCCGTAGGAGAAGAAGGGGAGCGGGATGCCGATGACGGGGAAGAGGCCGATGGTCATGGAGATGTTGATGGCGAAGTGGAAGAAGAGGATGGCCGCCACGGCGTAGCCGTATATGCGGTGGAAGGGCTCCTTCTGGCGCTCCGCGACTTGGAGAATCTTCAGCAGCAGGAGGATGAAGAGAAGAATTACCCCGAGCGAGCCGAGGAAGCCCCACTCCTCCCCCACGGTGCAGAAGATGAAGTCGGTGGACTGCTCCGGCACGAAGTTGAACTTCGTCTGCGTGCCCTGCAGATAGCCCTTGCCGCTGAGGCCGCCAGCCCCAATGGCAATCATGGACTGGTGCACATTGTAGCCCCAGCCGAGGGGGTCATCCTCCAGGCCCAGCAGGTCGTTAATCCGCCGCTGGTGGTGATTGTCAAGAACGTTGTTGAAAATGTAGTCCTCGCCGAAGGAGGCCACCGCGCTGAAGGCCAGCAGCAGGGCCAGGACCAGGGCCAGGCGATTACGATAACGTATGGCCAAGGGGATGACCAGCATCAGCATCAGAAGCAGGGCCGCAAGGGAAAGGAGATACAACGGATACGCCCTCCCCACGAGATGGAGCCCCAGGCTGGCGAAGGCCACGAGCAGAATGTAGGCCACGGTCATTCGCACGGAGACCAGCGCGTTGCGCGTGCGTAGGCTATAGAAGGCGAGGGTGAGGAGGATAAGGCCGTAGAGAACGTAGAGCTGGTCGACAAGCAGACCAAGGACCATGACCAGAACCAGAAGGCCGAGGTACCAGAGTATCCAGCCGGGCATCCCCTCGCGGTAGAGCACGAGCAGCAGGGTGGAGTAGACGATGGCCGACCCGAAGTCGTTCTGCGCCAGGATGAGCAAAACGGGCAGCCCCAGTATGAGCGCAATCCCCAGCTTGCTGAGCGGGTCGTTGAAGCGGAAATCCCGGCGACCCATGAATTTGGCCAGGGCCAGGGCTGTGGCGAACTTGGCGAACTCGGCCGGCTGCACCCTGAATGCCCCGATGGCGAGCCACGACTTGGAACCGTGGACCACCGTTCCGAAGAGCAGGACGGCGATGAGCACGACGATAATCGCCCCGTAGATATGGTAAGAGAAAACGTAGTAGAAGCGGGTGTCTATCAGGAGGATGAAGAGCACCAGCGGGATGCACGCCAGTATCCAGATGAGCTGCTGGCCGTAGCGCTGCGAGATGTCGAAGATGGAGCTGTGGTCCGGGCTAAAAACGGCCGCATAGATGTTGAGCCAGCCCAGCAGGACCAGGAGTAGGTAGAGGGCAATCAGCTGGAAATCAATGGCTCGGAGTATTCTCGAGGGCATGGGCTATCTAAAAAGATGTAGTGGCCCTTTGTACTCCCCGCCCCGGAAAGTGTTGCCATCGTAGCCGGTGGCCTGTATGATGTAGAAGTAAACACCGGGATTGAGGGGCTTGCCCTTCCCCTCCTTCTTGCCATTCCATCCCTCCCATTCCCGAGGGTCGCCCGAGTATTCGTAGACCTGACGACCGAGATGGTTGAGTATATGTATCTGAAAGTGCTTGATAGACCGGCAGTTACGTGATGGGTCAATCAGGCCGAAGACATCATTCACCCCATCCCCGTTGGGAGAAAACACGTTGGGTATGGCCTCCTTCTTCAGCAGGGACGAGTCCACCCTCAGCTTCAGCTCCTCGGTACGAACGCAACCAGTCTCGGTATTCCGGGCGGTGAGCCGCACCAGGTACTCCCCGGCGCTAAAGAGCTCATGGCCAGGGTGTAGCAAACGGTCCAGATTGCCAGTCACGGTCTCGGCAAAGAGCGTATCGGGCTCCCCCCTGCGCACGGCGCGCTTATCGTTGCGTATGAGCCAATCCAGCTGATTTGCATTCTTCACCTTCTCGGCCGAGAGCTGGGCGTAAAACGGGGCCTCACCCACGGGCCTATCGGCGAGCATCCTGTACACGAGGGGCTCCTGGTAGGGGTACTCCGCACGGGCAATGCGAGGCGTGGCCGCCGTGGCCACCGGGAGCACCTCCCCGGGGGTAGCCGCACGAAGGGTACGGCCGAAAATATTCTCCACCGTCAGGCTATAGCTCGCCGCCTTGTAGGGGGGCGGATCGCTCACTACCAGATGCTCCGCATCATCCACGGGCAGCTCCACCCCGCCAGTCGCAACCCACTTATAGCTCTTGAAGTAGTCCTTGGAAAGCGGCTGCGAAATCTCCAGCCACGCATCCTGATAGGGCGAGGGGGCCTCGTAGTAATGGTAGGCTGCGAAGAGGCGGCTACGTATATCAGTAGGGAGTGGGTACGGGCTGATTTTCAGGCCATCGCAGGAATTGAGCACAGAGAGCGACTCGAATTCCACATCATCCACGTAGAACCACGCCGTGGTCGAGGCCACGCGCTTTCCCCCAGCATCCAGCGCGACGATACGGTACCCCCCCAGCGTTTCGTCCGACGGGTTCGCCACGAGGTGTTTCACATCGCTGGTATTCTGCTGCAACACCTTGGTCTCCTCGATTACGGGAGGGAGGATGGCCCCGTTGGGCGCTATGGGGGTCTTCAGGCGGAGGTGGTAGAGAACCAAATCATGGGTGGATTTGTCGTCGGTCCAGGCATGAATGGTAAAGCTGTAGTCCCCCGGATTGGCCGCATCCTGCTTGAGAATGAATATGGTATCCTGAGTCGGCACGGGGTAGGGCTTAGGAGCCGCCGTCACATCGCCCCTGAAGCTCGTTGGATACTCGACCACACGAGGCGAGAGCTTCTTATTGTTCATGCGTAGGCGTAGCACCGGAGCTGCAAGAGCCCCGACGGATACGAAAAGGCTGATAGCCAAGAGCATAAACCTCATGGCATGGCCAGACCAAAGCATCCTGCAAATCTTTCCACTCTGCATATCACCGCGAAGGTAGGAAAAAATAGGGGAACATATAGCCTAAGGACAGAGTAAGAAGGCGGCAAAAGCTAGCAACTTGTTTCCTCGCGCATTTATCGCTACTTTTACGCTTCGGAATCATTGAACTTCAAGGGATAAATCATGGGCAAAATACAATTCGCCAGCCTGGAATGGGGTGGCAAGGGCGGGCAAACGGTCGTACTTCTCCACGGACTATTCGGACGCAAAGAGGAATGGAAACGCATCGGCGAAGCGCTAGCAGACGAATACCACCTTCTCGCCCTCGATATGCCGAACCACGGGGGCACATCCGCCATGGCCGAGATGAACTATGGCAACATGGCGAATTCCGTAGCTGAAGAGCTCAAAATCAGGGGATTATCGAATGTAATCATACTCGCACACTCCATGAGCGGGAGGGTATCTGCAGCCATGGCGCAACGATACCCCGAGCTCGTGAAAAAACTCATGATACTCGACTCACCGCCCATCGGCCCCTTCGTGCCGCAAAACGTGAAAAAGGACATGCTCGACAGCGTGGCCGCCATCCGCGAGAGCAAGGAGCACCGCTTCGATAGCCCCGAGGCATTGCGGAGCTTCATGCTCGAAAGGGTCCAAGAGCCAATGGTGGTGGACTATATCTCCACCCACTACAGCTTCGACGCTAAGAACCCGGGATGGCAGGTAGGCGTAGAGGGGATAGAGAACTTTATGAATAACTGGATACAGGAGGAGATACCCGGCGGCGTGCCTTGCCCCTACCTCATGCTGAAGGGAGGCGCATCGCCCTACTCTGCCCCTTTCACCCACGAGATGCTAAAGAGCTGGAAATCAGACGGACAGATGGTCGTAATCGAAGGGGTAGGCCATTTTGTCCACTTCCAAGCACGAAAGGAGGTACTTGAGCATTTCAGGACCTTCGCAAAGCAGGTGTAATACTCATCGCAGAACAAGCCACCCGGTAAAAGGCCCCTGCCAAAAGCGCAGATTTTCACACTGCCACGCTACTAGATAACACATAGCGGACTATGCCCTACGATGGCATGGCACCACGGGTTATGTAAGAAGCGGAGCTATACTTATGCCATGCCACGAGGCATGTGTAGCATGTGCTCATACGCTTAGTCCTCTGGCTATTCCCTACTAAGCCAGACATTTACCCATTTCCCCCCAGCGCGCACAAGCCCAAACCCGCCCTCCCGGGGAGCGCCCAGCGTAGGGGCAAAAGCCCGGCTCCACCGTGCTTCTGAGCCCCCCCCCACGCAAAAAGCCCCGGCTCCCACAGGGGGAGCCGGGGCGATGGGGGGGGCGGCGACCTACTCTCCCACGGGCCAGGCCGTAGTACCATCGGCGCGGGCG
>PDTX01000008.1 GCA_002749065.1 Bacteroidia bacterium | reverse complement strand
CTTCAGCCCCGCGAAGAGCTCGCCCCGGCCCTCGAAGTAGCTCTTGAGCGTCCCTATCATCAGGCTCTTGCCGAAGCGGCGGGGGCGCGCGAAGAACTGAACCTTCGCCCCGCAGGCAATCTCCCATATCAGGTCCGTCTTATCCACGTACTTATAGCCACCCTTGCGTATCTCCTCAAAGCTCTGGATGGCGAAGGGCAGCTCGCCGAAGTGCTCCTTGCCCCTGTCCTGCTCGCGTACCATGTCTGTTCCTCCAGTTTAGTGCAGAGCAAAGGTAGGAAAAGCGGGGCAAACGGAGGCCACTCCCCCCACTGGATGTGGGAGGAATATTCGTCCGCTGCAGCGAATCGCCCAGCAGAAACACGCTGAGTAGGCAGCGCAGCCGCCCTACCCCACCCGCGAGTTGGGCGAGTACTCGCAGTCGTACTCCTCGTGGAGCAGCTGGGCCAGCTCGTCGGCCTTCCGCGCGGCCTTCACAATCGTGTCCTGGATGGTGGCCGAGCTACCGTCGTGGATGTCCGAGAGGTGCAGGCGGTACATGAAGTAGATCTCCCGCCCGTCGAGCCCCAGCTTGAAGGGGGCGATGCTCGTCCGGAGGATGTACTCCAGCGCGGGCTCGACCTTCTTCTTGGGCAGGAGGTTAATCAGCGACACCGTGAAGAGGTACGTATCCCGGTAGTCGAACATGTCGATGCGCGAGCGGCCGATGTAGAACTCCCAGTTCTGGTTGCCCCGGCGGGCCGCCACGGGGTTCACGCCCAGGCGCGCGATGGGCTCCTCGCAGAACCGCGCCACCTCCGATATCTCCCGGTCGGCAAACACGACCTTGTCGAGCTTCACCCCGCACATGGGGCAGTAGCTCTGCTCCTCCTCTATCAGGTCATCGCAGCCGTTGCACTGCACGTGGAAGCGGGACCGGTCTATCCCCTCGAGCGCCCCGAGGAGGGTGTGTATATCGTCCAGCCGTATGCCGAAGGCCGTCGAGTCGGCGTTCTCGAACTTGCTGGCCGTGATGCCGATGACCTGCCCCTGGTCGTTGAATATCGGCCCGCCGGAGTTGCCCGGGTTCACCGCGGCGTCGATCTGGATGAGGTAGCGGTCGTCGAGCAGCTGGCGGGGCGAGGAGACCGTGCCCTCCGTCAGCGTGAAGGGCATGCCGAAGGGGTAGCCCCCCACGCGCGCCCTCATCCCCAGCGCGACGCTCTCCCTCTCGGCCAGCTCCACCGGGGGCAGATGCGAGAAATCATGGTCCACCACCAGGGCCGCCAGGTCCAGCTCCTGGTTCACCAGGATGACGCGCCCCAGGTAGGCGTTCTTCTCGTTGTCGCACACGGCCACCGACTTGAAGCCCGAGACCACGTGGTAGTTGGTCAGGAAAACCCCGTGCGACGCGAGGTAGAAGCCGCTGCCCGTGCCCGCGGCGTCGTATATCTGGAAAACCGTGCTGAATATGTCCGCGCTCATCGTCTTGCTCCTTGTGCTGCGTTACGCCCGCTAGTCCTCATCCCCCTGGTCGTCCTCCATCTCCTCAATCAGGTCGTCGAGCTTCGTGTCTATGAAATTGGTGATGCTCCGCATGAGGAAGGTGTGCGTCCGGTTGGCCGACTCGTAGTCCTCCTGCTCGAGGTACTCATCCAGCGAGCTGCGCGTCTTGCGCACGAAGGATATGAAGGCCAGTATCTCGTCGAGGCCCTCCGCGTCCTGCAGCTGGGTACCCTGCTCCAGGTTCTCCAGCAGCTCATCGAGGCGGGCGTTGACCACCTGGCGGGTCAGCTCATCGGAGAAATCCAGGTCGAGGAGGAATTCGTCATCCTCCGCATCCTCCTCGTCCTCCGCAGAGTCGGCCCGCCCCGCCCCGCCAGCCGGCGCATCCTCTATCTTCCCCTTCTGCACCTGGCGCGCGGCCCGGAAGAGTATCTCCGCGGCCTCCTTCACGGGCAGGCCGCTGGCCTCCTCGAGCGCCCGGCGGATGAACGCATCGATGAAGCGGGGCATGTCGTTCAGCGAGTAGGTCTGGTAGAACATCCACGTGAGAAGGGTGACGGCGAAGGGCCAGTCCTTCTTATCCATGCCGAACTTCTGGGCCCGGTCCACCTTGTCCTCGTACACCTCGCCGAACTGGCGCAGCGTCGGGACATTGTTGTCCGAGAGCAGCGTCTCGGAGTAGTAGAGCGACTTGGCGAACTCCTCTACGGGCATGTCCAGCATGCGCTGCAGGTCCTTGACGCCGCGCTGCACACGCTCCCGCACGGGGATTTCCTCATCCAGCGCCCGGAGGCATCGCCAGCACTCCGCGTAGAGGTAGCCCTTGGGGTTGGCGAAGTAGAGGAGCTGCGAGAAGCCCATCGAGGCCTGCATGTCCGCCTCGGCCGTGTTGCCGTCCTTGAGGCTCTGCTCGGTGTCCTCGATGGCTTTCCGCCCCGTGCGCTGAAAATCGCGGTAAATCCGCTGCACCAGCTCCTCGGGGTAGGGCCTAATCTGCGGCTCAACGATGGGCTGCGCGTCGAAATCGTGCGCGAAGGTCGCCTGGAACTGCTCGCCCACCTGGCAGATATTCCCCAGCAGGGAGAGGAGCTTCTCGGGGTGCGTCGTGTCCATCGGGCAATCGTACTCTATCCGCACGCAGTCCTCCTCATCGAGCAGCACCCGCGCCAGGATGAACTTATTGGAGGCCAGCATCGCCAGCTGCCGGAGCACCGCCACACGCCCCTCGGCCGGGACGCGCATGTAGTCCACCCAGACGTGGAGATGCTCATCCCGCACCTTGATATTCACCACCATCGTGTTGTGCGGGATGGCGAAGTGCACCCCCGGCTCCACCTCGTACTTCTGGCGGAAGGCCGGGTTCAGGTGGTCGATGAAGCGGTGCAGGGCCTCCAGGTACTTCCCCTCCTCGTAGAGGTCGCGGGCCTCGTTGAGGAGCTGGGTATCAATCGGGCTCTCAGTGGTCTCCAGCACGGGGGATATAAAGAAAAGGGCATTTTTCATGGTGTGCTCCTCATATTTGGATACAAGTCGTGCGCAAGAGGGCGCATGCTCCGCACGAAAAGGGTCGCAATGTAGACAGAAAATCTAAGCCTCGCAAGGGGAGATGCACGCGGGAGGCGAGAGGCCATGGCCACCCCCCAGGCCCAGGACCACACGCCCAGCGGCGAGGGTTGGGAAAGGGCGGGAAGCGAATTCGCCCGTCGGACAGCGAGAGCAAGTACCCCGCCAGCGCCGCGGCTATTTCCGCTGGGCCGCGTAGTTTATCTTCAGGGCGGAAGCCTTGCGCAGCTCCTGCTTCACGTCCGACACGATGCCCATCCGGGTGTTCTCGTCCACCTTGAGCGAGGTGGTGAGCATATTCCGGTCGGCCTCCGAGAGGGCATCCCGCTCCGAGCTGATGAAGTCCCGTATGTCGTCCAGCGTCTTGAAGGCATCGTTGAGCTGTATGCGCGAGTCCGTGCCGTAGAGCTGCTGGTACTGCCGCGCGGGCGTGCCGATGTATATGTAGGACACCAGGGATTTCTTCTCCAGCTTGGCCACCTCGGTGGCCGAGGGCAGACGGAGGCTCACCCGCATCTCCGTCTCGCGCATGGTGGTGCTCACCATGAAGAAGAACAGGAGCATGAAGACAATATCCGGCAGGGAGGCCGTCGAGATTGCGGGCAAGCCGCCCTTTCCCCTTCTGCTGAACTTGGCCATACTATCTACTTCCCTTTCTTTATGCCCACCGGCTCGGCCTCGGATATCCGCTGGGGGATGGCCTTCTGGATGGCCTTCTTCTGCTCCCCGTCGAGCTGCTCGAAGGCCTGGCCGAAGCGCCGTTTCGCCAGGGCATCCCGCAGCTCGTTGTACGCCGCGATGAGCTCATTCTGCACCTCCAGGTAGGCCCCGTAGGTTGTCGCCCTATCGTTCTGCAGGGAGATGACCCCCTTGGTCACCGGCACCCTCCCCAGCAGGGGCACCTCCGTCATCTTCTTCTCCGGGAGGCTCTCGCTGTCCTGGGGGTTGTCGATGAACTCCATGGCCTTCTCCTTGAGCTGGCTAATCTCCATGGGCCGACCGGCCACCAGCAGCCTATCCGAGCGGTTGATCCGCACCAGCAGGACGTTCCGCTCCTTGTAGTCCTGTATCTCCTCCTTGTGGTCCTTGTCGGGCATGCGGGGGAGTACGCGCGACAAGCCCAAATCCGTGTTCATCGTCGTGGTCACGAGGAAGAAGATGAGCAGGAGGAATGCGATGTCCGCCATCGAGCTGGCGTTAATCTCCTCCATTCTGCGACGCTCCCTAGCCATAGTGAGTCTCCTGTGTTATGTAGCCTAGGCCATCCCCTTGCGGATGCCAT
Organism: Bacteroidia bacterium; assembly: GCA_002749065.1. Lineage (GTDB taxonomy): Bacteria > Bacteroidota > Bacteroidia > Bacteroidales > CAJPTX01 > Bacteroides_D. The sequence continues at coordinate 95,074 of PDTX01000008.1, read as the reverse complement.
GCCTCATGCGCACGCCCGACAGCAGGAGCAGCACCAGGGCCACCGCCAGCAGGGTGTAGGTGGCGATTAGCCCGGCCCCGACCATCTTCAGGGTCAGCGGGTCGGCGAAGGCCGAGTCCATCATCCCGGAGGGGCGCGCGATGGGGGCATCGCTCGCCACCAGGTAGGACACGCCCAGCACGAACACCAGCAGGCCCACAAAGACCACCGCCCGCACGGCCCGCCTCGGGTTCCGCACCACGAAGTAGAGCGGGAAGGCCAGCGCCACGACGGAGGCCACGGCCAGCAGCACGTAGGTCCATACCAGCATCGGCTCGGCCGCCCCGACCATGTCCATCTGCCCCTGCGAGCCCGAGAGCTGCACTGCGAAATACAGCCCTATCAGCACGCTGACGAGCATCAGCAGGGCCATCACCCGCCGCGCGATCGTCTTGTATCGTAGCTTTACCATAGCAATTCCCCCCTCAGCATTGTGGCCTACTTCTTCGTGAGCTCGTGGCTAACCAGCAGGTCCACCAGGGAGATGGAGGCATCCTCCATCCGCATGACGATGCTGTCAATCTTGGCCAGGATGTAGTTGTAGAATATCTGCAGGATGGCCGCCACTATGAGGCCGAACACGGTGGTAATCAGGGCTATCTTGATACCCCCGGCCACCAGCGAGGGGGCGATGTCGCCCGCCACCTCTATGGCATCGAAGGCCGAGATCATCCCCAGCACCGTGCCCATAAAGCCGAACATGGGCGCCAGGGCGATGAAGAGGGATATCCAGGTCAGGCCGCTCTCCAGCTGCTGCATCTGCACGCTCCCGTAGGCCACCACCGACTTCTCCACCGACTCTATGCCCTGCTCGCTGCGGCTGAGCCCCTGGTAGAAGATGCTGGCCACCGGGCCCCGTGTATTGCGGCAGACCTCCTTGGCGGCCTCCACCCCGCCCTTGCTCAGCGCGTCCTCCACCCGCCGGAGCAGGGTATCGGTGTTGGTGCTGGCCAGGTTCAGGTAGATGATACGCTCGATGATGATGCTCAGCCCGAGGATGAGGATGAAGAGGATGACCCCCATGAAGCCCGGCCCCCCCTCGATGAACTTCGTCTTGATCTGCTGATGCAGGGGCGCATCGGCGGGCTGGTCGCCCATCGTCTCGCCCTGGGCCGCGGCCTCTGCGACCTGCAGCGAATCCGACCCGCTGTCCACTACCTGGCTCGACGCGGTGGCCCCGGCGCTGTCCTGGCTCTCCTGGGCCAGGGCAGCAAAGCTCGGGCCCAGCATCAGAACAGCCGTAAGCACTAGTAGAAACATCTTTCTCATCACCGTACGGATTGATTGCGTTTTCTGGTATTATTCTAAACTCTCGCTCTCGGGGCAAAAAAAGACCCGAAGGCCTACCTGTTCACTCACCCCGAATTCCTTTCGCACTGCGCTGCGGAGAGGGCGGGATTCGAACCCGCGATACCCTTTTGGAGTATACGCACTTTCCAGGCGCGCGCCTTCGACCACTCGGCCACCTCTCCTAAACTAACACTAAGCCTTGAACATCAACTCGCCCCCATGCACCGCCCCGCTGACTATCAGGGCATTAGGCCACGGATGACCTGCCGAAAGCGACCGCAATTTAGCACATTTCGCTCATTCCACAATAGCCAGGGTCATTTCGCCGGCGATATCGCGGCCGAAATAGGCCTTCGCGGCCTCGATGTCTCCCCGCCGCAGGGCCATCATGAGCTTGGCCAGGGCCGCCTCGAAGGTCATGTCGCGCCCGCTCACCACGCCCAGGCGGGCCAGGCCCAGGCCCACGTCGTAGGAGGTCATGGAGATGCTGTCGGAGGGGCACTGGCTGATGTTCACCAGGAGCATGCCCCGGTCCACGGCCCCGCGCAGCAGGTCGAGAAACCACGGGGCGCTGGGGGCATTCCCGGCTCCGAAGGTCTCGAGCACCAGCCCCCGGAGGCCCGGGGTCGTCAGCACCCGCTCCACCATGTCGTGCCGGATGCCGGGGTAGAGGCGCAGGGAGCTCACCCGCGTGCTGTAGGCCCTGTCCACCGTGAGCGGCCCGGCCGGTCGCTCGCGGATGTACTTCCGGTTGTAGCGCACGTGGATGCCCACCTCGGCCAGCCGGGGGTAGTTGAAGCTCCGGAAGGCATCGAAACGCTCGGCCCCGAACTTGGTGGTCCGGTTGCCCCGCGTCAGGCTGTGGTCGAAGAAGACGGCCACCTCCGGGATGAGCGGCGCGCCGTCCTCGGCCCGCTTCTCGGCTATCTCCAGGGCGCAGAGCAGGTTCTCCTTGCCGTCCGTCCGCAGCGCGCCGATGGGCAGCTGGGAGCCCGTCAAGATCACCGGCTTCTGCACGTTGGGCAGCATGAAGCTCAGCGCGCTCGCCGTGTAGGCCATGGTGTCGGTGCCGTGCAGGATGACGAAGCCGTCGTAGTCCGCGTAGTTCGCCTCTATCAGCACCACGAGCCGCTCCCAGAATTCCGGCGTGGCATCGGAGCTGTCGACCAGGGGGATGAGCGACACGGCGTCTATCCGGCTCTCGAAGCTGTGCAGCTCCGGCACCTCATGCAGAATCTGCTCGAAGTTGAAGGGGGCGAGCGCGCCCGTGGCGGGGTTGGCCTTCATGCCGATGGTGCCGCCCGTGTAGATAATGAGTATTGCGCCCATAGCGTTGTTGCGTTCTTCCGGCGGGCAAAGGTAGGAATTTGGCGAAAAGTGCGTGAGCTGGGGGCGAGCTAGAGCGCGATGAGCAGCACCCAGAAGACCCACGCACCCTCGGCCAGCCACCAGCAGGCCCTGAGGTGGGCTATCAGCAGGGCGAGGGTCAGGCTCAGGCCCATGAGCAGGAGGGTGGCCCCCCAGCCCAGCGCCGCGGCGAGGTCGATGAGGAGGGAGAGGCTGCCCACGGGGGCATGGGTGGGCTGCCCGTCGAGGGTGGCCCGCACGCCACGGTAGAGGCGGACGGCATCGCTGGGGGCGAGCGTATCGCCCAGCATCTCGCGCTCCAGCCCCTGAAGCTGTCGCCATATATAGGTGTAGACCGGGCCGCGCCCCCTGAGGCCCACGGCCGTACACCCGGCCTCTACGGCCTGCACGTCGTCGGGGGTGAGGAAGGTGAGGCCGACCGAGTCCCTCCGGTGGCCCATCGAGGCCAGGTAGCGGGTCAGGACCTCGCCCTGGGTCTGGCCATCTGGGGTAATCACGCTGTCGAAGGGGATGGGCGAGCGATGGGCCCAGCCCGCACGCAGCTCCACGTCGCAGCGGTAGACATCCACCCTGTGGCCCTGCTCCCGCCGTGGGGAGAGGGTGTCGTGATGGTACGGGTTGCCGTTGCGGGTGTGCGTGGGCAGGGGGTGGGGCAGCTCCTCCGGGTAGGCGAAGAAGACATCGGCGATATGGGCCGTGTAGGATACGGCGAAGAGCGCGGCGCAGACCATGACGACCAGCACGGAGAGGCGGCCGATGGGGTTCGCGATGCGCCGCAGGCCGAGGATGGCCGGGGGGAGGAGCAGGAAGGGGAGGGCCAGGAGGAAGCGGGGCTCGCCCAGGAGGAGCATGCCAAGGGAGGAGGCGACGATAAGCCCCAGCGGCAGGGCGATGGGCCAGCTGCGGGAGGCACGCCCGGCCGGGAGAAGCACGAGGGCGCGGGTGGCGAAGTAGACTAGGAGCCAAGCGATTAGGAGCGCGAGGAGGCGCATGGGCGGATGTTGAATGGTTTAGTACTGCGCGGCGGAGGCGGGGCTTTCGGGCTAGCCGTCCTCCTCCTCCTCGTCCATCGGGGGCTCATAGTCGCGAACGTGCTTGCCGTCCGGCGAGGGTATGTAGTCGCGGGGAAATCCCCCATTCGGCAGGTACTCGTCCTCGTTGGGGTCGGGCCATACCTGCGGGACCACGGGGAAGAGGATGCGGATGGTTCCCGACACGCGGTGCTCACGGCCGGGGTCGCCCTCGATGCAGGTGGAGTCGAGGGCGACGGACTGGGCAAACACCACGCGGATGTCGGTCACGGAGAAGGAGTCGGCATCCTTGATGAGGTCGCGCTGCTCCTGGGTGAAGAGGGCGGAGGGGGCCCGGACGATCTGGTAGGAGGAGGTGGTGGTCACGCCGACGGCCATGCTGGTAATCCGCTCTACCTCCATGGGCTTGCCCGCCCCGAATACCTGGACGGTGATGCCGGGGCACGCGTCGATGGACTCGTGGGTCTGCTGCTCGCCCTGCAGGCCGATGAGGCTGATCTTCGCCCTCGGGACGCAGGGGACCCTCGGCCCCTTGCGCTGCAGGAGGGAGCAGGCGACGAACGGGAGGGGCAGCACGGCCAGGAGGAGAAGGAAGAGGAGCGTACGGTACCTTGGCATGAGCATGACATTTACCTAGCGACATGGGGCGCAATGCGGTGCCAGAGGTCCAATAGACAGGCGGCAGGGCCCCCACCAACCACGGGCAAGACGCCGGGCCTATCCAAGCACGCCAACCTACATCCGATATGTTCTATTTCTGCGCAAAGGTAGTAAAGTCTGGGGATAGGGAGACACGGGGGGCCGAGCTTTTTACGAAGGGGCTGTTTTGGGGGACGAAAGGGCCAGAGGGGGTACGTACTCTAATCCAGATTCGCCATCGCTGCAGATTCCGGCCTCAGGGGGCGACAAGGGCCTCCAAGCAAAAATAATCCTACCTTTGGACCGAGTTTCACATCCCCCCAAAACAGGTGGCATATGGCCTTCACCCCCAGCATACCCGAGGAGCAGCTCAAGAACGAGGTGGCCGACACGGTCTTCTTCGCCCACGACTGCACCCGCATCATCGGCAAGATAGACTTCGCCGTGTACCCGCACACCACGAAGGGTACGCTGGACGAACTCGTATCGCCCCACCTCTGGGCCGAGGCCAAGAAGGGCCGGGTGGGGAAGGCGAGGCTGGATGAGGCGCTGGTGCAGCTGTTGCTAACCATCGGGAAAGCAAGGACCTTCGATAGGCATACCCCGCCTAAATTCCTGGGGGCGTTCGACTGCGAGCGCATCATTTTCCTGCCGTACGCCGCGGTGCAGGAGGTGTTCTACCAGAACGACTTCAACTGGAACGTCCCGCCCTCGGACCACGGCACCCGGGAGTTCCGGCAGCTGGCCCAGCTGGTGGCCGACACGCTCGAGCAGGAGGGCCTACGCTTCGAGCTCAAGCCGGATAGGAAGGGCCCGCTCTCGCTGTTCGTCCAGCGCAACTTCAACGCGGCCCAGACCACCACCCTGCTCCAGATTGACCGCAACAACTTCATCTCCATCTACTCCCGCTGGCTCGAAGCCGTCCAGCCCACCATCGCCGTGAGGTGGGACGAGGTGAAGGCGTACGGCATCATCGATGCGGACTTCTACCTGGCCGACATCCTCTCCCGCGACAACCACAGCATCCTCGATAAGCTCAACGTGCTGCTGCAGGACGACCGCTACCGCCTATCCGAGGGAAAATCTGGAGCCACCGGCAGGATGCTCTACTCAGACATAGACTTCAACGACGGCGGCACGGCCCACGCCAACTTCTGGCGCGCCTACCAGCGGCCACCCGACGAGGTCTACTGGGACTACATCCTCGAGCGGCGTGACCTCCTCGTGCCGCAGGATGTGCGTGAGCGTAAGGGCAGCTTCTTCACGCCCCGGCCGTGGGTGGAAATCTCGCAGCAGTACCTCGCGGATTACCTGGGCGCGGACTGGCAGGACGAGTACTACGTCTGGGACTGCGCCGCCGGGACGGGCAACCTCCTCGCAGGGCTAACGAACAAGTACAACATCTGGGCCTCCACCCTTGACCAGGCTGACATCGATGTCATGCACCAGCGCATCGCCAACGGCGCGAACCTGCTCGAGAGCCATGTCTTCCGGTTCGACTTCCTGAACGACGACTTCAGCAAGCTCCCCAAGGGGCTGCGGCAAATCGTGGAAGACCCCGAAAAACGAAAGAAGCTGGTGGTGTACATCAACCCGCCCTACGCCGAGGCGACCAATGCCCGGACGGTCACCGGCACGGGGGCCAATCGTAGCGGCCTGGCCACCGAGCATCTGGTGGGCAAACGCTACGGGGCGCAGCTCGGCAAGGCCCGCAACGAGCTGTTCGCCCAGTTCATCATGCGGGTATACCAGGAGATGGATGGCTGCATACTAGGCCATTTCTCGAAGATTAAGATGCTGCAGGGAGCCAACTTCACCACATTTCGGCATAGCTTCAACGCCGAGCTGAAGCGCCTTTTCGTCGTCCCGGGCAGCACCTTCGACAACGTGCAGGGCCAGTTCCCCATCGGCTTCTTCATCTGGGACACAGGCCTAGCCACCAAGACCGAGGGGATTGCCGCCGACGTGTACAGCCTGAGCGGCAAGCAGGCCGAGGCGGCCGTCGTACGCGAGGGGGTGAAACGCTTCTACCACTACAACGGCACAAGGCGCATCAACGAGTGGATGCGAGCGGTGGCCCCGGTAGGCGAAGGGCCTATCGTAGGGCATGTCCCCGGTACACCCCCGGACTTCCAGCACAACTCGCAGCTGGCCTTCCTCTCGAGGCCGCAAAAACGGTATTGCCTCGACATACAGGCCAACACGCTCATCCCATGGGCCGCCTACTTCGCCGTCCGCCTCTGCATCAAGGCCGATTGGCTCAACGACCGCGACCAGTTCCTCTGGCCCAACGACGGCTGGCTCGACGACCCCGAGTTCCACTCTGACTGCCTGGCCTACGCCCTCCTCCACGGCCAGAACCGCATCTCCTTCACCGAGGGCACCAACCACTGGATTCCCTTCCCCGAGGCGGAGGTGAATGCCAAGGACCGCTACGCCTCCCACTTCATGCTCGACTTCATCGCCGGGAAGCTGCCCGAGACAACGGGAGCCCCCGCGGCCCAGGCCCTGCTGGATGCCGGCCTCGCCCTCTGGCGGTACTACCACGCCCAGCCCGCGGCCAACGTGAACGCCTCCTACTACGACATCCGACACCACTTCCAGGGCGTGAGCAGCAAGGGGCGCATGAACCCCAGGAGCGACGACGCGGAGTACAACCGGCTGGCGGGGGAAATCCGCGCCAAGCGGCTGGCGCTGGGCGAGAAAATCGCGGAGAAGGTGTATGAGTACGAATTCCTAGCGGGGTGAGGACATAGCCCCTCCACCGAGCGCCCCCCTACTCCCCCACCCACTCCCCCACCACCGCGCGGTTCTCCTCCATCCACCCACGGGCCAGCTCGGCGGGCGAGCCCTTGCCCTCCATCCGCAGCAGGAGGCTCGCCATCTGCTCGGGGCTCAGGTGGAAGCGCTCGAGAATGCGGGTGGCGCGGGGGTCGTCGGTCATGAAGCCCCGGCGGCAGTAGGTCTCGATGCGCTCCGTGTCGTCATACACCTTCTGGGGGTCGTCGAGGAAGCGGAGGGGGTAGCGGCCGAACATCCAGTGGGGCTGCCAGGCCGTCACGACAATCCACCGCTTCTCCGCGATGGCCTTCTGCAGCTCGGCGAGCATGGCCACGGTGGAGGAGGTGACCTGGCGGAGCTCGAGGCCGTAGCGGTCGATGGCCACCCCCGTCATGCCGACCAGGGCCGAGCCGCTCTCTATCCCCACTATCCGGCCACCGAGGCGCTCGGCGTGGGCGTTCAGCTCCTCGATGGAGGCGATGGGCACGTAGTCGGGCACCACCAGCCCCAGCCGCGCGCTGTCGAAGTTGACCCCCACGCGCTCAATCCGGTCGCCGAACTTCTTCACCCGGTTGGAGTTCGTGGAGGGGTACCACACGTCCATGAACACGTCCAGGTCGCCGTTGGCCAGCGAGGCGAAGATCATGTCGTTGGTGGCCTTCCGGAGGCGCACCTCGTAGCCCTGCTCCTTGAGCACCTCGGCCATGAGGAAGCTCATCGCCACGGCCTCGGCCCAGCCGTCGATATAGGCCAGGCTGACGGTCGGCTGGGCCGGCTGGGCCGCACCGGACGGACGGCCCCCGCAACCCCCGAAGAGGAGTAGGGGCAAGGCCAGAATGAGGGGTAGGACGGGGAGTCTCATGGACCGCGGGATTGGTTTGATATACAGGATGGTGCAGCTACTTCTCGCCGCGCAGGGATGCCAGACGATGGGCGGAACGGACCTGCGCGGGGGCAAAGGTACAAAAAGTGGGATACCGCCCTCCGCGGGGTACGGATTTTTGTGCTATGTTTGCGTCGCCATTCGGGCCGTCCAGCGGGGCGTATCACGGGGGAAATGCGCGTGAATCCCCCGCTTCGCGGGCAGCCCTGGTGCCGCAAAACAATGGAAGAATATATCTAGCTACTAGCGCGATGAAGACCATAGGACAATACGCTCGGGTGCTCCTCCTCTGCCTCCTGGCGGCCTCCGGGCCCCTGGCCTGGGGGCAGACGGCCCTGGGCGGCCCGAAGCCCAAGGGCCAGAAGGCGGGCAAGGATACGGCGAACCTCCCGCTGGTGGACACCCTCAGCGGGGCGGATGGGGCGGCGGCCGACACGGTGAACATCGACTCCATCAACCAGGCGAAGATGACGGCCTACCAGGCCCGGCTCGAGGAGATGCAGCAGCTCCGCGAGCGCGACTCGCTCCGGCAGGCCGCGCTGGAGGAGCGGCTGGCCAAGCTGCGCACCAAGGACGGGCGGACCAAAGCGCGCATTGAGCAGCAGCTGCAGGAAATCCGCGAGCGGGAGGAGGGGCGCAAGGCCCTGATGCGGCTACGGATTGACTCCCTCCGCTCCCACGTGCAGGGCATCCCGGTGCTGGGGCCCGAGCAGGACACGCTCTTCCTGATATACTCCAGCCTCGGCCCCTTCAGCGCGCGCGACCGCGCCACCTCGGCCACCCAGCGCATCCTGGACATCTTCGAGGACGACAGCTACGACTTCTCGCCCGACTCGATGCGCATCAGCCTGGACAACGGCTACTACACCGTGCTCTACACCCGCACGCCCATCCTGGGGGTCTCGGAAATCGACGGGGTGTGGAACGACAAGCAGCCCGAGGAGCTGGCCCGGCACTACGCCACGGTGGTGGGGGAGAACATCGCCACCGCGCGCGAGGCCAACAGCCTCTACCAGTGGCTGAAACGGGTGGGCATCTTCCTGGCCATACTCCTGACGGTCATCCTGAGCGCCTACGGCCTGAGCCGCCTGCAGCGCGTGGTGCGCTACCGCGTCACCCTCAAGCTGCGGCACCGCATCAGCGAGCTGCACGTGGGCAACTACGTGCTGGTGTCCAAGCAGCAGAAGCTCCGCATATTCAACATCGGCCTGAGCATCCTGCGCTACATGATCCTGCTGCTGATGATCTACATCGGCCTGCTGTACATCTTCAACCTCTTCCCCTTCACCCGGCAGTGGGTCAACACCCTGGTGGACTTCATCACCAGCCCCATCCAGAACATCCTGCTGGGCATCTGGGGCTACGTGCCGAACCTGTTCACCATCCTGGCCATCGTGCTGATCATGCGCTACGTCCTGCGGACGGTGAAGTACTTCTTCCGGGAGATGGAGGCCGGCAAGCTGCACATCCGGAAGTTCCACCGCGACTGGGCGATGCCGACCTACAACATCGTGCGCATCCTGCTATACGCCTTCACCCTAATCCTGATTTTCCCCTACCTCCCGGGCTCGGACTCCGGCTTCTTCAAGGGGGTGTCGGTCTTCCTGGGCGTCCTCTTCTCGCTGGGCTCGTCGACGGCCATCTCCAACATGGTGGCCGGGCTGGTCATCACCTACATGCGGCCGTTCCGCATCGGGGAGCGCATCAAGATCGGGGAGATCACCGGCGACGTGGTGGAGAAGAGCATGCTGGTGGTCCGGCTGAAGACGGCCAAGAACGAGGAGATCACGATCCCGAACTCGATGGTGCTCTCCTCGACCACGACCAACTACAGCGCGCACGCCCGCAAGCAGGGGCTGATCCTGCACACGATGGTGACCATCGGCTACGACGTGCCCTGGCCGAAGGTGCACGAGGCCCTCATCGAGGCGGCCGAGATGACCACCCACGTGGCCAAGATGCCCCGCCCCTTCGTGCACCAGAAGAGCCTGGACGACTACTACGTGGCCTACGAGCTGAACCTCTACACGCACGCCCCGACGCGCATGGCGGCCATCTACTCGGAGCTGCACGCCAACATACAGTACACCTTCGCGATGCGCGACATAGAGATCATGTCGCCGCACTACCGCGTGGTGCGCGCCGAAGGCGAGGGGGCAACGACCGTGCCGGTGCCGGAGGAGCTGGGGGAGAAGAGGGAGTAGGCTCGGCTCTCCCCAAGCGCCTGATGGTTAAGAAGAATAGGCCATAGCGGCTGGGGGGGGATGCATTCGAGCAGGGGGCGACATTGAGCCTGGCGCGCGCTACCCCCAGCTGCCCGGAGGTGCGCGACTAGTCTCCCGCTCCCAATCGGGCAGGGTCACCACTTCCGCCATATATGCACAGCAAAGCTCACGCCAAAGACCAAAGCTATACTGGATATTATCGTAAATCCATGCACCTCCCGGGCATAGGCCTTGAAGGACATTACCACAAAAAGAATAATTACAATGAGTAGGATTTTTAACCCTTTCGACATGGTTTTTTTGCTAAGGTGAAACGAATACTAGTCCAAAACGATACTCCTCTCCAGCCGCTCAAGGGTACTGCGCCACATGTCCGCATCCTGCTCCCAGTAGGAAATCATGACGGTCACGACCATCTTAGGAAGGATATACCAGTAATTCTCAACGCGCGTGGCGGGCCCACCATCCAGAGAGCGGCGGTAGACCATACGCCGGCATCTATACCCCTTGCGCTTCGCCCAGGAGAAATCGACAAAACTCAGCAAACGGATATTGGATGAGCGTAAGCTCTCTCGCAATAAATCCTCATGGTAGGCAGCGAGCTCTGCATGCGGGGTGCTATCCATCGCGGCAATCAGCTCGAGCCTCTCGGCCGTAGCGATTGGCGCCGTCTCGACAATGACACGTGCGTACGTGTCGAAGGCATCTGGCTCCAGGGCATTTATCCCCCTTTGCTGGAGCGTTAACTTTGAGGGCCGCACGCCGATATCCCTCCGGAACGCATTGACTATGCTGCGGATATCCCCCCCTGCACCTCCATGGTGGGCGGAAGGGGAATTCGCCCCAGCCCCGGGAGCCGTATGCTCTGCCACCCATCCCCTGCGAAGGCGATGAACGGCAGGAGGGTGATTATCAGAATGATGGCGCTACGCTTCATGGGCTATATCCTTTAGCATTTCACCACTCCCCTTGGGGTCTGGCCCATACTTGTTGGGCCCGACCGTCCCGGCCTTGCAGAAGAAGACCAGCAGCACGATGTGGCCAATCCCAGGGAGAAGATGCCATAGGAGGTGCCACGCGGAGCGACCCGTATCGTGCAGGCGACGGACCTGCACATTAAACCCAACATATGAGAGGATTAGAAGGCCGAATATCGGGCCTGAAAGGAGGCGTAGCTTTACTTCTAGCGGATCGTCGCTGAAAACTAGCATGCCATATATGCCACGTGACAACACATAAATAATAAGCGTGCTAACAAAGGTAAACGTCCAGAACTCTCCGCGCCTCGCACGCCCCTGCTGCCCAAAAGCTACGCTAAATGCGTTGGTAAAGTAATTCATGATTGCGCGTGATTTGTTGATAACATCTGATTAACCCATCTTTATCCCTTCACTTCTACCACCTCCCAAATGCCAACCGCAGCTGCATGGCCAGCTCGAAGCGTAGCATCGGAGTGGAATACACGCCTCCAAACAGGCCGCACGCATTGGTGGAAACATTCACCCAGTACCAGGGAAGGGTAATCCCCAAGGTCGCCACGTAGTAGCGCCTCCATACGCGCGCCGAAGACGCTGCCGTGCGGGGCGTGAGTAGCTGCTGGCCCACACCTCCGCTCAGACGAAACCAGCTCTTGATGAGAAGCCCGGCCTCCGCCTCGAGGAAGGGGTTCCAGCTGCTGCCCACTGAGTAGGCCTCCCAACCCAGGTAGGGAAGCAGCGGGGTCAGAGCCGCCGCGCCGAACGAGCCAAAGCGCCCGAAAACCCCGAGCACCGTCCCAAGTTCCTCAGCGGAAACGGCGAAACGATAGCCCACATCCGCCGTCGTGTACCAGGACAGCGGCTCATACCATGCGCTCGCAAGGCGAAGCGACTCGTCGAAGGGGAAGAGGTAGAGCCCTCCCCCGCCGATACGCAGTACGATGTGCTCTGGCAACGATGCCCTATACGCCGCCCTGCGCTGCTTCTCCTCCAGCTTAGCACGTTCCAGCTCCAGGCGCTCACGCTCAGCGCGCTGCGCCGCTTCATAGGCCTCCTCACGCAACCTCTGCGCACGCCTTACCCTCTCCTCCTCGAGGGCTATGGAATCCTGCAGCGCACGGGCCCGCGCCTCCCGGCGCAGACGCTCCATCCGCTCTGCCTGCTCAATGGAGTCCAATCGTGCCTGCATACGGATACGCCGGGCCTTGGCCTCGCCTATTGCCCGAAGCTCCTCCTCCGACACACGTACCTCCCCCAGCAACTCAGCCTCCCGAATTAGCGGGGTAGTGGCAAATTGCACCCCCCGCCTCCGCAGATGGGCAACGAGGATGTCGGAGCGAACGGCGTAGTTCATATTCTGCAGCTTATCCCCGCTGTAACGGTCGAGGCGGGACGCGCTGTTCATACCCACTACCTGCCCAAGACGATTGATAAGCGGTCCCCCGGAATTCCCCCCGTTTATCGGCGCATCCGTCTGCAGGAACCACGACCATTCTTTCACCCTCAGCTTCGAGATGATGCCACGCGTTACGACGAATTCCTCCCCCTGCGGATTGCCGTACGCCACGACGGGGTCCCCCTTGGGAGGCTGCATTTCCAGCAGGGGGAGAACCGTATGCACCCTCTCATTGTACGAGAAATTCTGCAACCTCAGCAGGGCGATATCCCGCATCTTATCCCGGCTATGGACGGTAGCTACATACGTCATGTCCTCATCGCGGAATTGCACCCTGATGCGGCGAGGGGCTTCGTCCACCACATGCCAGTTGGTCAGCACGTAGCCACTCCTATTGATGAGAAATCCGCTGCCCTGCGAACCATTCACGCTGATGTACACCACCCCTCGCCCGCAACGGTCCGCGATGAGCGCGCTGTTGAGAAGTTGCGCCCTCACGAGCCCAGGAGCAAGTCCGCAGAGCAAGAGCAATAGGCATAGCCCTATGTACCTACCTGAAAATCTTATCTCTCCAACCTGCGACATCTTCCCATATCTACTTTATTAGCCCAATTCATCCAGCTTGACAACTACGGCACGAGGCACAGCAAGAAAGGTATTCTCTCCGTTGTACAGCCCGCAAACTTACCCTCGTACTACTCAATTCCCTTCATTGTGACACAGCTACAAGTATATATAACGTAAATACTTTCATGGGGTTTCGATGATACTCACGAGGAAAAGCTCACATTGTTTTAATTTCATAATATACATAAATGCCAGTTTTGGTATTATCTTTCATAATCACCCTTTCACCCGGATATAAAGTTGATACGAATATCCATTTTTCTTCACCTTCCTTACGAGAACACATCGTATTAAAATAGTTCTCAATACGTGCTATTTTGCTTTTTTCTACAAGAAAATTCCCAAACAATCCATTATCATCTGCCCCCCACATTAAAAAAAGTCTAACCGAGGTTGTATACATTTGAATTATGTTTACCTTTAGATAGGGCAACGAGTCTTTTAGGTGCACATTATCTAAATATACATGTGCTTTGTCTATACCCACCGCACTCAAAATGGCGAGCGCATAATCATACGAATGTGCTCTTATGAGACTCGCCGCCACTATATCCTCAAAATTTCTCTGCTCTTTAGCCATCTCTTGCTCCGCATCGTTACCTTCCCAGATGTACCTCGTCTGAATGAGAAAATATGGTTTCCCACCCGAAAATTTATCGCCTACACACTTCTTCACCCTTTGAGAAGGGATGCCAGCCAAGACCCAATGAAACTCATCATAGGAAGAGCTATACATATCGAGCCAATTGGCATATTCATGGTAGAGTTTGGTATTAGATGGAATAATAGCACATAAAGTATTTGGAAATTTTTTATCAAAATACATATAGCGCTGCTCCCCTGGCCAAGTGTTGATACTAATGCAGTAAATATCAGCGTCTTTATATCTAAGCTCGTCTTCAATATGTGGCGTTCCCCTATACATCTCTCCTACTTCATGAAACGATAGGCCTGTAAATCGTAGTGCCTGCGACCACCCATCCTGCATATACAGCAGTAGAAGAATTACTATGATTGATATTTTCTTTGCCATCATTCTACATGTTAAACTGTACAGACAGATTATCTATACTTTGCTATCTATTCTACTACCAATAAAAAAAACCAATACGCTCACGCCTCACCCGCTCAATCCCTGCCGAAAAGCCTCGCTATGCCCAGAAGCAGGAAGCTGGTAATCTGTATCAAAAGGGGAACTATAGGGCCAGCAAACAGCAAGACCATCCACCAGGAATAGACATCATTCGCTATCAGCCTATATATCAGTATGATATAGCCAATCTGCGGTAGGCCAATTAGCAGGAAGGGGAGGGAGTAGAGCAAGGCGTACAAATTGAAGTAAAAGAATGCTTTTATGAAGCCCCACACTCCATCCACTGGGGGGAACGATGGTAAAGGGTCGGTGTACATGGAGCAACCCGTCATGAGGAGCGCGACCAGCAGCATGCACGATATCGTCAGAGAGCTCCCCTTAATCCGCTGGTTACTAGCAAGAAACATAGGTATTAGTTTTTGATTAAGAATTAGCAATCAATCTGCCACATACTTTGGCTCTGGGTGCGCTAGCCCTCCCCGAGCCCGCTCACCTTCACCTCCGCGAGCATGCCGACCGACTCGAAGTAGTCCTGGGCCAACTCCTCGAGGCTACGCCGGATATCCTGCAGAAGGAAGTCCTCCTCCAGGCGCTCAACGCCCGCGCGTATCTCGTCATCGCTGACCGATAGCTGGGCGCGTATCGTCTTGAAGAACTTGACTTCGCTATACTCTATCACGTTGTCGGCCAGGATGGTATCCATGGCAATCTGGAGGATGAATAGCTCCTCTTCCTTCGACAGCTTCTCCTCCCCCAGGCGGTATAGATAGCTCAGCAGGAAGGGTTTCCCCTCCCGCTGTATTCTTGCGGTCCAGGCCTTCAGGGTCTCCTCGAAGCGCTCCGAGGCAAGCTCCCTCCTCTCCTCCAGTAGCTGGCGCAGCATCTGCACCTCCTCGGGTACAATCTCTCCATCGCATGCCATGCAGCAAAAGGCCGTCAGCCAGTACAGTTCTTTCCGCTCTTCAGTCATAATGCTCTATGCGTTATCGGTAATTCCTTTCGCGAGTTCTCTTGCTCAAAAACCTATCTTCCTCCTTGCGGACGGGGCTGCTCCCCCACCCTCCAGCTCGAGCCGCTGGGCCTCGTAGCCCGCGAGAACCTCCGGGCTCAGGGAAGGGCGACTGCGCGCCAGCTCCTCCACGAGCATGGCCTGGGTGATGAGCAAATCGGACTGGGCGGCCTGTATGGCCACTGCATCCACCACAAAGGTTATATCGCTGGCCACGAAGCCGTTGCTCCTATCCGCCAGCATGGCGCAGTCTATGCCCAGCTCCGTCGGCCGCCCGTCGAGATAGTGCGCAAACAGCGCCGCGCGGGTGGGGGCATCGGGCAGAGGCACGTATATCAGCCTATCAATCCTTCCGCGACGCAGGACAGCGGGGTCTATTCTATCCGCCCTGTTGGTCGAGGCTATGACGAACACCCCGTCCTTGCCGCAGTTATTCAGCTGGGAGAGAAACTCGTTGACCTCCCCCGCCTGGCTGGCGCTGCTCGCGTACTCACGGGAGGGCACCAGCGCGTCGAACTCGTCGAAGCAGAGTATGGTGGGCGCCTTCTGCCGAGCGTCGTCAAATAGCTGGCCTATCTTCTCCTGCGAACCATGCACGTATATGGACGCGAGGTCGGAGGATTTAACGTACAGGAAATCGTACCCGGCCTCCTCGGCGAACTTCTGCGCGATGTAGGTTTTGCCACAGCCCGGGGGCCCATACAGCAACATCCCGTTGGGGATGCTCAACTTGTAGCGCTCCGCCCTCTCCCTGTCCCTGAGGGTATCTATCACGCTACTCCTGAGCAGCTCCTTGAGCTCCTGCATGCCGACCACATCGGCGAAGCCACGGCCACCGCCCTTAGGCTCAGCTACCTGGCTAGGCATCCCCTTCCCGAAGGGCGAGCCACTCGGCGTAGGCCGCACCTCCAGCTCTCCCCGCAGCGCGCTGGCAAACTCCCGCGCCGTCTGGAAACGGGCATCAATATCGCTGGCCATGGCCTTCACCATGATATGCATGAGGCCATCATCCAGCTCGAAGACCGGTATCTCCGGAATGCGTAGCGACTGCCGCCGGGCCACCCGTAGCTTCTCCGCCCGCTGCGCAAAGCTCATCCCCCCCACTGTGGCCCAGGGCGTTATGCCGAAGACCATGTGGTAGAGGAGCACGCCCACAGCAAAGATATCGCCCTGCACGCTCCCGATGCCATTGAGGCGTTCGTTGGCCAGGTAGTCCATGGGGGTCCTATCCAGCACCTCCTCCCCATCGGGCTTGGCACCGATGTACCTCGCGGAGTCCCAGGCCACCAGCTGCAGTCTAGCCCCCTCATCCGCCAGGTTCAGCAGCACCGAAGAGGGGCAGACCGCATTGTGCGTAATTCCCGTCGGGGCAAGGCTGTGCACAGCCTCGAGGGCGGCGAGGAGGTCGAGCGCGATTTGCCGGCTCTCAAACACCGAGATGGTGGTGCTACGCACCAGCCGGTCGGCCAGCGTCTCACCGCTCACAAAGCGCGTCACCAGGTAGAAGAACGTGCGCCCCCGCAGGGGTAGGGTTCCATCCGCGAGGTGGACCGGAAGGCCGGGATGCTCCATCCGCCGGCAGGCATCCAGCTCGAGCGGCACCCCGGACGGCAAGAGCTGCCCGGGGAGGCAATGCCCGGCATCGAGCAGGCGCAGGAAGGCCACCCCCCCAGAGGGGGTGCGAACCCTGTAGGTCTCGGAGATGTCGTCCCCCGAGAGGGGGAAGAGCACCTCGTACGCCCCGATAGTATCGCCCTTCTGGAACAGCATGGCCCGAGGAGTATTAGCTTAGCAAGCCGGACGCATCCGGGCCACTACCCTGCGGTATCAGCCTGTAGGCCTCTGCGATGCAGGCCATGAGCTGCTCCTCGCTCTCGCCGCTGGTCGCCATCTGCATGGCCCTGTTAATCAGCTGGCGAGCACGCCCGGCATCGCTCCACGGTATCGTGTTGAAATCCTGGTCCATGTAGAACAGCAGGCCGAGAAACTTCTCCCTACGGGTCAGGTTGAATTCCATCTGTATGGCCATCTCTATGAGCTCCTTGGCCAGCTGCACATCCTTGCGGTGCATGGCCTGCTCGGCCTTGGCCTTCAGCTCGCGGTGGTTGGCCGCAATCTCGGCACCCCCCTTCTTCTGGACCGCCTGCTCCAGCCTGTCGAACGCCGTCTTCAGCTCACCCTCCACCTGGTCCCAGGAGGAGCTGCTATCCAGATGCTGCACGCTACGCATCACCTCCTTCACGTGCTGGAGCGCGGCCTTGGGCTCAGAGCTGCGGCCAACCTCCGCCCTCGCCCTTTCGAGCTCCTCCCGCACCCGCGCGGTGTCTACACCAGCCCGCTCCAAACGTAGCAGCTCCCTGTCCGCATCCCGCAGGAGCTGCTGCACGAGCATGCTCGCCTCCTGCACGGACTGCTTCTTTGAGGTGTCCAGCTGCTTGGTCACCGTCTCGTCCGTCTCAATGAAGTACATCTCCAGCTCCATCATCTCCGAGCTATCCACCTTCAGCGTGAGGTCCACCGACGAGCCCGCCGGGACGAGCCGCCCCACCTCCTCGCCGGTGACAATCACATCCGCCACGTACTCATAGAGGGAGGCCAGATGCCCCTCGCTGTTCTCCTCGGCCTGGTAGATGGGCACCTTCACGATGTCGCTCCCCACGCCCGGCCGAAGCTGGGCCGTCGTCTTGAGGCCGTTGCGCGTACCCACCGCGGGCAGCGGCTTATTCTTCTCGAGCCCCTGCACAAAGGCTATTACCTGCTGCTCCTTCTCCGCGTCCCAGCGCGCGATGGCAATGTTGTAGGGGAGCGGGGCCGCGCCAATCTTCGAGCCCTGTATGATGCTGATCTCCTCCGGGAAGCAGGGGAGCTGGTTGCCCTGCCCATCGAAGCAGCGGAGGCGGAAGCCATTGGCCCTCCCCTCCACCAGGCTCAGCTCCACCACATCGCCCTTCGCGTCTATGCGCACCCTATCGCTACCCCACGCACCATCGCCCCTAAGCAGCTCGAGCATCACCGGGGTGGCCGCCCCGTCGGCCAGCTTCACGCTCATCCACACGGAGCTGTCCACCGAGGTTGCCTCGTAGTCCAGGTCGAACTTCACCGTGCCCACCTCGACCTGCGCCGCCGCCCCCTCGTTCTTGATGCTCGAGGCGTACAGGGCTGCCCCTTCGGCCACCACCGTCATGGGGTCGGCATCCGTCTTCACATTGGGCGTAATCTGCTCCTGCAGCATGCTGCGTATCAGCGGGGAGTGCGTGGGCCCGCCCACAAGGATTAGGCTGGATATATCGCTCCCCTTCAGGCCATTGCGCTGCACTAGCTCCCGGGTGATGTCCACGGCCTTCTGGAAGAGGGGGCGGAGCACCTCGAAGAGCTGGCTCTGCGTCAGGGTGAGGTCCAGCTCCATGTCCTCCCCATCCTCATCCTCGCCCAGCTCGCCGAGATTGGAGATGAGGTCGTAGCTATCCCGAAACGAGAGCTGGTTCTTGAACTCCTCCGCGTAGCCCTTGACGAGCTCCCGCAGCGCGTTGAGCCTGGTCTTGTCGGCGAAGGTCCCCTCCAGCGAGTACTCGCGGCGGAGGTAGGGGAGGATGAAGTGCTCCACCACGGCCTCATCGAGGTTCTTCCCCCCGAGGTAGTTGTCCCCCGCGGTGTCGCTCACCTGCATGATGCCGTCCTCCACCTTCAGCAGGGCCGCATCGAAGGTGCCCCCGCCAAAGTCGAACACCACCCAGCGCCCCGCCTTCTCCTGCGAGGAGATGCCGTAGGCCATGGCGGCGGCTATGGGCTCCTGCAGGAGCTCGCACTTTGCCAGCCCCGCCATGCGGGCCGCCTCCAGGGTCGCGTTCTTCTGGTTGGCGGTGAACTTGGCCGGCACGGTGACCACGGCCGCCGTCACCACCTCGTCCTGGATGAAGCTCTTGAGCGCCTTAAGCACCTCGGCCGACAGCTCCTCGCTGCTGAAGGCGCGTCCCATGTGCGAGCTCGGGTACTGCGTATCCGTCCCCATGGTACGCTTGAACTCGATGAATGCATTCGCCTCCTGCGCGTCCCCGGAGGCCCGCCGCTTGCGGTCGGTCTTCAGGTCGTTGAAGGCGCTATCCCCGGCCCGCACGCCCTTCTTGCGGGTGAAGGCCACGCAGGAGGGCATGGTATCCTTCTGGGTATCGGTTTTCTTTATCGTGGGGACACCCCCCTCCATGCGGCATATCGCCGAGTTGGTCGTCCCGAGGTCAATGCCGTAGTCGATTTGCGCTCTTGCCATGCTCTTGCTCTTTAGGTCTCTGTGTATCTATTCAATATTCTGGCTCACGACGATCTGCGCGGCCTGTATCTGCTTCCCCTTGTAGTTCACCTGGGGCTTGATGACACGGGTGATTACCCGCTGCCCGGGCTCCAGCTCCTCGTCCGTCTCGAAGGAGGCCACGGCCTTCATGTTCTCATCGTAGGGCCTCCCCAGCATGCTCACCATCTCGTAGCCATTGGCCAGGAAGTTGTTGCGTATCCGCTCCACCCCCTTGCTCAGCTGCTTATGGCCCTTGATGCTGGGGTCCATATGCGCCAGGTTGGTCTCTATGCGCACTATCTCGTCGGCCACCTTCAGGGCCAGGGAATGGTCCGTATCGCCGCCCCGCCCGCCCGCCTGCTGGGCCTCCATCATGCCCTCAAGCAGGGACACCATCTGCCCATCCAGCTTCACGTTCGTCTCCTCCATCTGCCGCTGGGCGGCGCGCACAGTCTCCAGATCTGCATGCAGTCCCCGCTTACCCCGACTAAAGGTCTGGCGGAGAAGGGCGTATACCAGAACCACCAGCAGCACCGCCCCGGCGAAGGCCCACAGGAGATGCCTATGCTGGGTGGCGACTTCGCCCCCCAGCTGCTGCTGGCCAAGCTCCAGCCCGCGACGGGCGCTATCCAAGGCCATGCGCCCCTCCTCCTCTATCCTCACGAGGCCACCCTCAAGCTCCTGAAGGCGAGCAGCAAGGCTATCACCCTGAAGCGCAAGCTCGTCAATGCGCTGCATGGACTGCTGCAGCTGCTCGCTATTCCTACCGAGTTCCCTGCTCAGGCCAGCAAGCTGACGCTGCTTCTCTGCAAGCTCATTCTCAAGTCGTTCCACCCGCTCCTCGCTCCTCTGGAGGCGGAGGGGGAGGGGGTCGCTAGGCTGCGATTGGGCGGGAGTGGAAAATGCCAATACAGCTAGGAATAGTAATACCAACATTCGTTTCAACTGAAGCATATCATTCCAATATTATTTTACGAGCATTGAGAGAACCGAAGCAGGATTATGAGCGCTAATATGACTACGATTGCGATAATCCCACTCCGCTCCCCAGATTCGGAATCTTTTTTCTGAGTACTAACCGGCTTACTTACAGGACTTTCTGATTTCCGTGCTTGCGGTTTACTCGGCTTACTAGGGGTCGGCTTGCTAGGGGTCGGCTTACTAGGAGTCGGCTTGCTAGAAGTGCTACTTAATTTCTCCTTAGGCCTACTGGTACTTGGCGTCTTGAAAACTGTTCGAGTATACCTACGTGTGCCCACAGAGGCAGCCTCTCGAATCAGCTCGGTTTGAATAATCCAGTGCGTAAATAAGTCGCTCCCCCGCTCCCAGTCATCAAAAAAATCAAGGACGCTAATCACAAAGCTCTTATGGGTCAAAGGGATTGCCGAACACAACACCTGCACATCATTTACCGGTGAGTAGATGTCATTGTTGAAAAAATCGATAATCCCATTCAGTACAACTCGCTGAAGCACTGTGCCATATTCAGCCACCTCACTTTTCCCAAGTACTCTTTTCATTTTGAGGAAGGCCAGTATAGCACGCTCAAGCGCAGCAGTGAAACCAATCAGGCTGTAACACGCACCCAGGGCAACAACCGAAGCCATGAAGGTGTCCATTTCAACTCGTACGGCCTCCTGCTTTTTCATCTTCTCCAGTATCGCCTCATTCTCCCGCACGCGGTCCCTGGCCATGCGCCCCACCACCATCCCCTTCGCGCTCCTGAGCAGCTGCAGAGCGTTATCCGCCCTCCCCTCCCCCTCCGCTTCGTTGAAGTAATCGATGCTGCACTGCAGCACCTCCTGCCCCAGCTTATCGGCTATGGCCTCATAGCGCGCATCCCGCTTCCCAAGGATGGCCTTCAGCTCCTCCAGCTTCGGTGGTGCCTCCTTAGCCAGCTTACGCCCCGCGTGAAGGGCCTCGCGGGACCCCCGCTCTCTGGCCCTACTCGCCGTGGCCACCATGGCGCGTAGCTCGGCGAGAAGTGGCTCCACCACCCCCGCGCCGAACTCATCCCTCCAAGGGGCAGAAAGGGGTGCGGCCATGAGCGCCTTCCCTCCCACATCCTCCAGCAGCACATTGGCCAGCGCCTTCCGCAGGGCCTCCTCCCCGTAGCGTCCATCGAGCCGCAGCAGCTGGCACAGCTCCGCCGCGTGCTGCCCGTAGAGCACCTCAGCCAACCCCAGGGCCCCGGCGTAGTCCGCCATGGCCAGCGCCACCACCACGCGGTTCTGCAGCGTGCTTGCCGTATCCTTACGCTCCCACTTCTCTATGGCCCCCCGCACATCCCCTACCTCCATGTCGCCAAAGGCCGCCGTGTCGAGGGGGTGCGCCTGCACGAACCACAGCAGGCCGTAGCGCAGCCTATCCTCCTCGCGTACCAGGCACGCCTCGGCCCGGGCTATACTCTCGGCCGTACGGCCCATCGGGCCCAGCAAGCCGCTAAAATCCAGGGGGCTAGACACCTCCTTCCCCACCTTCAGGAACTTGTCGAACCGGCTCCGGTTGGCCTCCCTATCCTTCGCCGGCGCATTGGCATGCACCCCCAGGATACGATACGGGTTTTCAGCAATACTCCTAATCATACGACTCACTATCTCGTTGACCTACAGTAATCCCCAGCACGAAAAAAGGCCCCCCGCAGCGCGGAGAGCCAAGCGCCCCCGTGGGGGGGGGGGGGTAAGTTGCGCACACGTCGCCTACGAATGCCGTAGTTGGGCAGTCGCTACCAGGGCGAGCGTACGGGCAGAACCTTTCCATCCCACAAAGGTACGAAATAGTTCGAAAAAACAAGGGTAGAAGTGTGAAAGTAATGAATTGCGCACGCCTGCATGCACGATTGCCCACGCAAAAAGGCCAACAGAGCTACTCGCAAATCCTCAGGCTCAGGACGTTCCATCTATCCTTGCCCTTCTTGTTCTTCCCACCATATATAAGCTCAGCATCAACAAGGCAGTCATGCATAATACCATGCTCAACAAGCTCACGCCCAGAGATGTAGTAGAAATGGTTGATAAAACCATGGCGAGGAGTATAGCCATCATCCCCGCATTGCACTACCAAGTTGCCCTCGGTAATGCTCTTTCGCATCGAGCTAACAAGCTCATCGGTTTCCTGCACGCAGCATACTGCCATTCGCTCCCCCCTAGGGGTCTTGTAGAGCAGGTAGTCGACCTCTATCGACTGGCCGAGCACCAGCCGAAGATCGGTCTCATCAAAGCGGATCACCCCACCGCCTCCCTCCGGACCAAAGGCAAAATGGAAGAGCTTCTTCTCCTGGTTGATGTGGTCCACCACGGCTATGCCATGATGGGCACACTTGCATCTTGGAAGTACCCACTCACGCTCTGCGCGCTGCATCGACACTATCTGCAGCTTCACCTCATCCTTGACCCTGCGGAAATACGCACGGAAGGCGACGAAATCCCCCTTGGATAGCTGTGGCTTATCACCAGCATACTTGGAGAAAACCTCCGTACCCAGCCACGTCACTACATGATAGACAGACTTCGCCCGATTGACGTGGGTGACATAGCCCGGCTGCGATGGCATCTTCGACCATGGGGGCGCATCCAGCTTTCCTATCGCCAAGGGTACATAGCGCACACCCTTCGATGTGGCGGACAGACCTACGGCTGCCTGCTTCTCATCACGACGCTCCATGTAGCGCACCGCGAATGCGCTACCCAAAGGGGTTCTTTCCGATACACCCATACGCTTGGCCTTGCCCTCCAGCGTGACATCCGACCCGTCCGACAGGCAGCAGCGCAGCTTATCGTCCTTGCCACGCCATAGCGAGACGAGCGTGAGCTCCTTCTCGGGAAAACGGGCAAAGGCAAAAGATTCGGCCGCATAGCGCTGCTCCAGATAGAACCTACGATTATCCCTCGGCACGTCCACCCGACCACTCTCACACTTAGCCCTCACCTTCGCTCGCAACGCTGCGAAAGCCGCATCCCGCTTTTCATTCGCCCGCTCGTAGGTATCCAGCTCCGCCATGGCCTCGGCCCACAAACCCTGCTCGTATAGCTGCTCCGCGAGCTCCATGCGCAGCCGCCGGATAAAGGACTCATCCCTCTCGCATAGGACAGCCTTACAGAGAAGCGCCATGCGTAGTTGCCCATCGTCCTGAACACACCCCGCAAGCTCATGCCATATGAAGTAGCGGTCTGGATACTCAAGCAGGCAATCCCTATACCTATCAATGGCCTCCGAGTAGCGATTTTGCCACGTGAGCAGCATAGCATATTCCCGAATGGCCCAGGCATCCAGCTGCGTGTGGCTCTCAAAGAAGGCGTATACCTCTGATGCCCAGGATATAATATCTAGGGACCGGTTCTGTAGCCTCTTTACATACTCGAAAAAACGCTTCCTGAGGCGGTCTACCAGCGAGGGGTATTCGACACCATCCTTCCCCTTGCTCGGCTCGAAATCCTCCCGTCTCAGATTATGGAAGTCCCACAGGCGGAAGATAGCGACGAAAGAATCATCCACCTTAACCAAACGCAGGGCAAGGGATAGAATCTCCGAGTGCCAACGGGAGGGGCCATGCGCTGCATGTGCTGCGCAGTATTCCCTCAACTCACGCTCCAGCTCAGCAAACTTCCCCTCTTTACCCAACTGATAGCAATGCCAGAACAGGGGTTCACGCAGATGGTCCAGGACCTCCCCCTTGCCACCGAGGGATCTATTCTTGGATATCTCCAAGCATATACGTCCGACATCGTACGGCTTGCCTCCCGTCGCCACCTGGCGACAGACATGGCTAAGTAGGGAGGGATATTTATGCTCCCCATCAACGTGAGGATGCAAATCCTCATCGCGGAAATTATCCCCTCCCCAGTGCAGGAAGAAAGTAGGGAAATCAAAACTTACTTTCTTCTTGGCCAGCTGCGTCGCCTGCCAAAGGATGCGGCTATGCAGCAACGATGGGCGGCTATTGCGGAGCTGGATATAGTCGCGAAGAAGGCTACGAAGCATATACTCATCGAGTGGCTCCTGCTCCAGCAGCCACTTCATGTAACGGTAGAGAATCCAACCGAGCTTCTCGTGCCAATCCTGTCCGACGCTGTCCGGCGATTCGATAAATTCCTTGACACTTTCGTAGGCACCGCAGGGGTCATCCTTAGAGCGACCCTGCGCGGCCTGTATGACCGATAGCTCGGGATGCGATGCGCGCTGAAGGGAGCGGTAGGCATTGGCTACGTATTCATTACTACGCAGGATTTCAGCGGGTACCCTCTCCAACATTGCAAGCGCCCTATCCAGCTTCTCCCTATCATTGGATTCTATGAAATGTTTACAATAATCATACACGACCCAGAAGTAGGCGGCAGCCACCCGCTCATCACCGGGTTCCTCAGAAATCGCCTGCTGAGCCAGCTGGAAAGCCTCCTTCAGCCTACGCTCGCGGCGCAATTCGTATATCGTAGATACATCCATAGGCACCCACCGTAATTATACAAGCTTGGAGATGAGCATCTGCAGCTTTTCGTCCTCCTGGCCGAGATCGGATGCTGGTTTCCCATGGCTTATCATGCCCTTAGCGTTATAGTGGAAGGTCAGGGAGGCGTAATGGCCGCTGGTCCTCATGTAGTACACTACATTGTATCTCCCCTCGACCACATTCGTCAGCGTGATATCGCACTCATCGCAGAGCGATATCATACGCGCGTAAAGCTCACCAAGAGCGTCGCTAGACGGCGTATAGGCTATGGCAAAACGGATATTCCCCTCCTCCCTAAAGTAGTCCAGTAGGTCTGTTTCTGGGCTTTCAAACTTGGTAAAGGTCCCTGCTCCATTATAGATTGCATCCACCCTTACCTCCCCCGCCGCGGAGGTGATGTAGTATATTTCACGGTAGTCTTTACTCTCCACGCGGCGGATAGAATAGGCTGTGCCACTCAAATTCTGCGCTACGGAGTCATATTTTACCCGTAGGTGGAGAGGGGCATCATCGCCGTTAGGGTACGCATGCTGCAGGTCCGAACTCCAGGCAAAGGCATCCAAGGACATCTTGCTAGATAATTGTATCTGGTTGATTTTCAGCTTGCAAATCGGCGTTATGTCTGGATGATTGGCAAGCCAGAGCACACGGCTGGCCCTGGTTATGGCGGTGTACTTCCATCGGAGCTGATCATCGCTCAAGCCGTTACGCTTCGTGAAATCGACAAATACCGTATCCCATTCGCCGCCCTGCGCCTTATGGCAAGTAAAAGCATAGCCATACTTCACGTGCAGAGCACTGTAAAATGGGTCATTCAGCATGGCAGCAACAGTAGTAAGCCTACGGCGCTTACAATTACGATATATCGCACGCATTTGCTCCACAGAGAGGGATGGCGCATGGCTATTAAGCAAGGTCTCTATGATGTACTGCTCCCGCTCTTCGCCCGTATCGGTTTGGAATTTTATTTTTCGAAAAGTAAGTTGAATTTCTAGCCTTTCGTTTCCTGCCCCATGCCTATGCTTTACTTCCTCTTCTATCTCTTTCAGTTCCTCCGAAACCTCTAACACAGTGATAATATCCCCGTTGTAGAGCACATTACCAGAATAGTAGTTATTGGACACCACTATGAGCCTATCGCCCGCAACCAGCTGAGAGCAACCCGGGAAAAGGATACGTCGCACCGCCGCATTGTAGTCGGCTGCAATGCTATTGGAGAAGCACACGATGGCGGCATCCTTCTCCTGGCAATACCGCTCAGCAATCTGCCTAGCATCAATATCCATCACCTCATCTGGACTCTTATGAAAAACCAAACGGTTACGATTCTCCGAAGAAAACAGCTCGCGTAGCATCTGGGCATTAGCCAGAATCGGGCTATTCCCCTCCTGCCGCACCACATCGGTGAGCGTGAATGAATCCACCCCTAAGCCCAGACCCCTAAAGTAATCCTCGTCGAGCGCAGCTGATCGATTATCGCCAACCGGGGGCAGCTGCACCGAATCGCCCACAAAGATAATCTGCGTGCCACCCCTGAACCTAGCGTATGTCAAAAGGTCATCGAGCAAATTCTGCGACCCGAACTGCAACAGCTCATTAACCTGCGCACGGGAGGAAATCATGGAGGCCTCATCAACGATAATAAGCCTAGCTGGCGGATGCTCGTTAAGCTGGAAGACATAGCGAAGTTCCTTCTCCTCCTCCAATTCTTCCTCTTCATTTCTTAGCTTATAGATGGCCCGATGGATAGTAGATGCTCCACCATTCGTTTTCGCGCTAAGAATCTTCGCTGCACGGCCAGTCGGTGCCATCAGCTGGTATGTGTACCGATGGGGTGGATTGTCTAGCTTCGATAAAATATGCCGAACAAGGGTGGTCTTCCCCGTACCGGCATAACCCCGAAGGATGAAAATCTGCTTACTCTTATCGGAAAGAAAGGACTCAACCCTACTCAAAGCCTCGCATTGCTGCGATGTCAAATCTTCCATACTACTTGCTCATTTCAAAAGCACACATCTCTGTATCCGTCAATTCCTTCCGCTACGAAAGGTCCAATTCCCAACAGGGCGATTTGTCGCATGCGCTAGAGAGTTGGTGGTCAAGCTGGCCCTCTGCACCACGGATTCGCCCAAACCCACAACCCAAGGGTAGGCCGCAAAAAAATCGTATAATCCTCATTCTCCATTATCCGAACCATCGAGCTAGACAAGATGAACCCACAGCGCAACAAAAAGGCCCCCTGCAGCGCAACGAGCCAAGCATTCTGTCTCCGAAGAGAATTATAAAATATACACAATTCTTTAGGGCCGAAGGAGGGGGGAGATTTAACCGCGAGCACGCACTACCCACGCACACCGTGGGGGGTAGAATGCTACGATGCGGAGCATACGAATATGCACAGAACCTTTCCATCCTGCGAAGTTACAAAATAAATTGCAGAAAGCAAGGAATTTGGCGCAAAACGTCTACTCTACTCTTCCCCTCCCCCCACCTCTCCTATCCTCACCCGCAGCAGCTCCACCCTCGCATCCTCGCTGGCCGTGTCGTTGTGGCGGGCGAGCGCGGCCGCCAGGCGCTGGGGGGGCTCATCCCAGGGGTGCGTCGAGAGGTCGAACTTGCCCCAGTGGATGGGCAGCACCCGCCGGGCCCGGAGGTCCACCGCCGCCCGGGCCGTCTCCTCGGGGTGCATGTGGACGTGCGGCCAGCGGACGTTGTAGGCCCCGTTCTCCATGAGGGCCAGGTCGAAGCCCCCGAAGCGCTCGCCGATCTTCGCGAACTCGGGCGAGTAGCCCCCGTCGCCGCTGAAGAAGACGCGCAGCCCGGGCGACACCATCGCCCACGAGCCCCAGAGGGTCTTCATGCGGTCGTTGGGCCCCCGCCCGCTGAAGTGCCGGCTGGGCGTGAGCGTGAAGTCCACCCCGCCCACGCGCTCGGCCTCGTACCAGTCGAGCTCGCGGATCTTCGCGGGGGGCACGCCCCAGCGCTCCAGGTGCGCCCCCACGCCCAGGGGCACGACGAAGCACCCCACGCTGTCGCCCAGCTCGCGGATGGCCCGCATGTCCAGGTGGTCGTAGTGGTCGTGCGAGATGACGACCACGTCCACGAAGGGGAGGTCCCGCGCCCCGGGGCGGTGCGTCATGGGGAAGGGCTTCATCATGAAGGGGACCGGCGCGGCGCTGTGGAACACGGGGTCGGTCAGCACGTTGAGGCCCCCGATGCGCAGCAGCACGGTGGAGTGCCCCAGCCAGGCGAACTGCCCGTTGCGCAGGCTGTCGGCCCGCAGGGGCACGGTCTCTATCGGGCGGTCGGGGTTCTTGCCCTCGGGCGGGAAGAGGTGGTTGGCCATCAGGCCCAGCGCGTCGCCCGCCACGCTCTTCCCCTCGGGCCGCACGGGCACGGCGGAGGTGGGCAGGAGGTTCCGGAACTGCCCGTCGCGGTAGTTCGGCGAGGCCTCGATACGGGCCAGCCGCTCGCCCTCGGCCCGCCCGCCGAAGACGGCGCAGGCCACAAAGAGCCTGGCCCCCACGATCAGCAGGAGAACCAGGCCCAGCACCACCAGCAGGACCTTCAGCACGATGCGACACCCCCTCCCCATATATTCAGCATATCCATTATACTTCACAGGAACAGGGGAAAAAGGGAATTGTTTGCGGGTGCGCCACGGGGGTCAAAATCGTGACAGCAAAAAATTGGGTATTTTTCCTAGTTTGGCTAATAGGGCTAATGGTAGACTAGGCGGATAGTGCTACATTCGCGATACGGGGAGGGGGATAAGACCCCCCCGGCATAAAACTCACAACAAACAACTGTAGACATGAGAAAGCGGAATCTATTTTCGGTGCTGGCCCTGTCGGCCCTGGTGGTGACGGGCGGTTTCTTCGCGTCGTGCGACAAGAAGGACGATAAGGATGACAATAAGACGGGGACGGAGAGTCAGAATGGGGGGGATAATGTGGAGGGGACAGACCCGTCGACGGGGGGCCAGGATGCGAAGCAGACACCAAGTGACATGGTGGCTCTCTGGGAGTTCAGCAGCTACACTGATAGTAGGGGGGCGGAGGACAAGCCACTGACAGAGCTGGGAGAGGAAGACCAAGAAATGCTCAAAGAGGGCATAATTATCCTTAGCTTTAGGCTGAGGGAGGGTGGCAGTGTCATGAATAATGAGGTGGAGAATGTTGGGCCCCCGATGCAGCAAATCAAGCACATGCCTAGTAATACTCACATACTCAGGTGGGTAACAGAAGGGGATGAGCTAGCATTGTCTTTCAAACTTGAGAAAGGCAGTACAAAGGCTCAGCTAGATGCCGCGAAGGCTGGGCATGTGATGGCCGGCTCAGTGCTGATGAACCTGACGCGGGGGAAGGGGATAGTATTCAACATCAGGAACGGCAAGCTCGTTCATACCGTGGAATTCGAAAAGAGAAAGGCCGCCCTCGTGAAAGAAATGAAGGAGCTCATGACGAAGTACGGTTGCACCGTCGATGAGGCGGGCGCGAGGGCTTTGGAACTTGCTAAAGTGGGTGGACCTCTGAAGGATGCTGTATGGAACGCCAAGATGGCTTTAGAGAAGGCCAAAAAGGAGGGCAAGTCGGAGGAGGAGATGAAGAAGCTGGAGGAGGAGATGAAGAAGCTGGAAAAAATAAAGGACGAATGGGCTAATAGGAAAGAGGTGAAAGCGGCAAATGGGGAGATGATAGATAACAAGACAGCACAGAATGAGCTTGCCCAAATCGTTAGGAATGATAGTGACATCAAGCAAGTTTCCTCCATCATGGAAAGGTTCGGAAACAAAGTGGAGTTCTTCTTTATGAAGAAGGCGGAGTAGGCCCTCCTAGGGCTACAGAGGCCTCCAAAGCTCAAGGGTCGCTGCAGAGCGTTCTGCGGCGGCCCTTTTTCTGCCTATAGGTCAGGAGAGGCGAAGAACTCCGCCCAGCCCGGCCTTACTACATTTCCCACCTTCGCGTAACCATCCAGCGCCGGGTAGCGCGCTAGCATGCCCGTGGATTATTACACCCCGCGGGAAGCGGAAAGGCGAGCAAATGCCCAGTTCCCCCCGGGAAACCCTCCGCCTAGCTCAAACCCACGGGCCGCGCTTACGCAGCATTCCCATCGACCATCTCCGCAAAGATGTTGCGGAGTACGCTTTACGACGAAGAAGCACATTTCAAGCTGAGTCTAGGGGTAGAGCCCCCCGCGCGATGCGCTACGAGGACATCGATAGGCCTCTGCGCCTAGCGTAAACTTCCTCTGCACGCTCCTCCACAACGCTGGAGGTGACGGGACACTCGCAGCTGGGTGCAACGGTGGCTCCGTCCAAGCCCTTCCCCCCTCCCTCATCCTCTCTTAGACCCGACAGCAAAAAGCGGGGGCTGCTGCCCTTTGGCAACAGCCCCCGCCCATTCTACGAGGCTACGAAGCCCCGACTACCTTTAGCGCTTCACCAGCCTGAAGGCGCGGTGCTGCCCGTCGGCATCGATGAGTTGCAGGATGTAGAGCCCCTCGGGGAGCTCCACCGTCCCGATGCGCAGCTGCTCCTGGCCCCGGGTCACCCCCTGGCGTACGGGAGCACCCTGGAGGTTCAGCAGTCGGTAGGATAGCACCCGCTCGGCGTGCTTCACGAGCAAGAAGTCGGCGAAGAGGCTGGGCATCACCTCCACCTCGGCGAGGGGCGTAGCCACCACATCCGTGTCATCGCCCGGCTTCGGCTCATCCTTCTTCTCCTCATCTTTCTGCTCATTCTTCTTCTCATCCGGCTTGTTCTTGCCGCTATTCACCGGCTTGAGCACCACGTGCAGCTTCTCCTCGCCTGGCAGCTCTACCGTCTCCTCCTGCGACACGTAGCCGTCCAGCGAGACCTTGACCGTGTGGCGACCCTCGGGGATGTCGCTGAAGCGCGCATCGCCCTTGTCGTCGCTCTTGGCCTCCATGCCGGCCAGCTCAACCAGCGCGCCGACCTTGGCCTCGCCCCCGGCCCACACCTTAACGGTCAGGTGGAAGGCGCGCGAGAGCTTGACGGATACCTCCTGCCCAGCCTCGCCCTTGACGGTGATACTCCCCTCGGCCATGACGTAGCCATCGCGGGTAACTTTGTAGGCATGCTCACCAACCGCGAGCTCTACGCTCACCGTCCCGTCCGCACCCGTGCTCTTGGCCGTTTCGCTGAAGGCGATACGGGCATCCGAGAGCGGGTTACCCTTCAGGTCGGTCACCGTGAACTTCACGGCGTACTTCGGGCTCAGCATGATGGAGTAGTCGGAGTGATCCTGGTCCACCATGATGGGCTTGGAGACCTCCGCGTAGCCGGCCGCCCGGACGCGCAGGATGTCCTCACCCTCCTGAACGGCCAGGGAGGCCTTCCCGGTGGCATCCGTCACCTGGTGCCTGTCGCTGAAGATCACCTCCGCATCCTTCAGGGGCTGGCTGGTCTTCATATCCATCACGTTCACGCTGAGCGTCAGGGCCTTCACCAGGGTCACCGGCTCGGCCATATCGCTGCTGAGCATGTAGTCGCCCTGCTGCTCTATGAAGCCGGCGTGGGAGATCTTGTAGGCGTACTCGCCCCTGGGCAGATCCCCGAAGGTCACCCTACCGTCGGCGTTGGTGGTCTTCGGCACGCTGTTGAACTCCACGGCCACATCCTTGAGAGCCTGGCCCTTGATGTCGGTCACGGTGTAGGTCACCTGGTAGGTCTGCGGCGTGTTGGACACCATCTCCAGCTTGACGTGCTTGGTCTCCTCGGGTTTCGCCAGCACCGGCTTGCCATCCTTGTCGACCAGGGGCTTACCCTCGCTATCCAGCAGCTGCTTGGGTGGCGCGTAGGTCAGGGTGATCTCCTGGCGCTTGAAGCCGTCCTTCTCGGCGATGAGCTTGTAGTCGCCCGTCGCGGGGATGGTGATGGTCTTCGAGCCGTTGGCATCCGTGGTGAAAGCCTGCTCCGACATGTCGCTCAGCCTGATGAGCTTGAGCTTGACACCCTCCATATCGAAGAGCTGCTCGGCATCGATGGCCTTCACCACCAGGAGGTAGTTATCCTTCACGGGGAAGAACAGGGTGTACTTCGGGTTGAGCGTCTCGCCGCTGTTCACCTTGTAGGCCTTGTTCGTGTAGGTCTCGTAGCCATCCTTCGCGATGCTGAACTCCAGCATCCCGATCTGTATCTCATCCTTCTCGTTGAAGGTGGCCTGCCCCTCCTTGTTGGTAGACTTCGCCACGTCGGCCATGGGCGCCTTACGCTTGACGGTGATGGTGGCCCCCTCTAGGGGCTTCTCGTTGGGGCCATTCACCGTGAAGGTGATGGACTTCACGTAGTCCTCGATGAAGGTCGCCTTGAGCTTCACATCCTCAATCACACCCATCAAGGTGATGTTGGAGGAGGCGAGCGGAATCGTCATCTTCTCCCCCTTCTTATCCACTATCTCCCAGCCCTTGAAGCGGTAGCCATGCTTGGCCACCACCCTCACCTCGCGGCTGTTGCCGTCCTTGCGCACCTGCTGGAGCAGATCGCCCACTAGCTCGCCCTTGTCCGCGTCCGCGGGATCCATGGTGAACTCCACGGCGAACTTCTGGGCGGCCCTCGGCTTACCGATGTAGACATCGTCGATGATCGCGTAGTAGTCCTGGTACTTGGTCCAGTAGTACCAGCGGAACTGCACCTCATCGTTGGCCGCCAGCCCTAGGCTGAAGATCTCGCTGAAATCGTGGGTTGGCAGGGCTTGATGCCTGTTCGAGGTGAAGGCGTAGAGGTTCTCCCAGTCGCCACCATTCTTCTTGTACTGCAGCTGGAACTTCGCATCGGTCTTGGAGCCGTCCTGCGAGTCGTAGTAGTACTTGAAGGCCACCTCCACGTTCTCCACGGCCTCGCCCAGCTTTATCCTCGGGGAGGAGAGCGTTGCTTCGCCGCCCGCGGAGGCGAAGAAGGGCAGCTTGGCCTCTATCCCCTCGGAGTTCGCGATGGCGTACGGGTTGCCGTTCGCCTTGAAGACGGGCTCGGTCGACCTTTGCGGCCCCTTACCGGTGTAGTGGTCCTCCTTGCTCACCTTCCAGGTGCACAGCGCATCGTGGTAGGTGCTCTCGGCAAACCAGCCCACGGGGAGCTTATCGCCCGGCGTGCTGAAGTCCTCCCTGAGCGGCAGGGTCTTCACGTACTTGCCGAAGCGCGCCACGTAGCTCGCCTTGCCCTTGGCCACGTCGTTGCGCTTGGTCTTCGTGGAGCCGTCATCCCAGTTCAGGAAGTAGGCATCGCTCTCCACCTTGACCTCCACCTCGCCGAACAGGTCGTCGTAGGGGACCTCCTTCGTGAAGGTGGTCTTCTCCTGGCCATTGTGCTTGAGCTTACCGCCTTCGCCCTCCACCGTGTAGGTGATCGTCGCCGGTATGCCCTCGAACTTGGCCGTATACGCAGCATCTGCCGCGACATCCTTGGCCTGGTGCTCGAGCTCGGTGCTGAGCTTAGTCGTCCCGTTGAACCAGCCCACGAAGCGGTAGCCCTGGTCCGGGTAGGCCTTAACGGGCTCGGCGCTGCCGCCGGACACCAGCTGCTGCATCGTGCTACCCACGATGTAGCCACCCTTCCCCTCTACCTGGTAGGTAACCGTCACGGGCGCCTTGCTGAGCTGGATCTCCACGTCGCTCACCTTCCCCTCCTCCACCTTCTGCTCGCCACGCTGCTGCGCGTAGCCCTCCAGGCTCACCAGGTAGCCATGCTCCCCGGCGGGCAGCACGAAGCTCACCTTGCCCTCAGCGTCCGTCATCGCGGCCATCTCGCCCACGGAGACGTATACCCCCGCCAGCGCCGCGCCACCCTTGGCATCCTTCACGGTGAGCGTAAAGCGGCCCATGGCCTCGCGGAGCTTCACCTCGAACTCCTCCGAGGGCAGGAACTCCAGCTTGTACTTCTCGGTCGAGACATGCTGCACCCCGGCCTCCAGCTTGTAGCCCTTGGCCACCGGGAGCAGCGCGCCGGGCGCGTAGCTGTCCGACCCGCGCTTCACCATGTAGCCACCGAGCTTCATGAGGTCGCCCAGCTCGAACCTATCGGCCTTCTGCACCATGCCATCCACCTTGAACTCCACGGAGATGGGCTCGCCGCTCACGGACTTCCTCACATCCGGGATGACCCTCACAGCCTTCGGGGTAACCGTCACGCTGAAGGATGTCTCCCCGGAGGCGGCGTAGGTCCCATGGGCCTCCAGCCGCGCGCTGATCTTCGTGGTGCCCAGGCGACCCAGGCGCAGAGTGCTCTTGCCATCGGGCGCGGTCAGCACGGTCGCCACGCCGGCATCCGCCGATACCCAACGGACGAAGGAGGCGTTCGCGGCGCTCACCCCGGTGGTTGTCAGGGCTACATCCGCCGCGCCGTACTCGTGCGTTGCGGCCGGTGCCTCCACGGTCAGCTGCTGCGCCACCGACAGGCGGAGGATGTAGTTCATGCTATCCCGCTCATTCTCCGCCTTGATGGTCATGGCCAGGGCCTGGGAGAGGTCTACCTCGTCGCCACTCCGCAGCGGCTTCCCGTCCACGTAGGCCTTCGCGCCCTTGCTCATCTTGAAGAGCAGGTGCATCTTCGACATATCGCTCGGCTGCTCCTCGGCCTTCAGCAGGTCTATCCTCTTGGGCCTGAAAAGGCTGGCGAGCACCTTCCCGCCGACCTGCTGGGATGCCTGGGCCGAGAGGAGCTGGCACTCGTTGGAGCGGTCGGACTTGGCCACCAGCTTCACCTTCTGCTCGTAGTTCTTGCCGAACACGCCCTTCTTCTCGAGGGTGAACTCCAGCACCTTGCCGCCGCTGAAGTCGAAGCGCTGGGTGTTGCTCACGAGCTTGCCGCCGAAGAGCACCTTCGTGCCGGGCCAGGTGCCCACCACGCGCCCCGACACGGAGCTGAGGTCTACGTTCTTGGCGAAGGTCACCTCGTAGGTGTTCTCGCCCTTGGGCTCGATGAACGATTGCCCGTGGAACTCGGTGGTGCAGAAGAGCACGCTCGGCTTCTCCCACACCTCCTCTATGCGGGAGAGCGGCGCGAAGAGCGTCCCCTCCTTCTTCTTGGCCCCACCCACGGAGTGGATCTTCAGGCTGCCGTTGGCCTCGTCCATGTGGAACTCCTCCACCAGGGCGGGCTGGCCATCAGCGTGCTTGAACATGTACTCGTTGATCTGCTCGGGGCTACGGATCATATCCCACGTGCGGAACTCGTCGATCTTGCCGTCGAACTCCGGCGCCAGGCGGAGGCCGAACCACGAGACGGCCCCCTCACCCTGCTTGGTGAGCGGCACGGCAGAGCCGTTGAGGTAGATGCCCACATCGGACTTACCCAGGTCGTACTGCGAAGCCGCCACGTAGTCGCGGATCACGATGGCCAGGTGGTACCACCGGCCGGGCAGCACCGTGTTGGCATCCGTGTAGTACAGGCAGCCCGGGCCGGCCTGGATGGCCAGCGCGTTGTCGGGCAGGCCCTGCGCCATGTTGTAGAGCGTCATCAGCTTGAGGCCGTCGCCGTCGGAGGTCATGATTACGTTCTTGCGCGACTCATTGACGTAGAACCACATCTCGAAGGTGCTCGGCAGGTGGCTCCCGTAGGTCGGGCCTACCTCCTTCTCGAAGAGGATGGGCTCGCCCAGGCGCGCGCCGTTGGCATCCTCCTCCGTCGAGAAGGCTATCACGTAGTTATCCGCATCGGGGCTGGTGGAGGTGTTCGGCTTGCGCACCACCACCTCGGCCCGGCCGGCATTGTTGCTGGCGTTCACCACCTCGGGGGTCTCCTCGATCGAGACCTCCACGCGGTACACGTCCTTGTCGGGCATCTGGACCTTGCGGTTGAGGAAGACCTCCTTCGTTTTGCCCGGCTCCACGGCGATGTTCTGCAGCATGGAGGTGAAGGGCTTGCCGTTCAGCTTGGCCTCGATGCGCACATCGCCCGAGTAGTTCAGCGGCCCGGCGTTGCGGATGGTCAGCTTCACCGGCTGGTCGAACACCGCCTGCTCGCGGATGTAGTCGCCCATATCCACCGACAGGAGCTGCAGGTCGTTCGAGCTCGGCGGCAGGCCCTTGCTGTAGCGCAGGGTGAAGTCGCGAACCTGGCCCACCTTCAGCCCCCCGGCTACGGAGGCCGACTCGAGCTCCTTGAGCGAGCCCACCGCGATGCGTATGCGGTAGGCGCCCTCCTCCGCGTCCGCCGGGGGCGCCAGGGCCAGCTGCACATCCCGAACCTCATTGCCGTCAACCTGCGTGGCGACGCGCTCCTCGGGCTGGAAAACCGTATCCCTATTCCAGTCCACCCAGGCAACCAGCGATATGTCGTTGGTGTAGTACTCGTTGTTCTTCACCTTCACGCGCAGCGCCTTATCGGCCTGGCTACGCACCCCATCGTAGTAGTGCAGCGTGTCGGACAGGCGGTACGCTACGGCCCTATCCCTGGCCCAGAGGCGGAAGCGTGCCGCCCGGGCGGCGAAGATCTCCTCCGGGTTGGGGATCTGGAAGCCCTCTTCCTCTTTGGCCAGCGCCGAGGACACCTTCAGCAGGCGGAGAGTCTTGGTATTCCGCGATGGCCGGGGCACATCGTAGCAGTCGTAGGCCGCCACGCCGTAGATCTCGTTGTTGCTCTCGCCCGTGAAGTTCGGGTCGTCCGGGTGGCGTAGCGCCCCCTGCGAGTCGCTGGGTGACTCCAGCCAGGAGCGGATCAGCACCGTGGTGGACAGGGGGAGGGAGATGAAATCCTTGAACTCCACCACCGTTTCCTTCGACGCCTCCAGCTTCGGGGTCTGCACCGTGGGCTCCATGCCCTGGCCCGTATGGGCTATGACGCGGGGGGTCAGAGCCTCGCCGCTCTTGTTCTTGATGGTCACCCGGGGCGAGATCTTCGCGAAGGGCGCATTGCCCTTCAGGTTGGCCTCGAAGGAGAGCACCTCCATCGGGTCGGCCGGGTCCACCTCCGTGATCTCAGCCTCCCACCCGGCATCCACCTGGTCGCGCGACTGGAACAGGAAGGTGACCCCCCCATCGCCCGCGTTGGAGACGTACTGCCACTTGCCGGCCTTGGCCTCCTGGTCGTAGTCTCCGGCCAGCAGGGGCTGGCTGGGCTGGTTGTCCGAGATGGTGAGGTCCTTGGGCACGTCGTCCGTGAAGACCGCCAGTGCGCCGCTGGACTTGATGGTCTTGAAGGACGTGAAGTTCACCCTGATTTTCTTCTTCGGGTCTGAGGGCAGGATCTTCAGGGTGCTCACCTGGCCGGCGGTGTAGTTGGACACCACCCCGCCGTGGTCGGCGAAGATGATCCGCTTGCCATCGCCCGGCATCTTGAACGTGATCTTGGGGTCGGTCTTCTGGATCCGCCCCTGCATGCCGATGCGCTCGGTGCTCAGCGGCATGCATAGCACCTCGCCGGTGTTCACCACGTCGACGCGGGCCACGTTATCGCTGGGGTCCATGTCGCCCACCACCTCGCAGCTCACCTCGAAGTCGAACTTCTGGCCCTTCTCATGGGTGGTCGTGAAGTCGTAGTAGAGCACCAGGCTCCGCTTCTCGAAGGGCTTCACCTTCTCGAGGACGATGCCGTCGATGTCCTTCCCATCGCGCTTCACGCGCACCGAGAGCCGCTCGTACTCGTGCTTGGTCTTGTTCTGCACGTCCACCAGCACGAGCTCGCGGTTGGTCAGGCGCTCGGGCAGCGGGGTCGACACCAGGCTCACGGCCACATCCTGCTCCTTGGGCGCCACGAAGAACTCCACGCGGTTGAACACGAACTTATCGCCCGGGGTTATGCCCGCGAACTCCAGGGAGAGGGCCCCCTTGTACTTGAGCGGCAGCTTGTAGTAGAGCTGGCGGTCGGCGCCGGAGCCCACGATGATCTTGCCACCATCCTTGTCGGACTCCATGGGGTTGTCGACCGCGATGGGCTTGCCGTCCTTGTCCACCACGCGGAACTGCGGCTTCACCTCCTGCTCCTGCAGCGACCCGGCCGTCGCTGGCAGCACGGCCATCACCACCCGCATGGTCACCTGCTCCTCCACCTTCGAGAAGTCCACCTCGCACTGGTGCAGGCGGCCGATGCAGGCATCATTCTTCGGGCTGGCAAAGAGGTTGTCCTTATCGAAGTTCTCCTGCTTGAAGCTGTTGCGATCCTTGGGGTAGATGGAGAAGCCCAGGATGTTGGAGCCCGGGGCCGCGCCCAGCAGCAGGGCTGGCTTGGTGGTCAGGCGGATGTTCTCGCCGTAGCGCGGCCGGAAGTACTGCGCGGGGAACTGGCGGAAGGTCTCCACTATCGGGAAGGCATCGCGCCCCATCACCGACAGCGGGGGCACCAGGAAGGTCTGCGCGGCCTGGGCACGCTTGCCGTACACCTTGTCATTCACCTTGGCCGCCACGGTCCAAACGCCGCTCTTGCTGAGGTCGCTCAGCGGTATGGAGAGCTCCTTGGCATCCTTGGCCACATCCTTGTACAGCATGTACTCGCCCTTGGCCCCATCGAAGTAGAATACGCCGTAGCCCTTCTCCGCGAGGGGGTCGGGCCGCCAGGAGAGCTTCCATGGGTTGGTGCCGCAGACCTCGCCCTCGAAGCTCACGTCCCTGACCTGCGGGGCGATGGTGAAGGGCGAGGGGCTCACGGCCACGCGGCCATCCTGGGTTGTCACCCGTACCAGCGCGCTGGCCGTCATCGGGGCCGTGCGCGGGAGGTCGTAGTGGGGGTTGAACAGGCGCGGCTTGGCGGCCTTGTCGTGGTGGCGACCGGGCTGCGAGCCGAGCTTCTTCCAGGTGGTCCCGCCATCGAGGGAGAGCTCCACCGTGTAGTTATGCTCGTAGCCCAGGCCATCGAAGCGCAGGAAGAAGCGCTCGCCCGGGCGGAAGAGCTCGCCGTTGGCCGGGGAGGCTATGCGCAGCTCGTCCAGCTCGAAGAACCAGACCAGCGCGTAGTTCTGCGCTGTCTGGGGGATCTTGGTGGCCTCCACGCTCACGATGAGCTCGCCGCGGGGGTTCTCCACCACCACCTGCTCGATGTTATTGATCGCATCGCGCCCGGGCTTGGCCAGGTCGCCCACATGCCCCCGGGTGGGGTTCAGCACCAGGGGGCGCTGGCCGTTCACCGTCAGGTCCAGGTCGTTCTGCACCACGGGGAAGCCCACGCCCGGGATGGATTCGAGGCCGGGGTCGTTCCACACCAGCATCACCCGGGCGCGCTTCGCGCCGGCCGGCACGCGCACCCTATGCTCGCGCTTGCCCCCCTGAGCCAGGCCCGAGCCGTCCGACAGGGCGAACCACTCGCGCTCTATGGTCATAGCGGCCTGCTCCGCGTTCAGAAGGCCGAAGCCGAACTTGAAGTCCGGGCCCGGCTGGCCCGCGTCATCGGCCGAGTTGGCCACGATGCCACGCAGCAGGTCCGAGCGGGGGTTGCCACCGAAGAGCTGCTTGTAGCGCTCGGTCAGCAGGGCCAGCGTGCCCGTCGCGGTGGGGCAGGCCATCGAGGTCCCGCTCATGTTCGTGTACGCATCGCCCAGCGAGGTGCTGTAGTTGTTCGAGCCCTTGGTGCAAATGGTGGGGAAGATGCGCCCGTCGTCGAGCGGGCCGCAGGAGCTGAAGGGCACCAGCTCGCCCTGGTCGTTGGTCGCGCCCACGTACAGCATGTTCTTGCCGAAGGAGGTCGAAGAGCCGTACTGCGGGGCACCGTGCTTGGCCGTCAGCTCGTTGGCGCAGATATCCCCGGCGTTACCCGCGGCGAACACGTGCGTCATGTAGGGCTTCTCGTAGGCGAGCGCGTCCATGAACGCATCGCTGGCCGTGTAGGTGATCATGTCGACGTGCCCGCAGAAGAGCTGCGGACCGTAGGAGTTCTGCGTGAGGGTGATGCCGAACTTCTCGTGCGTCGTCCGCATCTCATCCCAGGGCTCAAGGCCATTGCTCTGCACGTTGAAGTTCCAGGAGTAGGCCGTCGCCGAGGGGGCCATGCCCATGGCGTCGGGGTCCAGCACCCCGCCCCCGAGCACCGAGCCCGTGACGTGGGTCCCGTGCTTCGAGGCGCCCTCATCGGACATCTCGTACTCCTGCTGCATCACGCGCCCGGCGAAGTCGGGGTGGTTCACCGCGTTCCCGTCCCAGATACCCACACGTACGCCCCTGCCCGAGAGGCCACGGCCCTGCAGCGAGGCGGGGGTGCGCAGCGCGGCGGCACGGGTGAGGCGGCTACCGTTCCGGTTGTAGAGGATGTTCGGCTTGGGGGCCGGCATCACGGAGATCACCCACGGCAGGGAGGCCACCTCGCGCAGGCGGCTCTCCCGGACGCGCAGCCATACCCCGCTGCCCGAGTCCACGAAGCGCATCTCCGCGGCCTCGAGCGCGGCCAGCGCGGCCTGCGCCTCCCCGCGGGCCACGTTGCCCGCCAGGCGGAGGTGGACACGCAGCCACTCCCCATCCCGCACGTAGCTCGGCGCGTTCTCGAGCGTGCGGTCTATCTTCCACTCGGGCTTGACCGCCACCATGGAAACCACGCCCAAGTCGCGCAGCGAGGCGGGCTTCACCCCCTCCTTCACCAGCGCGAAGTACGCATTGCCGTTGATGTAGCGGTCCAGCTCCACGCCGCGCGCCGCCAGGGCTGCACGATCGGCCGGGGTCGGCAGCTCCCGCAGCTGGATCAGCACGTTGTGCCGCCCGCGAACGGCCGCCGGAAGGGCTACCTTCGCGCCACGGGTTCGCACGCCGACATTGGGCTCGGGCACGAAGCGATGGCCACCCATGCGCACCTCGCCGGCGGAAAGCCATAGCGGCACGCACAGGAGCATGATTAGAAATAAAGAGAATTTTCTCATCTTTGGTGTATTTGTAGGTTGAACACTGCTGACATTACCCCCCTACCCATCCCGGGATGCAAACCTACAAACAAGGGCGTAAAAAATCAACTCCCAGCCAAATAGACCAATTACAAACACGTCGGCTAGAACGAGACAAAGTAGCTGTATGCCTAGCATGTAGCGGTTTGTTCTAAATAGCAACTAAGCACCAATTTAGACATGTCGACTTGATAAAAGGCCCTCAAAACGGTGCCAAACGGCGTGGATTCGCCGAGCCACCGGAAACATCTCCAGGCGTTTCATCGTATGGAGCTGGCCCTTGCATCGCCGATACGCCGCTCGGGCTGGCCAGGAAGCCCGGGGCAAAAAACGGATTGGGGTGGCAGAAGGACACCCATTGCCAAATCTTCCCGAGCATGAAATTTCGGTTGGGGCGGATGGATGGAAAGAAGCGCAACAATGGGAATCCATTTGCAGAACTATTAAGGGTGCTCCCGGCGCTTGCCCCCGGCTAGTAGCACTGCAGGATGGCCCAGCTCTCCCCGAAGCGGCGGGCCTGCAGATGCTCCTCGCGTATCCAGTAGTAGATGCGGCCCATGTCGCCCCACATGGTGCCGACGGTGTCCGAGCTGTCCATCTGGAAGAGGAGGTGCCACCGGCCCGCATTCGGCTCCAGCTCGTGGAAGCGGGGATGGTTGTAGGCCTCCGGAGTGCCGCAGGAA
Organism: Bacteroidia bacterium; assembly: GCA_002749065.1. Taxonomy (GTDB): domain Bacteria; phylum Bacteroidota; class Bacteroidia; order Bacteroidales; family CAJPTX01; genus Bacteroides_D. The sequence continues at coordinate 53,490 of PDTX01000008.1, read as the reverse complement.
ATCCCGTTGGTCACCAGCTCGCACTCCAGCTCCATGCCCCCCTGCACGTTGTCGGAGTGGCCGAGCAGCTTGAACTGCTCCTCGCCGAGCTCCTCCATGAGGGCGAAGTAGGCCTCGAACTCCTCCTCGCTGTAGTCGATGTCCCCCGCGAGGCTGCTCCAGAGGCTGGGGAGCGTGCACTCGGCGCTGAGGCTGAGGGCGCAGGGGGCGATGAGCGGCGCGCCATCCTCGTCGTGGCAGAGGCTCTCGGGCAGGGGGCGACGGCGCAGCTGGGCGGGGTCGCCGTCGTGGAAGTAGACCCTCGAGCCGTCGGCATCGCTGGGGTCGAAGCCCCACACCTCCTGCTCCGAGTCGTAGAAGAAGTAGAGGATGCCCGTGGCCGGGAGCCGCCCCTCGCTGTCGTAGGGGTGCACCTCGCGGAGGTTAATCTGGGCGAGGAAGGACATGGGGCGGCCGCCGTAGGTGAACCACTCCACGTCGGGGGGTAGGTCGGGGCAGCCCCCGATTTTGGACCCGCCGAGCGGGAGGCTCGCCTCGTCGGCCGGGCGGGGTGCTATACGGATGGCGTTCTTGGCGTGGGGCGATAGGATATCCCAGATGCGGGCGAGGCCACGCTCACGGTAGAGGGTCTCAAGCGCTGTTCTGTCCATAGGTGTCCTGTATAATAGGTGTATAAGTCGGGGCCTCTGGCGCGATGCGCCCCGCTAGTTGCAAAGGTAGCAAAACGTTCGATTGGCCACGGTGGGCAGGGATATTTTCCTACCTTTGCCTGAGCTGGCCACGGATACTGGGTCGAGGGGACGGAGCGCAAGGCCCGAGCAGGCCACGCGCCCTCGGACTGGGCCAGGTTAAACCGCACGAAATCAAACGCATGGCGACGAACACGCATCACGACAGGGGACGGGAGCAAGCACATACAGAGGGGGTATACATCCCGGAGCCGACGGAGGGGGAGGTGCGTTGCGCCAGGGCCACCGGGTGGTACAGCGGCCTGCAGCGCGCCACTGAGCCAGCGGGGAATCTGGCGGAGAGGCACATGGCAATCTACGGGGTGCTCCGTGGCATCCTGGCCGCGCTCACCGCCGGGCTACGGCAGACCTTCGCCAGCGATGCGGCCCGCCTGGCCTACCTATGCCAAGCGCATGGGCTGGAGGCGAAGAGTCGGGGGCTACACCGGCGTATCCGGAACGTGGGGGCGAGGATACACGCCCCGGTGGACGAGGCGAAGCTCTCGGAGGAGGGCCTGGGCTACGACATCCGGGCGGTGGCGGAATTCATCCACCGCTGCGAGGACGTGCCGGTGCCCCCGGCGCTGCTCGACCGGCTCCCCATGGGGGACTACCCCACGGAGCAACGCAAATGGGCGGAGCGGGACTACATCCGGGTGACGGTGCGCTCGTGGTCGGCGCGTGGCGTGGTGGCCGAAGACGCGGAGGGGGGGGAGCTGACCATCCCCCTACGGTTCAAGCTCGGCGAGACCTGGGAGCTGGACTACGGCTACCTCCCCGGCCTGCTCTGGCCCTTCGCCCAGCTCAACCTGGTGCGCCCCCGCCTCGAGGTGGGGATGGTGCTACCCGAGCAGATAATCCTAGAGCCGGACTACCTGGTCAACATCTCCGTGGTCGCGAAGGTGTTCCAGAGCTACGGCACATCCGAGCTGAACCTGCTCATCGACCGCTTCACGCCCCAGGAGACCAGCGCCCCCATCCTGCTGGGTAACCTCTCGGGCATGCTGCTGGACCGGGTAATCTACGCCGGGGACGGGGCCCCCCAGTACGTCGAGGTGGTGCGCGACTTCTTCCGCGAGAACCCGCTGGGGATAAGCACCTGCGAAGCGCTACGCGAGGGGGCGACCAACGAGCAGTTCCACCACGACGCGCAGCGGCAGCTGGCGCACCTCAGGGAGATATTCCGGCGGGACGGGGATGCGCGGGAGGCCGGGGTAATCGACCTGGAGCGGGTGGTCCTGGAACCCTCCTTCATCTGCGAGCAGCTTGGCCTTCAGGGGCGTATGGACCTCATCCAGGAGGACATGCGGGTGCTGATGGAGCAGAAATCCGGCCGGTGGGACAGCTTCCGCGCCAAGGACGGGCAGGGCCGGCCCTACGAGTCGCACTACGTGCAGATGCTGCTCTACATGGCGGTGCTGCGCTACGGCCTCACGGACCTCCGGCTGCGCAACGAGGACATCGCGAGCTACCTCCTCTACTCCCGCTACCCCAAGGGGCTACTCCGCGAAAGCCCGGCCACGGTCCTACTCCAGGAGGCCTTCGAGATGCGCAACCGCATCGTCCGGCAGGAGTACGCGCTGGCCCGGGGCGAGGGGCTGGACATGCTGTGCGAGCTCACGCCCGAGCGGCTACACCAGCGGGCGTGCGGGCGGCTCTGGGACGACTTCATCCTCCCGAAGGTGCTGCAGGTGCTCAAGGCCGTGCAGCAGGCCACCCCGGCCGAGCAGGCCTATGCCGGGCACGCCATCACCTTCGTCGCCCAGGAGCAGCTGCTGGCCAAGGTGGGCAGCCCGAAGCGCGAGGGCTCGGGCCACGCCGGGGTGTGGAATAGCAGCAACGCGGAGAAGCGCGAGCAGGGCAACCTACTCGACGGGCTGGAGATAGAGCGGCTGGCCCACGGCGAGCGGGGGGAGAGCCGCGAGGGGATACACGACATCACGCTGCGCATCCCCCACCAGGACAGCACCGCCCTGCCCAACTTCCGCCTGGGCGACCCGGTCATCCTCTACGCCTACGCCCCCACCGACGAGCCCGACCCGCGGCGCGGCATGGTGCACAAGGGCGCGGTGCTGGAGTTCGCGGCCCGCAGCATCACCGTGAGGCTCAACGCCCGCCAGCGAAACCGGCGCCTCTTCGAGGGGGAGCGCCTCTGGGCCATAGAGCACGACATGCTGGAGGCCGGCTTCGCCGCGCAGTACCGGGGGATATGCAGCTTCCTGGAAGCCCCGAAGGAACGGCGCGAGCTGCTGCTACGCCAGCGACCCCCCGGGCGCGATGCGCAACGCCAGCCGAAGGGCGACTACCCCGGCTTCAACGGGCTGATTCGGAAGTTCGTCCAGGCCCAGGACTACTTCCTGCTGATAGGCCCACCGGGGACGGGCAAGACCTCCAAGGGCCTGGTGAGCATCCTCCGGGAGGAGCTCACCGACCCGACTGCCCGCGTGCTGCTGCTGGCCTACACCAACCGCGCCGTGGACGAGATATGCGCCCAGCTCGAGGGGCTGAAGGCCCAGCACGGCGACAAGCCATTCGCCTACATGCGGCTGGGGCGACACCTGAGCACCGCCCCACCCTACCGCCCCTTCCTGATGCAGGAGCTCACGGCCGCCTGCCGCAACCGGCAAGAGATACTGGAGCTCTTCGGGGGCATACGCATCTACACCTCCACGGTCACCAGCCTCTGCGGCAAGCTGGAGCTCTTCAAGCTGCACAGCTTCACCCTGGCGATAGTGGACGAGGCCTCGCAGATCCTCGAGCCCACGCTCCTCCCCCTCCTCTCGGCCAAAAACGGGTCGGGAGGCTGCAGCATCGCCCGCTTCGTCCTCATCGGCGACGAGAAGCAGCTGCCCGCCGTGGTGGGGCAGACGGGCCAGACCTCCCGGCTCAGCTCGCCCGCGCTAGCGTGCCTGAGCGACGAGCCCAACGCGGCGGAGGGAACGATAGACTTCCGGGTATCCATCTTCGAGCGGCTGCTACGCCAGGAGCCCCCCGGCTCCCCCCTGGTACACCGCTTCACGCAGCAGGGACGGATGCACCCAGAGGTGGCCGCCTTCCCGAGCCGCTGCTTCTACAACGGCCAGCTGGAGGCCATCCCCCTCGCCCACCAGCAGGAGGCGCTGCGATATCGGTACGAGGGCGATGACCCGCTGGCGAGCCTGCTGGCCCGTCGCCGCGTGCTCTTCTTCGCCATGCGCAACACGCAGCGGATGCCGAGCGACAAGGTGAACCCGGCCGAGGGGGCGGCCATAGCCCGCATCGCCGGGGTGGTACACCGCCTGTACCAGGAGGCCGAGCGCCCCTTCGTCCCGGACGAAACCCTGGGGGTGATAGTGCCCTACCGCCACCAGATCGCCACGGTGCGCCGCGAGCTGGAGAGGCTGGGGCTCCCCGAGCTCATGGGCATCACCATCGACACCGTGGAGCGCTACCAGGGGAGCCAGCGCGACGTGATGGTCTACGGCTTCACCGTGCAGCAGCCCTACCAGCTGGAATTCCTCTTCGAGAGCCGGATACGCGACCGGGAGACCGGCGCCACCATCGACCGCAAGCTGAACGTGGCGCTGACCCGGGCCCGCGAGCAGATGGTCATCGTGGGCAACCCCGACCTGCTGTCGAGCGACCCGCTGTGCGAGCGGCTGCTGGAGCATGTGCGGCGCGAAGAGGGGTACTACGAGTGGGGGGAGGTGGGGGGAGGCTGTGAAGTGGGTAAAATGGAATTCCCTACTTTTGCATTGCGAATCACACATCAGAGGAGCAGAATATAGTTTAGCGATACCTGAATAGCACCAAAGAGAGTATGGCAACGGAAAAGAGCAATCGGGCCACAGGGCTTCTGGCCGCCATTGAGCGCATCGGGAATAGGGTGCCCGACATCACCATCCTTTTCATCGGGGCCTTCGTGCTGGTGTGCGCCATTTCCGCCGTGATGTCGACAATGAGCTTCGGCTACATCAACCCCGCCACGGGGAAGCAGGTGGAGATCATCAACATGCTGAGCGGCGCGTCGCTGGTGGATCTGATGAGCAAGATGGTGAGCAACTACGCGGGCTTCCCCCCGCTGGCGATGGTCATCGTGGCGACGCTGGGCATCGGGATCGCAGAGGGCTCAGGCTACCTCAACGTGGCGCTACGCAAGATGCTGCTGATCACCCCGAAGCGGCTCATCAGCCCCATGGTCATCCTCGTGGGGATGCTCAGCCACATCGGCCCGGACAGCGGGTACGTCATCATCATCCCCATCGCGGCCTACATGTTCTACGCCTCGGGTCGCCACCCCCTGGCCGGGGTCGCGGCATCCTTCGCGGGCATCGCAGGCGCCTTCGCGGCCAACTACACCCCCTCGGCCATCGACCCGATCATACAGGGCTTCACCCAGGCCGCCGCGCAGATAGTGCGACCCGACTACATGGTGAACGTCCTGTGCAACTACTACTTCATGTTCTGGGCGACGTTCCTTGTCATCCCGGCCTGCTGGTACATCACCGACCGCATCGTGGAGCCCTGGCTCTGGAAAATGTACCCCATGAACGAAGCGCTGGACATAGAGGACAGCAGCACGCCCATCACCAAGCGGGAGAATACGGCCTTCTACATCGCCACCTCCATCCTCGTCATCATGGGCGTAGGCCTCGCATTGCTGGTCATGCCGGCCGACAGCCCCCTGCGCGCGCCCGACGGCACGCTGCACAGCTTCCAGGCCCCCATCATGCGCTCCATCGTGACCCTGATCTTCATCTTCGCCGGGGCGGTAGGCCTGGCATACGGCGTAGCCTCGGGCAACTTCAGGTCGCCGAAGGACTTCACCAAGTCGATGGAGGACATCACCCGGACGCTAATCTCCCTGATCGTCTTCTACTTCTTCGCAGCGCAGTTCCTCTACGCCTTCAACGCCTCGCAGCTCGGGGCGCTCATCGCCGTTTCGGGCGCGGAGTTCCTCAAGAGCCTGGCCATGCCCCCGCAGCTCACCATCGGCGGCTGCATACTCTTCGTCGGGCTGCTAAACCTGCTGATCACCTCGGCCTCGGCCAAGTGGGCCATACTCGCCCCCATCTTCGTGCCGATGCTCATGGGCGTGGGGATAGCTCCAGAGCTCACGCAGGCCGCCTTCCGGGTGTCAGATTCCGCCGTGAACGTGGTAACGCCCATGTTCGCCTTCTACCCCCTGATCATCACCTACTGCCAGAAGTACGTCAAGGAGAGCGGGATAGGAACCCTGAGCTCCATGATGCTCCCCTACACGATAGGGCTACTGATCGCGCTAACAGCGGTGCTCTACGCCATGTGGTTCCTGGATGTGCCGCTGGGTATACAGGCAACCTACACGCTGCAGGGCTTCTAGCACCGCAAATTGGAGAAGGCAATGAGAATACAGGATGTAGACAGCGCACGGCTGCGCGAAGAGCTGGTGGAGCGCTTCCGCCGCTATGCGGCCATCCCCTCGCAGAGCGTGTTCGGCTCGCGGCAAGTTCCCTCCTCGGAGGGGCAGCTGGAGCTGGCTCGGCTCCTCCGCGGAGAGCTGGAGGAGATGGGCGCAGCGGACATCTCGCTGAGCGAGTACGGGGTGCTGATAGGGCATCTGCCCGGCAACAGCGAGCGCCCCCTCCCGCCGGTAGCCTTCGTGGCGCACCTCGACACGGTGGACGTGAACCTCAGCCCGAGCATAGAGCCGCGGATAGTGCACCACGGTGGCGGGGACATCTGCCTCAACGAGGAGGATGGCATATTCATCCGCGAGGCCGAGCACCCCGAGATCGCGCGCTACGTGGGGCAGGACATCCTGGTGGGCAACGGGCATAGCGTCCTGGGGGCAGACGACAAGGCGGCCATAGCCTCCATCATGACGGCCGCCCGCCTGGTGCAGGAGGATGAGCACCTTGCGCACGGGGACATCTACCTGGTCTTCGTCCCCGATGAGGAGGTGGGGCTAGTGGGCGCCAAGCACATCGACTTCTCGCGCCTCCCGGTGAAATTCGCCTACACCCTCGACTGCTGCGAGCTGGGCGAGGTGGTATATGAGACCTTCAACGCCGGCTCGGCCAGGGTGCACATCCAGGGCGTGAGCGCGCACCCCATGTCGGCCAAGGGGGTAATGGTGAACCCCACGCTGGTGGCCGCGGACTTCGCGAACTACTTCAACCGCCTGGAGACACCCGAGAACACTGACGGGACGGATGGGTACATCTGGATAGACAGCATCAACTCGAACCAGAGCACGGCGACCGTGAGCCTAAACATCCGCGACCATAGCCGAGCGGGCTACGAGGCGAAGAAGGCATTCATCGCCCAGGCTGTGGAGCTGCTGCAGAAGCGCTACCCCAGGGCGAAGATTACGCTCGAGATGGCGGACGTGTACGGGAATATCCGCGATGCGATAGACGAGGAAAGCCACTTCTGCGTGGACTACATCTACGAGGCCATGCGCCGGCTCGGGATTACGCCCAAGACGATGGCCATGCGCGGGGGCACCGACGGCTCCTACATCTCCACGCGGGGCATCCCCACGCCCAACTTCTTCACGGGGGCGCACAACTTCCACTCGAACTGCGAATTCCTACCGATTCCCTCCTTCGAAATGTCGTGCCGAATGGTGCTGACGCTGCTGGAGATCATCGCGGAGGGATAGGTGGAGGAAGGGAAAAGGGGCAAGGATACGCCACGAACCAAACGGAGGGGCAACGCATAACCCATAGGTCATCAATGCGTTGCCCCTCATTGAAACCGGCCCCTAGCTGGGCCTACTCCCCCCTCATCCCCTCCGCGTAGTAGCGGTAGAAGAGCGGGATGGTCCGTATGCCCCGGAAGAACTGCTCGAGGGGGTAGTTCTCATTGGGGCTGTGGATGGCATCGCTCTCGAGGCCGAAGCCCATGAGGATGGACTTGAGGCCGAGCTTCTGCTCGAACATGCTGATGATGGGGATGCTCCCCCCGCTGCGGGTCGGGATGGGGGCCGTGCCCATGCTCTCCTCGATGGCACGCCGCACGGCGCGGTAGGCGACGGTGTCGGTCGGGGAAACATAGGGAATACCGCCGTGCAGGATGTCCACCTTCACCTTGACGGACTTGGGCGCGATGCTCCGGAAGTAGGCCTCGAACTGCTCACCAATCTTCACGTAGTCCTGGTTGGGCACCAGGCGCATGCTGATCTTGGCCGAAGCCTTCGAGGGGATGATGGTCTTGGCCCCCTCGCCGGTGTACCCGCTCCAGATGCCGTTCACGTCGCAGGTGGGGCGTATGCCCGTGCGCTCGATGGTGGAGAAGCCCGCCTCGCCCTGCAGCTCGTCCACGTCCAATGACTCCCTGTAGCCCGCCTCGCAGAAGGGCGCGCGGGCCATCTCGGCGCGCTCCTCCGCGCTGACCTCCAGCACGTCGTCGTAGAAGCCGGGGATGGTCACATGGCCGTTCTCGTCGATGAGCCTGGCGATCATGCCGCAGAGCACGTTGGCGGGGTTGGCCACCGCCCCGCCGTAGAGGCCGGAGTGGAGGTCCTGCTTGGGGCCGGTGACCTCCACCTCAACGTAGGTCAGCCCCCGGAGGCCCACGGTGACCGAGGGCGTGTCGGCCGCGATCATGCTCGTGTCGGACACCAGGATGACGTCGGCCTTCACCAGGTCGCGGTTCTGCGGCTCGTCGAGCCAGAGGTTCAGGGCGTTGGACCCGATCTCCTCCTCGCCCTCTATCATGAACTTGACGTTGCAGGGCAGCGTGCCGGTCCGCACCATCAGCTCGAAGGCCTTAGCGTGCATGAAGGCCTGGCCCTTGTCGTCGTCCGCGCCGCGCGCCCAGATGATGCCGTCCTTGACCACGGGCTCGAAGGGCTCGGTGCGCCACTCCTCGATGGGGTCCACGGGCATGACATCGTAGTGGCCGTAGACCAGCACCGTGGGCAGGGCGGAGTCGACAATCTTCTCGCCGAAGACCACCGGCGGGCCCACCGTCTCGCAGAGCATGGCCCTGTCGGCCCCGGCCGCGAGGATGGCGTCGCGCCAGTACTCGGCGCAACGCACCATGTCCGGCTTATGCTCCGACTCCGAGCTGATGGAGGGGATGCGGATGAGACCGAAGAGCTCCTCGAGGAAGCGGTCCTTGTGGGCCTCGATGTAGCTGTTGATTGTGTCCATATGTCTTGCGTGTATTACTGACGGGAATGCCCGATGGCAAATGTAGCATTTTCTCCGGAACCGGCCATGGGGCGGCGGGAGGCCTCCGCGCCCCGCGGACGGCAAAAGGGCGCAGATTGGCCAATCTGCGCCCTTGGTCTTTCCGTGGCCGCCCCCCTAGGAGAAGAAGGAGAGCATAATGCCGGCCGCGATGGCGCTGCCGATGACCCCGGCCACATTCGGGCCCATGGCGTGCATGAGCAGGTGGTTGGACTTGTCGTACTCCAGGCCCACGGTCTGCGAGATGCGCGCGCTGTCGGGCACGGCCGAGACCCCGGCGTTGCCGATGAGCGGGTTGATCTTGTTCTCCTTCCGGAGGAAGAGGTTCATCAGCTTGACGAAGAGTATGCCCGAGGTGGTGGCGATGACGAAGGAGAAGGCCCCGATGGCGAATATCATGATGGAGCGCCCGGAGAGGAAGCCCTTGTTGATGAGCTCGCCGGTGACGGGGTCGGCCACCATGCGTACGGCCTGGGTGGATGCGCCCACTGTCAGGCCCAGGAGTATGGTGACGATGTCGATGAGGGGGCCGCGGGCCGTGTCGGCCAGGCGCTTGGTCACGCCGCTCTCCTTGAGGAGGTTGCCGAAGAAGAGCATGCCCAGCAGGGGCAGGCCCGAGGGCACCAGCAGGAGGGTCATCAGGGCGCCCAGGACGGGGAAGAGCACCCGCTCCATCTTGCTCACCTGGCGGGGGGCCTTCATGCGGATGGTGCGCTCCTTCTGGGTGGTGAGCAGGCGCATGATGGGGGGCTGAATGACCGGCACCAGGGCCATGTACGAGTAGGCCGATATGGCGATGGCCCCCATGAGCTCGGGGGCGAGCATGGAGGAGAGGAAGATGGCCGTGGGGCCGTCCGCCCCGCCGATGATGCCGATGGCGCCCGCCTCCGCGAAGCTGAACAGGCCGGTGGACAGGGCCAGCATGTAGGCCCCGAAGATGCCGAACTGGGCGGCCGCCCCGATGAGCATGAGCTTGGGGTTGGCTATCAGGTTCGAGAAGTCGGTCATCGCCCCGATGCCCAGGAAGATGAGCGGGGGGTAGAAGCCCTTGACCACGCCGAAGTAGAGGTAGCTCAGCACGGAGCCCTGCTCGTAGATGCCGATCTGGTAGCCCTCCGCGAAGGGGATGTTGCCCAGGATCATGCCGAAGCCGATGGGCACCAGCAGGAGCGGCTCGAACTCCTTCCGTATGCCGAGGTAGAGGAACACGCAGGCCACCACGATCATCAGGGCGTGGGCCCAGGTCATGTGCGCCAGGCCGGTGAGGCCAGCGAAGGTGCTGATGTGCTCGGCCATGAATTCGAAGAGCCTCGCCTTGAGAAGTACCGTCATGCCCTAGCCTCCTATTGTCACCAGGGCATCGCCCTCCATTACCGAATCACCGGTCTTGACGTAGACCTTGATGACCTGCCCGTCAGTCTCGGCCTCTATGCTGTTCTCCATCTTCATGGCCTCCAGCACCAGGAGGGGCTGCCCGGCCTTGACGGTGTCGCCCTCCTTGACCTTCATGTCCAGCACCACGCCCGGCAGGGGGGAGGTGATGGTCCCCTCGCCCGAGGGCTTGGCGCTGCGGGGCGGGGCGGGCGCAGCGGCCTGATGCACCGGGGGCGTAGCCACCTTGGGGCGCGACACCTGCGGCGGCTTGCTGCTGTGCTTGGGCGCGTCCACGTTCTCCACGTGGTAGCTCAGGCCGTTGACCTCCACGTCGACCTCGCCGTCGGTTATATCCTTGATTACTACCTCGTAGGTCTGTCCGTTTATCTTGTACTTGTATACTTTCACTGTGCTTCTGGTCTTGGTGTTGTACTCTAGCGCCGGGCGCGCTGGTTGTTCATCACGCCGAAGGACTTCGCGCTCCAGGGGGAGTAGCGCCGCGAGACCTCCTGTATGGTGACGTAGCCCTCCTCCTCGTCGCGCGCCTCCTCGGCGTACTGGTGCAGGGCCAGGGCGATGGCCACGGCCACCGACCCGTCGTAGTCGCCCCGCCGGAAGGGGCTGGTCTCCAGGCGGTCCTTCTTGCCCGCGGCCATGTGGCGCACCGAGAGCCGGCCGATGAAGTGGAATATGAAGTAGAGGCAGAGCAGGGCCAGCAGGACCACGCCCATGGCCACCAGGGTGAGGCCGAAGCCGGAGGGGTCGTTCTCCATGAACTCCTCGGCCTGCTGGGCCCGGCGGAGCGCCCGGGCCGGGTCGTTCAGCAGCGGCTGCGACTGCGCGGCCGCCGCGTTGAGCAGCGTGTCTGGCATGGCTATAGGGGGAGGTTAGAGTGCTTCTTGGGGGGCAGCATGTCCTTCTTGGACTGCAGCATGTTCAGCGCGCGGATGATGCGGAAGCGCGTGTTGCGCGGCTCGATCACGTCGTCCAGGTAGCCCAGGCTGGCCGCCACGTAGGGGTTGGCGAACTTCTCCTTGTACTCCGCCTCCTTCTCCGCCACGAACTGCTGGTACTTCTCCGGCTCGTCCTTGAGCTCCTTGAGCTCCCGGCCGTAGAGGATCTCGATGGCCCCGCTCGGCCCCATGACGGCGATCTCGGCCGAGGGCCACGCGTAGTTGATGTCGGACTTCAGGCCCTTGGAGCTCATCACGATGTAGGCCCCCCCGTAGGCCTTGCGGAGTATCACCGTGATCTTCGGCACGGTGGCCTCCCCGTAGGCGAACAGCAGCTTGGCCCCGTGCATGATGATGCCGTTGCTCTCCTGGCCCGAGCCCGGCAGGAAGCCCGGCACGTCCTCCAGGGTGATGAGCGGGATGTTGAAGGCATCGCAGAAGCGGACAAAGCGCGCCCCCTTGCGGGAGGCGTTGATGTCCAGCACCCCGGCCATGACCTTGGGCTGGTTGGCCACGATGCCCACCGGCATCCCGTCCATGCGCGCGAAGCCCACCACGATGTTCTTCGCGTAGGCCGCGTGCACCTCGAAGAAGTCGCCGTTGTCCACGATGGCCTCAATCACGTCCATCACGTTGTAGGGCTTGTTGGCATCCTCGGGGATGATGGTGTTGAGCGACTCCTCCAGGCGGTCAATCGAGTCGCTCGGGGCGATGCGCGGCGGCTCCTCCAGGTTGTTCTGGGGGATGAACTGGAAGAGCTTGCGTATCATCGCGAAGGCCTCCTCCTCGTTCTGCGACATGAAGGCCGCCACGCCCGACTTGGAGGCGTGCATGCGGGCCCCCCCGAGGCTCTCGGCGGTGATCTGCTCGCCGGTGACGGTCTTGACCACCTTCGGGCCGGTGACGAACATGTTGGAGGTCTGGTCATTCATCAGGATGAAGTCCGTCAGGGCTGGGGAGTACACCGCGCCCCCGGCCGAGGGGCCCATCATCATGGAGATCTGGGGCACCACGCCCGAGGCCTCGATGTTCTTCTGGAATATCATGGAGTAGCCCATCAGGCTCTTGACCCCCTCCTGGATGCGCGCCCCCCCGCTGTCCATGATGCCGATGACGGGCGCGCCGTTCTTCATGGCCATGTCCATGATCTTGCAGATCTTCTCCGCGCAGGTCAGGGAGAGGGAGCCGCCGTAGATGGTGAAGTCCTGCGAGAAGACGTAGACCACCCGCCCGTCGATGGTGCCGTGGCCGGTCACCACCCCGTCGCCGAGTATGCGGGACTTCTCCATCCCGAAGTCCTCGCAGCGATGCGTCACGAAGGCGTCGAACTCCTCGAAGCTCCCCTCATCCACCAGCATCTGTATACGCTCGCGGGCGGTGTACTTCCCCTTCTCGTGCTGGGAGGCGATCTTCTTCTCCCCCCCGCCCAGGCGGGCCTCGGCGCGCTTCTCTACCAGCTCGCGTATCTTGCTTTCCTGTATTCCGCTCATAGATTTATGGCTATTGGTTGTGTTTGGCTCTGCCTGCGCGGCGCCACCGCGTGTGCCGCCGCGGGCAAGCCGGACCATGGGACCCGTGCCGCGAGGGAATCCGCGCACCGTGGTGGTCCCAAACCCCTTGATTGGCAGGCCAGTAAGGGGGGGCTGGAGCCCCGGTACGCACATCGCCTAGTTGGACGAGTACGGCGCGAATGTAGTAAAATAGTGGTAGAACCGATATTTTCTACGGGCCCGCACACGCCGCCCTCCGCGCCCGGCCACGGGGTCGCACGGGTGATATTTCTTTATACCTTTGCCAGCCGATTAGGCTTAAGTGTGACTAACGAAAGACCGACAGGAGCAAGCGCGCATGGGAGCAATGAGGAAGTGGCAGGTGGAGGACTCCGCCGAGCTGTACAACATCAACGGGTGGGGGAAGGACTTCTTCTCCATCAACGAGCAGGGCCATATCCAGGTCAGCCCCAAGGCCCAGGGCCCGGGCGTGGACCTCAAGGACATCGTCGACGAGCTCTCGCTCCGCGACGTGAGCGCGCCGGTGCTGCTGCGCTTCCCGCAGATCCTGGACGCGCGGATAGAGGGCATGGCCCGCTGCTTCAAGCGGGCGGCCGGGGAGTACAACTACAAGGGGCAGAACTTCGTGATCTACCCCATCAAGGTGAACCAGATGCGGCCGGTGGTGGAGGAGATCGTGAGCTACGGCTCGAAGTTCAACATCGGCCTGGAGGCGGGCTCGAAGTCGGAGCTGCACGCGGTCATCGCGCTCACCAAGGCGCAGGACTCGCTCGTGGTGTGCAACGGCTACAAGGACGAGGACTACATCGAGCTGGCCCTGCTGGCCCTGAAGATGGGGCGGCGCATCTACATCGTGGTGGAGAAGCCCAACGAGCTGCGCATCGTCACGCGGGTGGCGCGCAAGCTGAACGTGCGCCCCAACATCGGCATACGGGTGAAGCTGGCCAGCGCGGGCAGCGGCAAGTGGGAGGACTCGGGGGGCGACCAGTCGAAGTTCGGCCTCACCTCCGCGGAGCTGCTAGAGGCCGTGGAGTTCCTGCGCTGCGAGGGGCTGCTGGACTGCGTGAAGCTGCTGCACTTCCACATCGGCTCGCAGGTCACCAAGATACGGCGCATCAAGCTCGCGCTCGAGGAGGCCGCGCAGTTCTACGTGCAGCTCTACTGCCTGGGCTGCCAGGTGGAGTTCGTGGACATCGGCGGAGGGCTGGGCGTGGACTACGACGGCACACGGTCGGCCAACAGCAGCAGCTCGGTGAACTACTCCATGCAGGAGTACGTCAACGACGCGATTAGCGCCATCGTCTACGCGGCCGACAAGCACGACCTGCCGCACCCGAACGTGGTGACCGAGTCGGGCCGGGCCATCACCGCGCACCACTCCGTGCTGGTGTTCGAGGTGGTGGAGCGGGCCACCCTGCCGGCCTGGGGGCCGGATGAGGAGCTCCCCGACGAGGCGCACGAGCTGGTGCTGGAGATGTACAAGCTCTACCGCGAGATCAACGTGCCGAACCTGCTGGAGACCTGGCACGACGCCCTCCAGGTGCGCGAAGAGGTGCTGGGCCTGTTCCCCCGCGGGCACATCGACCTGCGGACCCGCGCCCAGGTCGAGAAGCTCTTCTGGGGCATCGCCCGGAGGGTCCGCCAGATATCGGAGACCCTCAAGCACATCCCCGACGAGCTGCAGGGGCTACCCAAGATGCTGGCCGATAAGTACTTCTGCAACTTCTCGCTCTTCCAGTCGCTGCCCGACTCCTGGGCCATCGACCAGATATTCCCCATCATGCCCATCCACCGCCTCGACGAGAAGCCCGAGATGGAGGCCACCATACAGGACATCACCTGCGACTCGGACGGCAAGATCGAGAACTTCATCTCCACCTCCAACCGGGCCTACTCCCTGCCGGTGCACGCCCTGAGGAAGGGCGAGCCCTACTACATCGGCGTGTTCCTGGTGGGGGCCTACCAGGAGATACTGGGCGACCTGCACAACCTCTTCGGCGACACGAACGCAGTGCACATCACCATCGAGGAGGGGGGCTACCGCATCGGCCAGGTCATCGACGGGGAGACCGTGGAGGAGGTGCTCGACTACGTGCAGTACAACGCGAAGAACCTCGTGCGGGCCGTGGAGACCTGGGTGATGAGCTCGGTGAAGGCGGGCCTCATCACCATGGCCGAGGGCAAGGAGTTCCTCTCCAACTACCGCTCGGGCCTCTACGGCTACACCTACCTCGAGCGCTAGGCATGGGCGCGACGCACCCCCACGTCCTGGACTTCCACGCCCACTACCGGGGGGGCGCCCCCTCGCCCCGGGCCGTGTACTCCTTCTCGCTGACCGAGCTGGAGCGCATCCCCCCGGGGGCCCACCACACCGTGGGCCTACACCCCTGGGAGAGCCACATGGCGGGGGCCGAGAGGCTCATCGACGAGCGGCTCGCCGAAGCCCTCAGCCAGCCGACCTGCCTCGGCCTGGGGGAGGTGGGGCTGGATAGGCTACGGCCGGACTTGGCACGACAGGAGGAGCTGCTCGCGCGGCAGCTGCAGATAGCCGACCGGCTGGGGAGGCCCGCCGTCCTCCACTGCGTGCGCGCCTGGAGCGAGCTGCAGCAATGCATACGGCGGGCGGGCTTCGGCGGGCGCCGCGCTGTGCACGGCTTCAGCACGGCGAGGCGGAGCATCCTCGACAGCCTGCTGGCCGAGGGCTACTACCTGTCCCTCCCGCCGCGCCTCACGCCCCTGGCCCACCACATACCGCTGGACCGACTGCTGGCCGAGACGGACGACACGGGGGAGGACATACAGGCGCACCACGCGCGGCTGGCCGAGCAGCTCGCCCTACCGCTGGCCACGCTGCAGAGCCAGCTGGCGGACAACGCGCACCGGTTCTTTTCGCCCCGCTAGCCCATGCAAGCCTGGCAGGAACGCACGCAGCTCCTCATAGGGGACGAGGGGATAGCACGGCTCCGGCAGGCCCACGTGCTGGTGGCGGGCCTGGGGGGCGTGGGCGGTGCGGCCGCCGAGACGCTCGCGCGGGCCGGGGTGGGCCGCCTGACGATAGCCGACGCGGACACCATCAGCGTGACGAACATCAACCGCCAGCTACTGGCCACCCACCGCAACATCGGCCAGCAGAAGGCCCGGGTGGCGGGCGAGCGTCTCCTCTCCATCAACCCGCGGCTGGAGCTGGAGGCGCTGGACGAGTTCCTCCGCGACGACCGCCTCATCGAGGTGGTGCGGATGCACCCCTACTCGGCCATCATCGACGCCATCGATACGCTCTCGCCGAAAATCTACCTCATCAAGACCGCCCTCGAGACGGGCGTGCCGCTGGTCTCCTCGATGGGGGCGGCGGGCAAGCTCGACCACTCGCAGGTCCGCACCGGGCCGTTCTGGGGGGTGGAGGGCTGCCACCTGGCCCGCACGCTCCGTAAGCGCTTCCGGCGCATGGGGGTGCTGGGCGACTTCACGGCCGTGTACTCCACCGAGCTGGCAGACCCCGCGGCCGTGGTGCACTGCGAGGAGGAGCAGAACAAGAAGTCGAGGGTGGGGGTCATCTCCTACCTGCCGAACCTGTTCGGGGTGATGGCCGGGGCGCACGTGGTGCAGACCATACTCCGGGGGGCGGAGCAGCCCTAGCCCCTGGCGCGGCACACCCCGCAGAGGCCGCAATCCTCCGTCACCTCCTCGCCGAAGTACTCCCGCAGCACGCGCTCGCGGCAGATGGCATCGTTGTACGCGTAGGCCACCATGTGCTGCAGGCGCTGGTAGTCGGCCTCCCGCCGCTGGGCGATGCCCTCCCAGTCGAGCTCCAAGGGCCAGTTGGGGCAGAGCGGGGTGAGGAGCTCCACGCTGCCCACGGGCTCGAGGTGCTCGACCTCCAGCCAGCCCCTCGAGGCGCAGGAGGCCAGCAGACGTTCGAGGGCAATTTGGGTCAGCCGGACGGCCAGCTGGAGGCCCCGCCCGGAGACCTCGGCCGGGAAGGAGCGTATGTCGGGGTAGGTGGCCAGCAGGTAGCGGAAGAGGCGGTCGAGGCGCTCATCCTCCCGGCCCACGGTGCGCAGCAGCTCGGTGGGGGCCGTGAGCCTAATCCGTAGGCTGGGCACGGGCTCGGGGTCGTAGCGCAGCACCCCCTCCCGCTCCAGCAGGCCGAGAACGCTGCGAGCATCCCACTCCCGCCATCCATGCCCGTGGCAGAAGTCCTTCAGGTTGAAGTCGAGGGGCGTGCTGGTGTCGTCGCCGGGCTGCAGGCTCAGCGCGCCCATCAGCTGGCCCACGAGGCGGTCGACCACGGCCCGCTCGGGGTACTTGCTGCGCCAGTTGGCCTCCAGGCGGGCGGCATCCTCCTGGCCGTAGAGCAGGTAGGCCATGGCCCCCTGGCCGTCGCGCCCGCCCCGTCCGGCCTCCTGGTAGTAGGCCTCGAGGTCCTCGGGGAGGCCCAGGTTGATCACCACCCGCACGTCCTCCTTGTCTATCCCCATGCCGAAGGCATTGGTGGCCACTATCACCTCTAGCTCGCCCCGCATGAACGCGCCCTGCACCGAGAATCTGTCCTCGGCCGGCATCCCCCCGTGGTAAGCCGCCGCCCGGATGCCCCGGCCCGAGAGGATGCTGGCCAGCTGCTCCACCTCGTTGCGGTAGAGGGCGTAGACGATGGCCGGGCCCAGCCCCCGGCTCAGGATGCGGTGGACCGTCCCGATGCCGTCGGGGAAGCTCCCCACCCGGTAGGAGAGCCCCGGCCGCCTGAAGGTCGAGGAGAACTGGCGGGCCCGCGGCATGCCCAGCTGGTGCTTGATGTCCTCGGCGACCCGCGGCGTGGCGGTGGCCGTGACGGCCAGCACCGGAACGCCCGCGAGCCGCTCGCGCAGCTCGCCTATCCGCCTGTAGGCGGGCCGGAAGTCCTGCCCCCACTGCGAGATGCAGTGCGCCTCGTCGATGGCCAGGAGGCGGACCTCCATCTCCTCGAGGCGCAGGAGGAAGTTCTGGGTGAGCAGCCGCTCGGGCGAGAGGTAGAGGAAGGAGAAGTCCCCGTGCATGGCGGCATCGAGGCGACGTTGCACCTCCTGCGGGCCGAGGCCGGAGTGCACCGCCAGGGCGCATATCCCCCGCCGCTTGAGGTTGGCCACCTGGTCCTCCATCAGGGCGATTAGCGGCGTGACGACGATGGTCAGCCCGCCCCGCGCCAGGCCCGCCACCTGGTAGATGACGGATTTCCCCCCGCCCGTGGGTAGGAGCGCGAGCGCATCGTGCCCCTCCACCACGTGGGCGATAATTTCCCCCTGCCCGAGGCGGAAGGAGGGGTAGCCCCAGTGGGCCTTCAGAATCTGGAGTAGGTCGGCTTGCTCAGGCATGGATGGCTGGATTACAATGCTAACACTGGCGGCTGGCCGATGTGCCATGTGGGGTCTCTTGCGCAGGGATGGCTAGCTCAGGGCCTTTCGCTCCTCGAACTCCTCGGTCCACTCGTTGAGCTTGGCCCGTAGCACCTCCTTCTCCGGCAGGTAGAGCGCGTAGGCCGCCGCGTAAACGTTCGCGTCGGCCGGGAGGGTCAGCTCCACCAGCGTGTCGTTCTTCTCCTTGCAGAGGAGTATCCCCACTGTGGGTTTCTCAAATGGTTGACGCTCATAGCGGTCGTAGTAGTTCACGTACATCTGCATCTGCCCGAGGTCCTGATGCGAGAGCCTACCGGTCTTTAGGTCTATGAGGACGTAGCACTGCAGGAGGCGATTGTAGAACACGAGATCCACGTAGTAGTGCTCCTCGTCGAAGGTGAAGCGTTTCTGCCGGGCCTCAAAGAGGAAGCCCCTACCCAGCTCCAGGAGGAATTCCTGTAGGTGCCCGACGATGGCCCCCTCGAGGTCGCTCTCGCTGTAGGCCGCATCGGGCTTAAGCCCAAGGAACTCCAGGGTGAAGGGGTTCTTGAGGATGTCCATGGGCTTCTCCATCTGCTGCCCCTGCTGGGCTAGGCGCATCACCGCCTCCCCATCCCGGCTCAGGGCCAGGCGCTCGTAGAGGCTCGCGCCGTACTGCCGCTGCAGCTCCCGCACCGACCACTGCTGCCGCCCCGCCTCAATCTCGTAGAAGCTGCGCTCCTGCGGGTTATCTATCCGCATCAGAACCAGGTAGTGAGACCAGCTGAGATGCCGTTTTCCAGATTCGGCAAAGGTGTTTGCCGAATTCGAATACGCCACATAGAACTGCCGAAAATACTTCAGATTACGCACCGACCAACCCACCCCATAGCGCTCAGTCAGACGTTCTGAGAGCCGCTCAAGCACCAATTCTCCATACTTGGCCCGTAGCGCTCCCTCCTGCTCCTCCTCCACGATATAGCGCCCTATCTCATAATTTGTACGTAGGATGGTGACATTAGCCCCTTGGGCCAACACCCGCCGGGCCGACTCAATCCGCTCGGAGATCCGCTGGAACAGCTCCTCCATCCTACCCCCAAGTTGCAAATCCTTCTCAGGCATACTCTATAGTATTAGGATGCAAAGGTGGCGAAATACCACTCTGCGAGTTATCTATCCGCACCAGAACCAGGTAGTGGGACCAGGTGAGATGCCGCTCCGCGAATTCGGCAAACGCGTTTGCAGAATTCGAATACATCATGCAGAACTGCCGGAGATACTTCAGATTGCGTACAGACCACCCCGCCCCATAGCGCCCCGCCAGCCGCTCAGGGACCAGCTCCCCGTAGTTCGTCCTCAGCACGATGGCGCCGCGCGCCGCCACCCCCCGGGCCGACTCAATCCGCACGGACACCTGCCGGAACAGCGCTTCCATCCTGGCCCCGGGCTGCATACCCCTCTCGGTCATATCATCCACCGTTTAGGCAACAAAGGTAGCGAAATACCCCTCCACACGCAAGCCGGACGGCGCAGACGCAAGGTGCGCGCATCCCGGCCATTGAACGCTTTCCCCCCGTTGCTGTTTACGCTACGGAAAGCGCATCTTACGAAATAGCAAACCGATTTACCATGACAAGCAAGCCACTCCGCCTACTCCTGGCCACAGTCCTCCTCTCCCTCTCCGTCCCGATAGCCGCCTGTGGCAAGGGTCCGGAGCCCAAAGCGTCATCTCCGCAGCAGGTGAAGGCGAAACCCAGCCCGAAGCCCACGCTCGGCCAGCTCCAGGAGATGGTGAGGAAAGGGACAGCCATCCTGGTTGATGTCCGCACCGTGGCCGAGTACAAGGCCGGGCACGCCGGCAAATCCATCAACATCCCGCTGGGCGAGCTGGGGAAGCGCGTCGGCGAGCTGGACAGGAAGAAGCCCATCGTGGCGATATGCCGTAGCGGGCGACGGAGCCAAGTGGCCGTCGAGTGGCTTCAGGGGCAGGGCTTCAGGGCGTACAACGGCGGGGTGTGGGACGACTTCCGCTAGGCCACCCTCGCGAATAGCCCCCAGTCCACTACCCCAACCCTGCCTCCCGCTTCACCCGCTCCAGCGCCACCAGCGCCTCCACCGGGGTCATGCGGTTGACATCCAGCTCGGCCAGGCTGTCGCGCAGCCGGCGTAGCTCCGGGTCCTCCACCTGGAAGATGCTCACCTGCAGCCCATCCCCCCCCTCGCCCACCGGCATCTCCCCCTCGCCCGACCGCTGGGCCTCCAGTCCCTTGAGAATCTCCCCCGCCCGCTGCACCACCCGGGGGGGCATACCCGCCAGCTTGGCCACGTGGATACCGAAGCTGTGCGCCGTGCCCCCCGGCTCCAGCTTGCGGATGAAGAGAATCCGGTCGTCCACCTCCCGGACCGACACGTTGAAGTTCCGTATGCGCTCGAAGTGGCTCTCCATCTCGTTGAGCTCGTGGTAGTGCGTCGCGAAGAGCGTCTTGGCCCGCCCCTCTCGGTGCTCGTGGATGTACTCGGCCATCGCCCACGCGATCGACACCCCGTCGTAGGTGCTGGTCCCCCGGCCGATCTCGTCCAGCAGCACCAGGCTCCGGGCCGAGAGGTTGTTGAGGATGCTGGCCGACTCCGACATCTCCACCATGAAGGTCGACTCCCCCATCGAGATGTTGTCGCTCGCCCCCACGCGGGTGAAAATCTTGTCCACGATGCCGACCCGGGCCGCCTCGGCCGGCACGTAGCTCCCGGTCTGCGCCAGCAGCACGATGAGTGCCGTCTGCCGCAGCAGGGCAGACTTACCCGACATGTTCGGCCCGGTGATCATCATGATTTGCTGCCGCTCGGGGTCTAGGCTCACGCTGTTACGCACGTACGCCTCGCCCGGGGGCAGCGTCTCGGCAATCACCGGGTGCCACCCCTCCGTTATCTCCAGCTCCAGCCCCTCGTCCACCAGCGGCTTAGCCCAGCCCTTGGCCCGCGCCAGCTCCGCGAAGCCCCGCAGCACGTCCAGCTGCGCCACAATGGCCGCATTCAGCTGGATGGTCGGGATGTACTCCCCCAGGCTCTGCACCAGCTGCTCGTACAGCTCGGCCTCTATCTCCAGGATGCGCTGCTCCGCCCCCAGAATCTTCCGCTCGAACTCCTTCAGCTCCGGGTTGATGTAGCGCTCGGCCTGGGTGAGGGTCTGCTTCCGCTCCCAATCGGGCGGCACCATGCCCCTGTAGGTGTTGCGCACCTCGAAGAAGTAGCCGAACACATTGTTAAAGCCCACCTTGAGCGACTGGATGCCCGTGCTGAACGCCTCGCGGCTCGCCAGATCCTCCAGGTAGCCCTTCGCGTCGCGATGGATGGCGCGGAGCTCGTCCAGCTCCGGGTTTACCCCCGGGCCGAAGACCCCGCCCTTGCCCAGCTGCGTGGGGCTCTCGGCCAGCTCCCGGCCTATCCGCTGCACCAGGGATGCGCAAGGGTTGAGCTGCTCGCCCAGGTGCTGCAGCCCGTGCTCGGTCGCCCCCTCGCAGTCCTGCTTCAGCGGCACGATCAGGGCCAGGGAGGCCCCCAGCCGGGCCACCTCCCGGGGGAGGATGCGCCCCATCGAGGCCCGCGAGCTGAGCCGCTCCAGGTCGCCCACCTGCGAGAGGAGGTCCCCCCACGCCGCCCGCAGCTCCTCCTGCCCCAGCAGGTGCTGCACCACCGACTGGCGGGACTGGATTACCGGTAGGTCCTTGCGGGGGAGGCTCAGCCACCGGCGCAGCAGGCGGCTGCCCATGGGCGTCAGCGTCCTGTCGACCGTCTCGACGAGGGTTCGCCCCCCCTCGCCCACGCTCTGGAAGACCTCCAGGTTGCGCAGCGTGAAGCGGTCCAGCCAGACGTACTGGTCCTCCTCCAGGCGGGAGATGCCCGTGATGTGCTGCAGCTTGGCGTGCTTGGTCACGTCGAGGTAGGCCAGCGCGGCCCCGGCGGCGCACACGCCCGCGTACATGGTCTCTATGCCGAATCCCTTGAGCCCCTTGGTCCCGAAGTGCTGCTGGAGCCGGTAGCCCGCGTCGTTGAGCGCGTAGGCCCAGTCGTCGATGCGGGAGAAGTAGAAGTGCCCGCCCAGCCGCTCCTGCGCGTCGGCCTGCTGCCCGCGCGGCACGAGGACCTCCTTGGGGCGGAAGTTGTTGAGCAGCTTGTCGACGAAGGCCATCTCGCCCTGGGCCACGTAGAACTCGCCGGTCGACACGTCGATGAAGGACACCCCCACCAGCCCCTCCTTGAAGAGGACCGAGGCCAGGAAGTTGTTCTCCCGCTGCTCGAGCATCCCCTCATCGAGGGCCACGCCGGGAGTCACGATCTCGGTCACGCCCCGCTTGACGATTTTCTTGGCCAGCTTGGGGTCCTCGAGCTGGTCGCAGATGGCCACCCGCTGGCCCGCCCGCACGAGCTTCGGGAGGTAGGTGTCCAGCGCATGGTAGGGGAAGCCCGCCAGGTCCATGTCCGAGGCGTAGCCATTGGCCCGCTTGGTGAGCGTGATGCCCAGGATGCCGGCCATCAGCACCGCGTCCTCATTGAAGGCCTCGTAGAAGTCCCCCATGCGGAAGAGCACCAGCGCATCGGCGTGCTCGCCCTTCACCCGCTCATACTGCTCCATCATCGGCGTGGTCTTCGCCACGCTGGGGGATTTCCCCGACCCGGGGGGCCGCCCACGCCTGCCGCCTGCTGTATCCATATGGCTAATCTCTGCGTATTGTCCGTATCATGCTACCCCCGCGAAGGTAGGGATTTTCGCCTAGCATGCCATGATTCACGCCGCGAGCCAGCATGCCCAGACGAGCACCGTAGCACATCTCCGGCGTGGGTGTTTGGACATACCGGGAAATACGCTACCTTTGCCACGCAGAAAATGTAGAAACAATCTTTCTAAACGTAACTCATAAACGCAAGATGAAAAGAAGGAATCTGTTCGCCGTGCTGACCATGGCGGTTATGGTGCTGGTCGCTGGGGGCTTCGTATCCTGCAAGGACAAGAAGACCAACAACCAGGTAGAGAACAAGGAGGAGGCCAAGGTCGACCCAGTGGGCAAGTGGGAGGCCGACACGTACGCCTCCGAGAAGGGCGCAACGGGCTCGATTGAGAAGTACAAGAGCATGATGCCCATCACGGGCTTCGAGCTGAAGGAGGACAAGACCGTCGAGCTGACGGGCCCGCATACGGGTAAGGACCACACGCACCAATTCATGTGGGAGGAGAAGGAGGGCAAAATCCACATCACGGCCAAGGTGACCAAGGGCCAGAAGGACGGGAGCACCGGCGCCACCAGCAAGCCGCACGGCACCAACCCCCATGCGGAGGGCCTGCCCAAGGAGATCGTGCTGGAGCTGGAGGAGGGCAGGCTCGTGTGGAAGATGGATACGGAGAAGCTGATGAAGATGATTGAGGGGATGGGTAAGAAGGGCCAGGGTGGGCATACGAACCTGGCGGAGGTGTTCGGCAAGCAGCTCAGCGTGATCTTCATAAAGAAGTAAAGGGATCGGGGGCCAAAACCCCGGGCCGAGTACCGAGGAGGGCTGGTGCGCCACGAGCGTGCCGGCCCTTCTGCGTGCTGGTGCTTCACCCCAGAATCGGGGAGGGTGGTCAAAAAAAACGGGTGGGAAACGCCCAAATTTGGTGCCAGATACATTATTGTTTTTATCTTTGCGTGGTGAGAGGCCCGAGCGGCGAGCCCAGAAAGGCTTGCTGGCGAAAGGCTTAGACCTAAACGAGCTGAATGGCAAAAGAGACTATAGGGCTTGCTTCCGACCATGCGGGCTACGGGCTGAAGGCGCACCTGGAGGCGTACCTGAAGGGTCGGGGCTACGCGGTGGTGGACTACGGCACGGACAGCCGCGAGAGCTGCGACTACCCGCTGTACGCCAAGGCCTTGGCCCAGGGCATTGGGCAGGGGGAGGTGCAGCTGGGCGTGGGCATCTGCGGCAGCGGCAACGGCATCTCCATGGCGCTGAACCGCCACCGGGGCGTGCGGGCCGCGCTGGCCTGGACGAGCGAGCTGGCCACGCTGGGGCGGCAGCACAACGACGCCAACGTGCTCAGCCTCCCGGCCCGCTTCGTGACGGAGGCCGAGGCCGAGCAGATCACGGAGACCTTCCTGGCGGCCCGCTTCGAGGGCGGGCGACACCAACGCCGCGTAGACCTCATGGAGAACCCCACCTAAGCAGAACGCAATTTCAGAACGAGTACACGAGTACAGAAATAGACGAGTAGTTTAACCGCGCCGAAACTGACATGGCGCAAAATTAAGGAGAAAACGAGTATGAAGAGGAAAAGTTTGTTGCTCATGATGGCGGCAGCTCTGGTAACCCTGATCGGTTTTGGCAGCTGCGACAAGAAGAAGGATGAGTCGTTTGTAGCGCCCCAGGTGAAGTTCTACAGCGATGAGGGCCTGCACAACGAGATGAAAAAGCTGGATGCCACCACCTTCTGGGTCACGGTGAAGGTGGATGAGGCCACTAAGCTCGACGAGGACAAGACCTCGGTGCTGTTCAATACTACGAAGGTAAAAGTGAAGTGGGGGAAGGGCAACGTGGACCACGAGTACAAGGCAAAGATTGAGCTGATGGATGCGAACAAGAAGCCTGTTGTCCTGAAGAAGGATGACAAGGTGGAGGTGACGGCCTATGGCAAGAAGGGCTCCTCTACTGGCAGGGGAACGCTGACATACGAAGTGCCTACCACGGACAAGAAGTTCACGACGGTTAAGAACGGTGCGCTGGGTAACCTTGCAGGCGATAATGGTGCATTTGTATTTTCCACGGGTAAGGAAGCCCCTGCAAGTGCTGGGAAGATAGATATTGCAAACTACTCAGCCAATAAGGACTTTAAGTATAGCAAGGGTATGGGTGAACTGATGACATCCGGTGAGTTCACTGTGCGATTCTCCTCCGCAGTAGAAAAGAGAAACAAGGGTTGCGGTTGCGAGTTTGTAGACCTCGGTGCGAAGGACGAGAAGGCCATAATGGACTTCTCGCTGGAAGATGCCAAGAAGATGCACAAGAATGGTAGCAAAGAGGTGAAAATAGCCAAAGACAAATGCTACCTGACGAAGATTAACGACATGTACTACATCATCCTCTTTGGTGAGAAGAGCGGTAAGGAGAAGGATGAGAAGATTAGCTTCAAGTACTTCACGGTTGAGTAGTCTTCTCCGCCGTAATTCGTAAGAAAGGCCCCCTTCGGGGGGCTTTTTTTGTGCGCTAGCCACTCCGATACGAAGCCGGGGCGGCCGAGAATCCGTCCGGGAGCTGGAGCAGGGGGTTTTTTCGCTACGATTAGGGTAAAACGCAAATCATGATTATATTTGTGGTCTAGGTACGCGGCGTGGGCCGTTCTGAATAGTCGCATAACATAACAAGGAAACGTGATGAATATGGCAAATCGTTACCTTATGGTAGCATTTACGGTGGTATTAGGATTGTTTTTTTCGGCTTGCGGAAATGACGAGGCGGCGCAGCAACAGGCGAAGGCAGACGCTGTGGCCCGCGCGAAGCGTGCGGCGGCGGAGGACAGCATGGCGAAAGCGCTGGATAGCGTGAACGCCGCCGAGGCGGCAGAAGCCAGGGAGGCGGAGGAGCAGATGGGGGGGGGCATGGACAATATGCCCACGGAGGGCGGCGCCATGGAGGCCCCCGCGTCAGATGGGAGCCTGAAGTTCCACGTGATAAAGGGTAGCTTCACCATCCCGGAGAATGCGAGTAACTTCCTGGCGGCGCAGCAGTCGAGCCACCCGCAGGCCAAGATCTTCGAAGCCCCCAACGGCTTCAAGCTGGTGTCGATCGCGGATTTCGCCACGATGCAGGAGGCTGTGTCCATGATCAACTCGCAGGGCGATGGGCGCCTGTGGGTGTACCAGGAGGGGGGGGTCTACAACACGTCGGCCTGGCTGGAGGAGAGGAGCGGGCTGGATGATGGCTTCGGCGGGGACAGCTATAGCAGCGGCGGGGGCAGCTCGAATGACTTCGGGGAAAACGAGGAGGTGGATTCCTTCGATTCGGACGACGACGAATTCGAATAGCAGTAGCATCTAAATCGGGGATACCCCGTAGTAGCACGTAGTGCAATGGGCTTTGGGAGACCACACCGGCAGCAGGCTCGCACGCGTTCACGGATAGAAGTTCTCATTCGCCTCGCGCTCCTGTGGTTGCTGCTGCAGGAGGCGGGGCGTTTGCTGTTCCTGCTGTACCAGTGGGCTGGGGGGGGCGTGGCGCTTCCGCTCGGCCGGGTGATGGGGACGCTCCTCCACGGGCTGCGGATGGATGCCTCGGTGATGGGCTACGTCCTGATGCCCCTCACGCTCCTACTCATCGCGGTGAGCTTCCTACGCCCGGTGGTGCAGCGACGGGTATTCCTGGCCACGCATGCCCTGTTGCTGTGCCTGTACGTCTGCATCATGGTGGCCGACTGGGAGCTGTTCCGCAACTGGCAGAGCCGCATCGACATCACGCCCTTCATCTACCTGGTCAAGCCCCAAGAGGCCCTGGCGAGCATGCCCCTATGGGCGCTGGCCTCGCTGGTGGGCGTGGTGGTGCTGCTGAGCTACCTCCTGGTGCTGCTGGCCAGGGTGGCGGTGTGGCCGAGGGGAGCCCAGCTACGGCGGCTCACGCCCCGGGGGGGGCTACTGCTGCTGCTCATCGCGGCCGGCATGATACTACCGATACGCGGCAGCCTGTCGGTGGCCCCCATGAACGTGGCGACGGTGGCCTTCTGCGATGACCTCTACGCGAACCAGGCCGCCGTGAACCCGGCCTGGAACCTGCTCCACGACCTGCTGGCGAGCGACCAGCAGTACGTCCGCTACCGCGAGCTCCTACCCGCGGAGGAGAGCCACAGGCGCTTCGCCACCATGATGGCGGAGAGGGAGAGCCCGCCGGATACCGGGCTCGTGGCCCCGCCCAGCACCAGCTACCTGCGGGTGGCTCGCCCCAACATCGTGCTGGTGCTGATGGAGAGCCAGTCGGCGAAGTTCTCCTCCGTGCTGGGCTCCGGGGAGAGCATGCCCCGCTTCGACAGCCTCTACGGGCGGGAGGGCATCGCGTTCAGCCGGGTGTACAGCGCCTCGACGCGGAGCGACAAGGGGATAGTGGGCGTACTGGCGGGCTACCCGGCCCAGACCAAGAAGAGCATCATCAAGTACACCCGGAAGCTGCGCCAGCTGCGCTTCTTCCCCCGGCAGCTGGACTCGCTCGGCTACAGCAGCTGCTTCTACTACGGGGGGGACGCGGACTTCGCCAACATCAAGACCTGCGCCTACATCGCGGGCTTCCGCCGGGTGGTGGAGGGCGACGCGTTCCCCTCGGAGCTGGGCAACTCGAAGTGGGGGGTGCACGACGAGTACCTCTACGCGCGGATGCGGCGGGAGATGGACACCGCCCGTCGCCCCTTCTTCAGGATGCTCTTCACGCTGACCAACCACGAACCCTTCGAGCTGCCCGGGCACGACAACAGGGGGAGCGAGGAGGAGAAAATCGTGGCGACGGCGCGGTACGCCGACAGCTGCTTCGGGGACTTCCTGGACTCGCTCCGCGCCTCGCCCGTGTGGGACTCGACGCTGGTAATCATGCTGGCCGACCACGGGCACCGGCTCCCCGGGGGCTCGGGCAATGAGGAGCGCGCGCGCTACCACATCCCCATGATATGGCTCGGCGGCGCGCTCCGGGACAGCGTGCCGCACGTGGTGCCACGGGTAAGCGCGCAGACAGACCTCGCGGCCACCCTGCTCGGCCAGCTGGGCCTGGGCCACGGAGGCTTCCCCTTCTCGCGGGACATCTTCCGGGCGGCGCACGGCGGGGCCATGGTCATCTACAACAACGGCTACGGATGGGTAGGCGACCACGGTGCGTACTTCTACGACCACGACCAGGAGCGGGAGGTGAGCGCGGAGGGCGAGGTGAGCGACAGCATGCGCCGGGACGGGCAGGCCTTCTTCACGGAGGCCGTCAAGCACTACAACGGGCTATGACGCGGGCGCGCCCAGGGCTCTGCCGTAGGCTGGCATGCTGCGCCATCTGGCTGCTGCTGGGCTGGCATGTGGCCCTGGCGGGGGGCGGCGTGCAAGGTGCCGAGAGGGACACGCTGAGGCCACGGCGGCCCAAGCTGGGGCTGGTGCTCTCCGGCGGGGGGGCCAGGGGCTTCGTGCATATCGGCCTGCTACGGGTGATGGAGGAGGAGGGCCTCCGCCCCGACTACGTGACCGGCACGAGCATGGGGGCGATACTGGGCGCGATGTACGCCATAGGGTACAGCCCCACGCAGATAAGCGAGCTCAACCGGAGCATGAACCTGAATGAGCAGCTGACCGACGAGGTCGACATGCGCACCGTCTCGGTGGAGCAGAAATCCACCGTGGGGCGCTTCCTCCTCCAGCTCGCCTGGCACGAGGGGGCCTTCCGCCTGCCCCCGGGCCTGGTGGAGAGCCAGCAGATCTGGCAGACCATGGGGCGCATGTTCTGGCCGGTGGCCGGCACCTACTCCTTCGACGACTTCCCAACGCCCTACCGCTGCTGCGCGGTGGATATCTTCCGCGGGCGGGTGGTCACCTTCTCGGAGGGGAGCCTGGTCAAGGCCGCGCGCTCCTCCATGGCCATCCCCGGGATATTCAGCCCCGTGCAGTGGGGCGACAGCTCCGTGATGGTGGACGGGGGGGTGAGCGACAACTTCCCCATCGACGCGGCCCGCCAGCTGGGCGCGGAAATCACCATCGGCAGCTACTCCGGCGCGCCCATATACGAGGCCGACTCGGTGCGCAGCTTCTCGGCCGGCATGCTCATCAAGCAGGCCTCCCTCTACACCGGGATACAGAAGGCGCGGGGAGACCTCGACAAGTTCGACCTGCTGTTCATGCCCGACCTCCACGACGTGAACGCCATGAGCTTCGGCCGGGGCGTGGAGGTGGAGGAGTACGGCTACCGCGAGGCCCAGAAGCTCCGCCCCCAGCTGCGCGCCCTGGCCCGACGGCTCGACTCGCTGGGCCCCGGCCCCACGGTGCGGCCGGTCGACACCAGCGTCTGCTTCAACGTGAGCGAGGTGGTGGTCGACGGCGTGGGGGAGACCATGCGGCGCTTCGCCCTCCAGCGGATGAACCTCCCGGTGCCGGGCAGGCTCTGCGGCGCGGAGGTGGACGCGGCCATCTCCCACCTCTACAGCACCCGCTACTTCAAGCGGGCGGTATACCACATCGACCGGGAGGGCCGGCTGCACGTGGAGCTCGCGATGGAGGACAGGGTGAAGCTGCAGCTCTCCTACGAGGTCAACGAGGCCTGGGGCGCCGGGGTGGCTGGGCGCATCTCCGTGCTCAACCCGCTGCTCCCCTCCTCCCGCATCGCGATGGCCGTCGGCCTGTCGTACTACCCCTGGCTGCGCGTCAACTTCACGCAGTACTTCTCCCAGCACAACAGCTGGCTCTTCAACTGGCTCTTCGACTACAACAGCAGCCGCTTCCCCATCTACAAGAACAGCACGCAGATAGCCGGCATGTGGCGGCACCAGGGCTACACGGAGCTCGAGTTCGGCCGGGCCTTCGGCTACAACACCCTGCTGACCGCCGGGCTCAGCTACGGGGTGCAGCTGCTCGACCCCAACGCCGCCTACATCACGCACCTGGACATCGAGGACCCAGGCCGGGTGGGCGCCCAGGCGCTCCAGGCCTTCGCCCGCCTGCAGGCCAACACCTACGACAGGCCCTACTACCCCCGGCGCGGCACCCGCTTCTTCGCCCAGGCGAGCTACCGGTACACCCCGGAATCCTGGCTGAGCAACAGCACGGCCGACTGGTCGAAGCTAGGGATAGAGCGGGAGTTCAAGGACCGGAAGCTCAGCTGGAAGGCCGTGATGGAGTACGGCGGCGTGTACCCGCTGAGCCGGCACGTATCGCTGCGCTTCGGCCTGGGAGCCGGCATCTCGCTGGAGGGCTCGCGCTACTCGGGCTTCTTCATCGGCGGGCAGAAGCTCACCGGGCGCACCGGCGAGCAGTTCCCCTTCTACGGCCTACCCTACCGCATGCACAGCTACTACGCCTTCGCGCTCGGGACCCTCGGGCTGCGCATGGAGCTCTGGCCCAACGTGTACCTCGAGCCGGTAGGCAACCTGGTGGTGGGGCGGCGCAGCAAGATCATGAGCTGGGACGACGTGCAGCACCTCTGGGTCGACCACATCACCGGGGGCGGGCTGCGCGCCGGATGGCTCACCCGCTTCGGGCTGCTGGAGCTGGGGGTCGGGGCCAGCACCTACAGCCCGCGCCCGTGGTTCTACGCCATGGTGGGCTACCCGCTCTAGGAGGGGCGGATGCCCTAGGTCGGCTCGCCGAACGATATGCCCACCCCGCGCGCGGTGTTGACCAGGTCGCAGTCGGGGTCCACGAGGTTGGGCTGCATGACGGCCTCCACCAGCGGCACGGAGATGATGTTGGGGTGGCGGTAGGCCACCATCTCGCCGAAGCGTTTCTCCAGGACCATCTCGAAGGCCTTGACCCCGAACTGGGTGGCCAGGACGCGGTCGTAGGCCACGGGTACCCCCCCCCGCTGCACGTGCCCCAGGACGGTGGTGCGCATGTCCGCCTCGAAGCCCGCCTGCTTGAGCTCATGCACCAGCTTGTCGGCCACCCCGCCCAGGCGGAGGTTCTCGTAGCCCACCTCGTCGGGCCGGGCCGAGGTGATCTCCCCGCCGATGGGCATGGCCCCCTCCGCGATCACGACGATGGCGTGGCCCTTGCCCCGCTTGTAGCGATGCTCCAGCCGCCGCTTCACCTGCTCGAGGTCGTAGGGTATCTCCGGGATGAGGCAGACCTCCGCCCCGCCCGCGATGGCGGCGTGCAGGGCTATCCACCCGGCGTTGCGGCCCATGACCTCCATGATGAGCACGCGGTTGTGCGAGGCGGCGGTGGTCACCAGCTTGTCGACGGCCTCGGTGGCGATCTGCACCGCCGTCTGGAAGCCGAAGGTGAAGTCGGTGGAGGACAGGTCGTTGTCTATGGTCTTGGGGACCCCGATGATGTTGAGGCCCTTCTCGTAGAGGGCCTGGCTGATGCGCTGCGAGCCGTCGCCCCCGACGCTGATGACCGCGTCGATGCCCAGGAACTGGAGCTTGCGCAGCATCTCGTCGCTGCGGTCGACGGCCGTCCATGAGCCATCGGGCTGGCGGACGGGCCAGGCGAAGGGCCCCCCCTTGTTGGTCGTCCCGATGATGGTCCCCCCCCGGACGTGTATGCCTGCGACGGCGCCCTCATCGAGTAGCATCACCTCGGTGGGCTCCTGGAGTATGCCGTCGTAGGACTGTATGCCGCCGACGACCTCCCAGTCCCGCTCGCTGGAGGCCCGCTTGACCACCGCCCGTATGACGGCGTTGAGGCCCGGGCAATCGCCCCCTCCGGTCACGACAAGTACCCTCTTCATAATGGCTACGCTATGGCAAAAAACAGGTGCACCATGGTGAGATGGCGCACCTATCTGAGTATCCTACAAGCGGGGGTGCGCCCTACTGGGCCTCCACCTGGTCGTAGGCCGGGCAGGGGGCATGCTTCCCGCCGGAGCATGTCTGGAACCCGCCCAGGACCGTGAGGGCCAAAATCGCCACAGAGAGCCAAATCATTTTCCTTTTCATCTTATAGCAGTATTCGGTTGTTCACTATCATGCTGCAAAGGTAAGCAATCCGCCATAAATATCGGACATGCGCAGGGCAATAATCGCCGTATTCTGGGATAATCGGCGGGGGATTTGGGACGAATTCCGCAATATTTTATAGCTTTGCGGACCCCTTCTGGCCCATCGGAGGGTCGGGGGAAGCGCTAAACTGGATATGAAGAAGATGTGGTTCAACCCCGCCCGTTGGTCTGGCCGATGGCTATGCTACTCCCTGTTGCTATTCGGATTAGTTTGCAGTAGAACAGCCACTTGCCAGGTGGATGAGGGCGAGGCGCCCCGGGCCGAGACCCCCATCCCGGCCGGGCTGGACCGGCTGCACATGCGGGCCGGGCGGACCATGGACGTGCGGCTGATGGGGGTGAAGGGCGACTCGATCTACTACCGCATGCCGGAGGGCACGGAGGTCTTCCACATGACGCGCAACCGGGTGCTATTTATCACGCGTAAGAATGGGGAGAAGGAGCGGATGCAGGAGGAGATACGGGAGGTGCTATGGCAGGACGTGGTGGAGCTGCGCGACGCGAAGGATACCCGCATGATGAAGCACCTGGAGCACTACGACGAGAAGCTGACCAGCCAGAACATCCGCAAGCGGGTGAAGGCCAAGGAGCTGGAGGGGGCCGCCGTCATACAGCTCAAGAAGCGGGCGGCCATGGTGCGGGCCACGCACCTGCTCATCCGGAAGGTGGACTTCGTGACGACCTACGGCGAGCCGCCCTCGCTGCACATCGTGGGCGATGCCTACCGCCAGGTCGGCACCGGGGGCAAGCCCGAGAAGCCCGGCGAGGCCGAGGGGGAGGCCGACGGGGGACCCATCGAGGAGTAGGCTGTATGCGGCAGTACCTTGAGCTCGCTCGGCACATCGTCCAGCGGGGCGCACGGCGTAGCAACCGGACGGGGGTGGACACCATCGGGGTATTCGGCTACCAGATGCGCTTCGACCTGGGGGCCGGCTTCCCGCTCCTGACCACCAAGAAGCTGCACTGGAAGTCCATCGCCCACGAGCTGCTCTGGTTCCTGCGGGGCGACACCAACGTGGGCTACCTCCAGGAGCAGGGGGTGCGCATCTGGAACGAGTGGGCCGACGAGAGGGGCGAGCTCGGGCCCATATACGGGGCGCAGTGGCGCAGCTGGAGCCGGGGGGACGGGGAGCACATCGACCAGATAGCCCGGCTCGTGGAGGAGCTGCGGCGCAACCCGGACTCGCGCCGGCACATCGTCTCGGCCTGGAACGTGGGCGACCTGGAGCGGATGGCCCTCCCGCCCTGCCACATCCTCTTCCAGTTCTACGTGGCCGACGGGCGGCTCTCCTGCCAGCTCTACCAGCGGAGCGCGGACGTGTTCCTGGGCGTGCCCTTCAACATCGCCTCCTACGCCCTGCTCACCCACATCGTCGCCCACTGCACCGGCCTGGTGCCCGGCGACTTCGTCCACACCCTCGGCGACGCGCACATCTACGTCAACCATCTGGACGGCATCGCGCTGCAGCTCGAGCGGGAGCCCAGGGCCCTCCCCCGGCTCGAGATCCACGGCCCGGCCAAGGGCATCGACGACTACCTCTTCTCGGACTTCACGATTGATGGATATACCCCCCACCCCCACATCCCGGGGCGGGTTGCCGTATAGCATTGAGCGCCATGAAATCACATCGCATAGGAGCTGGGACCATCATACTACTCGCCCTGCTAGCCGCCCTGCTGGCCCCAATGGCCGGCCGCACGGAGGGCCAGGACAGCGCGCAGCGCCCCACCGGCGCAACCCCCGGCGGGGAGGCTCCCGATGCCCCGCCCGCCGGGGAGAAAAGCGCCCCCGCCCCGCGACCCAGGCTGGAGTACGGCAACCCCCTGCCGGGCAAGCTCCAGCTGTCGGGCAGCTTCGGGGAGATCCGCCCGCGGCACTACCACGGCGGGGTGGACTTCCGCACCAACCAGCAGGAGGGGATGCCCATCCTGGCCGTGGCCGACGGCTACGTGTCGCTGGTGAGCATACAGCTCAAGGGCTACGGCAAGCGGCTGCACATCACGCACCCCGACGGGAAGACCTCCGTGTACGCGCACCTCTCGGAGCTGACCGGGCCCATCCGCTCGTGGGTCAAGCAGGAGCAGTACAAGCAGAAGTCCTACGTGGTGGAGCTCACCCCCGAGCCGGGCGAGCTCCCCGTGCGCCGGAACGACACCGTGGCCCTGAGCGGGAACACCGGCAGCAGCGGCGGGCCCCACCTCCACTTCGAGCTGCGCGACGAGCAGGGCTACCAGCTCTCCCCCTACGGCAACGGCGTGCCCTACGAGGACAGCATGAACCCGACCATACGGCGGCTCTACGTCTACCCCATCGACCCGGGCAACTTCGAGGAGGCCACCACCGGGCGGAGCACGCACCACGTGAAGAAGCGGACGCTCCGCGGGAG
This sequence comes from Bacteroidia bacterium, assembly GCA_002749065.1. Taxonomy (GTDB): domain Bacteria; phylum Bacteroidota; class Bacteroidia; order Bacteroidales; family CAJPTX01; genus Bacteroides_D. The sequence continues at coordinate 19,341 of PDTX01000008.1, read as the reverse complement.
GCGCGTCAACTGGGTGGCCGACACCCTCCGCGTGCCCAGCATCGTGGGCCTGGCCATCGACGTGCCGGACCCGGTCAACAGCGGCTCGCTCACCTGCAACATCCACTCGATGGACATGGTCGTGGACGGCAAGCCCGTATTCCACTTCGACCTCGACCGCGTGCACCTCGACAGCACCGCCACGGCCGACGGCCACATCGACCTCCCCATCCGCTACCAGAGCGGCATCCGGGGGCAGTTCCTCTTCACCCTCCCCGGCAACACCAACGGCAACTACCGCAGCAGGGGCCAAGGCCTGATACGATCCCGCAAGGGCCAGGTGCACCACGTGCTGATCATCGCCCGGGACCCCGCCGGCAACGCCGACACGCTGCGCCTGGTCACCAAGGGCACCGGCAAGAACACCGTCAAGCCCATGCGCAAGGCCCAGGATACCATCCGCTGGGCGCAGGGTGCCATGGTGGGCGACTCGATCTACACCCTGAGCATCGCCCCCGGCAGCCTACTCTTCGACATCGGCTACCACGCCGAGCACCTCCACCAGCGCGGCGGCACGCGCTACGCCACGCCCATCGCCCTGCACAAGTGGGGCGTACCCATGCGGAAGTACAGCACGCTCACCCTCCTCAAGCACAAGGTGCCCGAGCGGCTCAAGCCCCACGTCTTCTTCGCCACCCAGAGCGGCAAGGGATGGGCCTACTACTCCCAGGCCTGGTGGTACAAGGGCAAACCCTACACCGAGATACGCAGCTTCGGCGCGTTCACCCTGGCCGTCGACACCACGCCCCCGCACATCGCCCAGCTACCCGGCCGCCGGATATGCCACCAGCGCTTCAAGGGCAACAGGACCCTCGAGCTACGGGTCACCGATAGCCAGACCCCCATCAAGAGCATCAACGGCCTGATCGACGGCAACTGGACCCTCTGGGAGTACGAGCCCAAGACCCAGCGCATAAAGCACACCCTCGACCCCGAGCACACCGCCCCCGGCCATGAGCACAACCTACACCTCGAGGTCATAGATGCCTGCGGGAACAAGGCCACACTCGAATGCCCCTTCCACTGGTAGGATAAGCACCGCCCGCCATGCGCTACGCCCAGCTCATCGCCCTGCTCCTGACCATCTGCCCCCTGGTCATGCGCGCCGCGGAGGTGGACCTGACCGTCGCGCCGGATGAGGAACCGGAGGGCCTCCTCGAGGAGCTCTTCCCCCGCAAGCGGAACATCAACCACATCACCCACCCCGAGCTGCTCGACATCCCCGGCGTATCGCCCGCCATGGCCGACTCCATCCTCGCCTTCCGCCGCCGCCACGGCCCTCTCCTCTCGCCCTACGAGCTGGCCTACATCCCGCTAATCAGCCCGCAGCAGGCCCAGCACCTGCTCCGCTTCGTCCGCGTCGCCCCGCCCATACAGGGCCCAGACTCCAGCCTCTTCGCCCATCAGGAGCTCGACGCCATGCAGCGCCTGGGCTACCGAATACCCCTCTCGCCCCTCCCCCCCGCCCGCCACCAGTCCGACCAGACCCGGCCCCAGGGCGGCGACCTCCGCCTCACCACCCGCCTCACCTACCAGGCCGGACGCTGGCTCAAAATCGGGCTGAAGGGGGCCAAGACCCGCGGCGAACCCTTCCTCCACAGCTTCAACCCCTACGGCTACGGATGGTACTCCGGATACGTCGAGATCAGCCCCACCGCCTCCCCCCTCAAGCGCATCGTGGCCGGGAGCTTCACCCTCACCACCGGCTACGGCATCACCTACTCCAGCACCCTCATGCGCTGGACAAGCCAGCAGACCCACACCCTGGCCCAGCGCGCCATCCTACCCCGCGGCGTACTCGACTACCAGGGCGCCGACTACCCCAGAGGGCTGGCCACCACCCTCCGGCTACACCGAAGCCTCTGGCTGACCGCCGCCTACGCCGTCCAGCGCATCAACGCCACGCTCGACACGGCCAAGTCGCCCCCCACCATCACGAGCCGCAACCCGCAGGCACCGACCACCACCTACGCCCAGCTCCGAAGCCGCCGCAGCAACTGGCAGCAGCAGGGCATCATAGACCTCCACTACACCACCACGAGGGCGAGCGCAGGGGCAAGCACCATGCTGCTCCACAACGAGCACCCCTTCGACGCGCCCTACCCCAAAAACCGGGGCAAAATCATCCCCCCGAGAACCCTCGTGCGCACCGGGCTCTACGCCAGAATGAAGCTCGAGCGGCTCGAGCTCTTCGGCGAGACCTCCATGCTGATACGGAACGGGAGCCCCCCCGGCAAGCTCCTATCGCACTACCTCGGCCTGAGCCTCCCGCTGCTCCCCACCCTCTCGCTCGGCGCGTACTACTACGCCTACGGAGAGCACACCGTCCCCCTCTACACCTACGCCTACGCCACCGCGAATACCCCCGTCGGCAGCCAGGGCACAAGCCTCATACTGGAGTTCCGCCCCACCTACCGCTCCGGCATACACGCCCGCTTCCAGACCGAGATGCCCGAGACCAACCCCCTCACGCTGCTCAACGCCAAGGAGCGACGGCGGCTCCGCCTCTGGGCCTACTACGCCGAGCGCAACGACTGGCGCACCGACCTCACCTACTCCCTCAGCACCCAGCAGCCCAGCAAGCGCTTCAAAACGCCCCCCATCACCCACCGGCACCACCTCCACGCCTCCTACAGGCGCAAGCTCGGCGCATTCAGCCTCGGCGCCCACGCGCTGGCCAACGCCACCCTCCGCTACATGGACCACGCGCACCGCTACGGCTACGGCCTGGCCCTCGACGGACACTACGAGGCAAGCAAATGGCAGCTCAAGGGGCGCATCGCCTACTACGACACGCAGCGCTCCCGCTCGCCCCTCTACATCCACGAGCCCGCACCCCGATACAGCTTCTCCGTCGGCATGCTCACCCGGCACGCCATCCGGGGAATCCTCCTCCTGGAGTACCGCCCCATCTACCCCCTCCGCCTCACCCTCAGCGCCGCCAAATCCTTCTACCTCAACCACTCCCTCGACGAGGACAGCCCCCGCGACCAAGTGCTCAGGCAGGGCCTAGACCTCCAGCTCCAGCTACAGTATACACCGCGATTCTAGACGCAAAAAAAGGCGGCGCACACGCACCGCCCCCAATCGCTCTCCAGAGCCCAGCCCTACTGCCGGTAGCCCTCCATCAGGCGGGCGATGTACTTCCCGATGATGTCGAACTCCAGGTTGACCGTCGTGCCCTTCTCGAAGGCGTGGAAGTTGGTGTGCTCGTAGGTGTAGGGAATGATGGCCACCTGGAAGCTCCCCGGCTGCGAATTGCACACCGTGAGGCTCACCCCGTTGACCGTAATCGAGCCCTTCTCCACCGTGATGGCCCCCGGCTTCTGCTCGTACTCGAAGGTGAAGTACCAACTACCATCCTCGGCCTTCACCTCCGTGCAGACGGCCGTCTGGTCCACATGCCCCTGCACGATATGCCCATCCAGCCGGCTATCCAGCTTCATGCTCCGCTCGAGGTTCACCTCGTCGCCCACCCTCAGCAGGCCCAGGTTGCTCTTGTCGAGCGTCTCCTGGATGGCCGTCACCGTGTACGTACCGTCGCCCGGCAGGTCCACCACCGTCAGGCACACCCCGTTGTGGGCAATGCTCTGGTCGATGGTCAGCTCCGCCGCGAAGGGGCAAGCCAGCGTCAGGTGGATGTTCCCACCGTCGCGCTCCAGCTTCCGGAGCACCCCCATGGCCTCTACAATTCCGCTAAACATATCCTTTACCCTCCTTATGCTATTCCGTCCCGCACCCACACGCCCCACACGCCACGCCCGCACCGTCGTAGGCCCACTTCAGGTAGGCCGCGCCCCAGGTGAAGCCCGCGCCGAAGGTCGCGAAGATCAGGTTGTCGCCCCGCTTGAGCTTGCCCTCGTACTCGGCCAGGCAGAGCGGGAGCGTCGCGCTGGTCGTATTCCCCGTGTGGTCTATGGTGATCATCACCTTCTCCTTGGCCAGCTGCATGCGCTTGCCGGTCGCGTCGATAATCCGTAGGTTGGCCTGATGCGGCACCAGCCAGTCCACCGTCTCGCCGCTGAGCCCGTTGCGCTCCATCACCTCCACGGCCGTGTCCGCCATGTTCGACACCGCCGCCTTGAACACCGGCTGCCCATCCTGGAAGATGTAGTGCTGGCGCTTGGCCACCGTTTCGGCCGAGGCCGGGTAGCACGAGCCCCCCGCCACCTGATGGAGGTACTTATGCCCTGCGCCGTCCACCTGCAGCTTCGCGTCGATGAGGCCAAAGCCCTCCGTGTCGGGCTCCATCAGGACCGCGCCCGCCCCGTCGCCGAAGATGGCGCAGGTCTGGCGGTCGGTGAAGTCCGTTATCGACGACATCTTGTCCGTCCCCACCACAATCGCCTTCCGGTACGAACCCGACTCGATGAACTTGGAGGCCGTCACCATCGCGTACAGGAAGCTCGAGCAGCCCGCGTTGATGTCGTAGCCGAAGGCGTTGAGTATGCCCGCCTTGTCGGCCAGGATGTTGGCCGTGGCCGGGAACTGCATGTCGGGGGTCACCGTCGCGCACAGCAGCAGGTCCACCTCCTCGGGCCGCGTGCCGGTCTTCTCCAGCAGCCGCTCGATGGCCCGGATGCCCATCTCGCTCGAGCCCAGCCCCTCCCCCTTGAGGATTCGCCGCTCCCGTATGCCGATGCGCGACATTATCCACTCGTCGCTGGTGTCGACCAGCTGGCTCAGCTCCGCATTCGTCATGACGTAGTCCGGCAGGTAGCCCGCGACCCCCTTGATACACGCTTGAATCTTAGGCATTCTTGAAAAAGCTTTTGAATTTCTCGCAGAGCCCGCTCGATATCACCGTGCTCGTCTGGCGTATCATGTTGTCAATGGCCCGGGCGTTGGATATGCCGTGCCCGATGATGACCGGGGCGTTCACCCCCAGCACCGGCGTGCCCCCGTAGCGCTCGAAGTTGAAGCTGTCGAAGTAGTCGTCCTTTATGCCCCGCGAGAGGATGATCTTGTAGAGCGCCTCAGCCTCCTTGAGCACGACGTTGCCCACGAAGCCGTCGGTCACCACCACGTCCACCCGCTCATCGCTGAATATCTCGTTGCCCTCCACGTTGCCCGCGAAGAGGAAGTCCTCCGAGGCCACCATTTTCTCGTAGGTTGCCTTGGAGACCAGGTTGCCCTTCGAGGGCTCCTCGCCGATGTTGAGCAGCCCCACGCGGGGCTTCTCCTTGCCCATGACGTGCTCCGCGTAGAGCGAGCCCAGCATGGCGTACTGCACCAGCACGTCGGGCTTGCAGTCGGCGTTCAGGCCCACGTCCAGCAGGATGTTGTAGCGGTTCTCGCTGACGGGGATGTAGGCCGCGATGGCCGGGCGGAGGATGCCCGGGACGGCCTTGATGAAGTTCATCGTGCCGGCCATCATCGCCCCGGTATGCCCGGCGCTGGCGAAGCCATCGATACGCCCGCCGGCCAGGTGCTGGAAGCCGACGGTGATGCTGCTGTCGGCCTTCTCGGCGATGGCGCGCACGGGGTGGTCGTGCATCGTTATCACCTCGGAGCAGTGCACCACCTCGTAGTCATCCACGCTCCCGCCCGCACGCTGGAACTCCTCGGCCAGCCGGTCCCTGTCACCAAATATCACAAGCTCGTGCTCGGCCGTCCGCCAGCCTGCGCTGGCCAGCACGCCCTCCACCACCGAGCGGGGAGCGTAATCGCCACCCATGGCATCTACCCCGATTCTCATATGCTTCTGCTGCCGGTTAGACAATCGGGGGCTACCTCTCCTCCTCCTTGGCAATCAGCTGCTGCCCACGGTAGTAGCCACAGTCCGGGCACACGTGGTGGCGGGGGATCATCGTCCCGCAGTTGGAACACTCCGAGAGCGTTACCGGGCTTAGCGCGTGGTGCGCCCTACGGGTGTCACGGCGCTGCTTCGATACCTTCGATTTTGGATGTGCCATTATTCTGTCTCCTTACTCCTTAGTTATCCTCTTCGTTCGCTAATACTCATTGGCCGAGCAGCCGCCTCCGGGCCTCGGCAAGTTCCTCCGTGAATAGCTCCCCCAGGCTGCCCTCGCCCTCAGTGGCCTCCCCACCGAGCCGCTCCAGCATCTCGGGATTGCAGTCCGCCTCCGACGTGCCCTCCATCCCGTGGTAGTGGCGCATCGGTATGCTAAGGTAGATGCTCTCCCGGATGTAGGGCGCGATGTCTATCCCCTCCTGCGAGTCGCTCACCGTCCACTCCTCGCCCTCCCGGCTATCGGTCAGGCCCGCCCGCCGCTCCACGCGCAGCGAGCCCTCGAAGCCCAGCGGGAGGTCCATGAGCTGCAGGCAGCGGTCGCACTCCAGCCGCACCGAGCCCTCCAGCCGCACGGCCAGCTCGTAGGTGTAGCCCTCGCTCCGGCCGCTCACCTCCACCGCGAAGGACGCGCCGTGCACGCCCCAGGCCTCCCCATCGGTAAAGAACGAGCTGCCAACATCTCGGGAGTGGACCCCGGAGCGCTTGTCGATTTCCGAGAATACGATGGTGAACCCGCTATCCGCTGCCAGCATACCTTAGCATTTACGAAGCGCGAAGGTATAATAAAATATCCTATTATCGGTACGTGGCGGCTTTTTTGTCGGGGCGGCGGGGCGGGGAGGGGGCTCCGGGGGCGGGGCTAGCCCTGGGGTTTGAGCTTGAGAAGCACCATGCGGGAGTGGCGTATGGCCATGTCGGTGAAGATGATGCTGGGGTTGCCGTTGCGGGCGATCTGGTGGAGGGCCAGGTTGTACTCGTCGAGCAGCCAGCCGACGTTCCGCCCGTGGACGTAGGGGCTGACCCTCTGGGCGAAGTCCCGCTCCCGGCCTATGCTGAAGCAGAGTTCGCCCTGGCCGAGGTTGAACATGTACATCTCCCGCACCATGCGGGCGAAGTAGGTCAGCATCTCCTTCTGGGGCTCGCGGCCGAGCTTGGCCACGCCGTCGACCCACTCCATGAGCTCGGGGTAGCGGTTGGCTATCGCGCCCCGGTAGAGGTCGCGCATCAGGGGGAGGTAGGGGCTGTCGCCCCCGGCGGCGGCCAGCTGCTGGGCGGTGGTGAAGTCGCCCTGGCTGGCCTGGGCAATCTCGCGGGCGGTCGGCCCCTGGGCCATCCCCCGGGCCTCGAGGGCCGCGGCGATGGTCTGCGGCTCGAGGGGGGGGAGGAGGGTCTGCTGCACGCGGGAGGCGATGGTGGGCAGCACCTCGGAGGGCCGCGCGCTCAGGAGGATGAAGTAGGTGCCCTCCGGTGGCTCCTCGATAATCTTGAGCAGGCGGTTGGCGGCCGCGGGGTGCATCCGCTCGGGGAGCCAGAGGAGCATGAACTTGTAGGGTATCTCGAAGCTCTTGAGCCAGAGGGTCTCGACAACCCTCCGGCTGGCGGCCGCGGATATGCTGCCCTGCTTGGCCGAGTCGCCCAGGCGGGCGTACCACTCGCTCTCGCTGAAGTAGGGGCTCTCCTCGAGCTGGGCGCGGAGGGCATCGAGCATCTCGGCCTCCACGGTGGCGGGGTCGTCGCTCTCACGGTTGCGCAGGAGGGGCAGGCAGAAGTGCAGGTCGGGGTGCGCCACCTTGGCCATCTTCCGGCAGGTGGGGCACTGCCCGCAGGAGTCCTCCTCGCTGCGGTGTCGGCAGGCCATGTACTGCGCCAGCGCGAGGGCCAGGGGGAAGCCGCCCGCCCCGGTGGGCCCGGAGAGCATCATGGCGTGGGGCATACGCCCCTCGTTGAAGCGCTGGCGGAGCTGCCGCTTGGCCACCTCCTGCCCAATCACATCCCTAAACTGCATGCTGCTCCAGTATTTTCTCCACATCGTGGACGACCAAGCCGCTCGCCCCGGTATTGCCCTCCACGTACTCCCCGGCCCGGGCCCCCATGGTGCGCCGCCGCGCCCCATCGCCCATCAGGCCCAGCGCCGCACGGCGGAGCTCCTCACCGCTGTGGATGGCCAGCGCCGCCCCCTCTTCAATCAGGTCGTCGGCCTCGAGGAACTGCTCGTAGCGCGGCCCGAAGAGCACCGGTATCGAGCAGGCTGCCGCCTCGAGCGTGTTGTGAATGCCCACCCCGAAGCCGCCGCCAATGTAGGCCAGGTCGCCGTACTGGTACACCGAGAGCAGGATGCCGACCGTGTCGACCACCAGGATGCGGCCAGTGGCCAGGGGGCTGTTGTCCGTCAGCTGGGTGTAGCGCAGCCCGCCCCCGGCGCGGGCCAGCCAGCCGTCGATGCGCGCGCCGTCTATCTCGTGCGGGGCCACGACGAGCTTCCACCCGGCCGGTAGGCTCTGCGCGAGGGGCAAAAGGTGCTCCTCATCGGGTGGCCAGGTGCTCCCCGCGATGAGGAGTTCATGCCCGGCGGCGAAGGCCTCCAGCGCCGGGAGGCTGGCCGTCCTCCTGGCCGCGGCCACCACGCGGTCGAAACGGCTGTCGCCGCTGATGGTGACGCGCTCGGCGAGACCCAGGCCCCGCAGCAGCTCCCAGGAATCATCGTCCTGCACGAAGATGCGCGTGAAGCATGAGAGCAGCCGGCGATACCACCCGCCGTAGGGCCTGAAGAACAGCTGGTCGTGGCGGAAGCGGGCGCTCACCAGGAAGGTGGGCACACCCCGCCGCTCCAGCGCCATCAGCAGGTTCCGCCAGATCTCGTACTTCACGAAGAAGGCGCAGCTGGGCGAGAGCAGCTCCACGAACTCCCGCGCGTTCCGGGCGGTATCCAGCGGGAGGTAGAGCACGGCCTCGGCCAGCTCGTAGTCCCGGCGCACGTTGTAGCCCGAGGGGGAGAAGAAGGTCACGACCAGCCGCCAGTCCGGGTGCTGCTGCATGAAGGCCTCCATGATGGGCCGCCCCTGCTCAAACTCGCCGAGCGAGGCGCAGTGGAACCACACCACCCTCCCCTCGCGGCCCTGCATGGCCCGGCCCAGAGCCCCGCGCCAGCCCCGCCGCCCACGAACCATCTGCGCCGCCTTGGGATGCCACAGCGCCGCGAGGCGCAGCAGCATCCCGTAGAGGCAAATACCCAGCTCGTAGAGGAATCGCATGGCGCTTGGCTTTCGTCCCGCCTAGACCCCCGGCCGACGTATACGCTTGGCGACCCGCTGGCCGCCGCTGTTCTGGCCGATGCTGAACTCGACCTCCTCGCCCACCAGCAGCTGGCTGAAGGGCACGCCGTCGAGCTCCTCGTGGTAGAAGAAGAGGTTGTCGGGTGGGAAGCGGATGAAGCCGTAGCCCCGGTTGGCATGCACGCTCATGACCACCCCCCGGTAGCGGGGGTCGTCATCCTCGTAGCCGCAGGGCTTGTCCGATTTCTGCGCGTCGCTGGAGCTGGAGCTGCTGCTCTCCTCGCCGGTGTAGATCTGGTAGAAGAGGTCGGAGACGTACTCGTGGCCCATGCTCAGCCCCTTCTTTATGACCTCATGGGCGCGGATGGAGTAGGTCACCTCCTGCAGCAGGTCCTGGGAGGTGCGGGTCACCACCTCGTGGTGATGCTCGTCGGTGTACTCGAACTCCCAGTTGAGCACCATGGTCCGCACGCCCAGGCCGTTGAGCTTGCGCACCAGGGGGACGTACTCCCCGTCGGAGGTGACCAGCACGATCACATCCAGCTCCTTCTGCCGCGCCAGCTCGTAGGCCTCCAGGGCGAGCCAGACATCGCCCCCCTTCTCCTCCTTCCGCCCATCGCGGGTGCGCAGCGGGACGAAGTGGGAGATTATCCCCATGCTCATGAGGATGTCGTCGAAGACCCTATCGTTGTACAGCTGGTTCTGGCGGTGGCTGGCCTCCTGGGCGCTCAGCCGCCCGCGGAAGTAGTGGGCGTCGACTATGCGGCAGTAGGTCACGTCCTCCTCCTCGAGCTCGGCGACGAGGTTGCGCACGAAGTAGTGGAAACCCGGCACGCTGATACGCTCGCGCCGCGGATGGTAGTAGTAGTAGTAGTTGCTCACGTGGAGGAAGTAGTTCCCATCGTAGAAGAGCCCTATCTTGACAAAGTTCTTAGGCATACCCTATGGTTTTAATCTTCAATAGATGAAGTGGTTAGCATCTGGATAGTGTATCTTTTCATTTCACAAAAGTACGATATGTCTGCGAAAAACGGGCAAGCCATGGCCGGCGACCACTCCGCGCGCCCGCGGCGCTAGGGTTCGCCCCGGCCCGATGGCGCTGTGGTGGCAAGATCCCGGAGGGTGACCATGGTGGCCCCCCACTGGGCGAGCGAGACGCGCTGGGGCTCATGGCCGGAGAGCTCCAGGATGGCGTGATTGTCGTCGCCCGCGATTGGGTAGAGGCGGTAGTGGCGCTCCTGGCCGCTGCGGAGGGTGTAGCGCAGCTCGAAGAAGGGGCTGAGGCCCTCGGGGCGTGGCTCGGGGGCATCGGGTGAGGGCTGGTAGCGCAGCTCGGTCAGGGAGTGGAGGAAGCTGGCCACCCGGGCGGTGTCGTAGGCCAAATGCTGGGCGGGGGCATCCGCCGGGCTGAGGATGGCCCGCAGGTCGTCGTCGAGCCGAATGGCGAAGCCGTCGTCCGGGTGCTGGGCCCATAGCACGCGCAGCGATGCCAGCTCGGAGGGGCGCGCCAGGCCCACGGAGGGGTCCACCCACAGGGGGGCGCGGAGCGAGAGGTGGCGCAGCACCTCGGGCCGATAACCCAGGAGGAGGGCCCTGTAGCTCTCCCCGCCGGGGAAGCGCAGCGCCAGATGCTCGCTGTCGTAGTAGATGGCGCGGTAGGCGATGGGCGCGTGGCCCGGGCCCCGGAGCTCCACCGACAGGGCGGAGTCCAGCGGCTGGGCTGTGGGGGGGAGCGGGCCATCGAGCGACACGGGCAGGTCGGGGACGACGGAGCCCAGGAGGTCGAGCAGGGTGTTGATCCGGAGGGTGTCCGCCATGCCCAAGGACGGTATGCTCCACCCGGAGGCCTCCCGCTGCAGCAGCAAGGTATCGCCCAGGCGGGCAAGGCGCAGCTCGCTGACCGTCGCCCCGTCCTCGGGGTAGGTCCGGCTCGCCTCCCGCCGGGCCACCTCCCGCAGCTGCCGTATCGCCAGCAGCAGGGTGAGGCCCAGCAGGACTGCCCCCAGCAGCCCGAGGATGAGGAGCTTGCGTCTGCCCGTGGATTGTCCCATAGCCCTGTACTGCCGCGTCGCTAGCGTAGGTCTATCACCTCAACGCCCTTGATCTTCCGGGGGTCGGCGGCGAAATCCTTCGAGAGCTTGGCGTTGGGCTCGAAACGGCTGATCTCCACGGTGTAGTGCACCCCGTCCTTGCCCCGGTAGGTGATCTTGGAGGGCGAGAGGTCCTTCTTGAGGATGGCGAGGTGAATCTGCGAGTAGGCCGCGTTCATGTCCTTGGGGTAGAGGCTGATGTCGTAGTAGGTGGTGCGCCCCTCGGTCCGCTCGCCCCGGAAGCGCACCTTGTACATGTCGCGGTAGCCCTTGACGATGCCCAGCGGCTGGGCGATGGGGGAATGGTCGGTGCTGTCGACCGCGTAGACGGTGACCTCCTTCTCCTTGGGGAGGTACTGCCAGCGTTCCCGGCCGTTGGAGTAGACCTCCATGCCCATGCCCCTGAACTTGTACTCGCTGCCGCGCATCTCGATGTCGCCCTTGTAGGTCAGCTTCATGTCCGCCTGCTGGTTGTCCATCTTGGTCTCCACGTGCGCCCGCAGGGTCTTCACTTGGAGCAGGCGCTTGGCGAACTCCACCACGGTGGGGTGCTGGCTATCGTCGGCCTCGGGGGCCTGCGCGTGGGACATCGGGCTGAGCAGCAGACACGCGGCCAGCGTCAGCAGCAGGGTGTTTCTCATGGCCCGGGGCCCTCCGTTTGGTCTTTGGTTCATCTACTCTAGGGTTTCAAATATGCGTTTTAGCGTCATGAGGTCGGCTATGAGGACCTCGCGGGGCTTGCTGCCGGACTGCGGGGAGACGATGCCGGCGGCCTCGAGCTGGTCGACGATGCGGCCCGCGCGGTTGAAGCCTATGGAGTACTGGCGCTGTATCTGGGAGGTGGAGCAGCGCTGGTTCTCCACCACGACGGTGGCTATCTCCCTGAAGAGCTCGTCCAGGTCCTGCAGCACGGTGGCATCCGGCCCGCCCTCCCCCTCGGGGTGGTACTCCGGCAGCTCGAGCGCGGAGGGGTAGCCGCTCTGGTTGCCGATGAAGTCGGTGATGCGCTCGACCTCGGGCGTGTCGAGGAAGGCGCACTGCACGCGCGTGACCCCCGTGCCCTCGTAGACGAGCATGTCGCCCCGCCCGATGAGCTGGTTGGCCCCCGGCCCGTCGAGTATGGTCTTGGAGTCGATGCCGGAGGTGACGCGGAAGGCGATGCGGGCCGGGAAGTTGGCCTTGATGAGCCCGGTGATGATGTTGGTGGTGGGCCGCTGGGTGGCGATGACCAGGTGTATGCCGATAGCCCTGGCCAGCTGGGCCAGCCGCGCGATGGGATTCTCGATCTCGCGCCCGGCGGTCATGATCAGGTCGGCGTACTCATCGATTATCAGCACGATGTAGGGCAGGAAGCGATGGCCCTTCTCGGGGGAGAGGCGGCGGCTGACGAAGCGCTCGTTGTACTCCTTGAGGTTGCGCACCATGGCCAGCTTGAGCAGGGCGTAGCGCTGGTCCATCTCGATGCACAGGGAGTTGAGCGTGTTGATGACCTTCTCGGTGTCGGTGATGATGGCATCGTCCTCGTTGGGCAGCTTGGCCAGGAAGTGCTTCTCTATCCGGGAGTAGAGGGTGAGCTCCACCTTCTTGGGGTCGACCATCACGAACTTCAGCTGCGAGGGGTGCTGGCTGTAGAGCAGGGAGGCGATGAGCGCGTTGAGACCCACCGATTTCCCCTGCCCCGTGGCGCCGGCCACCAGCAGGTGGGGCATCTTGGCCAGGTCCACGATGAAGGGCTCGTTGGAGATGGTCTTCCCCAGGGCTATCGGCAGGGCGTGCTTGGTCTCCTGGAACTTCCGCGAGCGGAGGATGCTCTGCATGCTCACCACCGCGGGCCGGGCGTTGGGCACCTCGATGCCCACCGTGCCCTTCCCGGGAATGGGGGCCACGATGCGCACCCCGGCCGCCTTGAGGTTGAGGGCGATGTCGTCCTCCAGGCTCCGAATCTTGTTGAGCTTGATGCCCGGCGCCGGGACTATCTCGTAGAGCGTGACGGTCGGGCCCACCGTGGCGCGAATCTTCGTTATGCCAATCCCGAAGTGCGAGAGCGTCTCGATAATCCTGTCCTTGTTGGCCACCAGCTCCTCCTCTGGCACCTCGGCCTCCTCCTCGTCGTGCCGCTCCAGCAGCTCGAGCGGGGGCATCTGGTAGTTGCGCAGCTCGAGGGTCGGGTCGTAGGGCTGGTCCAGGTGGATGTGGCTCGCATCGGTCAGCTCGTCCGCCCGCTTCTCCACCTCCATCCCAATCGACGGCCCCGCCGCATCGCCCGCCGGCGATCCATCCACCGCGCCATCCGGGTTCTCGTCGTCCACCCCCCCCGGCTCCTCAGCCCCCACAATCACCGGGGGCTCATCCTCCACCCCCGGCGCATCCCCCTCCAGCGCATCGGCGGGCTCCGCCCCGCTCGGCCGGTAGATGCTGAAGGACGAGGGCTCAGGCTCCACCACCTCGCCCGTCGGCTCATCCAGCGTGGTAACATCCTCCTCCACCGGCAAGACCTCCACCGCTACCGGCGATGCCGGAGGCTCAGGCAAAGGCGGGGTCGCATCCCCCCCCGCTGCCGCATCCTCCACGGGCAAGTCTTCCACCGGGCTCACCACGGGCTTCCGCCCATCCCCCGGTGTCTGCTCTCCCCCCGCCGCACCCGGCTCCTGCCGCGCATCCCCCGCAGCATTCGCAACGCCGCTCCCGCCCGGCCGCATACGCTCCACGAGGCCCTCCACGCTGGCGAACACCCGCTGCGCGAAGGCCCGATTTATCCACACGACGTAGGCCACGATGAGGAACAGCAGCACCAGCCCCGTGCCCACCATGCTGATGTAGTGGCTCAGCAGGTCCACGAAGTAGTAGCCGTAGCGCCCCCCCAGCCCGTGGCCCAAGTAGCCCTGCGCCTCGCCCCCCAGGAAGGCGAAGATGATGGACAGCAGGAACACCCCCACCAGCAGCACCGCCGCCTTCTTCGCGCTCTGCCTCACCTCCACCCGCAGTATGCGCAGGCTCCACAGCCCGAAGAGCACGGGCAGCAGGAAGGCCCCCAGCCCGAAGCCCCGCGATATGGCAATGCTGGCCAGGCTCGCGCCGATGGGCCCCATCAGGTTCTCCGCGCTGATGGAGAAGGGCTGCAGCAGGCTCTGCCAGCCCAGGCTCTGGTCGGCCTCCCAGCTAAAGAGGTAGGAGGCGAAGGCCACCAGCAGGAAGAGGGCAAAGATGAAGGTGAAAAGCCCGGCCAGCAGCACCAAGCGCTCGTCCACCGCGGCTTTGGTCCGCTCTGCCTTCGCCGGCTTACTCTTCTTGGCCATAAGGATTACTCGTATTCGCTTAATTATCTGGATGAATGGATGCTAGCAGGACGGACGCCCCGACAGAGGCGACATGCCCCCGCCACTACGCCCACCCCGGGTGAGCTAGAAGAAGCCCTTCGGGGGTGGCAGCCCCAGCTGGCGGAAGAGCTCGCCCAGGCCCTGCCGCCCCAGGTGCCGCTTGTAGCTGTATATGCCCAGGCGCACCTTGACATCCCCCTCCAGCTCGATATTGGGCACGCCCCCCCGCGCCAGCGCGCCGAAGAGCAAGCGCAGCTCGTCGGACTTGGAGCGGAAGGATATCACCAGCGGGATGCGCACCGTGGTGTCGCTCCGCCCCGGCAGCTTCACCTTCTCCTTGAGCCGGATGGTGGCCAGGGGCGTGCTGTCCAGCCACACATCGAAGGCGCTACGGACTATCCGCACCGCCTGGCGGTTGGGGTTCTTGGTCTGCACGTCGAGGTTCACCACCCAGTCGCCCTGCGCATCCTGGCCTATGCCGAAGTTGGCCAGGCGGGTGATCTCAGGGCTCTGGGGCCTGCCGCACGCACCGAGCAGCAGCAGGGGGAGCGCCAGCAACAGCAAGGGCCGCAGGGCCCGCCCCGGGTACCAGCCCGATTGGGATGCCCTACGCCTCGCTCTCGAGAGCCTCGGCCAGCTCATCGGTCATCTCCAGGTTGTGGTAGACGTTCTGCACGTCGTCCAGGTCCTCAAACTCCGACACGATGCGCAGGACCTTCTTGGCCTCCTCCACCGGCAGCTCCTTGGTGTCGTTGGGTATGCGCTGCAGCTCCGCGTTCTTGGGGGTGAGGCCCATCTCGTCGAGCTTCTTCTGCATGGCGCCGAAATCCTCGAAGCCGGTCGTGACGATGATCTCGTCCTCCACCCGCTCAATCTCCTCCGCCCCGGCATCGATGAGCTCCAGCTCCAGGTCCTCGTCCGAGAGCCCCTTGGCCTGCAGCTCCTCGGCCAGCAGGGTGAACACGCCCTTCTGCGAGAAAAGGAAGGCCAGCGAGCCATTGGTGCCCAGCGAGCCACCCCGCCGGGTGAAGACCGCGCGGACGTTGCTCACGGTGCGGTTGTTGTTGTCGCTGAGGCACTCCACGAAGAGGGCGATGCCCCCCGGCCCGTAGCCCTCGAAGGTCGTCTCCTGCAGGTTCTCCGGCTCCTTCTCCGCCCGGTTGATGGCCCGCTCGATATTGTCCTTGGGCATGTTCACCCCCTTGGCGTTGTTGACCGCCACGCGGAGACGGGGGTTGCCGTCCACATCGGAGCCACCCTCCTTCACGGCTATCGCGATTTCCTTCAGTATGCGCGAGAAGGCCTTGGAGCGCTTGGCATCCGCCGCCCCCTTCTTGCGCTTGATCGTAGACCATTTATTGTGTCCGGACATATAGCTTCTCCTATTGCGTTTGGACTCGTTGTAATCTTTTCGCCTGGGCGGCAAAGTTAGAAAAAATCCCGTTCCCTGTAGGCAGCCCGCAATGGCGCATTCCCCCCGCAAAGCCCAACCCAAACCGCGGGCTGGCCACAGCATTCTGGCCATTCGTCAAACTCGAGGGACAGGATGGCTTTATCTTGCTACCTTTGCCCTATGAAATGGTGGGGACTACGCATGCAACCTACGCCCGAGGGGGTAGCAACGGGATACGAGCCTACTCGTAAATCGTTGATTACCAACGATTTACCTCCTCCCCCACCATGCTATACAGGATGGGCTAGCCCGGTGCTACCGGAGCTGGCATCCCGCAGCTATCGTACCAGAATTTTCAGCCTCTAGGCCCAGGGAACGGGTCTGGGGGCTTTTTGTGTTCATCTAAATAATATATACTATGAGAATGCGAAATCTACTACTCACGAAGCCTCGAGCGGGCGCATCGACCGGAGGTCTTCTCTGCCGGGCCCTGCTGCTCCTCCTGCTGCTCGGGCTGGGCGGGCGGAGCTGGGCGGAGGACGTACACGAAGGGCCCTTCACCTACCGCTACGATGAGGACAAGAAGGGCTACACCCTGCTGAGCTGCGATAGGGAGACGACCGGGAAGGTGATTGTGCCCGCGACCATACGGGTGGCGGGTAGGGATGTCAGGGTGCGGGGCATCGCGGTGAAGGCCTTTGAGCGGTGCGAAAAGCTGGAGGAGGTCGAAATCGCCGACGGGGTGACGAGCGTGATCGAGGAGAGTACCTTTGATCTTTGCAGGAAGCTTAGGCGGGTAAGGCTACCCGCAGAGCTGAAGGAAATCAAGCGGCGGGCCTTCGCATCCAGTGGACTCC
Organism: Bacteroidia bacterium; assembly: GCA_002749065.1. Classification (GTDB taxonomy): domain Bacteria; phylum Bacteroidota; class Bacteroidia; order Bacteroidales; family CAJPTX01; genus Bacteroides_D. The sequence goes on along the minus strand of PDTX01000008.1, from coordinate 2,618 downwards.
AGAGCGTGGAGCTACCCGAGGGGCTGCGCATCATCGGGGAGGAAGCCTTTTCGAACAATCCAATCAAAAGTATAAAGCTGCCTGCACAGCTGAAGTACCTGCAGAAAAAGGCCTTCGAGCACTGTATGGCCTTGCAAAGTATCGAGATTCCCCGCGGCGTGGAGGGCATTGATGGATGGGTTTTTAGTGGATGTAGCTCATTGGAAACCGTCACCCTTCATGAGCAGCTGAAGTACGTGGGAAGCGCGGCTTTTGGCGCATGTGAGAAATTGAAGGCTATCCAGCTACCCGAGGGGCTGCTGAGCATTGGGGATTCAGCCTTTGGAGGTTGTAAATCGCTGACCAGCTTCACGATACCACCGGGCATTAGGCAGCTCCCTAGTTCTCTTTTTAGCTATTGCGTTAATCTTGAGAGCATCCAGCTACCCGAGGGGCTGCAGTCCATAGGTCGCAATGCCTTCAACCATGCCAAAAAATTGCGCGCCATCTCCATTCCCGAGGGGGTCACATTCATCGGCGATGTCGCTTTTCGCAACTGTGAAGCGCTGGAATCCATCATCATCCCCGATGGCGTGAGGCGTATAGAGAATTCGACGTTCAAGGATTGCCACAATCTTCAGAGCGTGGTATTCGGCGCAAGCTCGATAGGCGAAGAAGCCTTCGCTAATTGCCACAAATTGAGATCTATTGCCCACTCGAGCACTGCCAGCAGTAGGGAGCCGATAGATGTGGAAAATGGGGCATTCCTCAGCTGCCAATCTCTCGTTGAGCTTAATATCGACATAAGGAGGCTGGGCGCGGAGAATGTCTTCCGCGGTTGCAGTCACCTTCGGAGCTATACCTTTGGCTATGGCCATTCAAAGGTAGAATTCATGGATAATAATAATCCAAATATTTCTATCTTTAACAGTGAGAACGCAAATCTGGAAACCCTCTATTTCTGCGGTGAAAGCAACGAGAATATAGCACGCAGAGTAATTGATGCATCCGTCAAGTTTCTGCCAAATCCACCAAATCCAACATTTCATCATCGCTTAGAAAATCTCAAAACGATCTACCTGCATAAAACAAATTATGATGGAACGAAACACCGCATAATAAGTAGCCCTGCATGGAGGGTTTACATAAATCAGGTTACGATTAAGAGCTATGACTTCGAGGTCGCCAGCACGCTGCGGCTGGCTGTGGGCGGGGAGGCACAGGTCAACGTTATCAAGCTGGAGCCCGCGAGCTTCCGTGTGGAGTGGGAGAGCAGCGATCCGAGCGTGGTAACCGTGAGCAGCGGGGGGCTGGCGAGCGGCAAGCAGAACGGGGTGGCCACCATCACGGCCCGCATCGCGGGAACGCGCATCTCGCGGCAGGTAAGGGTTACCGTGGGTAACCCGAAGGCGGTTACGGGCATAACGATAAGCCCCGCCACGGCTGAGCTCTTCCTGGGTGAATCGCTGCAGCTGCAGGCGCAGGTGCTGCCCACCAACGCATCGAACAGGGATATAGTATGGCAGCGGGAGGGCGGAATCAGTGTGGCAGTCGATCAGCAGGGGAAGGTTACCCCTACGCTCGTGGGGCGGTCGAGGGTGCGGGTATTCCAGCCCAGCCATCTGGACCCCGTATACGGCCTCTGCGACATCAATGTGAAGGCTCGGCTGCGCTTCAACCTCGATGGGGGCATGATAGACAATGGGTCTGGCAGCAGCGCTAGTATAGCCGATCAGGTGGTGGAGGAGACCAGGTCCGAGCCCATACCGCATGGTGCGAGGGCGAAGTACAAGTCCCCCGGCATCCCGGTGAAACCCGGCTACACCTTCATGGGTTGGTACACGGCGGAGGGGATGAAGTTCGATGGTTTCGACCAAGCGCCGGACGGGAGCTACGACCTGATAGCCCGCTGGGAGCCCATTACGCTTGTTGGGCCCGTGGAGCACAAGGTGAGCTTCGACCTGGACGGCGGGATGTACGACGGGAAGCCCCAAATCGACGAGCAGACGGTGGCCGACCAGCAGGCTGCGACCGAGCCGGATAGGGCCAAGCTCAGCAAGGCCAACCACAGCTTCAAGCACTGGGTGGATATGGCCACGGGCCAGCCCCACATCGCCGTGTGGGAGCCCACGGCGGGTGGAAATCCGCCGCCGCCCGCACCCGGCCACTTCCGCGTCACCTTCGATGCCAACGAGGGTACGGGCGGCCCGACCTACGTAGACGTGGAGGAGGGTAAGCCGCTGGATGCGAAGTTCCCGAGCGAGAAGCCCGAGCGCGCTGGCTACGAGTTCCAAGGCTGGGCCAAGGAGAAAACGGCGGCCGCGCCGGACTTCGACAAGGACACGCCGGTGAGCGCGAGCCTGACGGTGTTCGCCGTGTGGAAGGCCACGGGTGGCAACCCGCCGCCGCCCATCCCAGCTGGCCACTTCCGCGTCACCTTCGATGCCAACGAGGGTACGGGCGGGCCGACCTACGTAGACGTAGAGAAGGATAAGCCGCTGGGTGCGAAGTTCCCGAGCGAGAAGCCCGAGCGCGCTGGCCACGAGTTCCAAGGCTGGGCCAAGGAGAAAACGGCGGCCGCGCCGGACTTCACCAAGGATACGCCGGTGAGCGCGAGCCTGACGGTGTACGCCGTGTGG
>PDTX01000007.1 GCA_002749065.1 Bacteroidia bacterium | reverse complement strand
GAACTGCGTGATGCCGGTGATGACCACCAGGCGGAGGTACTCGGCGCACTCCTTGATGGCCTTGTAGAAGCCCCGGAGCTCGTTCTTGTAGTGGAGGTGCAGGGCCTGACGGTCGGCGGATAGCGTGTCGGTCAGGGGGTTGTCGTACTCGTCGACCAGGATGACCGGTCGAGGTCCTCCGGCCTCAAGCGCGGCGTGAATTATTGCTTTCAGCCGTATACCGATGGGCCCCTCATGCTTCAGCCCGTAGGCCTTCTCGTAGGGGATAAGCTGGTAGCTGGCCACCTCATACACGTCGTCCTCACGGGTGAAGCTCGCGGCCGAGAATCCAAACACGAAGGTGGGGTGCTTCTCCCACTCCGTCTCCCCGGCCGCCCGCCGCTTCTCCTCGGCCTTGAGACCCGCGAACAGCTCGCCCCGCCCCTCGAAGTAGCTCTTCAACGTGCTTATCATCAGGCTCTTGCCGAAGCGCCGGGGGCGGGCAAAGAACTGCACCTTCGGCCCGTGGGCGATGTCCCATATCAGGTCGGTCTTGTCCACGTAGATGTAGCCGTCGCGGCGCATCTCCTCGAAGCTCTGCACCGCGCAGGGCAGCTTGCCGAAGCAGGGCTTGCCCCTGTCCATTTCCCTATCCATGATTGTGTCCTCCGTATGTGTAGCGCAAAGGTAGGAAAAATGGGGCGGATGCGGCGGGGGCTGGGCTGCACGGATGCGCCGTACGCAGCGGAGCGGGCACGGAATTTCCGGCGTGGGCATGCAGTATGCGAGAATATTCCTACCTTTCGCTCGCGTGGCAACGTCGCTGCGCGTAAAAACAGTATGTGTTATGAGGAAAAAGTTTATGTATGTAGGACTGCTGCTGTCCCTTTCGTTGGGCCTGGCGTTGATGTCGGGTTGCGACAAGAAGGACAAGGACAGCAAGCCCGCCGCGGGCAGCGGCAGCTCGCTGCAGGTGGGCAATGGGGGCAACGCGGGGGAGGACCCCGGCAAAACGCCGGAGAAGCCCAGTACCCCGGAGGACCCGAACAAACCTGGCACGGAGGACCCGAACAAGCCCGGCACGCCCGACCCAGGCAAGCCCAGCACCCCCCAACCCCCGCAGACCGACCCCGCGCTGGGCATCCAGTGGGTGAAGGTGGAGGGTGGCACATTCACGATGGGCAGCCCGGACGATGAGAAGGGGCGTTATAAGGATGAGGGCCCGCAGCACCAGGTGGAGCTCTCCGGCTTCTGGATGAGCGCGACGGAGGTGACCAACGCGCAGTACAACGCATTCCTGAAGGCCGCCCAGAGGGACCCCGCGGTGTGGGATAGGGTGAAGGAGAGCGGCGCGAACCACCCCGACCTGAAGTCAGAGTTCAAGGGGGCCAGGCAGCCGGTGGTACGCGTTTCTTGGGAGGACGCCAAGGCCTTCTGCGACTGGTTGGGGAACGGCGTTATGCTACCGACGGAGGCGCAGTGGGAGTACGCCTGCCGGGCCGGGAGCACCGGTCGCTTCTGCTTCGGCGATGACGAGGCCCAGCTGGGCGACTACGCCTGGTATGGGGCAAATGCGAATGGTGTGACGCATGCGGTGGCTGGGAAGAAGGCCAATGCGTGGGGGCTATTTGATATGCACGGCAACGTATGGGAGTGGTGCTCCGACTGGTACGATGAGGAGTACTACAAGGCTAGCCCGCTGAAGGACCCCGCTGGCCCTGCGGCTGGCGCCCTCCGCGTGCTCCGTGGCGGCAGCTGGTACTTCGAGCCCTGGAACTGCCGCTCCGCGAGCCGGGCCGGGAGCGACCCCAGGAACTGGAACGACGGCTTGGGCTTCCGCCTCGTCGCGCCGCTCGCTCCCTAGCCAACCGGGCTCTGGCCACGGCTAGGCTCAATCCGGTATCCGGGCCTCAGCCCGGTTTCATTTGGGGCCGCAACCCCCAGGGCTTTCCGGCGCGGGGCGTCAAGTCCGCGCCGAAGAAAGCCCGGGGGGCGGCCCCCCATTTGGAGGACAAAGTATGGCAAAATGCATAAAGACATTTCTCATTTCGGTCGGCCAGGCGGAGGAGGAGAACCAGCTCAACCTGTTCCTGGAGGGGCATAGGGTGCTTGCGCTCGAGCGCCACTTCGTCGACCTGGGCGGGCAGCCATCGTGGGCCCTGCTGGTGGTCTACGACGCGCTCCCGGCCACATCGGCGGGCTCTTCCGCGCCCAGGGGGAACCGCACGCCCAGGGTGGACTACAAGGAGGTCCTCCCCCCCGAGATCTTCGCGGTCTACGAGCAGCTCCGCAGCTGCCGCAAGCAGATCTCCGAGGCCGATGGCGTGGCGGTCTACAACATTTTCGTCAATGAGGAGCTGGCCGCAATGGCCGCGCTGCCGCAGCTCGACCTCGCCAGCATCCAGGCCACCGAGGGCGTGCAGAAGGGGAGGGCGGAGAAGTACGGGCAGCGCCTTCTGGAGCTCTACCAAGCGCAGCAGCAGCATGAAGCGCAGCGGCCGGCTCATGGAGCGGATAGCCCAGCCGGAAAATCTACGCCTAGCCTACTGGAAGGCTAGCCGCGGCAAGCGGCACAAATCGGCGGTGCGGCGCTACGCCCTCCGCCTGGAGCACCACCTGGAGGAGCTCCGCCAGCAGCTCCTGGCCGCGGATATCCGCCTCGGCCCCTACCACACCTTCACCATCTTCGACCCCAAGGAGCGCACCATCTGCAGCGCCCCCTTCCCCGAGCGGGTGCTCCACCACGCACTGATGAACGTCTGCCACGAGCGCTTCGAGCGCTACCAGGTCTACGACAGCTACGCCTCCCGCCCCGGCAAGGGGCAGTACGCCGCCATCGAGCGGGCCGAGACCTTCGCCCGCCGCCACCGCTACTTCCTGAAGCTGGACGTTCGTCGCTACTTCTACACCATCGACCACGAGGTGCTCCGCGCCCAGCTCGAGCGCCTGTTCAAGGACGAGCGCCTATTGTCCATCTTCAGCACCATCATAGATAGCCACCACGATGCCCCGGGCCGGGGGCTCCCCATCGGTAGCCTCTCCAGCCAGTACTTCGCCAACCACTACCTGGCCGTGGCCGACCACCACATCAAGGAGCGGCTCCGCGCGCCGGCCTACGTCCGCTACATGGACGACATGGTGCTCTGGGGCGATGACATGCCCCAGCTGCTCTCCCAGGAGCGGGCCGTGCGCTGCTTCTGCGAGGAATCATTACATTTGCGGCTCAAGCCACCGGTGATCAACCGCTCGGCCAATGGGCTCCCCTTCCTGGGCTACGTGCTGCGCCCCGGCGGGCGGCATCTTACCCAGGCCTCGCGGCGGCGATTCGCCCGTCGGCTCGTGGGCTACGCGCAGCGGCTCTGGGCGGGTGAGTGGTCGGAGGCGGACTTCAGGCGACACTCCCTGCCGCTGTTCGCCTTCGCCGAGCATGCAGACACCCTGGCGCTGCGCAGGAAAATATTGGCCGGCATACCCCTGGAGGAGGGCTGCTGAAGGAGCGCCAACCGCGTGAACCGTGGCGGCAGCTGGAACAACGAGCCCAGGAACTGCCGCTCCGCGAACCGGGACAGGAACGACCCCAGGAACCGGAACGACAACTTGGGCTTCCGCCTCGTCGCGCCGCTCGCTCCCTAGCCTAAGCCGTGGGGTCCACGGGCCGGGATGGAGGTCAGCCCGTGACCAGAGCTCTAGACAGGCGGCCCGTCCTTCTGCCCCTGGCGGGGTAGAGAAATCTGCCGGCCGATGCCCCCGCACCCTAGTAGGAGATGGATGTCCCGAACGGTTGCGGGGGATTTTTCTGCCCTCCTTGCTGAAATGCGCAAGGCACGGAATTCCCGGCATGAAACCTAGCATGCGAAATATTGCTAACTTTCGTCCGCGTATCGAGGTCGATACGGATAACAAGCACATATTATGAAAAGGCGAATACTGGTTCTTGGCCTGATGCTGTCGCTTGGGTCGTGGCTTCTGCATGGCTGCGGCATATGGGGTAGCACGAGTGGCCCCGCTTCTGGGAATTCCCAGCCCCCGCGGACCGACCCCGCGCTGGGCATCCAGTGGGTGTGGGTGGAGGGTGGCAGGTTCATGATGGGTAGCCCGGATGATGAGGTGGGGCGCTATAAGGATGAGGGCCCGCAGCATGAGGTGGAGCTCTCCGGCTTCTGGATGAGCGCGACGGAGGTGACTAATGAGCAGTATAATGCATTTCTCAAGGCGATGGAGGTGACCAATGCGCAGTACAACGCATTTCTCGTGGCGATGGAGGTCCATGGAGGCGAGGCGTGGGAAAAGGTGGAGGAGAGTGGCGCGAACGACCCCGAACTGGAAGAAAAATTCAAGGGGGCTAGGCAGCCGGTGGTGATGGTTTCGTGGGATGAGGCCAGGGCCTTCTGCGAGTGGGTGGGGAACGGCGTGACCCTGCCGACGGAGGCGCAGTGGGAGTACGCCTGCCGCGCGGGGAGCGCTGGTCGCTTCTGCTTCGGTGATGACGAGGCCCAGCTGGGCGACTACGCCTGGTATGCGGCGAATGCGAATGGCGTGACGCATGCGGTGGGCGGGAAGAAGCCCAACGCCCTCGGCCTCTACGACATGCACGGCAACGTATGGGAGTGGTGCTCGGACTGGTATGATGCCTACACGGCCGACCCGGCGAAGGACCCCGCTGGTCCCGCAGCTGGCGCCAACCGCATGTCCCGTGGCGGTGGCTGGAGCTTCGAGCCCCGGGACTGCCGCTCCGCGGGCCGGGACCGGGACGACCCCAAGGACCGGGACGACCGCTTGGGCTTCCGTCTCGTCGCGCCGCCCGCTCCCTAGCCTAAGCCGTGGGGCCACGGGCCGGGATGGAGGTCAGCCCGCTCCCTAGCCTAAGACAGGCGGCCCGTCCTTCTGCCCTTGGCACGGAATTCCCGGCATGATACCTAGCATGCGAAATATTGCTACCTTTCGTCCACGCACCAAGGTTGATACGCAGATAGCAAGTACATACTTATGAAAAGACGAATACTGGTTCTTGGCCTGATGCTGTCGCTTGGGTCGTGGTTCCTGCACGGCTTCTGCATGGGGGGTAGCACAAGTGGCCCCGCTTCTGGGAATTCCCAGCCCCCGCAGACCGACCCTGCGCTGGGCATCCAGTGGGTGAAGGTGGAGGGTGGCAAGTTCACGATGGGCAGCCCGGAGGGTGAGGAGGGGCGCAGCAATGATGAGCTGCAGCACGAGGTGGAGCTCTCGGGCTTCTGGATGAGCGCGACGGAGGTGACCAACGCGCAGTACAACGCGTTCCTCAAGGCCATGGAGGACAAGGGGGGCGAGGCGTGGGATAGGGTGAAGGGGAGCGGCGCGAACCACCCCGACCAGAAGTCGGAGTTCAAGGGGGCTAGGCAGCCGGTGGTACGCGTTTCTTGGGATGATGCCAAGGCCTTTTGCGACTGGGTAGGGCATGGCGTTACGTTGCCGACGGAGGCGCAGTGGGAGTACGCCTGCCGTGCGGGGAGCGCTGGTCGCTTCTGCTTCGGCGATGATGAGGCCCAGCTGGGCGACTACGCCTGGTATGGGGCAAATGCGAATGGCGTGACGCACGCGGTGGGCGGGAAGAAGCCCAACGCCCTCGGCCTCTACGACATGCACGGCAACGTATGGGAGTGGTGCTCCGACTGGTACGATGCCTACACGGCCGGCCCGGTAAAGGACCCCGCTGGTCCCGCAGCTGGCGCCCTCCGCGTGTGCCGTGGCGGCAGCTGGGTCTATGTGCCCAGGTACTGCCGCTCCGCGTCCCGGGTCTGGTACGACCCCAGGGACCGGTCCCTCATCTCGGGCTTCCGCCTCGTCGCGCCGCCCGCTCCCTAGCCCTCCGGCGCATCCAGCAGCATACCGTCCCCGTAGGAGAGGAAGCGGTAACCCTCATCGAGGGCGTGGGCGTAGATGTCGCGCCATGCCGGGCCGACCAGCGCGGCCACCAGCAGGAGGAGGGTGCTGCGGGGCTGGTGGAAGTTGGTGATGAGCCCGCTGATGCTGCGGAAGCGGTAGCCCGGGGCGATGAGCAGGGCGGTGCTGGCCTCGGTCTGGTCCGTCGCCCGACGGTCGAGCTCGCGGAGGATGGCCCCTAGCGCCTCCGGGTAGGGCAGCTCGGGGAGGCCCTCGTAGGGCAGCCACTGGGGGACGTGGAGGCACTGCCCGTCGTCGTGGCTCGGCCCCCTCAGGGCGAGCTGCAGGCCGATGTAGTAGAGCGACTCGAGGGTGCGGAGCGAGGTGGTGCCCACGGCCACGCGGGGCCCCCGGTGGGCGATTAGCTCCTCCAGCAGGTGGCGGGTGATGACCATTCGCTCGGTGTGCATGGGGTGCCCGCCTATGGTCTCGCTCTTGACGGGGAGGAAGGTGCCGGCCCCCACGTGCAGGGTGGTGCGGGCGGTGGATACGCCCCGGCTGGCCAGGCGCGCCATGAGGTCCTGGCTGAAGTGCAGCCCGGCGGTGGGGGCGGCCACGGAGCCCTCGGTGTTCGCGAAGAGGGTCTGGTACCAGCGGTTGTCGCGCGCCTCGGCCTCCCGCCTGAGGTAGGGGGGTATGGGGATGCTGCCGGCCTCGATGAGCAGGGTGGCGAAGTCGGCCGGGCCCTCCCAGCTGAAGTGGATGCGTTGCGGGTCATCCGGGTCGCGGCGGGCCTGTAGCCTTGCGCCGGAGGCCAGGGTCAGGGATAGGGGCTCGCCGCGCCAGCGCTTGGAGTTGCCCACCAGGCAGCGCCACTGGGCGGCCCCCACGGCCTGGAAGGCCTCCACGTAGTTCGCCGGGGCGAGGGGCTCGAGGAGGAAGATTTCCATCCGGCCCCCGGTGGGCTTGTGGAACTGCATGCGGGCGTGTATGACCTTGGTGTCGTTGACCACCAGCTGGGTGCCGGGGGTGAGGAGGGTGGGGAGGTCGCCGAAGATGTGGTCGTGGATGCCGGTGGGGTCGTGGCGCAGTAGGCGGGCCCGCTCTGGGGGGTCGATGGGGGCCTGGGCAATCCGTGCCGGGGGCAGGTCGTAGCTGTAGTCCGCGATGCGGAGCGAGCGCGGGGCGTGGTGAACCATGGGGTTGAAAGTTTCCTTTGCGTTGTGGATAAACTGCGCAAAAATAGCTACATTTGCTCTTCGTTTCGCCCCGCGGGCGCAAATCTGTCACGTATGCCATTCTCGAGCCATGAAAGTTAAAAAGGGGGACAAGGTCCGTTTTCTGAATGATGTGGGCGGCGGCGAGGTTGTTCGCCAGATCGATGGTCAGACCGTGCTGGTGCTCAATCAGGATGGGTTTGAGATCCCGATGCTGATGTCGGAGCTGCTGCTGGATGTCTCCCTCCAGGAGGAGTTCATGGGTACGGGCACCGCGGCGCGGGTCACTGGCGTGGAGGCTGGCGCGGACTCCCCCCGGCGGCCTCAGCCCCCGGCCGAGCGGAAGGCCCCCTGTCCGTCGGGTAGCTACCCGGCCCCCACCGACAGGACCAAGCTGCACTTCCCGCTCCGCGCCCCGCAGGTGACCCCTATCGCCGGGCTCTACATTGGCTTCCATGCCGTGGACGAGGAGGATGTCCAGAAGGGGCCCTACGAGATGTACGTCATCAACGAGAGCCACGAGGAGGCCTACGTGTGCGTGTCGCGCTTCACGGGGGGGGATGTGGTGAAGGTGTCGGCCCAGAAGGTGAACGCCTGCTCGGCGCGCCTGGCCGCGGTGGTGGATGCCGACGAGCTGTTCAAGTACAGCCTCCTGCATGTGCAGTCCATCTACTTCAGCGAGAAGCCCCACGCCCCGCGGGAGCCCCTGAGCATCAACCTCGAGCTGCGGGTCAACCGCTTCGTGCGGCCGGGGGCCTTCCAGGACAACCGCTTCCTGGACCGCACCCTGCTCCTCTTCGCGGCGCGCGATGCCCAGCAGGAGGCGCTGCTCAGGAGCGTGGAGAGGGTCGACATAGAGCAGGTGGTCCGCGAGAAGGAGGCCCAGCCCGAGGCCCCCAAGGCGGTGAAGCACCCCGAGGAATGCGTCATCGACCTGCACATGGAGGCCCTGATGCCCCAGCATGTGGCCATGAGCCCCAAGGAGACGCTCGACTTCCAGCTCAAGGCCTTCGAGGACGCCATGGAGACGGCCCTGGCCAACCCCCAGCTCAAGCGCCTGGTGGCCATCCACGGGGTGGGCAACGGCCGCCTCCGCGCCGAGGTCATCAGCACCCTCCGGCGACGATGGCCCGAGTGCATCTTCCAGGATGCCTCATTCAAGGAGTACGGCTACGGGGCCACCATGGTGATGCTCAAGCGGAAACCCGCCTAGCCCCCCGCGCCCACCCAATTCCAAAGCATAAAATCCAGAACTAGCATATGGCACTACAGTGCGGCATCGTCGGCCTGCCCAACGTCGGCAAATCCACCATATTCAACTGCCTCTCGAGCGCGAAGGCCCAGGCGGCCAACTTCCCCTTCTGCACCATCGAGCCGAACCTGGGCGTGGTCACCGTGCCCGACATCCGCCTCGAGCGGCTGGCCGCGATCGACAAGCCCAAGCGGGTCATCCCCGCCACCGTGGAGATAGTCGACATCGCGGGCCTGGTCAAGGGGGCGAGCCGGGGGGAGGGGCTGGGCAACAAGTTCCTGGCCAACATCCGGGAGACCAACGCCATCATCCACGTGCTGCGCTGCTTCGAGGACGGGAACGTGACCCACGTGGACGGCTCGGTGGACCCGGTGCGCGACCGGGAGGTCATCGATGCCGAGCTGCAGCTCAAGGACCTGGAGACCGTGGAGGCCCGCCTGGCCAAGAGCGAGAAGCAGGCCCGCCTCTCGGGCGACAAGGGGCTGGCCCGGCAGGTGGAGCTGCTGCGGCGCTGCCAGGCCCACCTGGGCGCGGCCAAGAACCTCCGCACCCTCGAGCTCTCCGATGAGGAGGCGGGCATGATGGAGGGCTTCCAGCTGCTGACCTCCAAGCCGGTGCTCTACGTGTGCAACGTCGATGAGGGGGCCGCCCTCGAGGGCAACGCCCACGTGGAGGCGCTGCGGGCGGCGGTGGCCGAGGAGGATGCCCGGGTGCTGGTGATCGCCGGGCAGACCGAGGCCGAGATCGCCGAGCTGGAGACCAAGGAGGAGCGGGAGGAGTTCCTCCGCGACATCGGGCTGGCCGAGTCCGGGGTCGACAAGCTCATCAAGGCGGCCTACGCGCTCCTGCGGCTGGAGACCTACTTCACCACCGGGGCGGACGAGACGCGCGCCTGGACCTTCCCCCACGGCCTCAAGGCCCCCAAGGCCGCCGGCATCATCCACACCGACTTCGAGAAGGGCTTCATCCGGGCCGAGGTGATCAAGTACGCCGACTACACCGCGCTGGGGAGCGAGGCGGCCTGCCGGGAGGCCGGGAAGATCGCCGTAGAGGGTAAGGACTACATCGTGCGTGACGGCGACATCATGCACTTCCGCTTCAACGTATAGGGCTTTGAGAAGATTGCTCCTCATCCTGCTCCTCTGCCTCCCGCTGGGGGTGGGGGCGCAGAACCGGCGGCTGGACAGGCCGCCCAAGCTGCTCGTGGAAATCGTCATGGGCTCGCTCTCCCCCACGCTCATCGATGCCGTCTGGGAGGAGCTCTCCCCCGGGGGGCTACCCCGCATCTACGGCCAGGGGGTGGTGGCCATGGACGCGCGCTACCCGCACCTGGTGTGCAACTCCACCAACGGGCTGGGCACCCTGGTGAGCGGGGCGAACCCCTCGCGCCACGGGATGCTCGCGGACCACTGGTACTCCGGCATCAACGGCCGGCGGATGGATTTGACCCACGATGCCGAGTGCCACGCAGTGGGCGTGCCGGCCGATGCGTACCGCCTCTCGCCCCACCGGATGCTCGTGGGGACGCTGGCCGAGTCGTGGCGCAAGGCCTTCCCGCGCGCCCGCATCTACTCCCTCTCGCTCACCCCCACCGAGGCGCTCATCCTCGGCGGGCGGGCGGCCAACGCGGCCCTGTGGCTCGACCCCAAGACGGGCCGCCTCACCACCTCAAGCTACTACGCCCGCCACCTCCCCCGCTGGGCCGAGGACTTCAACCAGGGGCAGCGCGCGGAGAGCTACAACAGCGTCCCGTGGTCGCAGGCCGAGCCGGGCGAGGGGAAATCCGGCAGGAAATCCCGACGGGAGGTGGAGGTCATGGGCGGCAAGTACCAGCGGCTCAGCTACGTGCCCAGCGGGGCGAGCCTGCTCAAGGACCTCGCGGTGCAGGCCGTGGAGAAGGACCGCCTGGGCCAGGGGCCCGAGCCCGACCTCCTGGCCGTGTACCACTCCGCCCTCGAGGGCATCGCCGCGCTCTACGGGCCGGAGTCGCCCCAGATGAAGGATGCCGTCCTTCGCTTCAACGGCGAGCTGGCCGCGCTGGTGGACTACCTCGACGCCACCCTCGGGCGTAAGGGCTACCTCCTGGTGCTGACCTCGGCCTACGCCGCCCCACCGGCCCCCCGCCGCCTGACCCGCCAGCGCATCCCGGCCGGCACCTTCAACCCCGACAGGGCCGTCCTCATGCTGAACTCCTACCTGCAGGCCATCCACAAGGCCAAGAGCCTCGTCCTGGGCTACGCCAACCAGAGCATCTTCCTCAACGAGCCCCTGATAGCCGACAGGCACCTCAACATGGAGGAGCTGCAGAACCTGTCCGCCCACTTCCTGAGCCAGATGTCGGGCGTGGCCACCGTGTACCCCGCCCACCGCATGCAGTGGGGCGGGGGCAACAACCGCTTTCTGCGGGCCGCCGCCGCCTTCAACCCGCAGCGGAGCGGCCACCTGACCATCGACCTCCAGCCGGGCTGGATCGTCGCGCCCAGCTTCTCGCCCAGGGCCCAGAGCGCCACCTCCTCCTACGACCCCCACGTGCCGCTGGCCTTCTTCGGCTGGAAGCTCCCACGGAAGCGCCTGCTCCACGAGGTCTCCATGCGGGACATCGTCCCGACCATCTGCGGCCTCTACCACATACCCGTCCCCAATGCCAGCGAGGGGGGGCCGCTCCCAGGCGTAGCCAACTGGGACGAATAGCAAAACCGCGCCGCGCATGAGCTCCCCCCTGCAATTCATCACCGACATCACCCTCGGCAGCCAGTACATCTTCCCGACCATGCTCTTCCGCGTGGTCGTGAGCCTGACGCTCGGCCTGCTCATAGGCCTCGAGCGGGAGGTCCGCCGCCAGCCCGCCGGCCTGCGCACCCACATGCTGATCTGCGTTGGCTCAACGGTGGCGACCCTCCTCTCAATCTACCTCCCCGTCTCGGTCGCGCCCCTCGGCCTCACGGGCGATGCCGCGCGCATAGCCGCCCAAATCATCAGCGGGGTCGGCTTCCTCGGGGCGGGGGCCATCATCAAGATGGGCGCATCGGTCAGGGGCATCACCACCGCGGCCACCATCTGGACCGTCGCCGCCATCGGCATGGCCGTGGGGGCGGGGATGATCATCACCGCCGTGGCCACCACCGCCTTCGTGCTGCTGATTCTGGTCATCTTCGAGCGATTCGAGAAGCGCCACTTCTACTCGCAGTACTACAAAATCGTGGAGGTGGACTTCATCCCCGAGGGCATCTCCGTGGCCGACATCAAGCGCCGGGTGGCCCGCGACGGGGTGCGCATACGGACCGTCGACATCCGGGCCCAGAAGGGGAGCCCCACCTACCAGGCCAGCATCTACTGCTACTTCTCCGAGAACATCAACCAGGACGAGTTCCTCCACAGCCTGCTCGCCCTCGAGAACGTGCTGACGGTGAGCGTGCATCAGACCTACAAGTAGGGATGCCCCCTTGCCGCCCGGCCTACTGGTAGTGCCGCCCTAGCCGCCCCCCCTCGGAGCGGAGGTAGGCCCCCACGTAGGCCTGAGCCCCGCGGCAGGCGGTCGCCAGGTCCTCACCCCGCGCCAGGCGGGCCGCGATGGCCGAGGAGAGCACGCAGCCCGTGCCGTGCTTGTCGCCCTCCGCCCGGGCGATGCGAAAATCCATCGTCCCGCTGGGCGTATGCAGCGTGTCGCAGACCATTCCGTCGTCCGCTCGCTGGGCGTGCCCCCCCTTGAGCAGCAGGCTGAGGCCCGAGCGGGATGCCACGCTGCCGGGGGCCTCGTCGCCGAAGAGGATTTTGTACTCGATGGCGTTCGGCGTGAGGAGGTCGCCCGGCTGCAGGGCCTGGAGGTACTCTCCCCCCCCGCCCCCGCCCAGGGGCGCATCGCTGGCCGTGGCCCGCAGCACGGGGTCGACAACGGCCGGGATGCCCGGTCGGCGCTGCTCCACCAGCCCCCTGAGCCGGGCCAGCACCCCGGTGCTCTCCAGTATCCCGAACTTCACCGCCCCGACGGGGTAGCGCGCGAGCAGGGCCAGCAGCTGGGCCTCCATGAACCCGTGCGGCACCCATTCGCAGCGGGCGAAGCTGTCCTCGGTCTGTATCGTGTTGGCCGAGACCACGGCCAGGCCCATGAGCCCGTGCGCCTCGAAGGTCTTCGCGTCGGCCAGCACCCCGGCCCCGCCGCTGGGGTCGAAGCCCCCGATGCTCAGTACGTATCGCACCATGCCTAGCTCTCCGTGAATTGGGCAATTACCCTCCGCTGCCCCTCCGGGCTGAGGTCTCGCCACAGGCCCCCGAGCATGGCCGCCCCGGCGAAGCCCGCCCGCCGGATGGCCGCCAGCCTTTCGGGCTCTATTCCCCCGAGCGCGACCGCGGCGATGTGCCCTTCCCCGTGGGGTATCTGGCCCGTCAGCAGGTCTGCTCCCCCCTTTGGACCGTAGCCCGGCTTGGAGATGGACGGGTACACGGGCCCGAGGAAGGCGTAGTCGAAGTTCGCCACGGGTAGCGATGCCAGCTCTGCGGGTGAGTGGGTGGAGGTGGATATGGCCCGCTCGCCCCCGAAGTATCGCCGTGGCTCGGGGTACTCGGCCCGCCTACTGGTGGAGAGGTGCACCCCGAGGCGGGGATATTCGTCCAGCAGTCCGAAGTGGTCGCTGAGGCTCACGCGGGCCTCCAGGTCGGGGTCCAGCTCCATCCCCTCCAGCACGTTCCTGTAGTCCCCGATGTCGCAGCCCGGGAAGCGCAGGTGCACGCGGCTCACGCCCCCGTTGAGGTGTAGGCGGAGGTAGGCCCCCAGGCCCGCGAAGGGGCGGGGGGGGCTCAGGGAGATGCGCAGGAAGTTCGCCGTGGAAATGCCCATGAATTGCAGCGCCGTTTGGCCAGAGCAAAGGTATGCCATTTCGCCCAAAATATCTACATTTGCCCAGAATACAGAACCCGTTCCACTAAAGTGTCCACATGAAAGCAGAGGCGCAACGCATCCCCGAGGTCCTCCTCATCACCCCCACCGTCCACCGCGACCACCGGGGCTACTTCTACGAGTCGTACCAGCAGGAGCACTTCGCCCGGTTGGGCATAAAGGAGCCCTTCGTGCAGGACAACCAGTCGCAGTCCACCTACGGGGTCATCCGAGGGCTGCACTACCAGCTCGCCCCCCACGCCCAGGGCAAGCTCGTGCGCGCCATCGAGGGCACCATCCTCGATGTGGCCGTCGACATACGCCCCCTCTCGCGCACCTACTCGAAGAGCGTCTGCGTGGAGCTCTCGGCCGAGAACCACCAGGTGCTCTACATACCCCGGGGCTTCGCGCACGGCTTCGTTGTCCTCTCCGAGCGGGCCATCGTCAGCTACAAGTGCGATGCCTACTGGAACCCCGATGCCGAGCGGGGTATACGCTACGACGACCCGGCGCTGCAAATCGACTGGCGCATCCCGGAGGGGGACATCGTCCTCTCCTCGCGGGACAGCCTCTTCCCCTCACTGAGCCAGGCCGATGTCCTCTAGTCAGCGCATCCTCGTGACGGGGGGCGAGGGGCAGCTCGCCCAGGCCCTCCGGTGGGTACTCGCCCAGGGGACGGAGGGCGGGGCCCAGTGGATTTTCCCCACCCGCGCGGAGCTCGACATCACCCGCCCCTCCAGCGTGGCGGCGGCCCTCCGGGAGCACCAGCCGCGCTGGGTGGTCAACACCGCGGCCTACACCGCCGTGGACCGCGCCGAGCAGGAGCCCGAGCGGGCCATGCTGGTGAATGCCACCGCCGTGGATTACCTCGCCCGGGCCGTACGCCGCCACAACGCCGACACGGGCATGGACACCCGCCTTCTCCACCTATCCACCGACTACGTCTTCGGCTCGGGGGGCAACCGCCCCTTCCGGGAGGACGAAGTGCCGCACCCGCAGGGGCAGTACGCCGTGAGCAAGCGTCAGGGCGAGCTGCGCGCCCTCTCCTCCGGCATCGCCACCGTGCTGCGCACCTCGTGGCTCTACTCGCCCTTCGGCCACAACTTCTACCTCACCGTGCGGGAGCGTCTCCGCCAGGGGCAGGAGCTACGCGTGGTCTACGACCAGGTGGGCACCCCCACCTCGGCGCTGTCGCTGGCCCGGGCCATCTGCAGCCTCGTGGCGGATGCCCGCTGCACGCCGGGGGTTCTCCACTACGCCGACCTGGGCATCGCCTCGTGGTACGACTTCGCCTGCGAGATACGCACGCTTACCGGCGGGCCAGAGATTCTGCCCATACGGAGCGAGAACCTCAAGCAGCCCGCCCCCCGTCCGGCATTCTCCGTCCTCGACACGCAGCGCGCACGGGGGGAGCTGTCCCTCACGGCCCGCCACTGGAGGGAGGCCCTCCGGGAGTGCCACCAGGCCACGGGCTAGTCCGTGCGCCCCGCATATTCATCACCCAAACCGCTAAAATCTAAGCCACCATGATACCTGAGAGCATAAGGAGCAGCGTAGAGCAGTGGATGGCCTACGACGATGCGACGCGACGCGCCATAGAGCACCTCGTGGCGGAGAACCCGCAGGAGCTGCAGGAGGCCTTCTGCGATAATCTCGCCTTCGGGACGGGCGGTATGCGCGGCCTCATGGGCGTGGGGCCCAACCGCATCAATCCACACACCGTCCGCCAGGCCACCGTCGGCTTGGCGAGGCATCTCCGTCAGCAGCACCCCCAGCGGGAGCTACGCGTCGCCGTGGCCTACGATACGCGCCACCAGAGCGAGAGCCTCGCCCGCACGGCCGCGGAGGTCCTCACGGCCCACGGCGTGCGCGTGTACCTGTACCATGGCCCGCGGCCGACCCCCCAGCTCAGCTACACCGTCAGGGCGCTGCATTGCCAGGCGGGCATAGTCATCACGGCCTCCCACAACCCCAAGGAGTACAACGGCTACAAGGTCTACGGGCAGGACGGCGGCCAGATTGTCGCCCCGGAGGATGCCCAAATAATGGAGCATGTCGCCCGGTGCCGCCGGGAGGATGCCCCCCTCCCCCCGGCCGACCCCTCGCTCATCACCCCCATCGACGGGCAGCTCGACGAGGCCTACATCAACGCGCTCCTGAGCACCCTCCGCCGCCCCGAGGCCGTGGCCGCCCACCCGGCTCTCCCCGTGGTCTACACCCCCATCCACGGCGCCGGGGCCAGCATGCTACCCGCCCTGCTCCGGCGCGCCGGCTTCACCGGGGTGCATACCCTGGCGGCCCAGCAGTCGCCCGACGGCGCATTCCCCACCGTGCAGTCGCCCAACCCGGAGGAGCCCACGGCCATGGCGCTCGCCTGCCAGAAGGCCGAGGAGCTGGGCGCGACCCTCGTGCTGGGGACAGACCCCGATGCCGACAGGCTGGGGGCCTACGTGCGCAACGCCCAGGGGCAGCTGCAGCGGCTGGACGGCAACCAGATAGCCGTGCTGCTGGCCCACTACCTCCTGCAGAGCCAGCCCCCCTCCGATGGCTCACCGGCCTACATCGTGCGGACAATAGTCACCACCCCCATGCTCGACCTGCTCGCGGCCGACCACGGGCTACCCACCCTCAGGGTGCTGACCGGCTTCAAGTACATCGCCAGCGTCATGGCCCGCGAGCAGCGGCAACACCCGACCCGCCGCTTCCTCTTCGGCGCGGAGGAGAGCCACGGCTACCTCGCCACCACGGAGGTCCGCGACAAGGATGCCCTACAGTCCGCCATGCTGCTCTGCGAGATGGCCGCCCACCACCACGCCCGGGGGGAAAACCTCATGGATGTGCTCCATGGGCTCTACGCCCGGCACGGGGCCTTCGTCTCCGCCCTCCGCTCCATCACCCTGACCGGGAGCCAGGGCCAGCGGGAGGTCCAGCGGCGCATGCGCCAGCTCCGGGAGAAACCCCCGGCAAGCCTGGGCGGGGAGGCCCTCATCGCGCGCTACGACTACGCCAGTGGCCTATGCGCCCGGGCCGACGGCACGCAGGAGAAAATCGACCTCCCGCCCTCCGATGTCCTCCAGTTCCAGACCGAGCATGCGACCATCACGGTGCGCCCCTCCGGCACCGAGCCCAAGATGAAGTACTACATCTCCCTGCGCGGGCCCTACACCGGCCATGAGGGCTTGGCGGCCCTCCAGCGCAGCGCGGAGCGGCTCCTGGAGGACTTCGCGCAGCGCGATGCCCCGTAGCGCCACGGCGGGCAGCGGAGCTCCCCGTGCTGGGGCGAGAGGTTCTTGATAGGGCCGGGACATTGCTCCCCGCCGCTTTTTTCGCTACATTTGCCCCAGAAAAACATTCTCTATGCTTTGGTTCAGCGACGACATGGGCACCGTGCTCAGGAAGACCCTCGGCGAGGTCAACGGCTACTTCTTCATCGCGGTAGAGAACACCAGGGTTCGCTTCATGTCCGCCGAGCTCTACCCCCGGCTTGGCTACCAGCGCAACCGGAAGGCCCCCCTGGCCATACTCGATGTCATGCGTCGCCAGGATTGGAAAGAGATTGAGGACGAGGCCCCCCCGCCCCTCTTCGAATCCCGCCCCCGCATCGTCAGCATGCTACGCTCCGACGGCACGGTCCTCCCGGCCAAGTGCCTGGTCTCCAAGTACCAACAGGACTCCAGCACCCTGGTCGTGTACATCGTCGGCACCTTCTCCGACCTGAGCTACAGCATCTCCGACGACAGCTCACCCGCCGTAGACCCCGGCCAGAAGAGCCAGCAGGATACCCTGGCCTTCCTCTCGCACGAGATCCGCACCCCCATCGCCGCCCTCAACGGCCTGATAAGCCTCCTGGACCCCAGCGAGCTCAACGAGGAGCAGGCCAAGATCATGAGGGCCATCGAGCCCCTATCGCGCAGCATACAGACCCTCCTCTCCGACGTGCTCGACTCCTCCAAGATATGGGCCGGCCAGATGGTCCTGGCCGAGCGGCCCTTCCGCCTCCTGGATGCCTGCCGGGACATCATCGACCGCTACGCCCTCATCTCCCCCAAGCTCATCTTCACCCTCAACTACGCGCCCAGCATCCCCGAGCTCATCGTGGCCGACGGCGGGCGCATAGAGCAGGTCCTCAACAACCTCATATCCAACGCGGTCAAATACACCGAGAAGGGCTACATAACCATCGACGTGGAGCCCGACCCGCCCGGCGAGTACCTCACCATCTCGGTCACCGACACGGGGGAGGGCATACCCGAGCAGCTCCGCCCCACCGTTTTCAACGCCTACATACGCAACGAGCAGAAGGGCAGCAAGCAGAGCACCGGCCTGGGCCTCTACATCTCCAAGAAGATAGTGGAGCTCCACGGGGGCAGCATCGCCCTCGAGTCCGAGGAGGGCATCGGCACCACCATCAGCTTCACCCTCCCCATTCGCACCCCCGACGAGCAGGAGCTCCCATCGGGCACCATCGGCCTGAGCCATCTGCCGCAGGTCGCCCCCCGCCCCACCCGCCGCGGGGCCAACCAGCACATCCTCCTGGTCGACGACAACAAGATAAACCTCCTGGTCGTCGGCAAGTTCCTCAAGCGCTGGGGCTACGAGTACACGGAGGCCACCTCCGGCCAGGAGGCCCTCCACGCCCTGGCCCGCCAGCCCTTCGGCCTGGTCCTGCTCGACATCCGCATGCCCGGGATGGACGGCTTCGAGGCCGCCCGGCGCATCCGCCAGCTCACCCCCCCCAGCGACCAAACGCCCATCATGGCCCTGACGGCCTCCACCGAGCCCGGCGTGGTCGAGAACATATTCGAGGCCGACATGGACGGCTACATATTCAAGCCCTTCAAGTCCGAGGAGCTCAAGGAGCGCATCGAGCAGCTCATCGGCCCGGCCGGGCAAACCAAAGCATAGCGGCATGAAGGACCTACAGCTTACGCGGACCATCCCCACCTCCGAGCTCATGCTGCACACCGACGGCAGCATCATGCACCTGCGCCTCAAGCCGGGAGAGGTCGCCAGCACCATCATCCTGGTGGGCGACCCCGGGCGCGTCGCCCTGGTGGCCAAGCACTTCACCCGCGTCGTGAAGGAGAGGAAAAACCGCGAGTTCCACTCCCTCCTCGGCGACTACCAGGGGCACCCCATCACCGTCCTCTCCACCGGCATCGGGGCGGGCTCCATCGACATCGTCATGACCGAAATCGACGCCCTCTGGAACATCGACCTCCACGAGCGCCAGGCCAAGCCCGAGCATACGCCCCTCCGCTTCATCCGCATAGGCACCTCCGGCGCAATACAGGAGGACATCGCCAACGGCGACCCCGTGGTCAGCGACTACACCGTCGGCCTCGACGGACTGGCCTACTGGTACAGCGAGCTGCAGCACTGCACCGACAGCGAGCTCAACCGCCACCTCCACGACTACCTCCCCGTGCCCGACGGCGCGCCCATGCCCTACGCGGTCCGCTCAGCCCCCGGCCTCGTATCGCGGCTGCAGACCCTCGGCCACCACGGTATGACCCTCTCCATGCCGGGCTTCTACGGCCCCCAGGCCCGCCAGCTACGCCTCACCCCCGCCCTGACCAAGCTGGTGCAACGGGCTAACCAGTTCCGTCACGGCGACCTGCGAATACTCAACATGGAGATGGAGTCGGGCGCGGTGAACGCCATGGCCACCATGCTCGGCCACGAGGCCATCACCGTCAGCATGGCCATCGACAACCGCATGGCCAACACCGCCACCACCAAGCTCAAGGGAAGGATGGATGAGCTCATCGCCGAGACCCTCCATCTGGCCTTCGTGTAGCATCCCCGCGCGGCCCGTCCCCCATCCGAACCGGCTCGCCCCCTCGTGGTGGCGCGGCCCGAATCGCCCGGAGTACGCGCCGCGTTTCCGCGAAATACCCTATCTTTGCCTCCAGAACCAATCATTATATCCTACATGAAACGAGTTGTGCTGGTGGCCCTGACCGCGTGTATCCCCCTCTTTTTCAGTGCTTGCAACGGTGGCAAAGGGACCTCCTCCGACGCGGAGCAGGCCACCTCGGCCGATGCCGCGGCGATGCCGGAGCCAGCAGAAGAGCCCCCCGTAGCGGGCCTTACGCCCCCGTCCGTGGCCAGCGGCGAGCTGCGCATCGCGTGGGTGAGCCTCGACACGGTAATCCAGTCCTACGACTACTACTTCGAGCTGGAGAAGGAGCTCAAGACCCTCACCGAGCAGGCCGAGAAGCGCGTGAAGACCAAGGGGCAGGCCCTGGAGAAGCGGATTGCCAAGTTCCAGGACGACATGCAGAAGGGCCTGATGCTGCGCTCGGAGGCCCAGAAGATGCAGGAGACCCTGGCGCAGGAGCAGCAGGGCTTCCTGGCCTACCAGCAGCAGGAGCAGCAGCGGGTCGTGGAGGAGGAGCAGGTGCGCCTACGCAAGGTGCAGAACGCCATCACCGAGTACGTCGCCCGCTACAACCAGACCAAGGGCTACAGCTATATCTTCAGCGTGCCCATGCTCTACGCCGACCCGGCGCAGAACATCACCCAGGAGGTCATCGACGGCCTCAATAGGGAGTACGCCCAGCGGAAGAAGCCCAAGGCCGAGTAGATGCCACGGAGATACAGGGGATGCGGATACGATTGAACCTGAGGGACTTGGTGGGTCACCGTGCGGTCAGGCTGGGGCTACGCCTCCTGACCAACCGCTACGTCGTCATCCTGGTGGTGTACGGGGTCTGGGTGACCATTTTCGACGCGAACTCCCTGGTGGACATCCGCCAGGCCAGCGTGCGCGTGGAGCAGCTGAAGCAGAAAAAGGCCTACTACGAGGAGAAGATCACCCGCGATAGCCTACGCCTGGTGGAGCTGAAGACCAGCCGCCACAACCTCGAGAAGTTCGCCCGGGAGCAGTACTACATGCGGCGGGAGAACGAGGATATTTACGTGGTGGAGTAGCCTGATAATCTGATGAATATACCCCTCAGAAGGCCAAATGGGCCGGTCGGGGTTTGCTAGTTCCAAAACAATGCGTACCTTTGCGACGCAAAAGGGATGGGGGTGAGCTCGGTTGCTAGCCGGTGGCTAGGCTGGGAATGGAGCGGAGGCCCTTTCTCTTTTGTGTTTCGGGGAGCTTAGCTCAGCTGGTTCAGAGCATCTGCCTTACAAGCAGAGGGTCATAGGTTCGAATCCTATAGCTCCCACTGGGGTGCATGGTGTGGAGGGCAGTTCACGGGGGGATGGATTGTGGCGGATAGCCGTGGGGGTGAGGTCTTGGGCGGGGGAGGCAGGCTGTCGCTTTGGGTCTGGGGAGGGCCTGATGGGTAGGCCCCGCGAACTGATGGGTATGGGTTGTATTTCGGGAGCTTAGCTCAGCTGGTTCAGAGCATCTGCCTTACAAGCAGAGGGTCATAGGTTCGAATCCTATAGCTCCCACCACGTGCCGAGAGGGACGGGTTAGCCCTAAGGTTGGGTAGTAGGCAAAGTATTTCGGGGAGCTTAGCTCAGCTGGTTCAGAGCATCTGCCTTACAAGCAGAGGGTCATAGGTTCGAATCCTATAGCTCCCACGCCCTAAGCGATTGACGATAGCGCTGAGCCTATCCAATCGCTTTTTTCGTATGTCCACCCCCCTCTACAACACTTAATGCAGATGGAAATCCAATTCAAAGACTTCAACTTCCATCCGTCGGTGGCCGAGGGCCTCGATGTGATGGGCTACACGAAGCCCACCCCGATACAGCAGCAGTCCATCCCCATCATCATGGAGGGGCACGACATCGTGGGCTGCGCGCAGACGGGCACGGGCAAGACGGCGGCCTTCCTCCTGCCCATCCTCTCCAAACTGGCCTCCGACCCCAAGCCCAACTCGAGCACCCGGGTCCTGATCATCGCGCCGACGCGCGAGCTGGTGATGCAGATTGACCAGCAGATTGAGGGCTTCTCCTACTACACGAACGTCTCCTCGCGCGCGGTGTACGGGGGCAACGACGGCGGGCAGTGGGGGCTGCAGCGCCAGGCGCTCGACCAGGGGGCCGACATCTTGGTGGCCACACCCGGTAGGCTCATCCAGTTCCTCCAGCTGGGGATAGGGGTGCTCTCCGGGGTGGAGACCCTCATCCTGGATGAGGCCGACCGCATGCTGGACATGGGCTTCATGCCCGATATCAAGCGCATAGTGTCGAAGCTGCCGAGCGAGCGGCAGACGCTCCTGTTCTCGGCGACCATGCCCCGCGAGGTGCGTAAGCTGGCCGACACCATACTGCATGAGCCTCAGTCAATAAACATCGCCGTGTCCAAGCCGGCCGAGAAGATAAAGCAGTACGTCCTCCGGGTGGACTCGACGGCCAAGTACACCGTGCTCAAGAACTTCCTCTCGCTGCGCACCGAGCTGCAGTCCGTCATCATCTTCGCCGAGCGGAAGGTGGAGGTGCGCGAGCTGGCCCGGACGCTCCACCGGGCGCAATTCGACGTGGTGGAAATCCATGCCGACCTCGACCAGAAGGAGCGGGAGGATGCCCTCGGCCGCTTCCGGACGCACCAGGCCCGCATCCTGGTGGCCACGGATATCCTCGCCCGGGGGATAGACATTGACGATATACAGATGGTCATCAACTTCAGCGTGCCGAACTCGCCGGAGTCCTACGTGCATAGGGTGGGCCGGACGGCGCGCGCCGATTCGGACGGCGAGGCGCTCACGCTCTGCTCCCCGCCTGAGGACTATCTGCTGCGCGATATCGAGAAGCTGCTGGAGAAGCAGATTGATAGCCTGCCCGAGATAGAGGGCTTCGTTGTGCCTACGCCCACAGAGTCGGCCGAGAGGAAGCCCCGTGGCGGGCGACCTTCGCAGGGCGCGAGGGGCGGGCAAAAGGGCGCAAAGCCCAGGTCGGGCACGGGTCAGGCCGGGGGGAAGGGTAGGCCCTCGGGTGAGGGCAAGCCCCAGGAGCATGCGCCGGGTGAGGGGCAGGGTGCGAAGAAGAAGCGCAAACCCCGTAGGAAGCCGCAGCCCAAGGAGGGGCAGGGGAGTGGGCAAGGTACTCAGCCCCAGAAGGTTGATGGCGCGCAGCCGGCTGGCGTACCTGGGCCAAAGGGCGAAGGTGCTCCGGAGCGTAGGCCGCGCCGAAAGCCGAACCGTAGACCCCGTGGCAATCAGGGGGAAGGGCGCGCAGAGGGGCAGAGGGCGGAGCAGAAGTCAGGTGAGAGGCAGGGTTCCCCTCGCCGTGGGGATGGACGGCCGAGGAGTGCGCAGGCTCCCGCTGGGCAGAACCCGGCGGATGCCCCGCGTCCCCAGGTTGAGAGCGCTGAAAAGCCCGTGAAGCGCTCCTTCCTCAGGCGGCTATTCGGGGGCGACAAATAGGGGGGCAGGTGCAAGATGGGGCGGGGTGTGGAACATGAAGAAATCCATGTAAACGAAGCTCTGGGACGTTGGCGAATAGACATTTCCCGTGCAATTTTGACAGACATCGCCCACGGTATGACGAATGCGTCTAAATCTACCCCTCAACCCCCCGTATCTTTCCATAAGTCGCTCTGGGCCAGTTCCTGTCCTACGCGCCTGAAACGCTGTATTGTACGGCTTTTCAGCTGTGTGCGTAGTGGGGGAATTTGTCCGCATGGGGTGGCGATGCTGGGTGCATGCTGTGCGTTTAGGCAAATCTAGCTATCTTTGTCGGACTTGTGAGCCAGGGAGAGTTGCCGTGTAGCGTTGAACATTGATCTAATTTGGTTAGCATGAATAAAAGTCTCTTACTCTTTTTACTGGCCATGCTGGTAGTGGGCCTACCTGCTGGGCATGGGCGTTACCGACGGGGTGCAGGTCGTAATGCGGCTACCAAGAAGGTGGATCCGGCTGTGGCCGATAGTTTGGCGCGGGCGAATTTCCGGGAGGGGCAGCTGGCGCTCGATACCGGCAACGTGCAGGCGGCCTACATGGCATTCCGCACCGCGGTGAGGCATGTCCCGAACTTTGAGGCCGCGCATTTGGCAACGGCAGAGCTGCTGGAGAACCTCCAGAATTATAGCCGTGCCTACGGCCAGTGGGCCAACATGACGAGGCTGTTCCCCAATAATGCGCACTACGAATTCAGCGCGGGCTGCGCCGCCTTCCGGAGCGCGAAGTACGCCGAGAGCCAAAAGCATCTTGAGGCCTTCACGAAGCTATCCATCTCGCCCGATTCTCTACACAAGGCCAAGGATTTCATCGCGATGTGCTGCGCGACCAAGCCGGAGCTGCTGCAGGAGGGGGTGCAGATCCCGGAGGTGCTGGATAAGGGGGATAGGGGCGTGAATACCCGCCTGGATGAGTACTACCCGGTCATGAAGCCGGAGGGCTACCACCTGGTGTACACGCGCATGGTGCCCAAGAAGGGGAACCGCCGCCCCTCGCGGCGTGAGGATGGGCAGGAGGACCTCTTCGATTCGCGGCGGGGGCGCGGGGGCGTATGGTCGGCGGGCAAGATATTGAGCGAACGCCTCGAGAGCTCCGACAACGAGAGCGCGGCCCACTTCACCGCGGATGGCCACACGGTACTGTACACCGAGTGCGACCGCCACTGCCGCATCATGGAGAGCCACCTGGGGAGCGATGGACGGTGGTCTAAACCCTCCGCCATTCAGGGCACGGTCAACGGCTCGTTCGACAGCAAGGCCGCGGTGCTCTCGCCGGACGGCAAGAAGCTCTACTTCTCGAGCAACAGGCCCGGTGGCGAGGGGAAGTTCGACATCTGGGTGGCGCACCTGGCGCAGAACGGCAGGTGGGACAGCGTGGCCAACATGGGCCCCTCGGTCAATACCGCCGAGGATGAGCTGGCGCCCTACCTGACGACCGATGGCAAGCGCCTCTTCTTCTCGTCCAACGGCCGCAAGGGGCAGGGGGGGCTTGACCTGTACGCGATGGACCGCGAGGGGAAGGACTGGGGGGCTCCGTACAATCTGGGCTACCCGATCAACACGAAGTCCGACGAGATGAGCTTCTGCCTCAGCGGCGATACGGCCTACTTCGCGTCGAACCGCGACCGGATGAAGGGGCTGGATATCTACAAGGTGAAGTACGGGTCCGGGCGGCCGCTCCATAGCAGCTACATCCAGGTCAAGCTGATTGATTCGGCGACCAAGCGCCAGCTGCCAGCCGCTGTTTCTATAGTTGCGACCGAGAAGGGCAATACCATCGCGGATTTCCACATGGGCTACCAGGGTACTTTCACCGCCTACCTGGCCACCGGCAAGGAGTTCCGCATCTCGGCCCGCCAGGATGGCTACTTCGACAAGACGCTGAGCTTCACCCCCCAGGACCGGCATACACGGGAGAGCCCGCTACGGCTGACGGTGCCGCTACGGCAGATACCTAAGCCGAAGATCAAGCCGCAGCCGGCGGTGAGCAAGGGCAAGGACAATCCGCCGTCGTTGGTCTACGTCCACTTTGAGACTGGGCAGTACAACCTGCCGAAGAATATCGACAATATCCTCAAGGACTGGCTGGCCTACCTGAAGCGGAACTCCAAGGTGCGCATCCGCATAACGGGCCATACGGATAATACGGGGGAGGACAACCTCAACAGCGAGCTGTCGGTTCGGCGCGCCGAGAGCGTCAAGAGCTACCTGGTGCGTAAGGGGATAGGGGCGAACCGCCTCGAGACGGAGGGTAGGGGGGCCAAGGAGCCCCTGGGTAGCAATAACACCGAGGATGGACGGGCGAAGAACCGCCGGATAGAATGCCGGGTGCTTCGCTAGGCACGGCGGCGTGAGACATAGCGCGAGGCACGAGGGCCAAAGCCCTCGTGCCTCGTCTGCATATGGTGGATGGGTTCGCCTTGCGCCAGTGCTGGTCCGGGAGAGCGATAGCTCCCCGCTAGGCTAGCTCGTGCTCCTGCTGCACCCTCTCCCAGCCGATGGGGCTGATGCCGTACTCCTGCTCCATCTCCCGGATGATGTCCTGCATGAAGATGTGGAAGAGCGGGAGGATTTTTTGGTAGTCCTCCGTGAGCGCGCGGCGGGCGGTCGGGCTGTGGTCGGGTAGCGATGTGGTGCGGGCCATGATGTCGAGCGATTCGCATATGCCGTCCACGGTGCGGTAGCGGTAGATGCGGTTGTCCCGCACGAGCTGGGGTAGCATGCGCCGCCAGAAGGGGGGTAGCCAGCGCCACTGCATTGCCATCTGGAGGTAGAAGCGGTAGATGAAGGGCCTGAGCGGGAGGGGCGAGTAGGTCGACCAGTTCCGTATGATCAGGTTGTCCAGGGCCACATCGAGCACCACCCCGGCGTACTTGCCGTAGCCCTCGCGGAAGTAGCCGCGGCACTCGGCCATGGCCTCATGCGAGTCGGTGAAGTAGTCGATGGCGCGGTGCATCATGATGCCCTCGGCCACCCGGGGTGGGTAGCGCTCGATGGGTATGCCCTTGATGTGGTCGGCGATGAAGTTCCCCAGACGTATCTGCTTGTCCTTGCCCGCGAGGTAGAGATGTCCGAGGAAATTCATGTGCCTATTCTTTACGTGGTAACCCGGTTGATTACCCCAAGATAGGCATTTTCCCGCTGACCAGGGTGATGATTTTGACCAGCGTGCGGATTATGGTGTTCTATAGGTTGAATCCGACCGTGGCCATCAGCAGCGTCTGCTGCCCCTTGTGCTTCGACAGGGCCGCGATGTCGCCGTAGGAGTATAGGGGCGAGTAGCCCTCCTGGAATAGGTGCCGGTAGGAGAGGTCGAGCCAGAAGCCGGGGAGGGCGATGCCGATGCCCCCCGCGGCGTGGTAGCTCTGGCCGATGGGGTTGTCGTAGCCCGCCTTGTAGGGGTTCATCTGGTAGCCGCCGCCGAGGCGTATGGCCAGGAATTCGATGAGGAGCTCGCCGCCGAGGTTGAGCGCGTGGGTGTAGCGCGTGGCGCTCTGGATGTTGCGGTTGTCCTGGGTGAATCGCGCGCTGGTGAACTGGGCTAGGGGGGTGGCCGTCATGCGGTAGTCCAGGCCGATGAAGCCCCCCTCCGGGATGATGAAGGCGATGGATGCGCCCGCTTTCAGGGGCGAGACGAAGGAGTACTCGAAGCGGCTCTGGGGGCTCTTGTCATTGAAGAATGTCGTATTTCCATTGAGGAAGTACGACTTGCCGAATAGCTGGCTCTTGCTGGTGGCCTGCATGAAGCTGGGGGTCTCGATGGAGAAGCCCAGCTGGAGCATCTCTACGGGCCTTCCGTGTAGGCCGAGCTTGAGGTTGATGCCGTTGGCCTCCATGCTGGCCTCCTGCATGAACTCGTAGCTAATGAGGTCCTTGGGCTCGTCCGCGGCCTTCTCAGTGTAGATTTGCGTCCAGCTGCGGCGGATGGAGGGGATGCCCAGGGCTATCCCGGCGAAGAGCCGGTTGGAGATGTTGAAGCCCAGGCCGATATTCACCTCCGAGGACTTGCCGGTGGAGTTGACCTCGTTGATTTGGAGCGCGCGTTCGCCCGGGAGCCAGGGCACTTTGTAGCGGTCGAATTCGCTGGGTGGGTCACCCTTATCCATGAGCTTTCCATCCTTCTTCCTAGGTTCCACCAAATCTAATGGACGGGCGAGCGCGAGGTACCAGTTGTATCCCTTGAAAGCATCATTCCTGCTGGGGAATGGTGGGAATTTGGTGTCGTTCGCCTCCTGGGCGAGGGCATCCAGGAAGGTTGCGCCGTCGGTTATGCCCTCGGCGGTGTACTTGTAGCTGTAGTCCGCGAGCTTGTTGTAGGCCACCCCGAAGTTGACACCCACCAGGCCAGTGGTCTGCTCGGCGCTGCCGCCGAAGTGGAAGTTCGCGCCGATGCCGTCGAATGAGCCGAAGGGTTTGGTCTCCCGGGTGTTGACGCCGCGGAAGTCCTCCCGGCCGATGAACAGCCCCATCCCGCCGGAGACGTAGGCGTTGTACTGGCGGAGGAGGCCCATCCCGGCCGGGTTGCTGGCCATGGTGGAGAGGTCGCCCCCGATGGCGTTGAGGGCGCCGCCGGTGGCCAGGTTGCGGGCGGTGCCGGTGGCTTGGCCCTGCGAGTAGAAGACGAGGTCGTTGTAGTCCTGCGCGCGGAGCGTGGTGTGTACGCCCGGCAGTCCGATGGCCAGCGCGGCCAGTATGATTATCCTTTTCATGGTTCTGGTGTTGTTGCTCTTTACTATTCTGTTTGCTCCGCCCGCTATCTGTGCCGCACGGGTGCGAAGTCGTCGTCGGAGCTTCTGTAGCGGGTGGGTGCCGAGGCGGTGTCGCGGTGGCTCCGGCTGGAGCTGCTCTCGTCGCGATGCCGCACGGGCGCGAAGTCGTCCGAGGGGTACGTTCTGCTCTGGGTGGGTCGCCTGGTCCTAGTTGTCTCCCAGTCCTGCCCGCTGCTCTGGCCGCGATGCCGCACGGGCGCGAAGTCGTCTGAGGGGTACTGGCTTCCGCGGGTGGAGGGGGTGCGCCTGTGCACCGAGCCCTCCTGGTAGCCGCCTCCGCCCCGGGTGCCGTACCCGCTGTTGGTGCTGGGTCGGCGGAAGGACTCCTGGTTCATCCGGGGCTGCCGGCTGCGGTAGATGGGTTCGCGGCGCGTGGATTGGCGGGGGTAGGGGTAGGCCTCGTACCAGCCGTCGTACCAGGGGTCGTACCACGGGTCATAGCGGGGGATGCCCCACGGGTCGTAGAATTCGGGGCGGTAGATGGGGTAGTAGACCCTGGGCCACGGTGGGTAGTAGACCCAGCGGTAGCGGGGTCGGTAGTGGATGGTCTCCGCGATGTCCCACCGGATGTGGAATCCGGGTTCGAGGCTCATGAGCAGGCGCGTGGAGGAGTAGGATGGCGGGGTGTAGTCCGGGGTGTAGAATGGCTCGTTGAGGTAGTAGTTGTTGACCACCGTCTTGCTGCCGCTCGCGCCCTGGAGGCTGCCGGTGGAGCTGCCGATGGGCCGTTGCTCCACGGGGCTGCTCTCCGCGGATGGGGACGCCGTGGCCGGGGTGTTCTCCCCGTGCGCGTCGATGTACTCGCGGTACTCGGCGTAGGAGCTGAAGTCCTTGGGTTCCAGCAGCTTTTCCTCTGCCCGTAGGCTATCGCGCCGCGCCCGCTCCTTCTCCGCGGCGATGCGCGCTTTTTCGCGTCTTTCCTGCTCCTCTCGCTGGGCCTTTTCGCGGGCCAAACGCGCCTGGTGGGCCTGCGCGGAGTCCTGTTTTGCGCGGCTGGAGCCGTAGTATATGTCGGCGTAGGGGGAGCTGCTCGATATGGCCGATCTATTTGTAGCACAGGAGATTACGAGCGTCCCAACGATGATTAGCCCTATGGCCATTGGGGAGTATTTCATACCTAGGCTCTGGTTTTATGGTTACGGTTCGCCTGAATTGCTTACCTTGCGCGAATATAACGAATAAAATACGAGGTAACCCGGCTACAAACGTAGCAAAAAACTTAAGAGACGTACCAATGGCAAAGGAGATTACGCCCAGGAGTGAGGATTATTCGCAGTGGTATACGGACCTGGTGAGCAAGGGCGGGCTGGCTGAGCACTCGGCCGTGCGGGGCTGCATGGTGATAAAGCCCCGTGGATACGCGGTGTGGGAGAAGATGCAGGCCGCGCTCGACGCGATGTTCAAGGCCACTGGCCACCAGAACGCCTACTTCCCGCTGTTCATCCCGAAGTCCTACCTGAGCCGCGAGGCCGACCACGTGGAGGGCTTCGCGAAGGAGTGCGCAGTGGTGACCCACTACCGGCTCAAGAACAACCCCGAGGGCGAGGGCGTGGTGGTCGACCCCGAGGCCAAGCTCGAGGAGGAGCTGGTCATACGCCCCACCTCGGAGACCATCATCTGGAATACCTACAAGGGCTGGATACAGAGCTACCGCGACCTCCCCATCCTCATCAACCAGTGGGCCAACGTGGTGCGCTGGGAGATGCGCACGCGCCTGTTCCTGCGCACCGCCGAGTTCCTCTGGCAGGAGGGCCACACCGCGCACGCCACCGCCGCGGAGGCCATCGCGGAGGCGGAGCAGATCGTGCGCATCTACGCGAAGTTTGCGCGTGAGTGGATGGCCGTGCCCGTGGTCATCGGCATGAAGAGCGAGAGCGAGCGCTTCGCCGGGGCGCTGGACACCTACTGCATCGAGGCGATGATGCAGGACGGCAAGGCGCTGCAGGCGGGCACCTCGCACTTCCTGGGGCAGAACTTCGCGAAGGCCTTCGATGTGCAGTACCTCGACCGGGAGGGGAAGCAGGAGTACGTGTGGGCCACCTCGTGGGGCGTGTCCACCCGCCTGATGGGCGCGCTCATCATGGCCCACTCCGACGACAACGGCCTGATCATCCCCCCGAAGCTGGCGCCGGTGCACGCCGTGATAGTGCCCATCTACCGCAAGCCCGAGGAGCGGGAGCTGGTGGGGAGGGCGGCCGAGTCGATGATGGAGGAGCTGAGGGCCAGGGGGCTGGTGGTGCAGTACGACGATAGGGACAACCTCAAGCCCGGCTTCAAGTTCGCCGAGCACGAGCTGCACGGCATACCGGTGCGCATCTCCGTGGGCCCGCGCGACCTGGAGAGCGGCACGGTGGAGATCGCCCGCCGCGACACGGGGGAGAAGCAGAGCATTCCGCGGGCCGGTCTGGCCGATTGCGTGGCCGGGCTGATGGAGGAGATACAGGCCAGCATATACGAGCGGGCCCTGGCCTCCCTGCGCGAGCGCATCACCCGGGTGGATACCTGGGAGCAGTTCGTTGAGGCCCTCGACGCGAAGGGTGGCTTCGTGAGCGCCCACTGGGACGGAACGCCCGAGACCGAGGCCCTCATCAAGGAGGAGACCAAGGCCACCATCCGCTGCATACCCCTGGAGGGCGAGCTGGGCTACGCCCCCGAGCCGGGCGTGTGCATCAGGAGCGGGAAGCCCTCCAGCCAGCGGGTGCTATTCGCCAGATCCTACTAAAACACAAAGCAGCGTAATGGACATAGAACGCAAGGACGAGAACCTCTCCCTGGAGAGCCTCGACGCAAAGAATCAGCAGCTCGTGCGCACCCTTCAGGACAAGGGCAAGATGAAGATGCTGGTCTACGACAACACCTTCGAGGCCTTCAACCTGGTCAAGGAGATACTCCACGAGACGGTCAACGACCTGAACCCCTTCCTCAAGGGGATGGACCGGCGCATCCGCCTGGAGTACCGCGACCGGGGCAAGTTCGAGGCGGAAGCCCGGCTGGCCTCCGACATCCTGCTCTTCAGCATGCACACGAACGTCTTCGAGTTCGACCGCGACCACAGCATCTGGAAGCTGGCCTACGTGGGCAAGAACCCGCAGAACTCCTACGTGG
This sequence comes from Bacteroidia bacterium, assembly GCA_002749065.1. Classification (GTDB taxonomy): domain Bacteria; phylum Bacteroidota; class Bacteroidia; order Bacteroidales; family CAJPTX01; genus Bacteroides_D. The sequence continues at coordinate 51,581 of PDTX01000007.1, read as the reverse complement.
GCGTGATCAACATGTACAACTTCCTGGCCGACTCCTTCAAGTTCAACCGGGCCGACGACCTGGGCTACCTGGTGGGGCGTATCTTCATCAACCGCGAGCGGCACTACTTCGTGGAGGGCAAGCGCCAGATGGGCTACCTCTGCAGCTCCTTCGGCCAGAGGCCGCTCGACAAGGCCGCCCTGACGGACATCATCCAGACGGCCATGCAGTACACCCTGGACTTCGACCTGCTCACCCCGCCCTACGACATGGTCAAGATCGCGACCGTGGCGCAGATGAACACCAAGGTGGAGAATGCGAAGATTCAGACCGGCAAGCGGCTCGGCTTCAAGTTCAACTCGGACGACGTGATGGAGTAGGGCATGGCCCACTTCTCTGGTGGCACGGGGCTGGTGGGTGCGAATCCGCCAGCCCTGTCTTTTCCCGGCGGGCCCAATCGGGGGGTGGTGCCGGCTGCCTAGGCCTGCAGGTCGCTCTCGTCCAGGCCGGTGACCTCGAGGACGGTGGCCAGGGGTATCCCCTTCTCGAGCATGCTTCGGGCCGTCAGGATTTTCCCCTCCTTTATCCCTTCGATTTTCCCCTCTTTCAGCCCCTCGAGCTTGCCCTCGAGCCGCCCCTCCGCGTGGCCTATCTCGCGCCCCTTGGCCATGCCCTGGCTCAGCCCCTTCTGGAGGCCCTTCTGCTCGCCCTCGCGGATGGCGCTGTCGAAGGAGTTCTTGAGGTCGCGGTAGACCCGCAGGCTCTCCTGGTACTCGTCGTGCTCGCTGCGGTCGAACTGGGCGACCTCGGCCAGGTCGAAGAAGCGCCTGAATATGCGCCCCTTGAGCTCGGGGGGGTAGCGGTCGAGGCTGCCGATGTTCTTGATGACGTAGAGCCATCGCTCGAAGTCGTTGGCGAGCTCGTCTATGCCCTTGCGGAACTTGGGCATGGCCAGGTAGATGAAGGTGAGCTTGTCGTAGAAGGGCTCCTTGTGGCCGGCTTCGCGGAGCATGATGTCGTACCGGTACTTGTCGGGCTCGTCCTGGTCCTCGTCGAAGACGAAGTCGAGGATGGCGATGGCGTAGACGGCGGTGAGCTCGAAGTTCCACCGGTGCCGGTCGGCCTGCTGCTGTATGGGGAAGGTGGCGTAGAACATCATGCGGTCCTTGAAGTAGTCCTGCTTGGTGTTCTGCATCTCGACGATGAAGCGCTCGCCCCGCTCGTTCTGGCAGTAGAGGTCGAAGATGGCCCGGCGGTCGTTGGGGGTGTTGCCCTGCTGCTCGGGGTTGAGGTAGGTGATCTGGGTGATGGTGCCCTGCTCCTCCCTGAGCAGCTCGTTGAGGAAGTTGAGCAGCATCTCCCGGCCGAGCGGCTGGCCGAAGAGGCGCTTGAAGCCGTAGTCGGTGAATGGGCTGGCGTATCGGGGGCAGGCGTTGCACATGGTCTCGGGCTCTTTCTGGTGCGCGGGCACCGTGTTGGCACAGCGCGAAGTTAGCATCTTTTCCCATCCGGCTGGGCGTGCTGCCCGGCTTGGGCCAGCCGCCTCTCCAGCTCGAGGGTGAAGTCGCTCAGGACGTTCATGTAGTTCACGAAGGCCTCGTAGGGCGATCCGTAGGGGTTGAAGTAGCGGTGCACGTCCCCGTCGGCGAACCACTTGGTGCACATGTAGTAGAAGTGGTCCGAGGTCTGCAGCAGCAGCCAGCTGCGCCGGAGGTCCTGGTCCCCGCTCTGCAGCACCCGTTGGCGCAGGCCGTAGAGGTTGGAGAAGGCCTCGTCCTGCAGCTCGTTGCCGAGCCAGGCCGTCAGGTCGCGCTCCTCGTCCGCCCAGCTGATGGGGTACTCCACGTGCAGCGGGCCCACGGACTGGTGCTTCTGGGCCACCTGCCGCGGGGTGAGGAACTCGTACTGCCCGTTCTGGAACACCGCTTCGGGTAGGGCCCGCATGAAGTCGAAGATGCCCGTGTCGGCCCATTGGTGCTCGCCGAAGGTCTCGTAGTCCATGAAGAGGTTGACCACCTCGTCCTGCCGGGGCAGCGCGCCGAGCCAGTGGGCGAATTTCTCGGCCGTCAAGGGCCAGCCGTCCCACCCCCGGTTCGAGAAGCGGAAGGCGATGTCGTCGCTCAGGCGGAAGTTCTTCAGCAGGAGCTTTAGGCGGGGGCTCATCGCGTTGTGGTAGAGGTAGTTGGGGCTTTTCCAGGCCAGGATGTGCTTGGCCCCCTCGGTGAGCATCTGGGTGTAGCCCATCTGGGCGACCATGTGGCCGATGCGGTCGGAGTACACCAGCTCGGTGTTGCGGAAGGTGGTGGGCTGCTGGCCGAACAGCTCCCCGATGCGCCGGTGGTGCATCTCCACCTGCGCGCGGAACTCCTCCTCGTGGGTCAGGGCCGCGAGCGAGTGCGCGTAGGTCTCCGCCAGGAGCTCCACGCAGCCCGTGGCCGCCAGCCGCTGGAAGCTCTCCAGCACCTCGGGGCAGTAGGCCTCGAGCTGGTCCAGCGCGGCGCCCGAGATGGAGAAGGCCACCCGGAAGCGGTCTCCGTGGCGTCCGATTAGCTCCTCGAGCACCCCGTTCATGGGCAGGTAGCACTTCTGCGCGACCTTGCGGATGATGCCCTGGTTGGCCTCCCCGTCGAAGTAGTCGTGCCGGCGGCCGATGTCGAAGAAGCGGTACCGGCGTAGGCGGTAGGGCTGGTGTACCTGGAAGTAGAAGCATATCGTGCGCATGGGCTTGTCCTCCTGATTGGGTGTTACATATCCATTACCTCCCCCCCCCCCTTAGGTGGGGCATAGCTGCTCGTACACATCCCCTATCCGCCGGGCGGCCTGGCCCCACTGTATGCCCTTGACCTCCTCCGCGCCGTGGCGCTGGAAGAAGCGCTGCAGCGCCCGGTAGCTGAGGATGCCGTAGATGCTGTCGGCGATGGCGTCGATGTCCCAGAAGTCCACCTTGATGGCGTGGCGGAGCACCTCGGCCACCCCGCTCTGCCTCGAGATGATGACCGGCACGGTGTTGCGCATGGCCTCCAGGGGCGTGATGCCGAAGGGCTCGCTCACCGAGGGCATGACGTACACGTCGCTCATGCGGTACATGGTGTCCACGTCCTCGCCCTGGAGGAAGCCCGCGAAGTGGAACTTGCTGGCCATCCCGAGCTGGGCCACCCGGCTCACCATCTGGTGGAGCGTGTTGCCGCTGCCGGCCATCACGAAGCGCACGTTGTCCATCCGCTGCAGCACCCGGTGGGCCGCCTCCACGAAGTACTCCGGCCCCTTCTGGAAGGTGATGCGCCCCAGGAAGGTCACCACCCGCTCGGGGAAGGGGCGTTCGAGCGGCCCGAGGAGGCTCTGCCCCGAGAAGTCCACGGCGTTGTGGACCGTCACGACCCGCTCGGGCGGCACACCGTAGCGGCTGATTATGGTCTCCCGCGTGCGGTTGCTCACCGCGATGACCCTGTCCGCGGCGTGCATCCCGTGCCGCTCGATGTCGTACACCGCCTGGTTGATGTTCTCCCCGCTGCGGTCGAACTCCGTGGCGTGCACGTGCACCACCAGCGGCCTGCCCGATGCCTCCCGGGCCGCGATGCCCGCCCCGTAGGTCAGCCAGTCGTGGGCGTGGATTATGTCGAAGTCCTCGCGCTGGGCCACCACCGCGCCCAGCAGGGCGTAGCGGGCCACCTCCTCCATGAGGTTCGCGCCGTAGCGGCCGCTGAAGCTGAAGTACTCCTCCCGCCAGTGGTGCAGCCGGAGCTCGTAGCCGCGCTCCTGGTGCCGCTCGCTCCATAGGTCCTCCTGCCCGATGTAGGGGTGGAGGTACGAGTCGATGGCCAGGAAGCGGGCGTGCTCCCGGAGGAAGAGGACCTCCTCCTCGCGTAGGTTCAGCCCGAGCTCGCTCGCGGAGAGTAGGCGCATGCCGCCGGGCTCCTCCTGCCCGAAGAGCCGGGGGAGGACGAAGGTGACCTCGACCCCCTCCTGCATCAGGGCCCGGGTCATGCCCAGGCACGCGGTGCCGAGCCCGCCGGTGATGTGTGGGGGAAATTCCCATCCGAACATTAGTACGCGCATAGTGTGCTGGCTATTGGTCCTTATCATTTCGTCGTCAGGATGTTGTCGCAGAACCACTGCGAGCCGAATTTCTCCGAGGGTTCTGCCGTTCTGCAGTAGGCCTCGAGGGCGTGCAGCGCGGCCGAGACGCTCCATGCCTGGGCGATGGTTCCCCGGGGTGCGTGGGGCGGGTCGCCGTCGTAGATTTCGCTCAGCGAGCCCAGCCCGTCGTGCTGCAGGAGGGGCTCGAGCGCGGTGAGAATCTGCTCGCTCACCCGGCCGACCGCCTCCTCCCCCTTGATGCGCTGCATGGCATCGAGGTAGGGCGCGAGGAGCCATGTCCAGATGGTCCCCTGGTGGTAGGCGAAGTCGCGGGTGGCCTGGTCGCCGAGGTAGTGGCCCTTGTAGTGGGGGTTGCGCGGTGAGAGGGTGTGTAGGCCGAGGGGGGTGTAGAGGTGGCTCTCCACCGCGTGCAGCACGTGGCCCTGCTGCTCCTCGGTCAGGGGGGAGTACTTCAGGCCGATGGCCAGGATTTGGTTCGGTCGGCACTCACGGTGCGGCCCCTGCTCGTCGATGTAGTCGGCCAGGTAGCCCTCCTGCGGCATGAAGAACAGGGCCTGGTAGGCCTGCTGAATGGAGCTCGCCAGCTCGGGTAGCCGGGCCTGCCGCAGCGCCGTGGAGCGGTCGGCGAAGCCCTCCAGGAAGCGGATGGCGTTGTACCATAGCGCGTTGATCTCCACGTCGTAGCCCCCTCTCGGCGTAACCGGTCGTCCCTGCACCACGGCGTCCATCCACGTGAGCGCGTAGCCCGCCTCCCCGGCCCAGATGAGCCCCTCGCCGTTCATCCGTAGGCCGAAGCCCTCCCCCCGTTGCTGGGAGTACCGCCGGAAGACCTCCACCATCGCGTCGCCCCAGAGCTCCCAGGCTTCCTGGTGGGCCTTTTTCGGGTCGGCCGCCCGGTCGATGTATTGCTGGATGGCGACGAAGAGCCACAGGGGCGCGTCCACACTGTTGTAGGCCGAGTTGCCCACCGCCCCCATGTTGGGCAGCAGGCCGTTGCGCATCTCGCCCACCAGCGTGCTGATGGCGGCGCGGCATCGTTCGGCCTGGCCGAGCGTCAGCGTCAGGTCGGGTAGGGCGATGAGCGTATCGCGCCCCCAGCGGCCGAACCACGGGTAGCCGGCCACGACGTGGATACTCTCGTTGCGCTCCACCATGAACTGCCGGGCCGCCGCCGCGAGCGTGCTGGCCATGTTGGCCCGTGGGGATTTCTCCCGTAGCGCGCTGTCGTAGAGGTCGGGTAGGCGGGCGGGGTCCTGGCCCGCAGTGGCCGCCGAGAAGACGAAGCTCTCCCCCGGCCCGAGCCGCAGCTCGAAGTAGCCCGGGGTGTAGAGGTCCTCGTGCGATGCGTAGCCCCGCTCCGCCTCCCGCTGGTACTCCACGTTGTAGTGCCAGTCGGGCGCATGGACGTACTCGCTCCCCCGGCTGGTCTGCAGGTGCAGGGTGGGGAAGCCCTCGTACATGCAGGTGGCCATGCCGTGCGGCACGGCGGTGTAGCGGGTGTTGGCCGCGAGGTTGGCGCGGCTGAGGTCGTGTACGCGGCGGAAGGACAGGAAGGGCTTTACCCGCAGGGTGATGGGGTGCTCCGCCTCCCGTAGGGTATAGCGGATTAGGACCTGCTCCGCCCCCCGTGGCATGAGGATTTCCTTGCGGATGTAGGCCGTGCCCACCTGGTACTCGAATGAGGGGTTGGGCAGCATGTCGAAGCGCCGCAGGTACTTGTGCCCCCTGGGGTGGTACTGGCCGGGGTAGCGCTTGACGGCCAGGTTGAAGGTCATGCCCTCGGCGATGAGCTGCTCGTGGAGGGAGTGGAGCAGGACGTAGCGTTCGCCCCCGAAGCCCTCGAGCGGGAGCACCAGTAGGCCGTGGTACTTCCGGGTATTGCACATGGCCAGCGTCGTGCTGGCGTAGGCCCCCTTGCCGTTGGTGGCCAGGATCTCGCAGGCCAGCGCCTTCTGCAGGTTCGTGAGCTGCTCCTTGTCCTTGCTGATGTATGGGCGTTCCATGGTCTGTGGCTTATATCTGTCCTAAAGGTACGAAAAAATTCGATTTCCATACCCTTTCGACGAAAAAAACCTTTGAAAAGCTACTTTCTGGGGTCTTTTCGGGCTGCAGCCATCCCAATTCAGTCACCATTCCCCATCCCGAGCGCGAGATTTATGGGCCGAGCGTTTTTTCCTCCTAATCCCCTTTTGCCCCCATACGGCTTACTTCTCAGCTTCTGGCCTTATTCCGGGGTGGAGGTGGGGAACTCCGTTTTTTTATTATCTTTGTTGCCAGTGCCTGATTGGGTGCTGCGAGGGGTATACTTAACACTTAAAGGTGGAGGAGCGGAAGCATGTCGACACGTCCAGATTTCATATTCGAGGTGAGTTGGGAGGTTTGCAACAAGGTGGGGGGCATCCATACGGTGGTGGGCACGAAGGTGCAACGCCTGCTCGCGGGCTACGATGGGGGCTACGTGGCCATCGGGCCGGGCCTGCATCCCGACGGGGCGAACCCGGAGTTTGAGGAGGTGGATACGCACCTCTCGCTCTGGGCATCACGCGCGCGCGAGGAGGGCCTGCCGGTGCGGGCCGGGCGTTGGCGCATCGCGGGCTCGCCGGTGGTGGTGCTGGTGGATTTCACCTACCTCATGCCGCAGAAGGACCGCATACTCAGGGAGTTCTGGGATGAGTACGGGGTGGACTCGCTCGAGGGGCGCTGGGACTACGTGGAGCCCCTGCTCTTCGGCTACGCGGCCGGTGAGGTGATTGGGAGCCTGGTGGAGCGGCGGCTGCCCATGCGGACCCGGGTTGTGGCCCAATTCCATGAGTGGATGACGGGCTCGGGCGTGCTGTACCTGAAGGGGGCGCAGCCCGAGGTGGCGACGGTCTTCACCACGCACGCCACGGTGCTGGGGCGGAGTATCGCCGGCAATGGCCTACCGCTCTACGACCAGCTCGAGGACTTCGATGCCGGGCAGTCGGCCCGCGACTTCGGCGTGGTGGCCAAGCAGAGCATGGAGCGGACCGCCGCGGCGGAGGCTGATGCGGCGACCACGGTGAGCGCCATCACTGCCCGTGAGTGCCGGCAGTTCCTGGCCAAGGAGGTGGATGCAATAACGCCCAACGGCTTCGATGCCTCCCTGGTGGGCACGGCGGCGGACCAGCGGCGGGTGCGTGCGGCCGCCCGTCGACGCTTGCTGGAGGTGGCCCGCAGCCTGATGGGCGTGGAGCTGCCGAAGGAGGTGTTCATGGTGGGCACGGGCGGCCGCTACGAGTTCACCAACAAGGGGCTCGACGTGCTGGTCGATGCCCTGGCCGTGCTGAATGCCACCCTGCGGGGGCGGGATGCCTCGCCGGGTACCGACGTGCTGGCCTGCCTGCTGATTCCGGCCGGCAATGATGGAGTGCGCCCTGAGGTGCGGGACGGGGGCCTGGTGCCAGAGGGCGAGGACCGAATCATGACCCACCAGCTGAGCGACCTGTGGAACGACCCGCTGCTGCGCCGCCTGGGCGAGCGGGGGCTGCGCAATGCCCCGGAGGACAGGGTGAAGGTCCTGTTCGTGCCCTGCTACCTCGACGGCGCGGACGGGGCCTTCGACATGCCCTACTACGACCTGCTGGCCGGGATGGACATGACGGTGTTCTGCTCCGGCTACGAGCCCTGGGGCTACACCCCGCTGGAGAGCCTGGCCTTCGGCGTGCCGACCGTGACGAGCGACTACGCGGGCTTCGGGAGCTGGCTCCTCGAGCAGCGCGCCGTGGGGTGCTACCAGGCCGATGGCGTGGCGGACCTCGAGCATGGCGCCTACGTGGTGTCCCGGGCGGGTGCCTCCTTCGAGGTGGTGGTGGAGCGCGTGGCGCGGGTGCTGCTGCAGCAGTTCGACCAGCGCGAGGCGCAGGCGGATTTCCGCCGGGTGGCCAAGCGGCTGGCGGGCACGGCGGCCTGGAAGGACTTCGTCGCCCGCTACTGGGAGGTCTACGCCCTGGCCTTGGAGCGCGCGGCCCAGCGGATGGAGCGCCTAGACTGCGCCCGCCCGGCCGTCCAGGAGTCGATTCTGGACATACGCCAGGATGTGCGCCCCCCGGCGTGGCGCAGGCTGGTGGTGGAGCTGCGCCTACCCGACGGGCTGCAGACGCTCGATGAGCTCGCGCACAACCTCTGGTGGAGCTGGCACCCGAGGGCGCAGCGTCTCTTCGCCCGGATATCGCCCGAGCTGTGGGAGGTGTCGGAGCGCAACCCGCTCAAGCTGCTCGCCGAGATCGACTACTCGCGGCTGGAGGAGCTGCGCAGTGACGTGACCTTCATGGCCGAGCTGGCCGAGGTGAAGGCCGCCTTCGATGCCTACATGGGCCAGCCACTCTCGGTGGCCACGCCCCGGGTGGGCTACTTCAGCATGGAGTACGGCTTGCACTCCTCGCTCAAGCTCTACTCCGGCGGCCTGGGCGTGCTGGCGGGCGACTACCTCAAGGAGGCCTCCGACAGGAACATCGCGCTCGTGGGGGTGGGGCTGCTGTACCGCTACGGCTACTTCGTGCAGCGGCTTTCGATGACGGGCCAGCAGGAGGCGGCCTACAACCCGCAGAAGTTCATGGAGACGGCGGCCCAGCCCGTGCGCGACGCGCAGGGCCAGTGGCTCACGGTGCAGGTCGCGCTGCCCGGCCGGCAGGTGTGCGTGCGGGTCTGGAAGGTGATGGTGGGGCGCATCCCGCTCTACCTCCTGGACACCGACTTCGAGGGGAACGACAAGCAGGACAAGGGCATCACGCACTACCTCTACGGTGGCGACCGGGAGAACCGCTTCAAGCAGGAGATGGTGCTGGGCGTGGGGGGCGTGCGGGCGCTGCAGGCCCTGGGCTGCGAGGTGGACATGCTGCACCTCAACGAGGGGCACGCGGCCTTCGCGGCGCTGGAGTCGATGCGGCAGCTGATGCAGGAGGAGGGGCGTGGATTCGCGGAGGCGATGGAGCTGGTGCGGGCCCGCTGCCTGTTCACGACCCACACCCCGGTGCCGGCCGGGCACGATACCTTCGAGGAGGCCATGGTGCGCCGCTACATGTCGCACTACCCGGCCCGGTACGGAATCAGCTGGGAGCGCTTCGTGGGCTTCGGCCGGGTGCATCCCGATGATGCCGACGAGAAGTTCAGCATGAGCCACCTGGCGGCCAACTTCTCCAGCGGGATGAACGGCGTGAGCCGCCTGCACGGCGATGTGAGCAAGGCCATGTTCGAGGGCCTCTGGCCGGGCTACTACGCGCAGGAGAACCACGTGGGCTACGTCACCAACGGGGTGCACTACCCCACGTGGATAGCCCAGGAGTGGCGCACCGCGCTGGGCTGCGCAACGGACCCGGACGCGCTGCCGTGCTGGGAGCGCGTCCTCGAGATGCCCGACGCGGAGGTGTGGTCCGTGCGCGAGCGGCTCCGCGGGCGGCTCATCGAGTCGGTCAAGGAGGACATGCAGCGCCCCGAGATGCTCCGTATGCGCACCCCCCGGGAGGTGGTTGAGGTGTGCGAGCGGCTGCGGCCGGACGTGCTGACGATAGGCTTCGCGCGCCGCTTCGCGACCTACAAGCGGGCCCACATCCTCCTCCGCGACCTGGACCGCCTGGCCAGCATCCTCGGCCGGGACGGCCGCCCCGTGCAGGTGCTCTTCGCTGGGAAGGCCCACCCGCACGACGGGGGCGGGCAGGAGCTCATTCGCCGCATCTACGAGATATCCCACCGCCCGGAGTTCCGTGGCCGCCTGCTCTTCCTGCCGAACTACGACATGCCCCTGGCCAAGAGCCTGGTGCGCGGGGTGGACGTGTGGATGAACACGCCCACCCGCATGCAGGAGGCCTCCGGCACCAGCGGGATGAAGGCCGTGATGAACGGCGGCCTGCACTTCAGCGTGCTGGATGGCTGGTGGGTGGAGGGCTACCGTGAGGGCGCGGGCTGGGCCCTGCCCCAGGAGCGGGAGTACGATAGCCAGGACGCGCAGGATGAGCTCGACGCGGAGCGGATATACAGCACCATCGAGAATGAGCTCGTGCCGCTGTTCTACGAGCGGGATGAGCACGGCGTTCCCCGGGGTTGGGTGCGCAGCATCAAGCGGTCGATGTCCGAGGTGGCGCCGGAGTTCAGCAGCACGCGCATGCAGGCCGACTACTTCGCCCGCTACTACACCCCGATGCACGAGCGGCTCATGCGCCTGCTGGACGGGCGGGAGCAAGGCCTCCGGGACCTCACGGCCTGGAAGCTGCGGATGCTGCGATACTGGGACCAGATCGGCGTGGTCCATGCCGACAACGTGGGCGTGAGCGCGCAGGCCATATCGACCGGCTCGGAGTACCACGGCCGGGTGGTGCTGGACCTCCCCAACATCGCGCCCGAGGAGGTGGGCGTAGAGCTGGTGATACGCGAGCTGAAGCGCCTCGGCGGCGAGGTGGTGGTGCGTCGCGCCTTCGACTACCGCCTGGTGAGGACGGAGGGCACGCGCGCCACCTACGAGCTGCGCTTCTCGCCCTCGGCCGCCGGGGCCTACGACGTGGCCATACGCCTGTTCCCCCGGCATGAGCTGCTGCCCAGCCGCACGGACTTCCCCCTGGTCCGGTGGATATAGCCCCCGAGGTGGGCATCCTCCCCCCGGATGGCGTGGCCGCCCCCCCGCGTATGGCCACGCCATCCGGCTCTGGGCGCAACAATTCCTAGCCATAAGCGTTCCATATAAATTGGTAAGATGTCGGACATAAATGTCCCCGGCCTGGCTGGGGGAAAGGGTAAAGGGTAGAGTATGGAGATGTCGAAGAGTTATAGTCGTGAGCTGAAGAAGATACTGCTGCTGAGCCACTCCGAGGCGATGCGGCTGGGTAGTCTTTCCATCCGCCCCGACCATCTGATGCTGGGTATCCTCCGTTCGAAGTCCACCTTCGTTCGCTGGGTGCTGATGGGGATGAGCGTGGACCTGGACGACCTGAAGCGCGGCCTGATGGAGGCCCTGCGGGGCGAGGAGCGCGACTTCACGCTGACCGAGGGGACGGATATCACCTACGACACGGACGCGCGCAACCTCCTCTACGACGCGTACCAGCAGAGCCGCCGCATGGGCTCGGAGGTGATGAATGAGGGGCACGTATTCCTGGGCCTGCTGCAGCGCAACGGGAGCGCGACCTACGACCTGCTGCAGCGCGAGGGGGTGGATGCCGAGCGCTTCCAGCTGGAGGCCCGCAAGTTCCTGGTGGTGCAGGACAGCGAGGGCGCCTCGGACGGGGAGGATGCCTCATCGGCCCGCGAGGGGCGGAGGTCCTCGCGCGAGCGGGAGGTGGGCGAGGAGGGCGAGGTGCGCATGGGCCTGGAGGACTTCACGGTGAACCTCTCCGAGAAGGCCCGCCAGGGCAAGCTGGACCCCGTGGTGGGCCGCCAGGTGGAGATAGCCCGCCTGACCCAGATTCTCTGCCGCCGCCGCAAGAACAACCCGGTGCTGATCGGCGACCCCGGGGTGGGGAAGACCGCCATCGTGGAGGGCTTTGCCCAGCGCATGGCCCGGGGGGATGTCCCCCCCCAGCTCGCCAGTAAGCAGCTCCTGCAGCTGGACCTGACCTCCGTGGTGGCCGGCACGAAGTTCCGGGGCGAATTCGAGGAGCGCATGAAGATCATCCTCGACGAGGTGCGCGAGAACGGGAACTACATCCTCTTCATCGACGAGCTGCACACGATAATGGGCGCGGGCAGCGCGAGCGGCACCCTGGATGCGGCCAACATCCTCAAGCCAGCGCTCTCCCGTGGCGAGTTCCAGTGCATCGGCTCGACGACCCTGGACGAGTACCGCAAGAGCGTGGAGTCCGACGGGGCGCTGGAGCGTCGCTTCCAGAAGGTGCTGGTAGACCCGCCGTCCGACGAGGAGACGCTCTCCATCCTGCGCAGCCTCAAGGCGACCTACGAGGGCTTCCACGGGGTGGAGTACACCGAGGAGGCGCTGGCATCGTGCCTACACCTGACGAACCGCTACGTGTCCGACCGCCAGCAGCCCGACAAGGCGCTGGACGCGCTCGATGAGGCCGGGGCGCGCATGGCCACCCGGACCACGCCCCTGACGCGCCGGGCGCAGTGGCTCGAGGAGCAGATGGAGAGCGTGCTCAATGAGATTTCGGCCAGCGAGGAGGCGGGCAGCCAGCTGGAGGCCCAGCAGCAGCAGGCCAAGTACAGCTCCCTGCGCGAGATGAAGGACAGGGAGCTGCAGCTACGCCGTGGGCAGGCCGGCGGCGAGGTGAGGCTAATCGATGAGGAGGCCATCGCCGAGGTGGTCTCGATGGTCTCGCGCGTGCCCGTGCAGCGGCTCCAGGAGAGCGAGTCGGCCCGATTGCTGCAGCTGGAGGAGGCGCTCAAGAGCCGGGTCATAGGCCAGGGCGAGGCCATAGAGTCGGTGTCCCGCGCGATACGGCGCAACCGCTCTGGCCTGCGCAACCCCGACAAGCCCATAGGCGCGTTCATGTTCCTGGGGCCCACCGGGGTGGGCAAGACCTTCCTGGCCAAGCAGCTGGCCCGCCAGCTCTTCGAGAGCGAGAAGAGCCTGATACGGGTGGACATGTCGGAGTACGTGGAGGGCTTCTCCTCCTCCCGGCTTATCGGCGCGCCTCCGGGCTACGTGGGCTACGGCGAGGGGGGCGAGCTCACCGAGAAGGTCCGCCGCAACCCCTACTCGGTGATTCTGCTCGACGAGATAGAGAAGGCCTCGCCGAAGATCTACAACCTCCTGCTGCAGATGCTGGACGAGGGGCACATGACCGATGGCAACGGGCGGCGGGTGGACTTCCGCAACACCATCATCATCATGACCAGCAACGTGGGGAGCCGCGAGCTGCAGGACTTCGGCATGGGCATAGGCTTTGCCACCGCCCAGCGGGAGGTGCACGCGCAGGAGCACAAGCGGCGCTTCCTGACCAAGCACCTGGACCGGCATTTCCCGCCCGAGTTCCTCAACCGTCTCGACGACCTGGTACACTTCAACCCCCTGGGCCAGAACGACATCAGCGCCATACTGGAGGTGGAGATCCGGGGCGTGGTGGCCCGCCTCTCCGAGCTGGGCTACACGCTCGAGCTCAGCGATGCGGCCCGCTCGTTCCTGGTCGAGGAGGGCTTTGACCCGCGGTACGGCGCGCGCCCCCTCCGGAGGGCCCTGCAGCGATGGGTCGAGGACCCCATATCGGACTTCCTCCTAGCGGAGGGCTCGGGCGATGGGCAGGCCATCGAGATATGCTACGAGGAGGGCAAGGGCACCCACGTGCAGCGGCGGAAGCTCCAGCTGCCGTCGGGGGCAACCGAGGCCGAACAAAGCCTTAGCCAGAACGTTCTGGACTAGGAAGTAACACTAATGGATTAGCAGGATGAAAGTGACATTTGGTGGCAACGGAATGGATTTGCTGGGCCGGGAGGTAAAGGTGGGCGACAAGGCCCCCGAGTTTGTGTGCCAGGGGCCGGACATGAAGCCCGTTAAGCTCTCCGATAGCGAGGGCAAGGTGCGCGTCATCGCGGTGTTCCCCTCAATCGATACGCCGGTGTGCAATGCCCAGGCGGGCCGCTTCAACCAGGAGGCCAGCAAGCTGGGCGATGGCGTGGCGATGTACACCATCTCGGCCGACCTCCCCTTCGCGCTGGGGCGCTACTGCGCGGCCGAGGGCGTGAAGTGCATGACGATGGTGTCGGACCACCTCGAGATGGACTTCGGCCAGAAGTACGGCTTCGAGCTGCCGGGCCTACGCCTGTTGGCCCGTGGCGTGGTGGTGATCGACCAGAAGGGCGTGGTGCAGTACGTGGAGTACGTCCCGGAGGTGACCCACGAGCCGGACTACGACAAGGCGCTGGCGGCCATCCGCGCGCTGCTGTAGAACATAGTACGCACATTAATAGAGGAGGGCATAGCGATGCAGAACAGACTACTCGAGGGGAAGAATGCGTTAGTAACCGGTGGTTCTCGTGGCATAGGGCGTGCCATAGCCCTGGCCTTTGCGCAGGCGGGCGCGAACGTGGCCTTCACGGGCACGCGCCGTAGCGAGCCGTTCGAATCCACGCTGCGGGAGCTGCAGTCGATGGGCGTGAAGGCCTTTGGCTACGTCTCGGACGCGAGCGACTTCGTCAGCGCCGAGCGGCTCGTGGAGGAGGTGAAGGGGGACCTGGGGGGGATAGATATCCTGGTGAACAACGCGGGGATAACCAAGGATTCGCTCCTGATGCGGATGAGCGAAGAGCAGTGGGACGAGGTGATGCGGGTGAACCTGAAGTCGGCCTTCAACCTCACCAAGGCGGCCATCGGCCCGATGATGAAGCAGAAGGGCGGGGTGGTGATCAACATGAGCTCGGTGGTGGGCGTGGGGGGCAACGCGGGCCAGGCGAACTACTCGGCCTCCAAGGCCGGGATGATAGGCTTTACCAAGAGCCTGGCCAAGGAGCTCGGCCCCCGGAACATCCGCCTCAACGCCGTGGCGCCGGGCTTCATTCTGACCGACATGACCTCCGCCCTGCGCGAGGATATCCGCGAGCAGTGGGAGGCGAAGATACCGCTCCGACGGGCGGGCCGCCCCGAGGACGTGGCCGGGGTCTGCGTCTTCCTGGCCTCCGACATGGCCAGCTACGTGAACGGGCAGGTCATCAACGTCTGCGGGGGCATGACCACCTAAGCCGCTGCGCGCTGCGTGGTATATGGCCGTCTCGCCCCGCCGTTCCCCGGTGGGCGAGGCGGCTCTCTTTTGGGCCTAGGCCACGGGACGCGCCCGCCGTTCGTCACCCGCGCCGGGGGCTTGGTCAGGGGCGCATCCGCGCTGGTCAAAAAGCCAAATTGATTTTAATCTGCCGCCAGCTCTGGGAGGAGTGCCATTTTTTTGTACTTTCGCGCTGCGTGTTTTTTGCGAGGGCTCCGTATCGGGGCCCTAACAACTAGCTTTCCTCGATGAGCAATAGGGGCTATCGTTTTAATACTGAGACGCTGCAGTACGAGCGCAAGGAGAACAGCGCTCTCCGCCGCCTGGGGCGTATGGTGCTGCACGTGCTGATAAGCGCCGCGGTGGGCCTCGTGCTGATGTACGTCTACACGTCGATATTCGACACGCCCCGCTCGCGCCGCCTATCGCGCCAGGGCGATGACCTACAGACCGAGATTGGCATGCTGAACCAGCAGGTGAATAGCTCGCTCCGCCAGCTGGAGGTCATAGAGCACCGGGACAACTACGTTTACCGGGTGATATTCGAGAGCGACAGCATCCCCAGCACGGTGCGTCGTGGTGGGGTGGGCGGCGCGAAGAGCTACGCCGACCTGGAGCACATCGAGGGGGGCGAGGCCCTGATTCAGCTCTCCGAGAACTTGGACCGCCTCTCGTGGCGCGAGTACATCCAGTCGAAGTCCTTCGATGAGGTGATCAAGCTGGCCAACGAGAAGGAGCAGTTCCTCCGTTGCATGCCGGCTATTCAGCCCGTGTCCATCCACGACCTGGCGCGCATCTCCTCCCCCTTTGGCTACCGTCGCGACCCCTTCACGCACGAGTCGAAATTCCACGCCGGGCTGGACTTCGTGGCGCGCCACGGTGCCCCGATACATGCCACGGGCGACGGGGTGGTGGTGCTGACCCAGGCTTCGGGCTCGGGCTACGGCAACCAGGTGGTGGTCAACCATGGCTTCGGCTACAGCACCCGCTACGCGCACCTCAGCAAGATAAGCGTGTCGGTGGGCGAGAGCGTGAAGCGGGGCCAGGTGGTGGGCACCATGGGCTCTACGGGGCGCAGCACGGGGACGCATCTCCACTACGAGGTGATTTTGAAGGGGCAGCCCATCAACCCAATCCACTACTTCGCCGACATGACCGGGGAGATGTACGAGGAGATGCTCCAGCATTCGGAGGCGCACCCGGCGCTCGACTAGGCCCCGCGGGCCCTCCGAGCTGAAACTTTGCCCTGAGGATGGCCAAGTACAAGTTCAACCTAGATTCGCTGAGCTTTACCCGGGAGTCGCGTGGCTTCGCCTACTGGGTGAAGCGGGCCCTCCGCTACCTGCTCGCGGGCATCGCGCTGGCGGTCATGGTCTACATAAGCTACTCGTACATCGCGCTGACCCCCCGGGAGCGTAGGCTGGCCCAGGAGAACCGCCTGATAGAGGAGCGCCTCGGGGAGCTGCGCGAGAAGTACAAGCACCTGTCGGTGGTGCTCAAGGACCTCGAGCAGCGCGACCGGGACATCTACCGCTCGCTCTTCGAGTCGGAGCCGGGCCGGTCGGATGTCCAGGACGCGGCCCGCAGGACCAACGAGCTGTTCAAGAGCCTGGCGGTGGACGGCGCGGAGGCGATGGTGTCGCGCACCCGGGAGCATGCGCGCCGGCTGCGGAAGGGGACCCTGGCGGGCTCCGAGGCCTTCGACGATCTGGTGGAGCTGGCCCAGAGCAAGCAGGAGCTCATGGTGAGCATCCCCTCCATCCAGCCGGTGGCCAACGACAAGTTGCTGCGTATCGCCGCGCCCTTCGGCGTGCGGATACACCCCTTCTACAAGGTCCTCAAGATGCACACCGGCGTG
This sequence comes from Bacteroidia bacterium, assembly GCA_002749065.1. GTDB lineage: Bacteria > Bacteroidota > Bacteroidia > Bacteroidales > CAJPTX01 > Bacteroides_D. Next base: position 34,988 of record PDTX01000007.1, on the reverse strand, counting down.
GACTACGCCTGCCCGGTGGGCACCCCGGTGATGGCGACGGCCAAGGGGGTGGTCAAGGAGATCCGCATGAGCCAGCGGGGCACGGGGAACTCCATCCTGCTCGACCACGGGCACGGCTACACGACGATGTACTGCCACCTGGACGAGATAAAGGTGCGGCACCGGGAGCGCGTGGAGCGAGGGGCGACCATCGGCACGGTGGGCAACACGGGCATGAGCATGGCCCCGCACCTGCACTATGAGGTCCGCGTGGGCGGGGAGCCGGTGGACCCCATCAACTACTTCTTCCTCGAGCTGGACCCGTCCCGCCTGGCCGAGCTGGCGCATATCGCTTCGCAGAACGGGCAGTCGCTCGACTAACTAACACTCGTGGCAATGACGGATGGAACGGAAATGGGCGGCGGCAAGCTGTACTACAAGATAGGTGAGGTGTCGAAGATGGTGGGCGAGTCGGCCTCGACGCTCCGCTACTGGGAGACCGAGTTCCCCCAGCTCAAGCCCCTGCGCACCTCCAAGGACAGGCGCAAGTACACCCGCGACGACGTGGAGCTGCTCAAGCGTATCCGCTACTACCTGCGGGTGGAGGGGATGTCGCCCGAGAGCGTCAAGAAGCGCCTCAACGCCAACGCCGACCCCGAGGCCCGGCGCGTGGAGGCCATAGAGCGCATCAGCGCGGCCCGGGGCCTGCTCCTGGAGCTCAAGAAGATGCTGGGCTAGCCATGGCGACCTTCGCGGATATCGAGGCGGCGATCGGGGCCTGCGCGCCGTGGCAGCTCCAGGAGCCGTACGACAACAGCGGCCTGCTGGTTGGCCTGCCGACCACCCCGGTGCGGGGCGTTGTGCTGTGCCTGGATGTGAGCCCCGCGGTGATCGCGGAGGCGGCGCGGCATGGCGCGAACCTCATCGTCTCGCACCACCCGCTGATATTCTCTGGCCTCAAGCGCCTGACCTCGGTGGATGGCCCGTCCGGCATGGTGGCCGAGTGCATCCGCCGGGAGATTGGGGTGATGGCCGCGCATACCAATCTGGATAGCGCGACTGACGGCGTTAGCTACGCCCTCGGCGCGCGGCTGGGCCTGCGGGCCATGACCCCGCTGCGCCCCCATGCGGCGGCGGTGCGGCCGGGCGATGGTCTCGGCGTGGTGGGCGAGCTGGCTACGCCCCTCGCGCACGATGCGTTCCTGGCCCTGGTGCGGACCGGGGTGCCCACGGAGGTGGTTCGCCATAGCCGGGTGCGGGCGGGGCATAGCGTGTCGCGCGTGGCCCTCTGCGGGGGTAGCGGCGCGGAGTTCATCGAGCTGGCCGGGGCCCGCGGCGCGGATGCGTACATCACCGCCGACCTGAAGTACCATGATTTCCAGCGCGGGGGCGACCGTTTGCTCCTGCTGGATGTGGGGCACTACGAGTCGGAAATGGTGGCCGTGGAGCTGCTCCGTGCGATTATTGCCAACAATTTCACTAGCTTTGCGGTTCGTAATAGTGAGTGTGAACTGAGCCCCTTGGGGTATTACTACAATTGAGAACTAGCGATGGAAGAGCGTAAGGTCGGCCCACAGGATATGTCAATCGATATGCAGCTGCGCACGCTGTATGCCCTTCAGCAGGTGGACTCTAAGCGGGATTCCATCCGTGCTCTTCGTGGCGAGTTGCCCCTGGAGGTGGAGGACCTCGAGACCGAGATTGAGGGTTTGCAGGCCCGTATCGAGAAGCTGGAGGGGGAGACCAGGGACCGGGAGGACGAGATGACCGGTAAGCGGCTCGAGATCAAGGATGCCGAGGCGCTCATCAAGCGCTACACCGACCAGCAGAAGAACGTGCGCAACAACCGTGAGTTCGACGCGCTCTCCAAGGAGCTGGAGTACCAGAAGCTGGTCATAGAGCTGTGCAACAAGCAGATGAAGGAGTGCAAGGTGACCATGGACTCCCTCGCCGAGCGGGTGGAGCAGACCAGGCAGCAGGTGGACGAGCGCAGGCTGGACCTGGAGGCCAAACGGCAGGAGCTCGACACGATAATCCGCGAGACGGCCGTGGAGGAGGCCGCGCTCGAGGAGGAGTCGGAGCGCCTGCTGGGCATGCTCCCCAAGCATCTGCGTACGGGCTACTCGCAGATCCGGGCCAACTCCCGGAATGGGCTCGCGGTGGTGGACGTGGTGCGCAACTCCTGCGGGGGCTGCTTCAACCGGATACCGCCCCAGCGCCAGCTCGACATCCGCCTCAAGAAGAAGCTCATCATCTGCGAGTACTGCGGCCGGATCATCGTGTCGGCCCCGGAGGCCGAGCCCGAGGAGGAGTAGCCCCAGCGGCACGCGGGAGGTATGCAGCTGCCGAAGATTTCGCCCCGATGGCAAGACCTCAAGGTGCTGCTCGGCTTCGCCCTGGTGGTCGTGCTGCTCTACTTGGCCGTACCCCGGCGCAACCGTTTCTACTACGAGTTCCAGGAGGGCAAGGAGTGGACCTACTCCACGCTGCGCGCCCCCTTCGACTTCCCCCTCTACAAGCCTGAGGCCGACTACGAGCGCGAGAAGGAGCGCCTGGAGCAGAGCGTAGAGCGCGTATTCCTGCACGACACGGTGGTGGTGCACAGCGTGCTCCCCCTCCTGCTCAACGAGCTGCGCGACGCCAACGCCCAGGCGCCCTTCAGCGCGGCCCCGGCCAGTCTTGCCCGCATCCCCTTCGCGGCCTCCCTCGCCCCGAAGCGCCCCGAGCGGAACTACCGCCATGAGCTCGAGGAGCTCCTGGGCTACGTGTACCGTGTGGGCGTGGTCAGCGAGGAGGACTTCAGCTCCATCACCCCCACGAGCGGCCTGGCCATCCTCCGCTCGCAGGTCCTCTACCCCACGGAGCCCCAGGATGTCTTCACCCCGTCGACGGCCGCGACCTTTGTGCGCAAGCAGCTCCAGCAGCGGCCGCAGACCGCCCGAATCGGCAAGTCGCTCTCCGTGCACGACCTGGTCAAGCTGCTGCGCCCCAACCTACGCTACGACTCGGCCCTGAACGCGAAGATCTTGGCCGCCCGGCTCCGCCAGCTCTCCCGCACCGACGGGCTGGTATCCAGCGGCGAGAAGATTATAGGGAGCGGCGATGTCGTCACCCGGGAGTCGTACCTCAAGCTGATATCCTTGCGCCGCGTCATGCAGACCCGCTCGCGCAGCGGCCTCCGGCTGTGGGTGACCGAGGCGGGCTACTTCCTCCTCCTGGCCATGGCCTACGCCCTCTACTACCTCCACCTGCGGGGGGCCTACCCGGAGGTCCTCCGCCCGGGGCAGGGGAGGAAGCTCCTGTTCCTGCTGCTGCTCTCCGGCATCATGATACTCACGGGGTTCCTGGTGCTCGACTTCAGCCCCCTGGGCCTCTACATCATCCCGCTGGCCATCGTCCCCCTGCTGCTGCGGACCTTCTACAACTCGCAGCTCGCCTTCACGACCTCCTTCCTGATCATCTTCATCATAGGCCTCTTCGCGCCCGACAGCTATCGCTACGCGGTGGTCATGAGCTTCGGCGCCGCGACGGCCGTCCTGCTGGTCAAGAATACCTACCGGCGCGACCGCCTCCTGCAGCTGGTCGTGCTCATATTCCTGGCCTACCTCCTGAGCTACGGCACCATCGCGACCCTGCAGGAGGGCAGCTGGCGGAGCATCAGCCTGGCCAACGTGGGCTTCCTGGGCCTGAACGCCCTCCTGACCCTGGCCACCTACCAGCTCATGGCGCCCATAGAGAAGCTCTTCGGCTTCCTGAGCAACATGACCCTCATGGAGCTGTGCGACTCGAACCAGCCCCTGCTGCGCCTCCTGGCCGAGAAGGCCCCGGGCACCTTCCAGCACAGCATGGGGGTCGCCAGCCTCGCGGAGGCGGCCACCGTGGAGCTCGGCGGCAACTCCCTGCTGGCCCGCACGGGCGCGCTCTACCACGACATCGGGAAGACCAACCACCCCGAGTACTTCACCGAGAACCAGATGCACGGCATGAGCCCGCACGACGAGCTCGGCTACCTGGAGAGCGCGCGCCTCATCATCGCGCACGTGACCGAGGGGGCGGAGATCGCCCGCAAGCACCAGCTCCCCAAGCAGATTATCGACTTCATGCTCACGCACCACGGCGTGTCGCAGGCCAAGTTCTTCTACATCAAGTACAAGGAGGAGCACCCCGACGAGCCCGACATGCGCGGGGCCTTCACCTACCCCGGCCCCCGGCCCTTCACCATCGAGCAGGCGGTCATGATGATGGCCGATGCCTGCGAGGCAGCCTCGCGGAGCCTCAAGACCATCAACCCGGAGTCGCTCAGCAGCCTCATCGACAGGATTATCGACGGCCAGATGGCGAACGGCCAGTTCAACGACGCGAACATCACCTTCCGCGACATCAGCACCATCAAGCGGATATTCCTGGAGAAGCTGCTCAACGCGCACCACTCGCGCATCGCGTACCCTGAGGATCCTGACCGCTAGGCCGGCTGGGGGTTGATTTGCCTTTTCCTGCCCTTTTTCCTACCTTTGCGACCGCCCAAATGGGCGCGTGAGATTGCGTAGCTACCCGCAAGGGGACGAGTATATACCCCCGGCCAGGCGGTCGGGGCCAACAAGGAAGGAGACTAGCGGATGGAGATCCGAGCGAACTCAAGGGGTGTCATTGCCCAGCGCGAGGGGCTGGATGAGTTCTACATCAAGCGTGAGGGCCATCAGACTCCCGGCGTATTCAACTGGGGGATACGGTATACCCGGGGGGCTACCGACTCTGAGATCGTCACCGTGGAGTTCAAGAATGGGCGCTCGGGCTACTACCTCAACCAGGGTATGCTCTCCCTGGCCCAGGGGGATATCGTGGCCGTGAGCGCCAACCCGGGCCATGACATCGGCGTGGTGCAGCTCACGGGCTGGCTCGCGAAGCGGGTGCACCTCCGGTATCAGCGCGAGCATCCGGAGGACCAGGAGCCCCTCCCGGTGGTGTACCGCAAGGCCAGCGAGAACGACGTGCAGAAGTGGTGCGAGAGCATCGAGCGGGAGCAGGATGCGATGATCAAGTCGCGGCAGATCGCCCTGAACCTCGGCCTGCGGATGAAGATTTCCGATGTCGAGTTCCAGGGCGACGGCACCAAGGCCCTGTTCTACTACAGCGCTGAAAAGCGGGTGGACTTCCGCGAGCTGGTGCGCAACCTGGCCAGCGAGTTCCGGGTGCGTATCGAGATGCGGCAGATCGGCCCGCGCCAGGAGGCCGCGCGCGTCGGGGGCATCGGCGCGTGCGGGCGCTCCATATGCTGCGAGCGGTGGCTGAGCTCCTTCGCCTCGGTCACCACCTCCACCATCAAGGCGCAGGACCTGACCCCCAACCCGCAGAAGCAGGCCGGGCTGTGCGGCAAGCTGAAGTGCTGCCTCAACTTCGAGGTGGACACCTACCTGGACGCCAAGCAGCGGATGCCGCGCGTGAAGGGGCGCTTGCTCCTGGAGGACGGGGAGCTGTTCTACGTCAAGAACGACATCTTCCGGGGGCAGCTGTGGTTCTCGCGCGAGCCGAAGAGCAGCGCGAACCTCGTCATGCTCACGGCCGAGCAGGTGGCGCAGATCCTGGCCCTCAACGCGGAGGGCAAGAAGGGCGAGCCGATGGAGGCCCTGCGGCCCGCCCCCGAGCTGCCCGCGGAGGCCACCCCGACCTTCAGCAACGTGATCGAGGAGGAGAGCATCACCCGGTTCGACCGCTCCAAGAAGCCCGGCAAGCGCAAGCCCCGCAAGCGTGGCAAGGGCGCGGCGAAGGGGCAGAACCCGGGGCAGCCGCAGCCGAAGGGGCCGGGGCAGCCACAGCCCAAGGGCCAGGGGAAATCGTCCCAGAAGGCCAAGCCCGGGCCGAAGAAACCGCAGACCGACAGCTAAAGTCCCCGGCGTATGAAGCGTATATTCCCTAGCATCCTCCTCCTGCTCCCGCTCCTGCTGCCGGCCTGCGGCGAGCGTCCCCTCCAGGCCGACTACCGGGAGATGCCCGACCAGGGGTGGGCCGCCGACTCGGTCTGCCGCTTCGAGCTTGAGCCCACCGACCAGCCGGCCGACCTCTTCATCTACCTCCAGCACGCCAGCACCTACCCCAACGCGAACCTCTACCTCTTCATCGAGGCGATGGGGCCCGACAGCGTCCTCCGGCAGGACACGCTCAACTACCACTTGGCCAGCCCCACGGGTGAGTGGTACGGGCGGGGGCTGAGCAGCCAGAAGAAGCTGCTGCTCCCCTACGTCGTGGCGGCCTCGCTCGCCGGGAAGCAGCCCTACCGCATCGCCATCAAGCACGGCATGCGCTACGAGGTCCTCCCGGGCATAAGGGAGATCGGGGTGCAGGTCTTCCCCCACACCCCGCCGGAGTAGCCCGGGGTGCCCGGCCAGCCAGTACCGCATTTCACAGACCCGCAAAAGTAGCCGCACAGCCAATGGGCAAGAATAAGCTGCAGCGTTTCGCTGAGAACGAGACCTTTACCAACCTGCACCAGCCCCCCTTCCTGGAGGTGTTCAAGTCCGACTACCGCCTGAAGGGTCGCTGGAATCAGGAGGCCTTCGGACAGCCCCAGCCCATCACCCTCGAGCTGGGTTGCGGCCGCGGGGAGTACACCCTCGCGCTGGCCCAGGCCTTCCCCCAGCGGAACTTCATCGGGATGGACATCAAGGGCGCGCGGCTGTGGTACGGGGCCAAGACGGCGCACCTGGCCCAGACCCCGAATGTGCAGTTCGTGCGGGGGCGCATCGAGACCATCAACGCCTTCTTCGCCCCCGGGGAGGTGAGCGAGATATGGATAACCTTCCCCGACCCCCAGCTCAAGCTGCGCCGCGAGAAGAAGCGCCTGACCTCCCCCCTCTTCCTGGGGCGCTACCGGGAGCTCCTCGCCCCGCGGGGCATCATACACCTCAAGACCGACAGCCTCGAGCTGCACACCTACACCCTCGAGGTTATCGGGCAGCAGGGTTGCTCCCTCATCGAGGCCCACACCGACATCGACCCCCTCCTCGACCAGCGGCCCGAGCTGCGAATTCCCACGCGCTACGAGGCCGTGTTCCGCGAGCAGGGCAAGCCCATCACCTACCTCGCCTTCAGGCTCCCCACAGCATAGCACCACGCCCATGACCGAGCTACTCTGCATAGTACCGACCTACAACGAGGTGGAGAACATCGATGCCATCGTCAACGCGCTGCTCGAGCTGCCCGTCCGGCCCGACATTCTGGTGGTCGACGACAGCTCGCCCGATGGCACGGCCCGCCGCGTGGAGGAACTCATGGGGCGGCACCCCGGGCGTATCCACCTGCTGCAGCGCGAGGGCAAGCTCGGGCTCGGCACCGCGTATCTGGCCGGTTTCGGCTGGGGGCTCGAGGCGGGCTACCAATACCTCTGCGAGATAGATGCCGACATGTCGCACAGCCCCTCCGACGTGCCGCGCCTGCTGGAGGCGTGTAGGCAGGGCCATAGCGTGGCGGTGGGCTCGCGCTACGTCAGCGGAATCAACGTGGTGAACTGGCCGCTGCGCCGCATCATCCTGTCGTACTGCGCCTCGATATACGTCCGCCTGGTGAGCGGCATGCCGATACACGATGCCACGGCCGGCTTCGTGTGCTACGCGGCCCCGGCCCTGCGCGACATCCTGGCCCAGGGGATACGCATGAAGGGCTACGGGTTCCAGATAGAGATGAAGTACCTGGCCTACCGCCTGGGCCACAGCATCAGGGAGATACCCATCGTGTTCACCGATAGGACGAAGGGGGTCTCCAAGATGTCTGGCGGGATATTCTCCGAGGCCTTCTGGGGCGTGATACGGATGCGGCTCCACGCCCCGAAACGCAGGGTGTAGGGCTGAAAGCGATTAGCCATGCAAAGGATACTCATAGACAACGCGCGCCTGCTCAACGAGGGCCAGCAGCTGGAGGCCGCAGTTCTCATAGGCCCGAGCGGACGGATAGAGCGCGTGGCCCCGGCCGGGGCGATATCCGCGGGCCCGGCCGACAGCGTGGTCGATGCCGGGGGCGACTACCTCATGCCCGGCGCGATAGACACGCACGTGCACTTCCGCGACCCCGGCCTCACCCGCAAGGCGGACATGGCCAGCGAGTCCGCCGCCGCCGTCAGCGGGGGGGTGACCTCCTTCCTCGACATGCCCAACACCCAGCCGCTCACCACCAGCAACCGCGCCCTGCGGGAGAAGTACACGCTGGCCCAGGGGCGTTGCCACGCCAACTACGGCTTCTACCTCGGCGCCACCCAGCGGAACACCGACGAAATCAAGGCCCTAGACCCCGCCATCACCCCCGCCGTCAAGCTCTTCATGGGCTCCTCCACCGGCGACATGGCCGTGGAGCGGCTCGAGGCCCTGCACGGCGTATTCGGCCAGACCCCCATCCTGCTGGCCACCCACTGCGAGACTGACGGGCTCATACGCGCCAACACCCAGCACGCCCGAAAAGCCTACCCCGACGGCGACATCCCCTTCCGCCTCCACCCGCAGATACGCTCGGCGCAGTGCTGCGCGCAGAGCGTGGCGCTGGCCATCGACCTGGCCCGCCAGCACGGCACGCGCCTCCACATCCTGCACCTGAGCTGCGCCGAGGAGCTCGACCTCGTGGCCCGGGCCAAGGCCCAGCGGCCCGGCATGCTGACGGCGGAGACCTGCCCGCACTACCTCTACCTCAACGGCCAGCATTACGACACCATGGAGTGGCGCATGAAGTGCAACCCGGCCATCAAGGGGCGGATGGACCAGCTGCATCTGCAGGAGGCGATTGGCAGCGGGCTCATCGACACCATCGGGAGCGACCACGCGCCCCACCTCATCAGCGAGAAGACCAAGCCCTACACGGCCTGCCCCTCCGGCATGCCCTCCGTGGAGTACGCCCTGCAGCTGATGCTCGACCTGGCCGACGGCCTCGGCCTGCCGCCCCACCGGGTTGCCCAGCTCATGGCCCACGGGCCCGCGGACATCTATGGCGTGTGCGAAAGGGGCTATGCGCGTGAGGGTTACCACGCCGACCTGGTCAGGGTGCGCCACCTCGCCGAACCCCGGCTCCTCACGCAGCAGGGCATACGCAGCCGCTGCGGCTGGACCCCCTACGCAGAACATATCACGCGCTACAGCGTTGTGGCCACATGGGTCAACGGCCGCTTGGCCTACTGCCCCGACCGCCCCATGCCGGGGCCCGGGGGGCAGGCCCTACGCTTCAATCACGCCTAAAAGCCGAAGTACACTATGCACAGATTGGGTCTCAATACCAGAGCCGCCGACGTGATAATAGCCCACCCGGGCACCATACTCATCTTCGAGCGCCTCGGCCTGCCGCTCACCCTCCAGGACATGACGCTGGAGCAGGTGGCGCAGGAGCACGCCGTCAGCCCGGCGCTCCTCATCAACCTCCTACACCTGGCCCTCCACCGCAAGCCCAAGGACCTCAACGAGCTCCGGCCGCAGGATGCCATGACCATCATCGCCTACCTCCTCCGCTCGCACGAGTACTACCGCCTGGAGGTCGTCCCCCGGATAGTGCAGCTCATACAGGTCTTCCGCAGCGAGCGGGAGAGCAGCGGGATGCCCCTACTCGAGCAGTTCTTCAGCGCCTATGTCCAGGAGGTGGATGCCCACTTCGACTACGAGGACCAGACCGCCTTCCCCTACATCGAGCACCTGCTCCGGACGGGTAAGCCCATGCAGGCCGACTACAGCATAGAGCAGTACACCCAGCACCACAGCGACATACAGGAGAAGCTCGACGACCTCAAGGAGCTGCTCGTCCGCTACCTCCCCGCGCCCAGCATCTCGCCCACGCTGCGCCAGCTCATCCTGGCCGTCACCGACTTCGGCGACGACATGCTCAACCACTCGGCCATCGAGAACGAGATACTCGTACCCCTAGTGCAGAAGGAGGAGCAGCGATGCAGCAGATAGAACCGCTGGTGAGGGCCATGATCCTCACCCCGCACATCCTGGTGGCCGAGGGGCTCAAGAAGCTGCTGGAGCTCACCTACCCCGGCATCCGCGTCGAGATGCACACCCACTGCGGGCCCAGCACCATGGACTACACCGACGCCTCCCTCCGGCTGCTCATCGTGGACTCAGCCCAGGCATTCTACGTCCCCCGCATCATCGCCTCCCTGCGCCGCAAGCTCCCGACCTGCGCCATCGTCAGCCTCGACATGGGCCCCACCGGCACCCACCACCACATACAGTTCGACGACAGCATCAGCACCCTCATGACCGCCGACCAGATCATCGTCGCCATGCGCGAGCTGCTCACGGTGCAGGATAAGACCCCCTCGGCCCCCCAGCTCACCAGGCGGGAGATGGACGTGCTCAAGCGCTTCGTCATGGGCATGACCGCCAAGGAGATAGCCGAGCACCTCTTCATCAGCATCCATACCGTGGCCACCCACCGCAAGAAGCTCAGCAAGAAGCTCGGCATCAAGTCCGTCTCCGGTATGGCCATCTACGCCGTGTCGCTGGGCCTCCTCCAGCCCGAGGAGGTCGATAGCCACAAGCGGGAGTAGGAACCGGTATATTAACGTCTCGGGCCCAAAGAGAAGTCATGCCCCGAGTCGCTGGGTTTGTAGGTCAAACGCTGACGTATCGTCCTAAGGATAAGCGAGCAAGAGTAGCTGGATTGCAAGGCCACTCTTCAGATAACCCTTATTTTGATACTAGCCATTGCGCATAATTCTTCTATCCGCTTGATTATACGCTCTCTTTCTCCTTTCGATATGCCTGAATCGAACCGCCTTCTATATTTGATATACCCCTTTCCAACACCCGTTTCTTCATCAAATTGCTCAAGAATTTCAATATTTCCAGGGGCATTCTCTTTTTCATAATCCTGATATAACTTTAGATGGGATGAATATACGAAAAAATCGTATTCATTTGAAGCAACCATTTCAGAATCAATATAATAGGAAATACCAGTAGGGGTCACATATTTCATGCCTGCACGCCCCATTATCGTCAGAAATTCTCCATTGCTTCCTTTTACTGTGTATTTTTCGCTGTCCATTATCCCTCAATTTGGAACCCAGCCCCTCGGCCTAGAGCGGCCGCAGCATCCAGATGGTGCAGGCGGTGTGCCCCGATTGCCCCAGCGGGTGGTCCAGGCGCTGGAAGCCCAGCCGCTCGTACATGCCCACGGCCGCGCCGAACTCCGGGAAGCTCTCCAGGTACATCTGCCGGTAGCCCATCTCCGCCCCCAGGGCGATATTGGCCTCCAGCAGCCGCTTGCCCAGGCCCTTACCCCGCGATTCGCGCCGCAGGTAGAACTTCACCAGCTCCGCGTAGCCCTCCGGTAGGCCGTCGGTGGGGTACACCCCGCAGCAGCCAGCCAGCTCGCCGCCATCGAGCGCGACCAGTAGGTGCGACCCGGCGGTCTGGAACAGGCCGAAGAGGTCGTCCGTCGACGCGTCCGAGTACACGCTGCCCTCGCGCGGCGCGCCGTGCTCCTCGAAGGCCCGGCGGATTATCGCGGCGAGCTGGGCGTTGTCCGCGGCCTGAACGTCCCGTATCTCCATGCCCATATCCTACTCCTCAGTCTGGGTCTGGGCTAGCTCCTCTATGCCCTTGGAGTGCCATATGCTGAGGGTGGAGTCTGGGGCCATGGATATGAGCACGCCCTCTATGCCCTCGTTGGTCTGGATGAAGTCCATGGCCTTCTGCGTGCCCATCACCATGAAGGCGGTGGCCAGGGCGTCGGCCTCGGCGCAGCTCTGGGCGTAGACCGTGGCGCTGAGCAGGGAGTGCTGCACGGGCATGCCGGTCTTGGGGTCGATGGTGTGGCCGTAGGTCTTGCCCCCGAACTCGAGGAAGCTGCGGTAGTTGCCGGAGGTGGCCAGGCCGCCGTTGTTGATGTGTATGCGGTCGACAATCTTCTGGCCGGGTAGCACGGCCCGCTCGGGCGCGTCGATGCCGATGGCCCATGCCTGGCCGCGGGGTGAGTTCCCGTGCGTGCGGATTTCCCCGCCGATCTCCACCAGGAAGTTCGTGATGCCGATGCTCAGGAGGTAGTTGGCCACCACGTCCACGCCGTAGCCCTTCGCGATGGCGTTGTAGGTGATCTCGGTGCGGGGGTCGTCCTTGCGCACCGTGTCGCCCTTGATGCTGAGGTGCCCTATGCCGCAGTAGGTGAGCATCTGGGCGATGGTGTCCGCATCGACGGCCTGGCCCTGGTCCTTGCCGAAGCCCCATCGGCGCGCGATGGGCCCGATGGTGGGGTCGAAGGCCCCGTCGGTGCGCTGGTTAATCTGCTGCGACATGCGGGTGAGGGCGGCGAAGTCGGCATCGACTACCATCTGCTCCTTGTGGTTGAAGCGGTAGAGTAGGGCGGTGCTGTCGTAGAGCGAGTAGCGGCGCTCGATGTCGGCAAAGAGGGAGTCGAGGGCGGGCTCGCGGTCGGTGCCGGTGCTGTCCTGAAGGGTGATGTTGTAGATGGTGCCCCATATGCTGCCGTTGATTTTGACGTAGGGGGCTTGCTGCGGCTGGGGCTTGCCGCCGCAGGCGGTGAGGAGGAGGGCGAGCGCGATGGTGCTCAGGAGCTTACGGGTTTTTCGTATGGATGTCTGCATCGTGCGTTCTGCTTGCTTATCGTTGCTTGTGCGGTTTTTGCTTCGTGGCGGGTGCTACCGCTGGAAGGGGGCCAGGATTTCGCGGGTTTCGTGGAGCTTCTGCTCGAGGGTCTGCGGGTCGCGGGCCTCGGCCAGGAAGCGGAGGAGGGGCTCGGTGTTGGAGGGGCGGATGTTGAACCACCAGTCGGCGTACTCCACGCGGTAGCCGTCGTAGTCGTAGAGGGCCAGGGGTGGCTGCTGGCGCACGAAGTGGTTCTTGACGGCCTCCATGGCCCCGGCCTTGTCCTCTATCGTGAAGTTGACCTCCCCGCTGTTGGCGTAGGTGTTGATGCTGTCGACCAGGCGTGCCAGGCTGCCGCCCTGCCGCTTGAGGTCGGCCACGACGTTGAGCAGGATGATGGCGGCCAGCAGGCCGGAGTCGGAGTAGAAGAAATCGCGGAAGTAGTAGTGCCCGGCGAGCTCGCCCCCGAAGAGGCCGTCGATTTCCCGTAGGCGGGGCGCCATGAAGGCCCGCCCCACGCGCCAGGTCTGCACGTCGGCGCCCATCGGCCCGAGGTGCTCGGCCACGGCCCGGGAGGTGCGGATGTCCACCAGCACGCGCTGCCGCTGGGGGTTCTCGGGGGTGAGGAAGTAGTGGCCCATGACGGCGAGCATGATGTCGGAGGGCACCGCGCGGCCCCGCTCGTCGACGAAGACCACGCGGTCGCCGTCGCCGTCGAATATCATGCCCGCATCGCAGCGCTCGGCCAGGACGAGCTCGCGGAGGGCCCGTGTGTTCTCGGGTATGAGGGGGTTGGCCTCGTGGTTGGGGAAGCGGCCGTCGACCTCGTCGTAGAGCAGGGCGTAGCTGCCGGGGGGTAGCACGTCGTGGATGAGCAGGCCGGCCATGCCGTTGGAGCAGTCGATGGCGATCTCGAGCTGGGATATGTCCCTGGCAAAGGACTGGAGGAAGGCGACGTACTCCTCCCGGATGTCGAGCTCGCGCAGCTGGCCCGGTTGCGGGGCGGGGCTGATGGTCTGCTCCCGGCATCGTCGCTCAATCTCGCCCAGTCCGGTGTCGTAGCCCACGGGCACGGCGTTCTCCCGCGATACCTTCAGGCCGTTGTACTCCCTGGGGTTGTGCGAGGCGGTGATCTGCACGGAGGCCTGCTTGCCCAGGGTGGCGGTGGCGTAGTAGACCATGGGGGTGGTGGCCAGGCCGAGGCTCAGCACGTCGGCCCCGGCATCCATTATCCCCCGGCTCAGGGCCTCGAAGATCTCGGGCGAGGAGCTGCGCGCGTCGCGGCCGACTATGACCTCCCGCGCGCCGAGGTAGCCGACCAGGTGGTAGCCGATTTTGTATACGTCCTTCCGGTTGAAGTCGACGTTGTACACGCCGCGGACATCGTACGCGTGGAATGCTCCCATGGCGCTGGTGTGTTTAGCGGCTGTGGCCCTCCCACAGCGAGAAGATGGACCGGAGGATGTCCAGCCCGTCGGTGTTGCCCTGCTCGCTGAAGGCGGCGCGCTCGGGGTGGGGCATCATGCCGACCACGCGCCGGTGCTTGTCGCAGATGCCGGCGATGTTGTCAATCGCGCCGTTGGGGTTGTCCTCCAGGTTCACGTTGCCGTCGGCATCGCAGTAGCGGAAGAGTATCTGGTTGTTCTTGCGCAGCTGCTGGAGGGTGTCGCGGTCGGCGTGGTAGGCGCCCTCCCCGTGGGCGATGGGGATGCACAGGGGCTTGAGGGGCGTGAGGCGGTGGGTGGGCAGGTCGGGCTTGACCTCGGGGAGGAGGTGGGTGTTGCGGCAGACGAATCGCTGGTGGTGGTTGGCCCGCAGGGCGCCCGGCAGGAGGCCGGCCTCGCACAGGACCTGGAAGCCGTTGCATATGCCCAGGACGCAGCCCCCGTCGGTCACGAACTGGGCCACCGAGCGCATGATGGGCGAGAAGCGGGCCAGGGCCCCGGAGCGGAGGTAGTCGCCGTAGGAGAAGCCCCCCGGGATGATGACGCAGCCCACCCCCCGGAGGTCGGTATCCTTGTGCCAGAGCGTGATGGCCTCCTGGCCCAGGATATCTCTAATCGCGAAAAGCGCGTCCCTATCGCAGTTCGAACCCGGGAATACTACCACTCCGTATTTCATCGTCTTGCTGTGTTTATGGTCTGGCAAAGGTAGGGATTTTTCGCCAACTATCCGCCCTCCCGGTGTCTCGCGCCCGGGGCGACGCGCCCACCCCGGGCCCGGGTATTCCGCTTGTTGCCGGGGGGCGGCGCGGCCACCGGGCCACCGGCCAGAGGGTGAATGCGCGGGCCGGAATTCGTAATCCCGCACCTTTATAGGGTGTGTTGTTCACGCTGGAAACCCATAATTTTATACCTTCGCGTTCATAATGAGGACTTGGGCCTCAGCCCGGCCGCAACGGGTTGGCCCCAAGCGCCCCACACCAACAGCACGAAGCGTATTGCACAAACGATATACTCCCCACATGCCCATAGTACTACTGCTCGTCCTCCTGACGGCCCTCCCCCTCGCGCCCGTACACGCCTCGAGGCCCACGGTGCCCTTCCCGGGGAAGCCCCGCGTATCCGTCCTGCCGGTCGACACCCTCATCCAGCAGACCGACCGCCTCCCCACCCCGGGCGAGATGCCCGTACGCCCGCGTAGGCCCGACCCCGACCCCCAGCCCGGCATCCCGGTCTACATCTACCCCTCGCGCCTCAAGCACGGCAAGCTCCACGTCGACCTCCGGGCCGTGCCCCAGCACCGCCATGGCCACGTGTCCATCATCAACCTCCTGGGCAACACCGTGCACTGCCAGCCCTTCATGGGCGGCGAGCTCATACGCTACCCCTCCGAGCAGCTCGCCCGGGGCATCTACTTCATCCGCATCGACCTCGAGGGCAGCCCCCTGCACACCGCCCGCATCGTGGTGGATGGCTAGGGGCGGTGGATGATGGGCGCGACGGATTGCCCCCAGCCGGTGGTCGCATCTCCTGAGCCCTTGAGCCGATTTCACACCCAGGGGAGCGCCCCGGCCGCCCCCGCAATGATGCATGCCGCATGGAGAGACACTACCTAGAGAAAACGGCGGGCAAGACCACCCGCTTCTGCGAGCTGGAGCTGGACGCGAGCACCGGCCGGATTCGGATATACACCGGCAAGGTCGGCACCATCGGCAGTAGCGACTGGGATGACTACGCCACCGAGGAGGCCGCCCGGGAGGAGCTCGCCCGCCGCATCGAGCGGCTCAGGGCCGAGGGCTACGTGGAGCGCACCCCCATCCCGCCCCTCCCGCTGGGCACTCCCGAGCCGGAGCGGCTGCCCGGCGCGCCGCTGACGGAGGAGCAGCTGGCCCGCTTCACCCGGGCGCTGGTAGAGCACCCCACCGAGGTGCAGCGCCAGTTCTGGGAGCGCGAGATGGCCCGCCTGCTCCGCGAGAAGGTCTACACTGCGGCGGGCCGCCTGCCCCACATCGGGCATCCGCGCAGCCTGGCCCAGGAGCTTGAGGCCGTCGCCGCGATGGAGAGCCCCGCCATGCGCCGAGAGGTGGAGCGGAACGACAGGGGCATGGTCGTCGAGCTGCGCTACTACATCGCGGACCTGCTGGTGCTGACGCTGCGCAACCGCCACACCGGCCTTTTGGGCTACCCGCCCATCCGGCCCTTCTTCTGCCTGGCGCGCGAGACCGACGGCTTCACCTACGGCCGGAAGAAGACCCTCGTCGGGGAGATGCGCGCCCTGCTGACCCACTTCCCCGCCTTCTGCGCCGAGTACATCGCCCGGGTGGAGGGCCAGGCCAACGAGCGGGTCAAGGAGCAGAAGATCGCCTCCGTGGCCACGGTGAGCATAGACGCGGTGGTGGATGCCCTCATGGCCGGGACGGGGCGGCAGTACCGCCTCAACCCCCAGCCGAAGGGCACCGCACTCCAGGTGCTCATCTCCCCCACCCGCTACGTGGAGCTGAACATGCCCCACAAGACCTTCCTCGACCGGCGGGACGACATCCTCCCCATCGTGGACCAGCTCGCGGACCTGACCCGGGCCCTACCCGTGGGGTTCACCCTCGGCCCGGGCAGCGCCGACTACCAGTGGGGGACGGTCTACGGCTTCGAGCTGAATTACAACGGGAATGATCCCCGGGCGGCCTTCTGGCTGGAGCCCTTCCTGGCCTACCGGGACAGCATCTTCCGCCCCGACCCGGAGGATGGCCCATGGACCAGCAGGCTGGACGTGGAGACCATCGCCCAGTGGGACATCGCCGGCCTGGAGGCGGGGATGAAGCCGCGGCTGGAGTACAGCGGGGGTAGGCCGGCCTTCATCTGGTACGCCATCGATGGGCGCGACCTACTCGCCCTCTACCCCAGCGGCTACAGCTTCTCCCTCATCAATGTCAACATGCCGGTGGACGAGCTCCCCCCGCTCCCGCAGTGGCGACGCTTCCTGGAGGGCTTCCCCGCCTTCTACCGCCAGCACGAGGCGGCCTTCGACCAGCAGTACCCCGATGCCCGGTGGGCGCGCGAAACCCGGGTCCTCATGGAGCGGCTGGGCTACCAGTGGCACTTGGACCTCTCCGTTTCGACGAGGGTTCACCTGGCCGTGCTCATGCCCAAGAAGCGGGTCCTCGTCCTCTCGCCGGAGGCGGAGCAATTCGATGCCCTCCTGCCCCAACTCCCCGATGTGCTCGGGCGGGTGGAGCAGACCATCCGTGGCATCAAGCATGTGGTCAGCGTGCGGGATGTCCCCGCCGCCCAGTCGAAAAGCTGGAAGCAGGGGTAGGGGGAGTGGATTGGGGGCTTACCCCGCTGATTGGACCATCGTGCAGCGCCCAGATTGCAAGCCGACGTACACCCCTCGGGGGACATCCCGGTACTACCGTATCCTCCTAGCCACCTTCCTCTCCGGCCTCTCGGTCTTCGCCCAGCTCTACCTCTTCCAGCCCATCCTCGCGGAGCTGGCGGCCGACTTCGCCATCCCCCAGTCGGCCAGCAGCCTCGCCGTTTCGCTCGCCACCGTGGGCATGGCCCTGGGGCTCTTCGCCTTCGTCTTCCGTGCCGACATCCTGCCCCGCAGGCGGCTCATGCTCCTCTCCCTGGGCCTCTCGGCCATCCTCACCCTCCTCACCCCGCTGGCGCACAGCTTCGGCTTGCTGCTGCTCCTGTCCCTGCTCAAGGGCGTGGCGCTGAGCGGCGTGTCGGCCGTGGCCCTGGCCTACCTCACCGAGGAGGTGCAGCCCGCCATCATCGGCGGGGCCATCGCCGTCTATCTCACGGGCAACAACGTCGGTGGCATGCTCGGGCGGGTGGTCTCCTCCCTGCTGGCCAACCAGGCCGGGTGGCGTGTCGGCACGCTGACCATCGGGGCGTGGAGCGTGGCCGTGGCCTTCATCTTCCTCCTCATCTTCCCGCCCAGCCGCAACTTCACCCCGTCCCGCATCCCGGACAGCCTCCGCCTCGCCCGCATGCGCCTCTACCTCCGCACCCCCTACTTCACGGCCCTGTACGCCATCGGCTTCCTCTTCATGGGGGTATTCGTCAGCGTCTACAACTACATCAGCTTCCGCCTGGCGACCCCGCCCTACGGCCTGCCCGAGCGCGCCATCTCCCTCCTCTTCCTCATGTACCTCTTCGGGACGGTCTCCTCCCTGCTCTTCGGTCGCCTCTCCGACCGCTTCAGCCCCCGCGCCCTGCTCATTGTCGCCCTCTCCCTGCTCCTCCTCGGCGTGCTGCTCATGGGCCTGGGGCCGCTCCCCCTTGTCCTCCTCGGCCTGGCCGCGGCGACCTTCGCCTTCTTCGCGAGCCATACCATCGCCAGCCGCATGGTGTCCACCCGCGCCGGGGCCGGGCGCAGCAGCGCCTCCTGCCTCTACTGGCTCTTCTACTACATCGGCAGCAGCGCCGTGGGCTACCTCACCGGCCTGGCCTACTTCGCCCACGGCTGGGCCCACTTCCTGGCGGCCAACGCCGTGCTGCTGGCCGTGGGCATCCTCCTGGCCATCCGCTACCTCGGCCGGGGCCACGAGCCGGGGGAGGATTTCGCTGTGCCGGGGGGCTAGGGGCGCGGCGACCCTCTAGGCGATGCCCCGGGCCGTGGCCAATCCGCCGAGGACGGCGAGTACCCCGAGCGTGACGGAGCCCGCGAGGTACAGCCCGAGGGAGCCGTAGCGCCCGCTCTGGGCCAGGGTGAGCATCTCGAGCGAGAAGGTGCTGAAGGTGGTGAAGCCGCCGCAGAAGCCGGTCAGGAGGATGAGCCGGTGGCGCAGCTCCAGCGGGCCACCCGGGGCGCCGAGGCCGGACAGCAGGCCGATGAGGAAGCAGCCCAGCACGTTCACCAGGAGCGTTGCCCACGGGAAGGGATGCCGGATGCATTGGGCCACCCCCAGCGATACGAGGTAGCGCAGCACGCAGCCGGCCGCCCCGCCGCACGCCACGTATAGTACATCCCGGAGTAGTGCCATGGTTCGGAGTTCTCCCAGGCTTAGTGCTCGCTGATGCTTATCCTCGACGCGCCAGCGCTGGTGGGCCTGACCTCTATCCGTACGGGCATCCGCTCGGTGAGCTGCTGGACGTGCGATATGAAGCCGACCTTTCGGCCCGACTGCTGCATGCGGTTGAGGGCCTCGGAGACCAGGTTGAGGGTGGTGTCGTCCAGCGTGCCGAAGCCCTCGTCGATGAAGAGCATCTCGAGCTGCTGCTCGCTGCTGGCGGCCAGCTCGGAGAGGGCCAGGGCGAAGGCTAGGGATATGACGAAGGTCTCCCCCCCGGAGAGCGAGGAGACGTGCCGCTTGGTATCGGCCAGGTCGCCATCGACCACCATGAGGCTCAGCAGGTTGTCGCTCCCGGTCATCTCGAGGGAGTAGCGCGGCATGATACCCCGGAGGTAGATGTTCGCCCAGGCAATCAGGTTGTCCATGTTCCGGGCCTGCGCGTACTTCCTGAACTTCGCCCCTTGGGGGTCGCCGAAGAGCTCATTGAGCTGGGCCAGGGGCTTGTTCCGCCTCTCCAGCTTGTCGAGTTTGTGCTTCAGCGTCGCCCGTAGCCCCCTGAGGTTCTCCTGCACGCCGATTTCCCGTTCGGCCTCGATGCGCTCCTGGTCCAGCAGCTGGTGCTTGGCCTGGCAATCGGCCAGCTGGGTGCGAACCCCGTCGAGCTCCCCGAGCCGCACCCCGCTGAGCTCCTGCCGCTTTCGCTCCAGGGCCTGTTGTCGCTCCTTCCATACCGCGTTGGCCGTGCTGTGGTTGCGCTCCGCGCTGGCAATCTGCCGCTCGTGCCCGGCGATGGTCTCCCGGTCCACCCTCAGGATGTCCACCAGCTCCTGCATGGTGCCGAGGAGCTCCGACTTGCCGAGCCAGCTGGCCACGTCCTCCCGAAGGTCCTTCTCCACCGTGGCGAGCCGTTTCACCTCCGCCTGCGCGTTGGTCAGGAGGGTCTCGTGCTCCGTGATGGCCTTCTGCCTCACTTCCAGGGCGACCTCATGCTCCTTACGCTCCCGGCTTAGCCGCTCCTCCTCCCGCTTTAGGGCGAGCTCCCGCCCCTCGATGGTCTGCCCGCCGAGGAGCTGGCCACGCTTGCTGACCAGCTCCTGGTGCGCCTCCGTGCGGGCGGTGCGCGTCTGCTCCAGCTGGCCGAGCCGCTCCAGCTGCTTGGTGTGGGCCTCGCGGTGCAGGTCGAGCTGCTTCTGCAGCCCCTCGACGGTCTGCTCATGCTGCGCGCACCGCTGCCTGACCTCGGCGAAGTCCTTTGCTCTCTTTACCAGCTTCTGGCAGAGCGATATGTCCCTCAGGCCGGATGCGTAATCGGGGTACAGCGGCTCGAAGTGGGGGGCGAGGGCTGCGAGTACCTGCTGCAGCCGCCCTTCCACGGTGGACAGCTCCCCCTCCTGGTGGGAGAGCTTATTGCCCAGGGTGGTATGCTGCTCCCGGAGGGTGTCTAGCTGCTTGCTGACCCGGCTGCGCTGCGCCTCCAGCTCGGCCATATTTATCACATTCTGCTCGTCAGCCTGATGGATTGGGTGCGTGGTGCTGCCGCAGACCGGGCAGGGCTTCCCCTCCTCGAGGCTGGAGCGTAGGTGGAGGACCTCGCTCGACACGGCGGCCTCCAGCTCCTCGAGGGCCTTGGTCTCCCGCTCTATGGTGTGCTTGAGCCGCGCCATCTTCCCCCGCATGGTCTCCGCCTCCTTCCCCTTTGCCTCGTGGGTGGCGCAGAGCTGGGGGTATTCACCTATCGGCCCCACCCAGCCATCTAGCGCCTCCCAGAGCTGCGCCTTGGGGAGTAGCGCTTCGTATTTCTCCTTGTCCCCGGCCTGCTGGTCTTTTGCCTGCTCCAGCTCCTTCTTGGCACCCCTCATCAGCCCCCCCAGTCGCTGCCCCTCCTGCTGGCCACCGTTCCACTCCTCCTTGGCCCGTTGCACCTCCCCCTCGCTCGTCTCCAGCTGCCTATCCAGGCTCTCAACCTGTACGCGCAGCCTCTCCAGCCCGAGGCGCTGCCCCTCCAGCTCCCCCGAACGCTCCTCCAGCCCTGTGGCCTTCTCCCGCTCCCGCTCGAGCGCGCTCCGTAGCCCGGGCAGCTTGTTCTGGCAATCCTCCACGACCCGCTGCTGCTTGTCCTTCTCCTTCCGGCTGTGCTGTAGCTCCGCCATCGTGGGCCGTATCCCCTCGGCATGCGCCCACTGCTCGCAGAGCCGCCGTGCGGGGGCTAGCTCCTCGAGTTTCGCCTTTGCCGCCTCGGCCTCGCCCCTCGCCGTGCGCAGCGCCACCTCCAGCTCCCTGAGCGCCTCGAGCACCTTGATGGCATCCTGATGCTGCCACATCTCCGCCTCCACCTCCCCCATCCGCTGCCGAACCTGCTCCTTCCGATGGCGCATCGCCTCCAGCTCCTCATCGCCGCAGGTCACGATGCTCGCCAGATGCCCGCTCAGCTCCTTCTTCCGGCTGACCACCGCGGCGTGCCGATGGTAGATTTCCATGCCGATGCGGCTGAACAGCTCCGTGTTGGTGATACGCTCGAGCAGTTCGCTCTTGTCGCGCGATTTTGCCTTGAGGAACTCGGCGAACTTCCCCTGCGCCAGCAGCACCACGTGCTGGAACTGCGTGTGGTGCATCCCCACCAGCTCCACGATGCGCTGCTTCACCTCACGGGTGGACCGGGCCACGATGTTCCCCTCCGCGTCGAGTAGCTTCTGCTCTGCATCCTGGATTTTGCCGTCCGGCCTACCGTAGGCCCGCCGCACCGACCAGACCGCCGTGTACACCCGGCCATCGACCCCCTCAAAGAGCACCTCCGCCCGGCCATGAGTGGCACCCCGCCGCAGTATCGCCACGGGGTTGCTCGCGTTGTATTCCTCGCCGTTAACGTCCGGCACGGGGTTCTCCTTGGACTCCACCCCCTCCAGCCGCGGCACCTGGCCGAAGAGCGCGAGGTACACCGCGTCCAGGATGGTGGATTTCCCCGAGCCCGTGGGCCCCGTGATGGCGAACAGCCCGGCGTCCCGCAGGGGGGGGACCTGGAAGTCGATGGTGAAGGGGCGCTCCAGCGATGCCAGATTCTCCCCCGAGATCCGTAGTATCCTCATTCGTCTACCCGATTTTGTTGCGGGAGGTCCCCCGCGGCGCCGTCCTCGGCCTGGGGCCTAGCCATCCGCCCGTAACGCCTCCACCTCCGCCACGCTCAGCCCCGTCTCCCGGGCTATCTCCTCGATGGGCTCGCCGTAGCGCAGCATCCGCGTGGCCAGGCGGATGTTGGCCTCCCGCTCGCGCCGCATCGCCTCCTCCCTTTGTTGTACCGCCTCCTGCTCCCGCTGCAGGGCCTCCTCCCGCTGCTGCACGGCCTCGTCCACCTTCGCCTGCATCCGCTGCTCCACCTTCCACTCCGCCTCGCCGACCACCGAGACGTACTCCGACTCCCGGATGCGCCGCTCCTTGATGAAGGCGTCGTAGGCCCACCGCTCCTGCGGGGTCATGTTGTCGCGCCGCAGCACCTCGCGGGCCTTGGCCATCCCCTTGGCCCGGAAGGTCGGCTTGATGTCGCTGTGCTTCAGGAAGTAGATCCACTCGTCGAGGGTGTCCTTGGCCACGTCGTCGAACTGGTTGACCTTGATGATGTAGTATTGCATGAAGATCTCCCCCACGCGGTTCACGCGGTAGAGGGCCTTCTGGCGGTCGGTCAGCCCCAGCTCGTCGCCCAGGTGCATGCCCCGGAAGGTCCCGTCGCTCACGTAGATGTAGTCCTGGCCCACGCCCAGGGGGAAGTACACGATGTTGATGGAGTAGACCTTGGAGAGCTCCATGTAGGAGTCGCCCTGGTCGAGCCGCTCGGAGATGAGCTTGGCCTGGCCGTAGAGCATGCGCCGGAAGTAGTCGACCTGCATGTCGTTCTGCACCTCGATGAGGATGTGGTCGCCCTGGCTGTCGCGGGCCAGGAGGTCGACGCGGTTGAACTTGTCGCCCGGGTGCTGCTGGTTGCTCTCGCTCTCGAGTATCTCCTCTATGCGGAGGTCGAAGCCCAGCAGCTCGGTGAGGAAGCCCTCGAGGATGTCGAAGTTCGCCTTGTTGCGCAGCAGGCGTTTGATCGCCCAGTCGAATTTGATGTGCCTACTAGCCATAACGCCCCCTTTTGGTGCAAAGGTACAAAATCTGCCGGAAGCCGCCGCGGCGTGCTAGGCCAGCAGGCCGATGATGGCCAGCGAGCATAGCTGCAGGGAGTTGACCCCGTCGCGGGTCATGAAGGCGGGCGTCACCCGGCTGAGGTTCCGGGCCGAGTAGGCCGACTGCTGGTACGCGTCCACCAGGGCGAAGATGGCCAGCCCGGCGATGGCCCAGCCCCCGGCCTGGGGCATGAGGCCTATCCCCCCGGCCAGGCAGAGCACGCCCATGAGCGCGGAGAGCCGGGCGATGTAGGTGGACACCCTGGCCCCGTAGCAGGCCGGGATGGATTTGAGGCCCTGCTCCCTGTCGAAGGCCGCGTCCACCATGGAGTAGGGGATGTCGAAGCCCGCCACCCAGAACATCACCCCCAGCCCGAGCAGCAGCGCCGCGGGCGAGAAGTGCCCCGTGACCGCCACGTAGGCCCCCACGGGCGCGAGGCCCAGGGTGGCGCCCAGCCAGAAGTGGCAGAGGCAGCTGAAGCGCTTGCTGTGCGTGTAGCCCAGCAGCATGAGCATGGCCACGGGGGCCAGGAGCCAGGTGAGCGTGTTGAGCAGCAGGCACGACATCCAGAAGAGCAGCAGGCAGCCCACCGTGAAGAGCAGGGCGGCGCGGGGGGATATTAGGCCCCGGGGGATCTCCCGGTTCCTGGCCCGGGGGCTGCGTGCGTCTATCTCCCGGTCGAGGTAGCGGTTGTAGGCCATGGCGGCCGAGCGGGCGAACACCAGGCAGAGCAGCACCCCGAGCATGGCCCGCCAGGTCCACTGCCCGCCATCCACGAAGCCGTACACCATGCCCAGGAGGCCGAAGGGCAGGGCGAAGAGGGTGTGCGAGAAGCGCACCAGCCGGAACCACTTGGAGAGCGACTCGGGGGGCATCGGCTAGCGGGGTCTGGTCTGGATGAGCTGGACGAACTCCTTGCGGGTCTTCTCCTCCCGCATGAAGGCCCCGGTGAAGGCCGAGGTGGTGGTGATGGAGTTCTGCTTCTGCACCCCGCGCATCTGCATGCACATGTGCTCGGCCTCGATGACCACGGCCACGCCCAGCGGCTCGAGGGTCTCCTGGATGCAGTCCAGAATCTGGTGCGTGAGCCGCTCCTGCACCTGGAGCCGGCGGGCGAAGGCGTCCACCACTCGGGCGATCTTGCTCAGGCCGGTGATGTAGCCGTTGGGGATGTAGGCCACGTGGGCCTTGCCGTAGAAGGGCAGGACGTGGTGCTCGCAGAGGGAGTAGAGCTCGATGTCCTTGACGATGACCATCTGCTGGTACTCCTCGCGGAACTTCGCGCTGTTGAGGATGGCCCGGGGGTCCAGGCCGTAGCCGTGGACCAGGAACTGCAGCGATTTGGCCACGCGCAGGGGGGTCTTCTGCAGGCCCTCCCGCTCGGGGTCCTCGCCTAGCAGGGAGAGGATGGCCCGGTAGTGCTGGGCAATCTCCTCGCTCGTCCGGGCATCCCAGTGCTCCACCTTGGCGTAGCCCCCGCGCTCAGCGCTGCCCCCGCCCCCGTTGAGTACTTCGTAGTCCATCGTGTTGGTCCATCGTGTTGGTGCGGGGCAAAGGTAATGCTTTTTGCGCTCCCCGCGGATGCGCTGCCGGATGCACGTTTACCCCCGGCCGTGCCGCCCGGGATACAGCTCGGCGAAGGCCGTGCCACCCAGTATCAGCGCCACGCCGCCGAGCTGGAGGGGGCCCAGCTGCTCGCCCAGGAGGAGGGCGGAGAAGACGATGGCGGACATGGGCTCGAGGTAGGCGAGTATGCCGACGGTCTGCATGGGTATCTTCTGCAGGGCGGCGAACATCATGCTGGTGGCCAGGCCGGTGTTGACCACCCCGAGGATGAGCGCGGCGATGAGCGCCCGGGGAGCGAAGGTGTCCGGGAGGCCCGTGCCCCGGTAGGCGATGAAGGCCATGACGATGACGGAGGCCGTGACGAGCTGCCACATGGTGCGCTCGGCGGGGGTCATGGGCAGGGGGCGGTGGTTGCAGATCAGGAAGGCGGCGTAGGCCAGGCAGGCGAGCAGGCCGCAGAGCAGGCCGAATGCCTGGCCGCCCGTGAGGTCCTCGCTGCTGATGAGCAGCATGCCGGTGAGCACGACGGCGAAGCCGATGACCTTGGTCCTCTGGAGCTTCTCCCGGAATATGAGCGGGGAGAGCACCATGGCGACCGCCGGGCCGCTGCTGCTGAGCATCTGGGCCAGGCCCACGCCCAGCCGCGTGTAGGCCTCGTAGAGCCCTAGCCAGCTGATGCCCATGAGCACGCCCGAACCGAGGGTGAGCCACAGGGCGCCGCGACTCCGCAGGATGGCGAAGCGCCTCCGTTGCCAGCGCAGGATGGCGAGCATGGTCAGGGCGCCGACGGTGGTGCGGGCGAGCACAATCTCGTAGCTGTGCCAGGGTATGGCGCTGGCGAGCACCCCGTTGAGGCCGAAGATGAGCATGGCCAGTACGAACTCGAGCTTGCTTCTCCCCATGGTTTCGAATTTAGGGTTTCTCCCTTGGCGGGGTATTCTCCCGCTCCTCCTTGGGCCTACGCCACGCGTAGTAGCATATGCCGCCCCATACGATGTTGCCCACGATGAGCTTGACGAGGAAGCGGTCGGCCCGGATGTGGCCCTGCAGCTCGGCGCTGCGCATGTCCACGAAGATGATGACGGCGAAGACGACGAGCAGGCCGACGAAGTAGATGATCCTGCCCTTCTTGGTGAGGTGGCGTAGGAGAATGCGGTCTAGCATGGGATGGTTGGTCTGTGCGTGCCGTTGGCCTCTAGGCCAGCATCGGCGCGAGGTACTTGGTCAGCAGCAGGCCGAAGGCGAACAGCCAGCCGAAGAGGAGCAGGGCCAGGAGGAAGGGCTTGGGCCCGGCATGGCGGAACTTGTCGAAGGAGGTCTCCGCCCCGAGCGCGGTCATGGCCATGGTCAGGGCGAAGGTGTCGAGCTGGTTGATGTGGCCGGTGGTGGTCGCCCAGGCGGCCGTCAGGGAGGGGGAGCCCGCGATGAGCAGCTGGACGGCGGAGTTGATGCCGATGGCGATCAGGAAGCCGATGGCGAAGCGGGGCACGGTGATGCCGCGGCGCTTGCCGTGGTCCTCGCCCTTCTGGTCCTCGGGCTTGAAGAGGAGGCTCAGGACGATGAGGGCCGGGGCCAGGAGTATGACCCGTATCATCTTGACGATGATGGCGTTGCTGGCTATCAGCTCGCTGCTCATGGCGTTCCCCGCGCCGACGACGTGGGCCACCTCGTGGAGGGTGGAGCCGGTGAAGAGGGCCATCTGCCAGTCGCTGATGGGGCTGAGGATGCCCGCGCGGTAGAGGGCCGGGTGGAGGAACATCGACACGGTGCCGAAGATGACCACGGTGCTGACCGCCACGGCTGTCTTGTGGGGCTTGCTCTGCAGCACGGGCTCGGTGCCCAGCACGGCGGCGGCCCCGCAGATGGCCGAGCCGCAGGCCGTGAGCACGGTGGTGTCGCGGTCCATCCGTAGCGCCCGCCCCAGCAGTATGCCCAGCAGCAGGACGCTGCCCACCACCAGGAGGTCTACGACGATGGCCGGCGCGCCCACCTCCATGACGTTCTGGACCGTGAGGCGGAAGCCGTAGAAGACGATGGCCGTCCGCAGCACGGTCTTGCTGCAGAGCCGCACGCCGGGGGCCCACGCCTCGGGCAGCTGGGGGCGCAGGGTGTTGGCGTACACCATGCCGAGCACTATGCCGATGATGAGCGGGCTGAGCGAGAGCGAGCGGCAGAGGGGGAGGGCGGCGATGTGGTAGGCGGCCAGCGCGAAGAGGGCGATGAGCAGCACGCCGTTGGCCGCGGGTGATATACGTTGTCGCATGGTGTTCTTCCTTGGGTTTTGCGCGATTCCACGGGGGCAAATGTAGGTAAAATGGACAATTTCGCCCGCGTACTCCGTCGCCGAGGCGCTAGTCCAGCGCCACCCGCTCGAGCCCCTTCCCCTGCACGTACCACAGGTAGGCCTCGGGCCCCGGGTAGCCGAGCTGCGCCATGACCCGGCCGTAGTCCCGCAGCTGCCGCTGGTGCTGGGCCTGCGGCTGCCCGAACTTGTAGTCCAGGATGATGGTTCTACCCTCGTGCACCGTCACCCTGTCGGGGCGGCAGGTGCTACCGTCCTCGAGCAGTATATCCCGCTCGGCCAGGCTCCTCGGGGGGCTGATGAAGCTGGCCCTCAGCGCCTCCTCCCGGCCGATGGTCTGGGTAATCTCCCGGCCGATGTCCCCGGCCTCCCCATCATCGAGCAGCCCGATGTCCCTGAGCCGCCCCAGCTCCCTCGCGAGGTAGCCCCCGATGCCGTCGAGCTCCCCCGTGGGGCAGCCGGCCATGATGGCGTGCAGCCGCTCCCCCCGCTTGGCGGCCCGCCGGCGGTTGATGGCCGACTGGAGGTCCTCGTTCCGGCCGATGCTCAGGGCCAGGTCCACGCGCCGGGCCGCCCCCTGCCTGTCCGCGATGCGCTCGAGGGTCCGCCGCTCGCCCGTCTCGCCCGCCGCTCGCCGTCCCGGGGTGGCCCCTCCGCCCTCCGGGAAGCGGCAGGTCTTCGCCGGGTCGTTGGGCCCCAGGCCCCCGCCGAAGAGCCCGGAGAGCGTGTCGTGCAGCAGCTGGTTGAATATCCTCGGCACCGACCTGACCGTGTACTCCCCCTCCTTGCCGTTCAGCCGCATCTCGTAGTAGATGTAGAGCGCGGCGCGGGGCCGGGTGAAGGCCACGTACAGGACGTTGAGCGCGTCGACCATCTGGAGGAAGAAATCCTCCTTCACTGCCTCGCCGAAGCCCGTGAGCAGGTGCTTGGTCGACACCGAGACCGGGAAGAGCCTCCCGTCCAGCGCCGGGCTCTCCGCGATGGAGGTGGACTCCGCCCATATCGTCGGCGCCATGGTGGACGGGTTGCGCAGCGGGAGGTTGGCGTCGGGGCATAGGACCACCTCGAACTCCAGCCCCTTGGCCTTGTGCACCGTCAGCACGTTCACCGACATCTCGCTCTGGACCAGGTCTATGGTCTGCTCCCCCCCCTTGCAGGTGTCGTACCACTGCACGAAGGCGGCGATGCTGGTGCTCTCGCCCTTCATGTAGGTGTAGAGCATGTCGCGCAGCTTGTCGAGGTAGGGCTTCTCCGCCGCGCTCTCGGGCAGGCCCAGGAGACGGCAGACGCGGTCGAAGGCATCCAGGAGGGGGTAGCCCTTGAGCTCGAGCAGCCTACCGAAGATGGCCCGGCTCGCGGCGCCCCTCTCGTCCTCCCGCCCCCGCTTGAGGTACCACGCCCAGTGGGGCGAGAGCCGCTCGAAGGAGGCGATGAGCCCCCGGTCGATGTCCGTACCCAGCCCGGCGACGATGCGCAGCCCGGCCAGGGCCAGACCCACGGAGTAGGACGATGCGAGCTGCAGCCCGTCCTGGCTGACCACCGAGAAGCCCGCCACGATGGGCTCGGCCCGGTGCATGGCCAGCAGCTGCGCCACAACCTGACGGGCCATGTCCCGGGTGCGCACGATGACGGCGATGTCCATCGGGCGCACCCCCTCCCGCTGGATGAGCTCCCGCACCTTCGCGGTGGCCCACTCCACGGCGCCCCCCTCCGTCTCCCCCTCCTCGTCGGGGGTGGATTGGCCCGGGGGCATCGGCCTGAAGGTCAGCTCCACGTAGCCCTTCTCCCCCTGGCGCTGGGCCCTGTCCCTCAGCGCGTAGGCCGTGGTCGCCAGCCTGTCCGCCCCGGCGATGAGCTCCTCCCGGAGGTGGTCCAGCTCCCCTATCCCCGCGGTCTTCTTCAGCAGCGAGCTGACGTACCCCTCGAACTGCCCCCCCAGCTGCCCGAATAGCCGGTTGTTGAACTCCACGATCTCCGGGGCGGAGCGGAAGTTCTCCTCCAGATGGATCTCCTCCACCGCCCGGCCGAGCTCCGGGTCTCGGGCCACCTCCTCGCCCAGCATCTTCCAGTCGCCCCCGTTCCAGCGGTAGATGGACTGCTTCACGTCGCCCACGATGAGGGATTGATGCCCGCTGCCGACCGAGTTGGCCACCAGTGGCCGGAGCAGGTCCCACTGCAGGCGGCTGGTGTCCTGAAATTCGTCGATGAAGAGCGAGTCGTAGCGCACGCCCATCCGCTCGAAGATGAAGGAGAGGTCGTCGCCCTCGCGGAGCTGGTTGAGCATTACGCTGAACTCCTTCAGGGGCAGCTGCCCGCCCTCACGCTCGAGGCGGAGCAGCTCCTCGCGGATGTGGGCCAGGGTGGCGAAGCGGTCGAAGGACTGTAGGGCCGCATCGTAGGTCCACTTGCTCATCAGGGCGCTCTGGGCCTCCCCCAGCATGGCACCGACCGTGGCGAGGAACTCAGCCCGGGCCTCCCCCGCGAGGGGCAGACTCCTGGTGAAATTCCCCTCCACGTCCTTGAGCGCTTTTGGCACCTCCGTCATCATGTCCACCTCATCGTGGCTACCGAGCTTGGAGTACTGCCCCTTCCTCCTGCCGGTCAGCGCCCCCTCGTACCCCCGCTCCCTCACGTACGCCATGAAGCCCCCGAATGCGCGGACCACGGCGTGCCGGGCCTCCTCCCGCTCGGCCCGGAGCAGCTCCCTGAGCGTCCGCCGGGCCTCCATCCTCAGCATCTCCTGCTGCTCGGCCCGCGATTTGCGCACGAAGGGCTCGCGGAAAATCTCCCGCCCCACCGGCCCGAGCTCCTCGAGGAGGGTGCGCTTCCCCCGTTCGGCCATCTGCTCGTGCAGGATGTCGCGCAGATGGGCGTATAGCTCCTCATGCTGCGAACCCTCGTCCCCCTCCCCGCCCGCGAGGTGCTGCAGCAGCGATACGGTCGCCTCCTCCACCATCTGCTCCTCGTCCAGGCGCACCGTCACCTCCGGCGAGATGCCCAGCTCCCAGAACAGCGAGGTGGCCATGTCCTTGAGGAAGCTGTCGATGGTCGACACGGTGAAGCGGGAGTACTCGTGCAGGATGGCGTGGAGCGTGTCCCCCGCGCGCGCCTGCACCCCGCGCTTCGATATCTCCAGCCCCCGGCTGCGCAGCCCGCCCATGATGCCCTCCATGAGCTGGGGGTCGTCGTCGTCGCGCAGGCTCGAGAGGAAGCGGACGATGCGCGCCTTCATCTCGGCCGTGGCCTTGCGGGTGAAGGTGACGGCCAGTATCCGCGCGAAGGCGTAGGGCTCGCCCCGCACGATGGAGAGCTCCACGAAGCGCCGGGCCAGCGTGTAGGTCTTGCCCGTGCCGGCCGAGGCCTTGTAGAGCAGCAGGGGGCGGTTCTCCTTGCGGGCCATGGCGTGCTGGCCTGGTTCTCGGAGTGGGGGAGCGCGGGCCTACTCGCCCAGCTTGATGAGGTAGCTCAGGGCCTGCTCGATGCTCATCTCCGGCAGCTCGCAGAGGTGGGTGAGCTGCCGCCACTGCACCAGCTCCGCATCGTGGATCTCCCCGTTGCTAATCATCGCGTTGGCCAGGAAGGCGCTCACGTAGCGCTTCCGCTCCTGGTCCATGCGGGCCACCCGGGCCACGGCATCCACGGGCCTGAGGGCCAGGGCGGTGTCGAGCACCCCGGGCTGCTGCTCCGGGCCCACCCCCAGGCGCGCCAGCTCGTGGCTCAGGGTGCCGACCTCCCGCTTGTCGGCCGAGCCGTCGGCCATTATCATCACGTTCACGAGCCGGGTGACGGCCACGATTTCCTCCGTACTGAATGTCATGCGCTTATCTCCCATGTCTTGAGTGTTGGCCCCGCGCCCCGACGGGCCGGGCGTGTTGTATACCTTATTATGGCGTGCCTCGCCGGTGGCTAGGCGAAGAAGGTGCCCACCTTCTCCGCGCAGGCCTCCATGGTGAAGACGATGACGCGGTCGCCGGCCAGGATCTCGCTGCTACCCTCCACGATGAAGGCCTTGTCGCCCCGTATCACGCCCCCCACCACGGCCTGCTTGGGGAACTTGATGCCCCGGATGGGCCCCCGGGTGATGCGCGCCCCGTCCTTGGCCACGAACTCCAGCACCTGCGCGTCGCTGCCCGTCATGCAGTACATGCTGGAGATGTTGCCCCCCAGGGTGTAGCGGAAGATGGCCGAGGCCGTGATGAGCTTCTTGTTGACGATGGTGTCGATGCCCAGGCTCTCGGCCAGCTGGATGTAGTCCAGGTTCTCCACCTCCGCGATGGTGTAGGGCACCCCCGCCCGCCGCGCCGCCATGCAGGTGAGGATGTTGGTCTCCGAGCTGCCCGTCACCGCAATGAACGCATCCATCCCCTCTATGCCCTCCTCGATGAGGAAGTCCGTGTCGCGCCCATCGCCGTTGAGCACGATGGTCTGCTTGAAGAGGTCGTCGATGCGGTGGCACTTCTGCGGGTCGCCCTCTATCAGCTTGATCTCGGCGAGCTCCCCCTCCAGGTCCAGGCAGGTCCGCACCCCGATGCGGCTCGCCCCCAGCACCATGATGCGCTCCGCCTCCGAGGTCTCCTTGCCCACCCACTTGCGCCACTGCTCGATGCCCTTCTGGTCCGAGATCACGTGCAGCGTGTCGCCCTCGTGCAGCCGCTCCTCCCCGTCGGGGATGATGGTCTCCCCGTAGCGCGTGATGGCCACGATGCGGTACTGGATGTCCGTCGCCTCCTGCGCGATCTCCATGAGCGAGAGGCCGATCAGCGGCATGCTCTCCCCCACCTTGAACACCGCCAGGCTCAGCCGCCCCTGCGAGAAGTCGACGTACTCCATCGTGCCGTTCTCGTCCAGCAGGTTGATGATCACCTGGCTGGCCATCTTCTCGGGGTAGATCAGCGTGTCGATGCCCAGCTTCTTGAAGAGCGCGCTGTTCTCGCTCCTGAGGTAGTCGTTGTTGTCGATGCGCGCGATCACCCGCTTGGCCCCCATCTGCTTGGCCAGGATGGAGGCCGTGATGTTGACCGACTCCAGGTTGGCCACCGCGATGAACAGGTCGGCGTGCTCCACCTCCGCCCGCTTCAGCACGCCGATGGAGGTCACCGAGCCCGCGATGGTCACCAGGTCGGCGTGGTCCTGCACGCTGTTGAGATTGTCCTCGTGGAGGTCTATCGCGATGATTTCGTTCTTGCCGTTGGCCAGCATGGTGGCCAGATGCCTCCCCACGGCCCCCATTCCTGCTACGATGATGCGCATGTCCTGTTCGTCGTTTCGTGTACACCTCGGCCGGGCCCCTACCGCCCAGCCATCGGCAAAGGTACAATATTTCCGCGGATGCCCCACGGGCCACGCCCCGGCCCCCCGCACGGCCCGGAGCGGGGCCCATTCGCCCGTGGGACGGGGCTCCTCGACCCGAAAACCGCCCGCTTCGGCCCGCGGCCACGGCCGAAAGGCGATGCTTGGTCAACGAAAGCCGACCGTTCGTCAACGCGGTGGCATGTGCGCATGGTTTTTTGCTACCTTTGGCGCATGTAGGATTTTTTGTTTTACCAAATATCTATTTTTAGCGATGAGAAGAGGACTACTGTTTTGGCTATCCCTGCTGCTGCTGGGGATGCTGGCGCCGGGGGGAGCGTGGGGGAAGAAGTATAATTTACGCATCAATTACATCGAAGTGACGGATGAGAACAAGGATAGGTTGCATGATGCAATCCCCGGAGTGAGCGGGACTGTCAGATATGATTCTGACCTAAATATGCTGATACTGAAGGATGCACGGATAGATGCTGGGGGTGGGGCTGCTGATTGGGCAATCAATAGCTATATCGATGATGGATTAAGGATAGTACTGGAAGGCGATAACTATGTGAAGGGATATATGTCGTTTAGGGTTTCTACTGTTCCGCGTTCCACAACCACAATCACTGGGAGTGGTAAGCTACTCGTAGAAGCAACTAAGTATAACCCCATAGCACTATCTAATGGAGATTTAGTTGTCGATGGATGTGATCTTGTTCTGAAAAATAAGTCTGGCGGAATAGGGAGGTTCGGAGCGATTCAGGGCTTTCATGATGGGAAGCTAACCGTTAAAAATGCAAGAATAGAGGCTACTTCGGGCCGTGGTTATGGAAATGCTGCTATTTGGATAACTTCTCTGGAACTTGATGGCTGCAAGATTGCAGAGCCGTCATACGGGAAGTTCTCGTTTAAGCATTCAACGATAGTTAATCCGGCAGTGGCTGACCCTGAGCCTGAGCTCAGAGTGGTGATTGATAGGATAAAGAAATACGACCTGTGGGTTAATAATACACAGGTTGATGAAGAGAATCGAAAGGATCTATCCGTAATCCCCGGCGTGAGCGGCAAGGTCAGCTACGATGATAATAGCAAGACGCTGACGCTGAATGGGGCGACCATTAAGAAGAAGGGGATCCATTGTGTTTTGACTGGTATTTCTGGCCTGAAAGTGAAGCTGATAGGGAGCAACCTAGTGGAATCGGATGATTCTCCAGGTCCTATTATGTTTATACCGACGACAACCATCCTTGGGTCAGGAAGCCTTCGGGTTGTGAATCGGAATTCAGATCGAAATGGTGCAATACGTGTTGGTAATGATTTGATTATTGACGGTTGTACCGTTATTGCGGAGGCAAAGCATGGAGGTATCGACTTTGGAGTCTCCGGTGGCAGTGTATTCACTATCCGGAATGCGCGGGTGGAGGCTACTAGTATCCTTGGCATGGAGCGAATGAACCTCAAGGGTTGCGGGATTATTGAGCCTGTGGGTGCGAAGTTTAGCCAAGCCAAGAAGGCTGTGGTGGATAGGAATGGGAGTGTAGTGAAGGGACGTGTTGTGATTGATAAGGTGGTGGTGAAGCACACCGTAACCATCCATCTGGGCCGTGGCACGCTGCCCGATGGCCGCGGCGGCATCATCACGGAGAAGGTGGAGCACGGCAAGAGGCTGGCCGACCCGGGCACGCCGACCCAGGCGGGGTATGAGTTCTTGGGCTGGCTTGCCGAAAAGCCGGGTATGGCCCCTTCGTCGTTCACATTCGCCGAGAGCATAACGGATGACCTCACCATTGTTGCGGTGTGGCAGAAAGCGCAACCCAAGGAGCACACGGTGACCTTCGACCTGGATGGCGGCAAGCTGCCCGATGGCCGGACTGGCACCTTCACTGAGAGGATTAAGCACCGCTACGCGGTGGGCCATCCGGGTACGCCGACTAAGAAGGGGCATACGTTCAAGGGCTGGTTCAAGCTGGGTGAGAGGGCGGCGTATGTATTTGCAACCACTAGGGTGACGGAGGACATCACCATCAAGGCTAAGTGGGAGGTTGCGAAGCCCACGACGCACTGGGTGTCTGTCAATCTGGATGGTGGCGAGCTGCCCGGCCGAACCCCCGGCTTTAGCCAGGAGGTTCGTCACGGCGAGGTGATGGCGGATCCGGGTGTGCCGACGAAGGATGGTTTTGATTTCCTAGGCTGGGTAGGTGGTGCGCCAGGTGGGCCGCAGGGTCCATTTACGTTCAGCACAAAGATCGTGAGCGATATGCGTGTGGTGGCCGTTTGGAAGGCTAAGGGTTCGGGCGGTGGCGGTGGTACCGCGCCGGTGACGCACACGGTGACCTTTGAGCTGGATGGCGGCGAGCTGGGCAGTAAGACCGGTAGCTTCACGAAGACGGTGGAGCACGGCGAGGCCGTCGATAACCCGGGCGAGCCGACCAAGTCGGGTTATACCTTCAAGGGTTGGTTCAAGAGTGGTGCTGAGTACAAGTTCGATGCGCCGGTGACGGAGGACATCACGATTACGGCCCAGTGGGAGTCCGCAGGTGGCTCTGGCGGTGGCGGTGGTACCACGCCGGTGACGCACACGGTGACCTTTGACCTAGGTGGTGGCGAGCTAAACGGCAAAACGGATGATATCACGAAGACGGTGGAGCACGACAAG
>PDTX01000006.1 GCA_002749065.1 Bacteroidia bacterium | reverse complement strand
GCAGCACGGCGCGGGGGGCATCTCCGACGTGGAGATCGTCGGGCCGCGCATGGTCCTGGTGCTGGAGCTCAAGCTGGCCGGGGGGGGCATCACCCCGGAGGGCGCGCTGCGGCAGGTGGCCCAGCGGGAGTACACCACCAAGCACATCGGCGGGGAGCGGGATGTGTGGGCCATCGGCGCGGTCATGGGGGAGAGGTGCCGCATAGAGTGGCGGGAGGAGAGGGTGTGGGAGGGGAAAACCGGACAGGAATAGGACAAGGGAGGCCCAGCCAAACGGCCAGGCCTCCCCAATAAATACAAGGCGAAAGGCTTAGCTGCCTATCTTCGCATCCACAATCTCCAGAATGGCCTTCTCCTTCTCCACAGCCAGCTTCACAATCTCCTCGCCCCGAGCGATGTAGGAGGCGCATTCCTCCTGGCACTCCAGCCCGGCGGCATTGATCTTCACGTTCAGGAAAGCCCCGCGCACCCCGGCCAAGGCCGCCAGCGCACCCACCCCGGCATCGGACACCGAGTTCGGGTTGCCGTCCTTGGCCATGGCCTCCATCACCTCCATGCTATCGTAGCAGAGCCGCATCACCCTCAGAGGCACCTCTATGGCCCTGCGCGTGGCCGCATCCAGCGCCGCCTTCCGGGCCGCCTTCTCCGCATCGGTCTTCTTGGGCAGGCCGAGCGCGTCCATGATGGCGTTGAAGGCATTCGTATCCTCGTCGACCATCTGGGTCAGCTGGTCCTGATACTGCTTGCCCCGCTCGGCCCACTCGGCGAACATCTCCCAGCGGTCCACCCAGCCGGGCTTGTGCGACGAGAGGTTGGCCACCATCGTGCCGAGGGCCACACCCATGGCCCCCATGGCCGCCGACACGCTACCCCCGCCCGGCGCGGGGCTCTCCGAGGCGGTCTCCTCCACGAAGCCCTTCACGCTCAGGTCGATGAGCCGCTTGCCTTGGGCCGCATCCTCAAGGATGTACTCTATGATGCGCTTGCGGGGCTCGAAGGGGTACAGCTCGTCCAGCCCCATGGACTTCACGGCAATCTTGATGAGCTCGCTGTCCGATACTCCGCCCGAGCGCTTCTGCTTGGCCAGGAAGTAGCGCCCCGCGTCGAGCATGGCCTTGAGCGGCACCACGCCCACAATCTCCGAGCCCGTGGCGCGCAGACCCCGCACCTGGGCCTTGGCCGCGCACTCCTCGAAGGCGATGTGCAGCGGGGTGACGCTGATGTCGGTCAGGTTGATGGACACCTGCGCGATGCCGAACTCCTCGATGAACCAGCCGATGGCCTTGCAGGCCTTGAGCGAGCCGGGTATCATAACCACTTGGCCATCCGGGCCGACCTTCTTCTTGCCGACGATGGGGTCACCCTCACGGGCCGGTCGCCCCTTCTCGCGGATGTCGAAGGCCACGGCATTGGCCCAGCGGGTGGAGGTGGTGTTGAGGTTCACGTTGTAGGCGATGAGGAAGTTGCGTGCCCCCACGGCCGTAGCCCCGCTCCGCGCCACGCTGGCGGTGAACTCGGCCGGGCCGAAATCCGGCTTCCAATCCAGGCTCGCCACCCTATCCTTCAGCGCCTCGTACTCCCCCTGCCGGCAACTGGCCAGGTTGCGACGCTCGGGCGTAAAGGCCGCGTTCTCGTAGCAGTAGATGGGTATACCGAGCTCCGTCCCGATGCGCTCGGCCAGCCTGCGGGCGTACTCCACGGTCTCCTCCATGGTGATGTTGGCCACCGGGATTAGGGGGCACACGTCCGTCGCCCCGAAGCGGGGGTGCGCCCCGTGGTGCCGGCTCATGTCGATGAGCTCCGCGGCCTTCCTGACCGCCCGGAACGCCGCCTCGCACACCTCGTCGGGCGTGCCGACCATGGTCACCACCGTGCGGTTGGTCGTCCGGCCGGGGTCCACGTCCACCAGGCGCACGCCGTCCACGCCCTCAATCTCGGCCGTTATCTGGCGGATCACATTCTCATCGCGCCCCTCGCTGAAATTGGGGACGCACTCTATCAGCTGCTCCTTCTTCATGGTAGTATACGGTTTACCATTAACTCGATTTGCTATCTAGCGCAAAGGTAAGATAATAAGGCGTATGGCGGTGCGTACGCGGGGTGCGAATCAATCCTTACGGCACTTCCTAGGCCCTACCCCTGTAGCGCCCCAGGAACCTGTAGGCCAGCGAGACCCCCAGCACCCCGAGGCCGTAGCGTATGCTCCGCCGCAGGTTGATGCTGCTGGCCTCGGGGAAGTACTTCGTGGGGCAGCTCACCTCCCCGATGCTGAAGCCCGCGCCGAAGACCTGCGCGAGGAACTGGTTGTCGAAGATGAAGTCGTCGGAGTTCCCCTCGAAGGGGAGGGTCTCCAGCACCCGGCGGGAGTAGGCCCGGTAGCCGGTGTGGTACTCCGAGAGCTTCTGCCCCAGGAGGATGTTCTGCACCAGGGTCAGGGCCCTGTTGGCCACGTACTTGTAGAGGGGCATCCCCCCCTTGAGGCACGCGCCGCCCAGTATCCGCGAGCCCAGCATGACGGGGTACACCCCCCGCGCGATGGGGTACACCATGGCCTCCAGCAGCAGGGGGGTGTACTGGTAGTCGGGGTGGAGCATGACGACGATGTCCGCCCCCAGCTCCAGGGCCATGCGGTAGCAGGTCTTCTGGTTGCCCCCGTAGCCCCGGTTCGCATCGTGCGATATGACGTGCTCTATGCCCAGCCGCCGGGCCTCCTCCGCCGTGCCGTCGGTGCTGTGGTCGTCCACCAGTATCACCTCGTCCACAATGCCGCGGGGCACCTCCCGGAGCGTCCGCTCCAGCGTGCTGGCGGCGTTGTAGGCGGGCATCACCACCACCACCCTCTGGCCCTCTATCATGGCTGGCCCTCCAGCGCCTTGGCCCGGGCAAAGGCCTCCTGGGCCTTCGGGCTGCCCATCCGGCTGAGGCACACCCCGTAGTTGTGCCACGCGTGGGGGGTGTTGTAGCGGCGGGTCGCGTACTCGAACACCTTCAGCGCCCGGTCGAACTCGCCCTTGGCGAAGTAGGCCATCCCCTTGGCCTCGTAGAGCGGGTAGGGCGTGTCCTGCGGGTAGTCCTTGAACTGCGCCAGCGCCCGGTCGGCGTACATGAGGGCCTCCTCGGGCTCGCGCTCCTCCAGGCTCACCATCGTCAGCTTGTGCAGCACCTCGTAGTTGGTCGGCGAGACCAGCAAGCCAGCCAGCAGGCGGTTGCGCAGCTGCTGCAGCGAGCCCCCCATCGGCTCCCGGTTTACGCGCAGGACCCAGGCGGCCTCGGCCTTCCCCTCGCGGTGCACGAGCTCCAGCAGGTCGGGCTGGCGGTAGAGGCACAGGTCCAGCCAGACGTGGAGCGCGTTGAGGAATTCCCCCGTGTTGGCCTGGGTGTACTTCCGCAGGTGGCCCAGGAGGATGTAGTCCACCTTCATGCTGTCCAGAAAGGCCTTGGCGGCCTCAGGCTCCTCGGCCGGCAGCTTGAACACCCCGAGGAAGGGCCGCCGACCGTAGATCCTCGAGTTGTTGGGCTTGCGGCAGGCCACCACCGCCGAGTCAGGCAGGTTGGCCCCCGCCCACTCCGAGGCCCGTAGGTAGTTCTCCCAGTCGGGGGTCAGGCCGTGGTACTGGTCGCCCCGCATGTTGGCGTAGAAATCCTCGGCGGAAATCCGCCCGACATTCCGCGCCAGGCTGACCAGCACGGCCAGGGCGGCGAACGCAAGCACGGGCAGCCCGGCCGGGCCCGCATCCCCCCCCTCGCCGCCCCACCTCGAGAGCAGCGCGCCGAAGACGAAGGCCACGATGAGCGGGTAGTAGACCAGCACGAGGCGCTCCTGGTTCCACATGACCTGCTGGGTCAGGAAGGTGACCCCAAGCATCACGAGCAGGTACAGGCCCACGAAGCGCAGCAGTGGGCTCCGCCGCCACGCCAGCACCAGGCAGCAAAGGCCCAGGGCCACAATCAGCAGGGCGGCAAACCAGTGCGGGTGCGAGCCGAAGCCCGTGAAGTTGAGCAGGTGTCCGCCCAGGTAGTTCTGCGTATTGACCAGCACCCGCTGCACCATCCCCATGAAATCCTCCTGCCCAGCACCCGCATTGTAGAAATCCACCTGCAGCGCGCGCTGCATCTGCCCGGCGAAGGACAGGCCGCCACCGTCCCACACCACCCGCTTGTACACGGTGAAGGGGATTTGGAACACGGCCACCGAGAGGAGGTACGCCCCAAGCTCCCGGAAACGCCTTGAGAGCGCGAGGTGGAGCACTATGGCGACCAGGGCCCCCCAGCCCACATTCCGCGTCAGGGCCAGCAGGAAGGTGAGCAGGCCCAGCACGAGGTGCTGCCCGAAGCCCTCCCGGCTAAAGGGCGCGGCCGACATCCCCATCAGCCGCACGACGCGCCAGAGCAGCAGCGCCTGCAACAGCATGAAGAGCGGCTCGGAGTAGGTCGTGCTCCCCAGCACCAGGGCCGAATGGCACACCGCCATCAGCACCAGGGCCGAAGCCCAGGCCAGCGGGTGCGCCCCCTCCCGGAAGGCCCTCATGGTGAACCACATGCTACCCACCACCATGAGGATGGACAGGAGCTTGAGGATGAACATGGGCGTATGCATCGGCCCGACCAGGGGCGAGAGCAGCAGGGGGTACAGCGCCCCGTGCCAGCTCGGGAAGGCGACCCCCGACCAGAAGTCCCGGGCCGCCAGGATGTACCACGAGTCATCCCCCCCGATGGACACCTTCGCGTCGAAGAAGAGCAGGGCCAGCAGGCCGTACAGGCCCATGGTCCCCACCGTCAGAAGCACCGAATGCGCGCCTATCCACGCCACCAATCGCCCGGCGAAACCCTTCGTCCCCGCGGGAGAAGCCGCCGCGGCACGATTACTCTTAGCACGACCCATCTGCAGTACAAATATTTATAGCCCCGCGAAGGTAAGAAAAACGAAAAAATACTACTTTTGCGCGTCAATCCCCATACAGAACAACGGTGCGATGGGGGGGCGAAAGCGAAACGCCACAGGCAACATAGGGGATGCCCTCAAGTAGCACCAGCAAAAGGGAAGTAATGGATATTTTCAATCTCAAAGCGGAGACCAAGCAGACGATAGGTGGGCCCAACGCCCGCCGCATGCGCCACCAGGGCCGCGTACCCGCCATCGTGTACGGCCACGGCGACAACATCATGTGCTCGGTGGCCGAGCGCGACCTACAGAACCTGCTCATCACCCCGAAGGTCTACCTCATCGACCTCGAGATAGACGGCAAGGTCGAGCACGTCATCCTCAAGGATGTGCAGTACCACCCGGTATCGGACCGCCCGCTGCACCTGGACTTCTACCGCTACGTGGAGGACGAGCCCATCACCATCGGCATACCCATCGTGCTGCAGGGCTACGCCAAGGGGGTGCAGGCCGGGGGTAAGCTCATCCCGGCATCGCGGAAGCTGCGCGTCAAGGGCTTCGCCAAGGACATGCCCAACTTCCTCCCCGTGGATGTCACCAACCTGAATGTGGGCGAGACCATGCTGGTGGGCCAGCTCTCCTTCGAGAACCTCGAGGTGGTGGACGCGAAGACGCGCGCCATCTGCGCCATCAAGGCCCAGCGCGGCGCGAAGGTCGCCATCGTGGAGGATGAGCCAGCCGCCGAGGGCGAGGCTGAGGCAGAAGCCAGCGAGGAATAGCACCACGGCGGGCCAGCCCACCCCCGCCACCAGGACGAGCGTAGGGCACGAACCAGCGCCCGTCCGCATACACCAATAGCAGAGCGTGAAGTACCTTATCGTGGGCCTCGGCAACCCCGGGGCGGAGTACGAAAACACGAGGCACAACGCGGGATTCATGGCGCTCGACCGGCTAGCCAGCCGGTCGGGCGCCACTTTTGCGTCCGCACGCTACGCCCAGCTCGCCGAGATGAAGCACCGGGGGCGGCGGCTCATCCTCATCAAGCCCAGCACCTACATGAACCTCAGCGGCAAGGCCGTGAGGTACTGGATGCAGGAGGAGAAAATCGCCCTGGACCACGTCCTCATCATCGTGGACGACCTCGCGCTGCCCGTCGGCTCGCTACGCCTCCGCGCCAAGGGGGCCGATGCCGGCCACAACGGCCTGAAGGACATCGCCGCGCAGCTCGGCGGCACCAACTACGCCCGCCTGCGCATCGGCATCGGGAGCGGCTTCGCCCGGGGGCACCAGGTGGACTTCGTGCTGGGGGCATTCCCCCCCGAGGAGCGGGCCCTGCTCGACCAAACGCTGGACCGGGCCGCGGATGCCGTGGGCCAGTTCGCCACCATCGGCGTGAGCAGGGCGATGAACCAGGTGAACACCACGCCCAGGGAAAAGGGCCAGAACGGCGACCAGGCGCAAGCAGCAGCACCATGCGAATAGACAAGTTCCTCTGGTTCGTACGCATATACAAGACCCGCACCGACGCCACGGATGCCGTGAAGAGCAACCGGGTCAGCATCGGCGAGCAGACCGTCAAGCCCTCCCGCGAGGTGGAGGTGGGCGACGTGTTCACCGTCAAGAAGCCACCCGTAGTCTACACCTACCGCATCAAGGGCTTCCCCAAGGGGCGCGTGGGCGCGAAGCTGGTGGAGGACTACCTCGAGAACCTCACCCCGGCCACCGAGATGGAGAAGCTCGAGTACCGCGCGCTGGCCCCCAACCTCAAGCGCGAGCGCGGGACGGGCCGCCCCACCAAGAAGGAGCGCCGCACCCTCGACCAGCTCCTGGACAGCTGGGATGAGGACGACGATTTCGAGGATTAATTTACCCCACCCCTTGCATAGCCACGCAAAAGCATTACCTTTGCGCCCGATTGCGGGGTGTAGCGCAGCCCGGTTAGCGCGCGTCGTTCGGGACGACGAGGTCGGGAGTTCGAATCTCCCCACCCCGACATCAGGGCTCAAGGCTTGGGGCTTCGCCCTGAGCCTTTTTTGTACACGGGACCAACAGGCTGAGGCTACGTGCATTCCGTATCGACGGTGCCATCGCCACCCGCCTTGCGCCAACGGCATGCCAAAGCGGCTTGAGCGGCAGGGTGGCTCGGGGTATCCCGATTCTTTTTTCAGGCAAAATACGCTTATTTAAATATCTAGTAATGAGTAAATTACGGATTACCATGGGGGAAAGCACCGTTTTTCTCGTTGCGAAGTTTTGCCAGTTTCGCGAAAAGGCGTATTTTTGTATTGCAGTACCGTAAAATTTAATCTGCCATGACCAGTAGCAAGCTCGTGCACGTATCGGAGGCCGCCTCCATCGCCATCCACAGCATGGCCCTCATCGCGAAGGAGGGTACTCGCCTCAACGCCAAGCAGATAGCAGAATCCACACACAGCAACCGCAACCACCTCGCGAAGGTGATTCGGCGCCTGGTCAAGGCCGGCTTCATCTCCTCCGAGCGAGGGCCCATGGGGGGCTTCATACTCAGCCGGCCGAAGGAGGAAATCACCCTCCTGGACATCTACGAGGCCATCGAGGGCCAGCTGATACCCAGCACCTGCGGCATCGAGCGGGGAGAATGCCCCTTCGAGCGCTGCGTGTTCAACCACCTGCAGGAGGAGCTCTCCGCCACGTTCAAGGACTACCTGAGCAGCACCACCGTGGCGGATATCGCCTAGGAGGAACCCATAAAGTCAACATCTAAGCCAAGAGGAGAAAATAGGATGATACGCGAGATTGTAAGAATAGACGAGGAAAAGTGCAATGGTTGTGGTATTTGCGTACCAAATTGCCAGGAGGGGGCGCTGCAGGTTATCGACGGGAAGGCCCGCCTGCTGGGCGACCTCTTCTGCGACGGCCTGGGGGCCTGCCTGGGGCACTGCCCGGAGGGGGCCATCACCATAGAGCGGCGGGAGGCCGAGCCCTACGACGAGGTCAAGGTGATGCAGACCGTGGTCCGGCAGGGGCGCAACACCATCATCGCGCACCTGAAGCACCTCAAGAGCCACGGCGAGAAGGCCTTGGTGCAGCAGGCCATGGGCTACCTGAGGTCGGAGGGCTACGATGTGCAGCCCATCATGGAGGAGCTACATAGGGAGGATGCCCCGGAGGCCTGTGGCTGTGGGGGCGGGGGCTGCCCGGGGTCCGCGCCCGTGGAGCTGAAGCCGCGGATAGTCGGGATGGCGGGGGTCGGAGGCCAAGAGCAGGCGTCGGAGCTGCGCCAGTGGCCCGTGCAGATGCACCTGATCAACCCCGCGGCGGGCTACTTCCAGGGGTCGAACCTCCTGCTGGCGGCCGACTGCGTGGCCTACTCGCTGGGGGGCTTCCACGCGAAGCACCTCCGGGGGAACACCCTGGCCATCGCCTGCCCGAAGCTCGACAGCGGCAAGGAGGTCTACCTGGAGAAGCTGGTGGCCCTGATAGACCGCGCGCGGGTGAACACCATCACGGTGATGGTCATGGAGGTGCCCTGCTGCGGGGGGCTTTGGCAGCTGGTCCAGACGGCTGTGGCCCGGGCCGAGCGGCGGGTGCCGGTCAAGCGCATCGTGGTGGGCATCGCGGGGGACATCCTGTCGGATGAGTGGGTGTAGGGGATTTTCGGCTCTTCGACGAAAAGTGTACTCTCCTCCAAGAATCAAGGAATTTCACCATGAATCTAGCTGAACTAATACTCCAATTCTACGCATTGCGCAGATCTGGAGCCATCGCCTCGGCGGCGGCAGATCTCTACATCTCCCTTTTGCATAACGACACGAAGCTCTGCACCGAAGACCCCACCCCCATGCAAGCGTCATCCACTACAACTCGCAAATCAAGGTGGAGGCATACCGACCGAGGCCTACGGGTACATTGTGAACGGTAGGAGCGCGGTGGAGTGAGTCATGGAGCGCTATGCCCTCAGCACGCATAGGGAGAGCGGCATCGTGAACGGTGAACGACCCGAACCTTTGGTGCGAAGAGCAGGGCGATGCGCAGTACATCCTGCGGGTGCTGCTGGACGTGATAAGGCTGAGCCTAGAAACGGTGCGGATAATGCGCGAGCTGGGGGAGGTGTAGGGGCTAAATGGCCAGGCTCAGCGATGAGGGGAGCTCCTGCACGAGGCGCCCCTCGAGCATCCGCCCATTCGCCTTCTTGCTCCCCCTCTCGCCCGCTGCGCTCCATGTCCCCCATTGCTTAAAGAAAAAGGGGATACCATGGGCCTCCGCCTGCTTCCTAATACCGACGGCCCATTCCGGGCGCATTCTGCGGGCCTGCGCCCCGCTCTCCCCCCCCACAATAATCCAGCTAATCCCGGCAAGCTCCAGCTCTCCGAGGTCCTCCAGCAGGGGTTCGCACGAGAGGAAGCGTACGGAGGCCTCTAGGGTTCTAAGATGGTCTATTCGTTCCTTAGCCTCCCGATTCTCTACCGTCACCCCCAGCCATGCGTTGGACGGGGCCTGACGGATGCTGAAATACTCCTCCATCCGAGCGGCGCGCTTGGTCAGAATCTGGTAGGTGTGCTGCGGCGTTTCGCAGATGGTATCCATCACCCGATTGATAAAATCGAAGGGAACCTCGGGGTGGAACAAATCGCTCATGGAGCAGACGAACACGGTTGAGGGTTTCCGCCATGCCCTCGGCTCATCGAGGCAGGCAGGATGCAGGGTAGGCGTAAAGCCATTGGCATACTTCTGAAGCCCCATGGCCTGGAGGCGGCGCGCCATGACCTCTGCGTAGCAGAATTGGCAACCCGCAGAGGCCTTGCTACAACCGGTTATGGGATTCCAGGTTCGCTCGGTCCATTCTATTCTTGTGGTGGACATAGTAGCTTGATTTCGTATACTTTTCCTTCAGCATTTAGACGATGTATACCTGTTGATCGCTCGTTATAACCCCCTTCCTCGATAAACACCTTACCCGCAACTCTCAATTTTTTTATCACCTCAACAAAGATGGCTGGCCTACATCCTCTTCGCATAGCAAACACAAGACCCTGATAATTAGTTCGGATTTCGCCTTTCAAGATAGCTTGGCTTATCGCTAAGCGTGTCGCCTCCATTCGAGCTGTCCTTTGTGGGTCATGAAACAGTTGGCCTG
The DNA here is from genome assembly GCA_002749065.1 of Bacteroidia bacterium. Lineage (GTDB taxonomy): Bacteria > Bacteroidota > Bacteroidia > Bacteroidales > CAJPTX01 > Bacteroides_D. Next base: position 75,520 of record PDTX01000006.1, on the reverse strand, counting down.
GTAGGAAATCATTATTGATATTACAATTCGACTCACCTGCCAAATCGTCAACTTCCCAACAAACTTTCAGAAACTTCTCCATCCCCAGCGTATGGTTAGAGCAGAATATCAATCCATAGTAATTCGATCCCTTTTGTAGTGTAAAACCATGTATATAGCATTCATTCACATCAGTTGGCACCAAGCTTCGATAGTACTCTGCAATGATTCTATGGCATTCCTTGTGCGCACTATCCTCAAAATGGATTTTCTCGGTCGCAAGGTAGCGTTTAAATGATTTTTCATCCTTAAAGCGCTTAATTGTTGAGGAAGAGATGAAAAACATAAAATCGGTCACCGGTGCTCGCAGCAGGCAGTGAAAAACATCCGGAGTAAGCTCCTTCACCCCATACTGGTCCAGCCAAACGAACTTCGCAATATCCTTGCTATTGAGCGTTTTCTGCACCGTATCATCAAAAAACAGATCCCTAAAGGCAGAGCTTTTAACCGTATAGTTCCCCTCGTTCATATAGTGGCTCCAAGCCGCAGTACCATCGCTACGTAGGGCCTCCTGCACGCTTCTCTCAAGTTGGGCGCATTTGGTCTCATCCTTATCATTAAACAGGAAGTGAAGACGTTTTCCTCCCAGCTGAGAAGTGATTCCATTCAGCAAGGCCTTGGCCTCCTCCAAAAGTAGTAAGGGGGAGCCGAGCATCCCCTTTGCATCTGTTCCGCTGCCCGCGAAAAAATCGTAGACTGCCACATTACAGTAGCTGAGTAGCATGACGGGTAGCCATTCCCTGAAGTACAGTTTGAGGATTTCCAATTTCTGTACAGTGGAAGGGTGGTATTTGCTCTGATTTATGTCCTTCGTCATGACATTTAGGTCTAATTCATGCCAAACCTCCAACCTAGTATATCTCCCCCTAATCCCCGCACACCGCGAAGGCCCGCACAGGTAGCCCGTTGGCCTCCTCCACGCGTATCACCCCGATGAGGATGATGGCGCCCACCGGGGGGCACTGGTCGAGGTTGGCCATCAGCTCTAGCTGGAACTTCCCCTCGTCCAGGACGTAGCGCTCGCACTGCAGGTCGCCCACCCGGTGGCTGGTGATGGGCGCATCCGTGTCGAAGGTCTCGTGGCCATTGGCGGCGATGCCACGCTCCTGGTAGAGGAAGCGGAGGGCCTCCATCGTCCAGCCGGGGGAGTGCCCATTGCCGTCCGCATCCGCATTGATGAGCGCCTCGCGGCTCGGCCAACGCGTGTGCCAGTCGGTACGCATGGCCACGAAGCTGCCCTCGGGTATACGCCCGTGCTCCTGCTCAAACTCGTGGATATCGTCGAGGGTGATTTCGTAGTCGGCATTGGCCTTCACCTTCTCGCTCAGGTCGATGACCACCAGGGGGAGGGCAAAGTCCTTCACGCCATAGTCCCGGCACAGCTTGCCACCCCGGGCGAAGTGGGCGGGGAAGTCAATGTGCGTCCCCAGCTGGCCGGGGAACTTGAAGGTCTGGATGCAGAAGTTCATCTCCTCGTAGGGCATGACCGTCTCCGCGAGGGCCAGGACCCCATCGGGCATCCCGGACCAGTAGGGGCTCTCGTTGCCCAGCGGGTGGGTCAGATCCACCCACCTATAGCTCTTCAGTTTTTCCAGCTCTTTCCATAGATTTCCCATAGCTTTTCTTCCTCATCGTTGTTGCATTGCCGCATACGCACACCTCCAACAATCGGGCGGCGGGTCTGCATGCCTGACAAAGGTAGCGAAAATAATCGCAAACGTTGGCCCACGCCCCCCCCCGGCTAGGGCGGATGCCCCAAAATGATTACCTTTGCACCCCCACATCCATCTAAAAAAGCATACAATGGCAGAGAGTGGACTACTCCAGAAGCTGGGGGACATCAAGGTACGTTTCGACGAGGTGGGCGAGCTGATCGCCCAGCCGGATGCCATGGCCGACATGAAGCGCTTCGTGGCCCTGAGCAAGGAGTACCGCGAGCTGCAGTCCGTGGTGGAGGCGCACCGCAAGTACGCCGAGCTGCTGAGCAACATCGCCTCGGCGCAGGACATCGTGGCCCACGAGAGCGACGAGGAGATGCGGGCCATGGCCAAGGAGGAGCTGGACGAGCTGCTCCCGCGGGTGGAGCCCATGGAGGAGGAGATCAAGCTGCTGCTGCTGCCCTCGGACCCGCAGGACTCGAAGAACGCCATCGTGGAGATCCGCGGGGGGACGGGGGGCGACGAGGCGGCCCTGTTCGCGGGCGACCTGTACCGCATGTACCAGCACTTCGCCGAGGGGAAGGGCTGGAAGATCGAGGTGTCGTCCTTCAACGAGGGCACCATGGGGGGCTTCAAGGAGATCGTCTTCAACCTCACGGGCGAGGGCGTGTACGGCGTGATGAAGTACGAGAGCGGGGTGCACCGCGTGCAGCGCGTGCCGGCCACCGAGACGCAGGGGCGCGTGCACACCTCCGCAGCGTCGGTGGTGGTGCTGCCCGAGGCCGAGGAGTTCGACATCGACCTCAGGATGGAGGACATCCGCAAGGACACCTACTGCTCCTCGGGCCCGGGCGGGCAGAGCGTCAACACCACCTACTCGGCCGTGCGCCTGACCCACATCCCGACGGGCATCGTGGTGCAGTGCCAGGACCAGAAGTCGCAGATCAAGAACTTCGAGAAGGCCCTGGTGGAGCTGCGCTCGCGCCTCTACAGCATCGAGCACCAGAAGTACCTCGACGGCATCGCCTCCCAGCGCAAGACCATGGTGTCGACCGGCGACCGCTCGGCCAAGATACGGACCTACAACTTCCCCCAGGGGCGCGTCACCGACCACCGCATCAACTACACGGTGTACAACCTGCAGGGGGTGCTCGACGGCGACGTGCAGGGCATCCTCGACCAGCTGCAAATCGCCGAGAACGCCGAGCGGCTGCGGGCCAGCGGCATCTAGCCCCGGCGCCGAATCGGGAAAAACGCTCGCCGGCGCATACACCTCAACCCCAAGCCCCTAAGCGACATGAATAGACAGGAACTCTTCGCGGAGATACAGCAGCGCCAATCCTTCCTATGCGTGGGGCTGGACACCGACGCGGCCAAGCTCCCCCCCTGCCTGGCGGGCGAGCCCGACCCGCTGTTCGCCTTCAACAGGGCCATAGTCGATGCCACGGCCGAGTGCTGCGTGGCCTACAAGCCCAACCTGGCCTTCTACGAGGCGCACGGGGTGGAGGGGCTACGGGCGCTGCAGCGAACCGTCGAGTACATCCGGGCGCGACACCCCGGCAAGCTCCTCATCGCCGATGCCAAGCGGGGCGACATCGCCAACACGGCCGACATGTACGCCAAGAGCCTGCTGGCCGACATCGACTTCGACGCGGTGACCCTCTCGCCCTACATGGGCCGGGACTCCGTATCGCCCTTCCTGCGGCACGAGGGCAAGTGGGCCATCCTCCTGGCCCTGACCTCCAACGCCTCGTACTCCGACTTCCAGACCCTCCCCGTCGGCGGGGGTAAGCAGCTCTTCGAGGCCGTGCTGCAGACCTCGCAGGCCTGGGGCAGCACCGACAACCTGATGTACGTGGTCGGGGCGACGCACCCCGAGATGCTCGACAGGGTGCGGGCCGCCGCCCCGGAGCACTTCCTGCTCGTGCCAGGCGTGGGCGCGCAGGGCGGCAGCCTCGAGGAGGTCGCCCGGCACGCCATGAACCCCCACTGCGGCCTGCTGGTCAACTCCTCGCGGGGGATAATCTACGCCGACAGCTCGCCCCGCTTCGCCGAGGTCGCCGGGGAGAAGGCAAGGGAGATGCAGCGGGAGATGGCCGAGTACCTCGAGCGATACCTATAGCAAGGAAAATCATCCAAACACTTCACACCCATGAACCAGCTCCACATAGGACTACTCTCCCTCTTCCTCTACCTCGCGTACCTCCTATTCCAGCGGTTCCGAGCGGGTGGACCATTCCGCTACAGCAAGGATAGCGGGCTCAGCCAGGAGCAAATCCGCGCGCTCGCGCTCTCCGCATCGGTCAGCCTGCGCAACGAGCTGCAGCTCAACACGCTCGCCCTCGGTAGGCGGGGCAAGAAGATAGCCCACCACTACCTCTCCGAATGGGAGGTGAGCTCCGCCGAGGAGGTGCGCAAGCTGCTGGAGAAGCGCCTCTCCGCGCAGACCAGCAGCTACATGCCGCTCATCTACGCCGCCTTCAACCTCGAGGGGAAGGACCAGGCGGGCTTCCTATACAGGGCCAGCGAGCGGAACCAGGGCCTGAACGACCTCCTCCTCGAGCTCACCAACAACCTGACCGCCACCTACCCCGGCCTGGAGAGCCGGGGCATCGTCAGCAGCCGGGCGGACATCATGCGCTACGGGCTGGTCGGCTGGGATACGCGCCACGCGTGCATGATTGCCCGGGCCGCCTACGAGATAGGCTACCTCAGCGAGCGGGATGCCTGGGACTACATCAACCGCGCGCAGCGCATGGCCCGGAAGGCCTTCACCTCGTGGCACGACTTCGCGATGAGCTGCCTCATATCCAACGCGGTATTCACGGGGGACCACTTCAACAGCGACCACAGGGCCGTGAAGAAGCTCCTCAAGGAGAAGCATAGCCCCTGGCTGAAGTACGGCTGGGAGTAGATTAGGGGGCTATCCTGTCCGCATCGAAACGGGGAAGATGATACGCTTCGCCTAGCTCCCCCCGCTCCGCACCCCCAGCACCACCGAGCCCTTCGCCGCGGCCAGCTCCACCGGCCCGAGGCCTCCCGGAAGTAGGCAGGGGGAGAGGGGCGCGAGCCGGGTGCGCTGCGTGACCAGCGTGCCGGTTGAGGTGTAATGAGGATGGTGGCTGAGCAGGGCCGGGGAGAAGAGGGGTATCAGCATGGTGGGTGGCCCGTCGGTCAGGTCTAGGTGCAGGTGCGCGTCGTCCAGAAAGGTGAAACGCTCCACGGTGTAGTCCTCCGTCCGCACGAGGATACGCCGCTGCAGATGGCCCTCCTGGTGGAGGGTGTGTATCGGCTCGGGGGCGTAGGGCTGGAGGCGGGCCACCCCCAGCGCCCGGTCTACGTGCAGCTCGCGGGGTTCGCCCCGGCTGTCGAGGCGGCCGTAGTCGTACAGGCGGTAGGTGGTGTCTGAGGGTTGCTGTATCTCCAGGAGGAACTGCCCCGCCCCGATACCGTGTATCTGCCCGGCATCGACCTGGAAGAAGTCGTTGCGCCCCGTCCGGAACGTGCGGAGTAGGCCCTCCAGCGCCTGCCGCTCCACGGCCCGGCGGACCTCCTCCAGCCCGCGTGCCTCTTTCAGGCCGAGGGTAATCTCCGCCTCTTTGGCCGACTCGAGGATGTACCACATCTCGTTCTTCCCGCAGGGCAGGCCCGCGGCCCGCGCCGCCGCATCGTCGGGGTGCACCTGGATGGAGAGCGGCGCGGCCGTATCGATGAGCTTGATGAGCAGGGGGAAGCCGTCTACGGTATCACCCCGGAAACGGCCGTTGGCCACGGGGGTCTCCCGGCCCGGCACGGGGGAGAAGAGCCACCGTTCCCCCACGGGCTGCCCGTCCTCGGTCCGCCCCAGCCGCTCGCCGCCCCACAGACGGGCCTCGTCGTGGGGGGTAAAGGATAGGGGGTAGGTCACCCGCGCTATGGGTACTCTCTCGGGCATGAACCTTCGGATTGATGTGGAAGCCACGCTGGGCGGCTACACCATTAACCCCCGATGCGGCGTACCTGTTCAACCACGGCCTCCATGAGCCAGCGGGGGGTGGAGGTCGCCCCGCAGATGCCCAGACTCTCCACGCCCGGGAGCCAGGCGGGGTCCAGCTCCTGCGGCGAGGAGATGAAGTGCGTCTGCCCGTTCACCTTCCGGCAGGCCTCGTAGAGCATGCGCCCGTTGCTGCTCTTGCGGCCCGAGACGAAGAGGATGGCATCGTGGGCCATGGCGAACTGGGCGATGCTCTCCTGGCGGGTCGACACCCTGTTGCAGGTCGTGTCGTTCACCCGCAGGGGCACCTCCTCGCGCCCCATCGCCCGCTGCATGCGCTCCCGCAGCAGACCCGTGATCTGGGCGTACACGGCGGGGCTCATGGTCGTCTGCGAGAAGCACTCGATGGGCCGGGTGTAGTCCAGCCGCCCGAGGTCCTCCTCCGTATGTACCACCACGCGCTCGCAGTCCGTCTGGCCCAGCAGCCCGTTCACCTCCGCATGGTCGGGCTTGCCGTATATCATCACCTGCCCGCCCAGGGGCTTGAGGCGCGCCCCGCTGGCCTTCACCTTGCGCTGCAGGGCCAGGACCACCGGGCAGGTCGCATCGATCACCGAGAGCCCCTGCGCCTCGGCCTGGCGGTACACCTTGGGCGGCTCGCCGTGCGCGCGGAACAGGATGGCATTGTCCCGGTGGTCCGCGAGCTCCGAGCTGTAGATGGTGCGCAAGCCCAGATGCTCGAGCCGCTGCACCTCCTCCTCGTTGTGCACTATGTCGCCCAGGCACAGCAGCGAGGGGCGGTGGGCAAGCTCCCGCTCGGCCAGCTCTATGGCGCGGACCACCCCGAAGCAGAAGCCGGAGTTCGGGTCTATCTCTATCCTCATCTCCGCGGGCTTTACTGTGGGCGATTGATTATCCCCCGGGCCAGCTCGAGCACCCGGGCCAGCTGCTCCTCCCGCCCCATGCGCGAGTTGTCGAGCAGGACGGCATCGGGGGCCTGCCGCAGGGGGCTGTTGGCGCGGCTGGAGTCCATCGTGTCCCGCAGCTTGAGGTTGGCCAGCACCTCGGCGTAGGTCGAGGGTATCCCCTTCTCCTGCAGCTCGGCGAAGCGTCGCTGGGCGCGGACCTCGGGCGAGGCCGTCATGAATATCTTCAGCTCCGCCTGGGGGAAGACCACCGTGCCGATGTCCCTCCCGTCCATCACCACCCCGCCCCCCTGGCCGAGCCGCCGCTGCTGGGCCACCAGCGCCTCGCGCACCACGGGGATGGCGGCCACCTCGCTCACGATGTTGGCCACACGGCCCTCCCGGATGGCCAGGCCCACGGGCTCACCGTCGAGCGTCAGCTCGGGCTGCCCACCGGCCGGTCCGTCCTCAGGGAGGCGGTAGGCAATGCTGTGCCGCCCTAGGAACTCAAGCACCTCCTCGCGGGAGTAGGAGGCGGGCGCATCCATCCCCTCACGGAGCATGGCGAGCGCGACGGCCCGGTACATCGCCCCCGTGTCGATGTATACGTAGCCCAGGCTGGCGGCCACCTCGCGGGCCAGCGTGCTCTTCCCGCAAGAGGAGTAGCCATCCACGGCTATCTGTATCTTTCTACTCATTCTCTGGCTCATTTTCAGCGGATGGCCCCTCGGCCTCCTCCGGCATCTCTGGCACCCCATGCTGCACCTCATCAGGCTCCTCCACCTCGGCCTCCCTCGGCACCTCCACAACTTCCCCCGTCGTCTCCTCGACCTCCTCCCTCGCCTCCTGGCCGCCATCCGCACGGCTGGGCACAGGCTCTACACGCCCCCAGATGGGACGCTCGCGCACGGCGGCGGGCTCGGTCCGCCCGAAGCGTAGGGAGACGGATAGGTGGTTCGTCGCCCCGTGCGCGTGGTAGTGCGAGCGGGCGAAGTTGAGCGAGAAGCGCTGTATGTTGACCCCCAGCCCGTAGGACAGCCCCTCGAAGGCGTAGTGCCCCTTCAGGGCCATCTCCTGCGCCCGGTGGGCGTTGTAGCCGAGCTGGAGGTAGAAGTAGCGCATGGGGGCAATCTCCACGCCCAGCACGGGGTGCGCCACGAGCTCCTGCAGCAGCTGCTGCCACCACTTGGGCTCCTCGCGGTTGGGGTCCACCACCATGTAGGACGAGGAGTGGGCCTCCTCGCGGATGTAGCGGTAGTTGATGTTCTCCAGATGCTGGAGCGTCAGCAGGAAGCGCAAGGGGGCGTGCTGGAGGGTGAAGGACCAGCCCAGCGTGACATCAACGGGCGCAGCGGTGTAGGACTTGTGGTAGGGGATGAGCGTCCCCCCGAGGTTGCGCACCACCAAGCCGGTCTGCACCACCCCGTCGGCGTGGGAGTACAGCAGGCCCAAATCGGCCGTCAGGGCGAGCGAGTTGTAGCTCTCGATGCGGGAGAGGATGGGGTTGACGGACAGGCCCGCCCGCAGGCCGGGGAGGAGGCTGCGGCTGTAGTAGGCCGACAGGGCCATGTCGTAGGCCGTGAACGAGCCATCGGGCGCGCCGGTGGGCGTGCGGCCGTCGAAGCGACCGTACCATACCTGGCGGACCCCCAGGCCGTAGGTCCCCACCCTTGGGGTGGCGCGGAAGTAGGCCGCGTGGTTGAAGACGATGTCCGCGAAGTAGAGCGAGGCGCCCAGCTCCAGCCTGTTGTGGATTTCGGCATCGGCCAGCGCCGGGTTGAACACCGCCAGGCCGGGGTCCACCGCCCGGAAGAGCGCCGGGGCCTTGCCCCCCAGGCCGGTCAGGCGGGGCGAGACGGGGAGGTCCAGAAAGGTGTAGGCACGTCGCCCCCCGCCCTGCCCCAGCGCGAGGGCCGGGAGCAGCACGAGCAGCAGCAGGACGAGGCTGCGCGGGCACCCTGTGGGGCGACGAGATCCCATCGCTACTCCTTCACCCGGACGGCCAGAATCTTCCCCTCGGCGGTGATGTCATCGCCCACCCCGACGGTGATATCCAGCCATACCTTGCGCCCCTCTATCCGCTCGAGCGTGGCGGTGAGGGTGAGCTCCTGCCCCATGGGGGTGGGCTTCTTGTAGCTCACGGAGAGCTGGGCGGTGACGCAGCGCACCATGGGGTCCTGCCCCAGCACCAGCCCGTCGTTGACGTGGTGAAAACCCGCCCCGGCCGCCATGCCGTGGCAGTCCATGATGGCGGCGATGATGCCCCCGTAGAGGTTGTCCGGCACGCCCCCGGTGTACTCCGGCTTGGGGGTGAAGTGGGCCACCGCCGTGGTGCTGGAGGTGAGGTAGGACTTCACGTGCCAGCCCGCCTCGTTGTCCGCGCCGCAGCCGAAGCAGTGGCGGAATTTCGGCTTGTACTGGTCCTGGATGGCGGGCGAACCCTCAAATCGATTGGTGCAGCTGCAGTCTGCCATATGCCCTTGGTCTTTGTCTGTTGGTTTGTGTGGCAAAGATAGGGATTTTTTCGGGTGGGGCTAGCGGTGGAAGTCCTGCTCGGGGAAGTAGGACTGGTTGAGCAGGGGGGTGAGGCGCGGGGCGATGGAGCTGGTGAAGCGGCGGTCGTTCACCCCCACCAGCGGGATGAGCCCCTCCACGGTGGAGGCCAGGAAGACCTCCTCGGCGTTCTCCACCTCCGCCTCGCTCAGGGGCTGCTCCCGGAGCGAGAGGCCCAGCTCGGGCAGCAGGAGGGGGATGATCTCACGGATGGGGTCGTAGACCGCGCCCTCGTCCACGGGGGGGGTCAGGAGCGTGACGCTGTCCCGCGGGAGGATGTAGAGCGTGTGGTCCGCCGTGCCCACCACCCGGTTCTGGTCGTTGATTATGAGCGCGGCGATCTCCCCCTTGCTCTGGGCGAACTGCCGGGCGTACCAGGCCAGGGGGTCGCCGGTCCAGGCCAGGCCATCCCAGTGCAGCAGGGGGCGACGCATGGCCCGGAAGGTGTTGAGGTAGGTCTTGGCGTGGTGGGGGAAGCCCCGGTGCTCGAGCATGCGGCAGGTGAGCATGAGAGAGGTGGTGGGTATGCGGAGGCCGAGGGTGTCCACCTGGTAGCGCAGCATGATGCGGGCCGTGAGGGCGACGCTCTGGAACATGCGGTTCTTGTTGAGCAGGTCGGTGATGGCCTGGGCGAAGGCCGCCTCGGTGAGGTAGGGCGGAGCGAAGAGGCGGGCCAGGCGGAGATTCTCCATCAGGCGGTCGTAGTAGCGGGCCGGATGGCGGGCCGTCGTGCCGTAGGCGTGGAGGGGGAAGGTGAAGCCCACGCTGCTGGCCGTCAGGAAGGTGGGGAGGTCGAAGATGGCCTCGTCCTCGCGGATGTAGCGCCCGTCGAGCCAGACGGAGGGCTGGGGGCGCGGGGGGCGACTACGCCTCAGCGCCACGGGAACTGCCAGAAGCTGTGGAGGAACATGCCCACGAAGTCGAAGTTGATGAGCGCCGGGTAGACGAAGCCGAAGAGCGCCCCGTAGATGTGCGCGTGGTGGTCTATGTTGTCGTTGGCCCGCTGGGCGGCGCGCATCTCGAAGAAGAGGTAGCCCACCCCGGCGATGATACCGGGGATGGGCACCATGCCGAAGAGGTACACCATCTGCCAGGGGGCGAAGAAGATGCTGGCAAAGAGCACGGAGGCCACCCCGCCCGAGGCACCGATGCTCACGGAGTAGGGGTTGTCCTTGTTGCGCCCCAGGCTCAGGAGGGCCGAGGTGATGCCCCCGCCGAAGTAGACCATCAGGAGATGCAGGGTGGGGGCATGCATCTGGCCACCCACCGCGAGGTAGCCGAAGAGCTCCTCGATGAAGTTGCCGAAGGACCAGAAGACCATCATGTTGACGATGAGGTGCATCCAGTCGCCGTGGACGAACATGTGGGTGACCAGGCGGTGGAACTCCCGCTGGTGCACGACGCGGTAGGCCGAGAAGGCCATGCGACCGGCGATATCCCCCCGGCCGAAGAGGTAGATGGACGCGAGGGCGGTGATGACGACGATGACTGTTACCATGGCATGGGGCGCATCTAGCGCATTATACGTGTGATGGTCTCCTTGAGCGCCTCCTGCAGCGGCACCGGCGCGCCACCCACACCCTTGTTCCGCATATCGAGCATGCGGAGCGTGGAGAATATCTGCGCGCAACGCCCGGGCGGGTAGAGGCGGGTGGCCTGCTGGTACTCCGACACGAAGAAGGGATGCACCTTCAGGCGGGCGGCCAGCTCCGGGGGGGAGAGCTGGTTGGCCAGCACCCCGCACAGGAATATCTTGGCGAAGTAGGAGTGGATGCTGGCCGTGATCATGGTGATGTCGTTGGCCTTGGGGTTGGCGGCCATGTTCTGGGCTATGCGGTTGGCGTTGTAGTAGTCGCCCTTGCCCATGGTGCGGGTGAGCTCGAAGACGTTGTACTCGCGGCTCACGCCGATGGCATCGGCCACATGCCCCATCTCCAGCCGGGTGACCTCCGGGGGGAGGTTAATCCGGAGCTTGTCCAGCTCGTTGGCGATGGCCGAGAGGTCCGTACCCATCTGGTCCACCACGAAGCGGGCGGCATCGGGCGCGATGCTGAGCCCCATCCCCTCCACGTGCTGGTTGAGCCAGGGGCCGACCTCGTAGTCGCGGAAGCGCCTGCTGGCCAGCAGCCCCCCCTGCGCCTTGGCCGCATCGAGCATGCGCCTCAGGGGGGCCTTCTTCCCCTGGCCGGGCTTCGCCTCGCGGGTGAAAACCAGCACCAGCACCGTGCTGGGGTTCGGCCGCTCGAAGTAGTCGGCCAGCGGCTCTATGCTCTTCATCTCCTGGGCCTCACGCACCACGATGAGCGAGCGGTCAGCCATCATGGGGCTACGCTGCGCCTGGTCCACCAGCCGGCCACCGGTGATGTCCCGCCCGTAGAACAGGAACTGGTTGAAGGCCTTCTCCTCCTCGCGCAGCAGGTTCGCCATGATGTAGCTCGTGGCCTGCGCGCCGAAGTATGGCTCATCCCCGTGGAAGAGGTAGAGGGGCCGGAAGTCCCGCTTCTTCAGCTGCTTGAGGAGGGCTTCGTAGCCAGAGCTCGTCTCGTTCTTCTTCGCCATATCGCATTCAGTATCCGTCGCGGCTAGGCGGGCTCCCCCTCCAGGTCGTACTCAGAGCTGGCGGTAATCCGCACCGGGACGAGGTCCCCCACCTCAAGCCTCCCCGCCGCATCCCGCACGATGACCTCCCCGTCCACCTCCGGCGAGTCGAACTCCGTGCGGCCCACCAGCGTGCGCTCATCCAGCCGGTAGTCCACCATCACCGGGAGCGTCTGCCCCACCCGCCCGGCCTTATTCTCCAGCGAAATCCGCTGCTGCAGGGCCATGACCTCATCGCGCCGCTGCCGCTTCACCTCCTCGGGGATGCCATCGGCGTACAGGCCGGCCGCGGGCGTGCCCTCCTCCTCGGAGTAGGTGAACACGCCGAGGTGCTCAAAGCGGGCCTGGCGGACGAAGTCGAGCAGCTGGCGGAAGTCCTCCTCCGTCTCGGTCGGGTAGCCCACGATGAGGGTGGTCCGCAGGGCCAGACCGGGGATGCCCACCCGCAAGCGCTCCACAAGCTCCCGGGTCATCCGCTCGCCGTGCGCCCGCCGCATGCTCCGGAGCACCCGGTCGGATATATGCTGCAGGGGGAGGTCCAGGTAGCGACAGGCCCTGGGGCTGGTGGCCATCCAGCGGATTAGCCCCTCGCTGAAGTTGGTCGGGTAGGCGTAGTGGAGGCGGAGCCAGTCGATGCCGTCCAGCCGCTCTAGCCGCTCCAGAAGGCGAAGGAGGCGGTCGGGCTCACGCTGGTCGTGGCCGTAGTAGGTCAGCTCTTGGGCTATGAGTATGAGCTCCCTAGCCCCGCCCTGCTGCAGATGCTGGGCCTCCTGCACAAGCTCCTCCACGGGCGCGGAGCGGTAGCCCCCCCGGATGGACGGAATGGCGCAGAAGGCGCAGGCACGGTCGCAGCCCTCGGCGATTTTCAGGTAGGCGTAGTGGCTGGGCGAGGAGGGCAGCCGCCGGGTGGGGTCGTAGTCCGCCACGGGGCAACCGAGGGCCCGGAGGACCTCCGCCGCGTCGTGCACACCGTACCACGCATCCACCTCGGGTATCTCCTGGGCCAGCTCCTCGGGGTAGCGCTGCGACAGGCAGCCCATGACCAGCAGGCGGTCGATATCCCCCCGGCTACGGGCCGCCGCCGCCTGGAGGATGGCCTCGATGGACTCCTCCTTGGCATCGCCGATGAAGCCGCAGGTGTTGAGGATGAGCGTCCCGCCCCCCGACTGGTCCAGCCCGTAGGCCACGGACCACCCGTGGCGCTGGGCATGCGCCGCCAGATGCTCGCTGTCCACGACGTTCTTCGAGCATCCGAGGGTCACGATGGTCAGCCTACGCTGCGGGGTGCTCAAGGGGCTAGTCGAAGAGGGAGTCCACGAAGGCGACCTTGTCGAAGGGCTGGAGGTCGTCTATCCCCTCGCCCACGCCGATGTACCGGATGGGCACCTTGAGCTGGTCGCTAATACCGATGGCGACCCCGCCGCGCGCCGTGCCGTCGAGCTTGGTGAGAGCCAGGGCGGTGATGTCGGTCACGTTCATGAACTGGGTGGCCTGCTCGTAGGCGTTCTGCCCCGTGCTGGCATCGAGCACCAGGAGGATTTCGTGGGGCGCGCCGGGTATCACCTTCTGCATGACACGCTTGATCTTGCCCAGCTCGTTCATGAGGTTCACCTTGTTGTGGAGCCGCCCGGCCGTGTCGATGAGGACCACGTCGTAGCCCCCGGCCTTGGCTGCGGAGACCGTGTCGAAGGCCACGGAGGCGGGGTCCGACCCCATCTGCTGCTTGATGAGGGGTACATCCGCCCGCTCGGCCCATATCTGCAGCTGGTCTATGGCCGCGGCGCGGAAGGTGTCGGCCGCCCCCATGAGCACCTTCCGGCCCTCCCGCCGGTAGAGGTTGGCGAGCTTGCCGATGGTGGTGGTCTTGCCCACGCCGTTCACCCCCACGACCAGGGTCACGAAGGGCTCGCCCGCCGGGTGCTGGGCCTGGTGCTCCGCCTCGTTGCCAGCCAGCAGCGACTGTATCACGCCCTTGAGCATCCGTTGCAGCTCGGCGGCGTTCATGTACTTGTCCTGCGCGACCTGGGCCTGCAGCCGCTCGATGATGCGGAGGGTGGTGTCCACGCCCACATCGGAGGAGATGAGTATCTCCTCCAGCTCATCGAGGAGGTCATCGTCCACCCGGCTCTTCCCGGCGATGGCGCGGGTCACCCGGCTGAAGAGCGAGGTCTTGGTCTTGCTGAGGCCCTCATCGAGCTTCTCTTTGCTTTCCTTACGTGAGAAGAAACGGAACATGCTGGCAGCCTTAGTTGGTTGTCTCGTGCGGCAGGCTTGCAAAGATGCCGTGCCCAACCCCTAGAGTCCGACACGGCATCGAGTACGTGGGCCCTAGGCCCCAAGCTGGCGGGGTGCTACTTCTTCGCGAAGAAGTCCTTGATTTCCGCGTTGAGGACCATCTCCTCCTTGAACACGTAGGCCCCGGTCTTCGCCGACTTGTCCATACGGATGCACTTGGTGCGGGTCCTACCCTCCCCCTTCTGGAGGGATGCCACTGCTTTCTTTGCCATGAGCTATACTACTTTATCTCGCGATGGAGAGTTACACGCTTGAGGATGGGGTTGTACTTACGACGCTCCAGCCTGTCAGGCGAATTCTTCTTGTTCTTCGTGGTGATGTAGCGGGACGTCCCCGGCATACCAGACTCCTTATGCTCGGTGCATTCCAGTATGACCTGCACGCGCGCTTCCTTGCTTTTCTTGGCCATTTACCCCTGTACGATTAAAAGCTATCAATCAGCCCGGCCTTCTGCGCCTTGCGCAGGGTGGCCAGCAGACCGTTCTTCTCTATGGTGCGCATGGCGGCCGCTGATACCTTCAGGGTCACCCAGCGCTTCTCCTCCTCCAGGTAGAAGCGCTTACGCCGCAAATTCGGCTCGAAGGTCCGCTTCGTCTTACGATGCGAGTGGGACACGTTGTTCCCCCGGCGCACACGCCGACCCGTTATCTGACATACCTTGGACATGCTATCTTCCTCCCGCTTAAATTCGATATTCGGCGCAAAGGTAATACATTTCGCAATATTAGCAAGCTAATCCGCCGCCCCAATCCGCACGTACCCGTCCAGCACCCGGTGCGCCTCCTCGCTCAGGCTGCGGACCCGGGCGAAATCCTCCACATTGCGGAAGCGTTGCCCCTTGGCGAATAGGAGGTCGCGGTACTTCACGAAGCCCTCGGCCCGCCGCCGGCTCACGCCCAGCCCGAAGGCCATCAGCTCCTCGGGGGTCACCGTGTTGGGGTCGAACTCCCGCAGGGGCGACTCCAGCCGCAGGAAGGGGACCAGTTGCTCGTCCAGCTCGTCGGGTATCTCCCGGTTGGCCCTGAAGTCCTCCGCCGTGGCGAATATGTAGCCCTTTTCCAGGCGGCTCTCCCTGTGCCGCACGAGCCCCTCGGCCTGCCAGCGGCGTAGCCCCATGGCCTCGAGCTCCTCGGCCGTCACGGTGTTGGGGTTGAAGGGGCGAGGACGCAGGGCTTGCTTCTTGCGCTGCGACGACGAGCCCTTGCCCGGCCGCCGCGATGCCTCCCCGCCGTAGGCCTTGCTCTGCCCCGATTTCCGACGGGACGAAGCCCCCGAGCTGGAGGATGGACCCGCGGTCCTCACCCGCCGCTTGGGGTAGAACGAGTTCGATGTATCGACCTTGTAATCAGAGCTATAAAAGGCTATCTCCTCGGGGGGTACAAGGAGCTCCGCGGGTTGCTCGCCACGGGTCAGCGCCAGGAGCCAGCCCACCGCCACGGCGGCCACCGCCAGCACCAGCCATACCGCCAGCTCCGCGCGGCTGGGGCGCAACACCTCCTCCCTGCGGGGCTCAGGGAAGTAGTCCTCTATGCGTACGTCGGGCTTCCTAGCTGCCATGCTCTGAGGTGTTTACATCCCGATTTGGCCCATCCCCACCGTTCAAAATCAATCCCCACAGCCGGAAAAGCGCAGGGGCCAAAGGGCCTCATGTCTGATAATCAAACGGATAGGATGAAAACGCTATGCCTAATACCATGCCTAATTCATGGGGTAAATGTAGCGAAAATATCCCACAGTGAGGGAAAATCGCCAAATCTTTCGGCCGGGGGGCGCGCATGGGGCGTGGGCGAAATATCGGCATGCCCCCGATATCCGCGGAAATGGCTATCTTTGCTTGGAGTATCACGGGCAGCAAAAAATAAGGAGACAAGCCATGGTTTTGGAGAAGGGCAGGTTCCCCGCCACGACGGCAAGCTACGAGAAAATCTGCGAGCGCGACATGTACTACGTGGACAAGACCGGGATGATATGGCAGCTCGCCAACTCGCTGGATGTCGCGTTCCTGAGCCGCCCCCGCCGCTTCGGCAAGAGCATGCTGCTGGACACCATGGCCTGCTACTTCGAGGGGCGGCGCGAGCTCTTTGAGGGGCGCGAGCTCCTGCCCCTGGAGGATGCCAAGGGCGAGCGGGCCTGGGTGAAGCACCCCGTGCTGCGCTTCGACTTCAGCGACATCATGTACCCCACCCCGGATGAGCTCGAGGCCACGATACGTGAGCACATTACCTGGGCCTGCAGGCGCTACGGAATCTCGCCCCCCCCGCAGGGCGAGAGAGTGAGGCTCACCACCGTCATCCGGGAGCTGGCCGAGATGGCCGGTGCGCGCGTGGCCGTCATCATCGACGAGTACGACATCCCCCTGCTCGATGCGCTCGTCAAGGGGGACGAGGCCATGCTGGAGGGGGCCAGGGACTACCTACGCAGCTTCTACCGCTCCCTCAAGGCGGCCGAGCGGCACATCCACTTCCTGATGGTCACGGGCATCAGCCAGGTACGCCACGTGGGCCTCTTCAGCGGGTTCAACCACGTCGAGGATATCAGCTTCCATGAGGAGTACAGCACCATCTGCGGCTTCAGCGAGGCCGAGATACGCAGCACGCTCTGGGGGCCGGTGCAACGCATGGCCACGGCGAACGGGCGGAGCGCCGAGCAGCAGATGGAGGCGCTCAGGCACAAGTACGATGGCTACCGCTTCTCCAGAAAGACGGAGGACGTGTACAACCCCTTCGGCCTGATGAACGCCCTGATGGAGGGGGAGCTGAAGGACTACTGGTCGCGGGTCGGCACGCCCAGCAGCGCGGACATCCTCATCCCGCGCTACGACGCGCTCGGGGTGGTCAACCTGAGTGGCACCATCGCCGCCGGGGAGTCCGACCTGGCCCGCTTCGACTACGAGCGGTCGAACCCCGTGCCCTTCCTCTACCAGACGGGCTACCTGACCATCAAGGGCCTGAACGAGCAGGGCGACTACCTCCTGGACTTCCCCAACCTGGAGGTGCGCGAGAGCATCATGCTCCTGCTCGCCCCGAAGACGCTGGGGGTCAAGGAGGACATGGCCTACCGCGGGCTGCAGCGCAACCTCGTGCGGGCCCTCAACGGCACGGACATCGGGGCCCTCGAGGCATGCATCCAGGCCTTCCTCTCGAGCCTACCCTTCGACGCGGAGGACGACGACGCGCAGCAGACCTGGGAGCTACGCGAGTGCCGCTACCGCGACGCGGTGCACCTGGTCTTCGCCGGGGTGCGCAGCGATGTGCGCGTGGAGCAAATCGGCGCGGAGGGCATATCGGACGTGGAGATCATCGGCCAGCGGATGGTGGTGCTCATGGAGCTGAAGATGCAGCGCGACGGGAACACCGCCCAGAAGGCCCTCGAGCAGGCCGAGAGGTACGCCGCGAGGCACCTGGGCGGGGAGATGCCGGTGTGGGCCGTAGGGGCAGTAATCGGCAAGAAGGCCCGGATTACGTGGGCGGAGCGCTGCGTGTGGTCGCCGGAGGAGAGGGAGTAGCCGGGCGGAGAGAATATCGCCCTATTGGAGCAAAAGTCCTCCTTGGTCGCAAAGATATACCCCTTGCGGAGGCGGTTCTCGCGGTGGCGGACAAAGCCCTCTGCCTGCCACCGGTATAAACCCATGGCGATGAGTTCCTCGACGGTTACAGCATTGGGGGCAAAGGGCTTAGGGCGTAGAATTTGCCCTCGTCTGGCTTTTGCCTGTGGCCTATCCTGTCGCTTACGCCTCTTCCAGGAAATGGCCGCTAGCGCTGTATCTATCGTATTTGGGGACTTTGCCCCGTAGGCCGTGGGTATCTTCTTGGGAGGGGCGGAGGCATAGAGGGCGATTTCCTCTGGCGGTGAGAGCGCCTCCGGGCGGTCTGCACTCTTGTAAACAGCCGTTAGCCAGCCTATCCCGACCGCAACTCCCGCAAAGGCTATCCACAGGACAACCTCAGCGCGAGTGGGGCGTGGCATCTCTTCGCGCCGTGGCTCGGGGAAGAAGTCCTCTATGCGTACATCAGCTTTCCTAGACTTCATACGTGAATAGGCTTTACATACGCCAGTAGCAAAGGTAGTAAAACTAAGCCAAGCAATACTTGGACACGCCTAGCAGACCATAAGCCCCCCCATAAATCCTTACGCATTGGTGGTGAACCATGTGTCCTCTGAGCAAGCGATAAGCCGAAGACTTATAGCCCCCCTTCGGCTTGTAGCAATAGCAGGGAGTACTACTCTGTAGACACTCGTCCTCGTACCACCACCCCCAGGATGAGCACCAGTAGCATTGGATAGACGAACCACTCCCCCCAACGGGAATATAGCGTAACACCCCTGCACGCACGGACCTTACCAACAACGACAGACACCTCATTCACGGGACTAAGACAGGATATCGCCCCCTTCCCATCCACCAGGATTGAAGCACCATTGGTATTTGCGCAACCCATCGCAACGCCATTCTCAACCGCCCGAAAAACGGCATCCGTAGCATGGTAGTAGGGGAATTTGGCGTTACGATGCATATCATCATCCGTAGGCATGAGCACCAGTCCCGCCCCATCCCTAGACAAAGCACGAACGACATCCCTATAGTGCGAATCGTAGCAAACTCCGAGCCCCACCCGAAGGCTATCGACCTGTATAGCGGTAGGAGGAAGCGTTGAGGGCACAAAGCCCGCTTCGATTTCTCCATCGAATAGATGTCTTTTGGGTGCATCGCCGCCAATGCCCCCCTCCGGGGCAACCATCAGGGCCACGTCCTGCAAGCCTTCCCCAGTACGCCTGTAGCAATCTACTACCAAGTAGGCATGCAAGCTACGTGCGCTTTCATGCAATTGCTTTAGCACCTTCCCATCACCACCCAGCTCGAAGAACTCGTTCTCAGGCCAAACGACAAAATCAGCCCTAGCTAACACCTCAACGCTCAGCCCCAAATTACGCTCTAGTATCCGCTGGCTAAGAGCAGTATCCCGCACGTAGTACCCCTCAGCCTCCGACCCACTGAGCGCATTGGCCATATCAGAGACCAGCGCTACTCGAATTGACGCTCCCTCTTCATCCGTAGCATGCACCCGATAGTACCCATAGCCGAGGGTACAGAGTACGACCAGCAAACCCCACAAAACATCACGCCCTATCCGCTCGCGCCTATACGCCTGCATCGCACCCATAGCAATAGCACTATTAGCCAGCACCATGAGAAAAGTAAGCCCGCTAATACCTGTCAAGCGTAGCACCTGTAACGCCTCAGGAAATCCCCACTGACTCTTTGGATAGGGGATAAACCACCAATCGCATACGTAGGGTAAAGCCCTCTGCGCAAATTCAAGCAGAGCATAAACCAGGGGAAGGCTAAATACCCGAAAAGCTACGGGAAACCTAGACTCCAGCTTTACGCCCCGATAAAGCAGCCCCGTATGCCAAACCGAAACAGCCACTATAAGCGCAAGCCCCATAGTAGGGCTCATCACATCCACGTACCAGCTATAGCTCGCCACGCTGTAGGGCAAACCGTAGCATAAGAGCAGAAGCAACCTACTCCATTTCCCCTCTAGCTCCCGCAGGGCAAGGACAGCCGGCACAAGTGCCACATACCCCACAAGGGGGACATTAAGGAATGGTGGCATTGACAATGCTAGCATCAATGCGGACAACGCAAATAGCAGGGCAAACAGCAACACTCTCCTAAGCCCCATTATTCTTCCTCCTTGCAAAGGATGTAATCCCTCCCTGCACCTGCGCATACCGACAGGAAATCCCCCCACCTATACAATCCTGACCGCGCCCCTCCTGCTTTTTTCTTACAACTAAATCCGCCATCATCCGAGCACACCTCCTTTTCGCACGAAAGACTCCTTATTTGATTACAACTATATTTTCCATGCACTTGCAGTCCATTCTGCAACCCATGCTAGCGGAATTTCCTCGCGTGCTTCCTGAGCTTCTTTATCGCCCAGTCGTAGTGGCTCGAGGTGGCCGAGATGCAGTAGCTCGCCACGTGGGTTGTGCCCGTCCAGCGGTAGTACTTCCGCGTGAAGAGGGCCTCATCGCTGAGCGGCTCGATGAGCGCCATGACCCTCTCGTGGCTCTCCATCAGTAGGCGGCTGGCCTCGTCGTAGGGCGTGCCCTGATGCTGCCGCCAGAGCTCCATGTTCATGTCGCCGTAGTTCTTGAATGTGTAGGGCTCGGGCAGGAAGGGGATTTCGCCACCCCCGAGGTTGGTCTCCAGCCAGCGGATGAGCAAGCGGTGCCACTCGTAGAGGTGGACCAGCACGTCGCGCACATTCCGGTCGCGCCCCCAGTGCTGCTCGGTGAGCTTCGGCTCGTCGGAGAAGTCGAACTCCGTTTCCTGCACCTCCTTGGGCAGTGCGGCTATCGTCTCCCAGAGCTTCTCGTAGCCCGCATTCGCCTGCTCAATCAGCTCCGCCTTGGTCTTGGGTCTTGGCATAATCGTATCCTCCTATATTATGTTGGTCCTTGCCATTCCGCATCCTCCCCCAGCGTGTAGCCCATCCCCCGGCAGACCTCCCGGAAATCCCTCCGAAAGGCCTGGGCATCAAAGCCCCCGAGCCGCCTGGCCCTCTTCACCAGCACCTCCGTCGACTCGTACATCAAGCCGAGCACGTAGGGGCAAACCCGCTCATGCTCCATGCTGCGGATGAGCCCAAAGTCGGGGACGACGCTGTAATGCCCCACGTTGTAGTAGTAGGGGTTGCCCGCCGACACCCGCTTCTGGAAACGGAAGGGGTAGCCCTTCCCGTCCTCGAGGTAATGCTCCACCAGCTCTAGGTCTATCCACAGATGCTCCATCGAGCCACCGTAGTCGCGGGCCAGCTCCTGCTCCAGCCGCTCGAATGCCCCATCCACCAGGCCGAGGACATGCCCCGTGGTCCCGTCCGACATGTTGGCATGCAGCCCGACCTGCAGGAGGCTACCCGCCTCGCGCTCACGGCTCTTCGGGTACTCCACGTACACGCCCCGCTCGTACACCCCTACCTTCGTGAAGAACATCAGCCTCTCCCCCGCCTCGTCCATCACCCCGACCTCCTTCTTCCCGAGCACTTCCCCTATCCGCTGGGCGATGGCGCTCCGCGCCACCAGCGCGCTATCGCCCCGGCTGATGCAGAGGTAGGCCCGCTCCCCGGGGAGGTGGGCATCGACCGCGGCCTGCACCTCGGCGTGGCGAAAATCGGCACCAACCCCGCAGTAGGTCCAGTGCACCTCACCCGGCTCGAGGGTCAGCGAGCCGTCCTCCCGCTCGAGGCTCGCCAGGTCATGGCGTGAGTGGAAGCTACGGTATATCCGCTTGGGGTCGTCGCCGAGCTGCAGCATGACAGGGTTGGATTTTAGCGTGTGAAATGGACAAAATCTGGACAATTGGCCGAGGGGCAAAAAAGTGGCCCCCTATTGGGGGCCACCAAAAATGCATCAAAATCTAAACCCCGCCCAGCTACTGCCAAACGTACACCCCGAAGGCGATCAGCACCGAGTAGCCGATGGTGAAGCCCAGGACCGCCACAATCAGGCCGAACTTCTGCATGTCCGCGGCCTTGAAGAGGCCGGTGGAGTACGACAGCGCGTTCGGGGGCGTGCTGATCGGCAGGGCCATTGCCAGCGATGCCGACAGGGCCAGGCCCATCAGCAGGGTCTGAACGCCACCCAAGGGGGCGAGCTGGTCGGCCATGCTGCCGCCAATCACCGCCAGAATCGGCATCATGAGGGCCGCCGTGGCCGTGTTGCTGATGAAGGTGGAAAGCAGCCAGCACACCAGGCTCGCCAGCAGGATGACCACGATGGCGGAGAAATCGGCAAAGGGGATGCTGTCCACCAGCAGGCTGGCCAGGCCCGTCTCGTTCAGCGCCACGCCCAGGGCGAAACCGCCGGCCACCATCCACAGCACGCTCCAGTTGATCTCCTTGAGCTCCTGCGTGCCGATTACCCCGGTGGCCACGAAGATCGCCAGGGGTATCATCGCCACCACGTTGGCATTCACGCCCGTGAACTTGTCAAAAACCCACATGAGGACGGTGATGGCAAAGGTCACCTGCACCACCGTGGTGTGGAAACCCTTCTTCTTCTCGCCCTCGATATGCAGATTGATCTTCTTCTCCCTGAAGGGGAACAGCCACCGGAGCACCACCCAGGCCAGCAGCAGCAGTATCATCACCACCGGGAAGAGCACCATGGCCCAGTCGCCGAAGCCGATGCCCATGTTCAGGCCGTCGGGGTCGTTGAGGTACTTGAGGGCAATCGCGTTGGGCGGGGTCCCGATGGGGGTGGCGATGCCCCCCAGGTTCGCGCCCGCCGGGATGGCCAGCGCGAGGGCTATGCGCCCCCGTCCGTCCTCCGGCATGTTGCGCAGCACGGGCTGGATGATGGTCAGCATCATGGCCGCGGTCGCCGTATTCGAGAGGAACATGGAGAAGACCCCCGTAATGAGGATGAAGCCCAGCAGCACCATGGCCGAGCTCGTGCCGAAGGGCTTGAGCAGGATGCGCGCAATCTCCAGGTCCAGCCCCACCTTCGAGGCCCCTATCGCCAGCGCGAAACCGCCGAGGAACAGCATGATCGTCGGGTCGGCGAAGGTGTGCAGCAGCCGCTTATAGCTGATGAACTCCCCCATGGCCGCCGCGCCCTCCTTCGGATGGAAGAAGAGCAGACCGCTGTCCGATGCGGTCAGCAACAGGACCACCAGCACGATGACAGAGGTCGTCCAGGCTGGTATCGGCTCAAGCACCCATAGAAGGGCCGCGAAGAGCAGAATTGCCACGACGCGCTGCTGCGTATCGCTTATACCCGGTAGCCCTAAGTAGGATGCAGGTAAGTTCCAGAGTATCAGGGTCACTAAGCATATGCCCAGAATAACCCAGAACTTCCTGTTCATGATGCCCGACGAACGGGTCTCTCCCGACCCCCCCGCCTTGTTCGCTTGCGTCATAGCTGAAAACGTTTAAATTACTATTTTTTCTCTTGAACCAAAAATAGGTAGAATATCACAAACACCAAATATCGTGAGGGGTAAGGAAAAAGGGGGAGGGGCGAAAGGGGGGATGAAAAAGGACATAAACCGCTATGCGAAAGGCGGATAGCTTGCAATTTTTAGGACATGTAAATTGTGCTGACGGGTGGAAAAAAATACCTCTGCCCCGCCTGGACAAGAGGGGTTATTAGGCGATACAGTATTGTATGCAATCTGGATAATAAGGGAAACGCAATGGGGATTTTTTAAGAGAAGGGGGAGGCAGTGCAAAAAAGCCATAAGGATTGCCGCACCGCCCCCAGGAGCAGAGCGAATAGCCCGGGCTAGAGGTTCTGGACGTAGCCCCGCCATAGGGCCAGCAGGGTCTGCATGTCGGGCGGGGGCGGGACGCTGAAGCTCAGGGGCTCACCCGAGACGGGGTGCAGCAGGCCGAGCGACTGCGCGTGGAGGGCCTGACGGGGGCATGCCGCGAGGGCTCGATGGATGAAATCCCGATACTGGGATGTGTCCACGCCGCGCAGCACCTGGTCGCCACCGTAGCGCGCGTCGCCAAAGAGCGGGTGCTGGATGTGCTGCATATGCACGCGGATTTGGTGCATCCGCCCGGTCTCGAGCCGGCACTCCAGCAGGCTGGCGAACTGGTAGGGCTCCAGCACCCGGTAGTGCGTAACCGCCGGCTTGCCCTGCTCTCCCCCGGGGAAGACCCGCTGGCGCTGGCGGTCGCGGGGGTCGCGCCCGATGTGCCCCTCCACCCGCCCCTCCTCAGCGTCAAAGCGCCCCCACACCAGGGCCAGGTAGCTGCGCGTGGTGCTCTTGGCCAGGAACTGCTGCCCGAGCGACTGCATGGCCTGCTCGCTCTTGCCCACGGCCAGCAGGCCCGAGGTGTCCTTGTCGATGCGGTGCGCCAGGCCGGGGCGCATGCCACCGGCCCGGAAGAGGGGCAAATCGCGGAAATGGTGCAGCAGGGCGTTGACCAGGGTGCCGGAGAAGTGCCCATGCCCCGGGTGGACCACCATGCCGGCGGGCTTGTTCACCACCAGCAGGTCCTCATCCTCATACACCACGTCCAGCGGGATGTCCTCCGGCAGCACCTCCACCTCGCGGGGTTCCTCCTCCTGGTACACCCCCACCACCTCGCCGGGCTTGACCCGGTACGATGCCTTCACCGGCGCGCCACCGACCCACACCATGCCCCTCTCGAGGGCCTTCTGCAGAAAGGCGCGGCTGACGTTCTCCAGACGGTCCACCAGGAACCTATCCACGCGCAGGGGGCTCTGCCCCGGGTCCACTACAATCTCCCGGACGAGGAATAGCTGCCCGGGGGATGGCGGGCCACTCACCGCACCACGAGCCTATGCGCCCGCGAAGGGGGCCCCACCTCGGGGATGACGCGTAGGAGGTACAGCCCGGGCTGCAGCCCGAGGGGGAAGGGCGCGTTGAGCGGCAAGCCCTCCAGGAGCGGGCGGCCGGAGAGGCTGTAGATGCTGGCGCTGCCCTGCGCCTCGGTGCGGACGAGGAGCCGCCTCGAGGCCGGGTTGGGCTGGAGGGTGAACTCCACCGCGCCGGGGGGGCAAACGGGGGCGGAGATGTCCGGCCGCTTGCCCTCCGGACCGCCGCAGCGCAGCCGGACCATCAGGGCGCCCCGGTAGACGGAGGGCCACCAGTTGCCCGAGGTCGTGTAGTACATCGGGGGGCTGAAGCCGCTGGTGGGGTCAAAGCCCACGTTGAGCATGTCGTCGGCGGTCTGCTGCCAGCCCACGTAGAAGGGCTGGTCGAGCAGGAGGGGCTCATCGAGGGGGAATTCGTGGAACTGGCCCAGCTCGTCGCTCGTGAGGGGGGGCTCCACCTTCTGCCTGGCGAGCAGGGCGCCGGGCTTGCCCCCCTGCTCGGCCCAGAGGCAGAGGTGGAAGGACTGGCGCTGGTCGGGCCGGGCAATGTGGTTGAAGAACATCCGCACCGCGCGGACGGTGGTCGGGCGCAGCGGGTCGAAGCGTAGCGCCACCTTGGCCTGGTCGGCCCCGTTGCCCACTATCCCGTACCCGAGGGCGGCGTTGCCCAGGTCGTAGGCGTAGCTATCGGTGGCGATGAAGTCCCTGTAGCTGTCGTTGTTGGGCGAGAAGACCTTCGGGTCGTGGGCATCGAGTTGGTTCTGGTAGCGGAGGTGGATTTCGCCGCTGAGGCCCCCGTAGACCAGGTCGCCCCTGTAGGTGCGGGAGAAGCGTTTCTGCTCGCCCTGCGCGACGGAGTGTATGCCTCTGGACGACCAGAGGATGCTGTTGTCCTTGGCGTTGATGATGTAGAAGTGCAGGCCCATGGTCTTGGACTGCGAGTCGAAGTTGCGGTAGTGCATGACCACCGAGTCGAAGTGCTGCGTGTCGCGCCGCTTGATGAGGTCGGGGAAGGCGTCGGCGGGCACCTGGGTGTAGAGGGGGAGGGGGGGCTCGGGGATTTCCACCAGGGCGGCATCGCGCGAATCTGGCTCTACGCACGACCGGTTGGCCCAGATGTAGACCCTGTCGACCAGCCAGAGGGATCCGTTGGCGGTCTTGGCCGGGCTGTCGGGGTCGAGGGTCAGGGTCGTCCGGTTGCGGAGGCGGAAGCGGAACTCGGTCGAGATGTACTCCCTGTCGCGGATGGGCACGTAGATGCGGAAGAAGTGCCTGTCGGCCGTGTCGCTGGTGGTGCTGATGCGCTCGGGCCATGATTTCAGGTGGCTGTAGTGCTGGTGGAGGGTTTTCTGGAGGGCGTCGTAGGAGAGGCGGAGCACGGTGCGGAACTCGTCGTGGGCCTTGGAGTAGAACTCCAGCACGAGGGAGTCGTTGGGGGTGGGGGCTATTCCCTTCCCGCCGGCCTGGACCCAGAAGGAGAGGTAGAGGGAGTCGTAGGGCTGGTAGAGGTCCGGGGCGTTGGTGGGATGGGTGAGGTCGATGACTAGGGATGTAATCGTGTCGGCCGGGAAGGAGGGCTCGAACATTTGGCTGGGGGGGGTGGGCTGGTAGGGTCGCCCGGCCTCGTCGGTGGCATCCAGCACCAAGGTGCCGGGAGTTGGGGGGTGGTTCGCCAGGCCGAAGGCGGTTGACGCGGTGGTCTCCGGCTCCCAGAAACCGGCCGATGGCTGGGGGGGGGCGTAGGTGAAATCGTCGAAGAAGGGCAGGGTGAGCGGCCCGCGGGTACGCAGCCCGCTGGCTTTCCTGGCCGGAGTTGCGCCCCCGGGCTGGCCGGCTGGGGCGGCGGGCACGAGGCGCTCTCCCCCCAGGGCCAGGAGCGGGAGGCACAGGATGAGAAGGAGGGAGGATGGGAGAATTGTACGCATAGTCATAGTGCTTAGCTAGTCGGTTTCCGCGCCTTGGGGCTTTCTATCCTCGCCTGGTTCAGGGTCAGCCATACGTCCACCGTATCGCCGAGGCCCATCTGCTGGCGGGCCTTGGAGGGGGGGTAGGTGCTGTATACCCGGGCCTTGAGCGAGTCGGAGAGGTTGGCCACAGTTCCGTCGTAGCTGATTTTACCCACGTTGAGGAAGCGTTCGGCCAGGGCGTTGCGGGCCTCTCGGAGGGTCATGCCGTTCAGGCGGGGGGCCCGCACGTAGCGCTCGTACTCCCCGTTGCCCAGGCTCAGGTCCACCGATGCCCCCTTGGGGAGCTGCTCACCGGTCACTATGGGCCGACCCCGGTAGGACTGCTCCCGGACCTCGCCCAGGGCCACGTCGTACACGAAGCGCAGGTGGCCCACCTCCAGCCCCGAGCGGTTGAGCGCCAGTATCGCCCGCTTGATGGGTACGCCCAGGATGTCGGGCAGCTCTATCTGCTGGGGGGCCAGGGCGTTGACGAGCAGGAAGACGCTGCGCCCGCGCTTCACCTTGTTGCCCGGCACGGGCTGCTGCTCGAGCACCTCGCCCGGCCGGCGGCCCAGCATGTAGGTCGAGTCGGAGACGACGCACTGCAGGCCCTCCCGCTCGGCCAGCGATACGGCCTCGCCCAGGGGCAGGGAGCGGAAGTCCGGGACGGGGAACTCCCGCCCATGCCGCGTGAAGAGCGAGAGCGAGACGAAGATGGCCACGGTGATGAGCAGGCCCAGCAGCAGGCCCAGCAACGGATGCTTGATGTAGGGAACGCTCCAGGCGTAACGGATTATATCACGGTAGTTGACCATAAAAGTGTATCCTTATGCTCACCCTCGGCGGCGTTATACCAGCGCAAAGATAATGATTTGCCCGAACCTAGAAGTTCAGGTAGAAGTCGGCCGTCAGGTCTCGGTAGGCCCGGGAGTACTCCCCGGCGTGGTCGTAGATGCTGAGCTGGGCCTCATGCCCGGTGCCCGCGCCCCGGGTCAGCTCGCAGAGGATGCGCTTGACCGGGCCGTTGGGCTTGGACGACACCAGGAGCTTCCGCCGGCAGTGCAGGCCCAGCTCCGCGGCCAGGGCGATGAGCAGGGCCCCCTCCGAGGTGGGGAAGATGCCCGCGAAGCACCCATCGGCCGCCAGGCAGAGGTCCAGCGCCTCGAGCAGCTCGCGGTGCGGCAGCAGGTCGTTGTGCCGCATGGCGTTGCGCCGCGCGTCCGGGCCCTTGAGCGAGTTGCTGAAGTAGGGCGGGTTCGACACCACCAGGTCGTAGGGCTGGGTGCAGACCTCGGCCCAGAGCTGGAAGGAGGAGTGGTGCACCCCCACCGCGCCCGGCCACGGCGAGTGGGCCACGTTGCGCCCGGCCTGCTCAGTGGCCTCGGGCGAGATGTCGATGGCATCGACCCGCGGCACGCCCCGCTGGGCCAGCATCAGGGCGATGACCCCCGTGCCCGTGCCCACGTCCAGCGCGGCGCATGCGCCCTCCACCCCGGCCCAGGCCCCCAGCAGCACCCCGTCCACGTTGACGCGCATCACCTCCAGGTCCTGCCGCACGGAGAATTGCTTGAAGCGAAAGTAGTCCTGACCCATAGAAATCCGTTTAGGCCGCGCTAGGCCACGATCCGCCCGTCCTCCATCCGTAGCTGCAGGTGCGCGCTGTCGGCCAGGTGCTGGTCGTGGGTCACCACCACGAAGGTCTGGCCGAA
Organism: Bacteroidia bacterium; assembly: GCA_002749065.1. Lineage (GTDB taxonomy): Bacteria > Bacteroidota > Bacteroidia > Bacteroidales > CAJPTX01 > Bacteroides_D. The sequence goes on along the minus strand of PDTX01000006.1, from coordinate 47,485 downwards.
CTCCTCGCATAGCTGGAAGAAGAGGCCGTGCAGCTCCTCCCGGTTGCGCGAATCGAGGTTGCCGGAGGGCTCGTCGGCCAGGATGATCCTCGGCCTGTTCACCAGCGCCCGGGCCACGGCCACCCGCTGCTGCTCGCCCCCGGAGAGCTCCGAGGGCTTGTGGCTCAGGCGGTCGCGCAGGCCGAGGTACTCCAGCAGCTCGGTGGCCCGCCGCCTGGCCTCCCGCATCGAGTCGTTCCGGATGAGCGCCGGGAGGCAGACGTTCTCCAGGGCGTTGAACTCCGGCAGCAGATGGTGGAACTGGAATACGAAGCCGATCTTCTCGTTCCGGAAGGCGGCGATGGCCTTCGGCCCCAGGTGCTGCACCGCGTCGCCGTCGATGATCAGCTCGCCGCCATCGGGCGGGAGGAGCGTCCCCAGAATCTGCAGCAGGGTCGTCTTGCCCGCGCCGCTCGCGCCCACGATGGTGGCCAGCCTCCCGGCCGGGATGTGGAGGTCTATCCCCTTGAGGACCTGCAGAGAGCCGAAGCTCTTGCATATGGCACGTGTGGCTATCATCCCGCGCTAGATATGCTTTACGAATACGGTGGCGAAGAGGTCAGCTATGGTCTGCTCCAGCCGCTCGCCCCGCAGGTCGGGGTCGGTGGACAGGAGCAGGAGCCTCACCGGGGGCAGCTCGGGCGTGTAGGGCGGCTGGTAGTACTCCCGGTCGAGCACGTGGAAACCCTCGCGGAGGTAGAAGTTCAGCCGCCGGGTCGTCAGCTCGTCCACCGGGGGCTCCACCTCCCCGAAGAGGGGTTTACCCGTGGCCTGCATGATGGTCCGCAGCACCTTCGTCCCCAGGCCCTTGGCCCGCACCCTCGGGCCCACGGCGAAGTGCTCACCGTAGACCACCCGCGGCAGCTCCCAGGCCGTGAACATGCCCACCGTCTGCCCCTCCCGCACGATGCGGTAGAAGAGCGCCTCCTCGCGCCGGGCCGCGCGCGCCTGGGCACGCAGCGGGCGGCGCTCCTCCTCCGGGAAGGCCGTCACGTAGATCTCCGCGATCTCGAGGACATCCTCCGCGGTGCGTATCCGCTGCAGGCCGTAGCCCGGCGCGTCCGTGATGGGTAGGTACTCAACGTTCATGGCGCACGCGGCTTGAGAGGATCTTGCTCACCTGGCTAATCTCCAGGAAGGTGGCCCCTTCGCTCGGCCCGAAGGACCCGCCGATGACCATCACCATGTCGCGGTGCTGCAGCTGGCCCTCGTCCAGCAGCAGCGACACCGCGTACTGGAGGAACTCCTCGCGGCTGCTCCGCATCTCCATGAAGTAGGGCTGCACCCCGTAGGTGAGCTGCAGCTGGCGGGCCACCGACCTGCGGTAGCACATCGCGAAGATGGGCACCCGCCCCCGGTAGGCCGCCACGTAGCGGGCCGTGCGCCCCGTGAGGGTGTCCACGATGATGGCCCGGGGCTTGATGTGCACGCTCGCCCCCACGGTGGACCGGGCCAGCGTCTCGGTGACCACGTAGTCGACCCGCTGCAACTTGTGGTCGCGGAAGGGGCGCAGATGCCGCTCCACCTCGCTGGCGATGCGGGTCATGGTGCCGACGGCCTCCTCGGGGTACTTCCCGTAGGCCGTCTCGCCCGAGAGCATCACCGCGTCCGTCTCGCCGTAGATCGCCCCCGCCACGTCCGATATCTCCGCCCGGGTGGGCCGGGGGTTCTCTATCATCGTGTGGAGCATCTGCGTGGCCACGATCACCGGCTTGGAGCTCTCGATGCACTTCTGCAGAATCATCCGCTGCACGGCCGGCACCCGCTCCTCGGGGATTTCAATCCCCAGGTCGCCGCGCGCCACCATCACCCCGTAGGCGTGGTCCAGAATCCGGTCGATGTGGTCGACCCCCTCCTGGTTCTCTATCTTGGCGATCACCCGGGCCACCCCGCCGTGCTGCTCCACGAGCCGCCGCACGGCCAGCACGTCCTCAGCGCAGCGCACGAAGGAGTGGGCGATGAACTCCACCCCCTTCTCGCTGGCCACGCGGATGAACTCCCGGTCGCGCTCCGAGACCGAGGGGAGGTCGAAGGGGACGCTCGGGATGTTCACGCTCTTGCGCAGCTTGATGAGCCCGTCCGACTGGGGGAAGCAGGTGAGCGTCTCCCCATCCTTGGCCGTCACCACCAGCTCCAGCTCGCCGTCGTCGATGAGGATGGAGGCCCCCAGCGGCACGCGCGCCCCGAAGCCCGGCAGGTTGACGTAGAGGCGGTCGCCCCCCGAGAGGCCCTCCGGGTCGCCCTTCAGGTGGATGGGCCGGCCCACCGTGGCCTCCACCGGCTCGCCCCCGGAGGAGACGCGGATCTCGGGCCCCTTGGTGTCCACCAGGATGGCCACCCGGTCGTCCACCGCCCGTATTGTGTCCACCGCCTCGGCCAGCTCCTGCGGGCTCTGGTGCGCGGTGTTGAGGCGCAGGACGTTGACCCCGGCCCGGATTAGGCCCGAGAGGAAGTCCCGGTCCAAACGCAGGTTGGATATCGTGCCCACGATCTTGGTCTGCTTCTGCATACGGCTCGTCGATTTGGAGGTTGGGGCTGCTCGGGGTAGCCCGCCTAGCTGTCGTACTTCTCGATGAGGGCCACCGCCTCGTCGACCATCTCCGTGGAGCCGATGATCAGGGGCGTGCGCTGGTGGAGGGTCTCGGGGACGATGTCCAGGATGCGCTGCCGCCCCGTGGTGGCCTTGCCCCCGGCCTGCTCCACCAGCAGGGCCATGGGGTTGCACTCGTAGAGCAGGCGCAGCTTGCCGCTGGGGGCGCTCTCGGTCGCGGGGTAGATGTAGATGCCCCCCTTGAGGAGGTTGCGGTGGAAGTCGGCCACCAGCGAGCCGATGTACCGCGCCTTGTAGGGCTTCTTCTGGGCCGGGTCCACCTCCTGGCAGCGCTTGATGTACTCCCGCACCCCGGCCGAGAACTGGTTGACGTAGCCCTCGTTGACGCTGTATATCGAGCCGTTCTGCGGGCTGACGATGGAGCGGTGCGAGAGGCAGAACTCCCCGATGGAGGGGTCGAGCGTGAAGCCGTACACCCCCTTGCCCGTGGTGTAGACCAGCATGGTCGAGGAGCCGTATATCACGTAGCCCGCGGCGCACTGCATCGAGCCCGGCTGCAGGAAGTCGCCCAGCTCGGCCTTGCCCCCCCGGGGCGAGATCCGCCGGTACACGCTGAATATCGTGCCGATGGAGACGTTCACGTCGATGTTGGACGAGCCATCCAGGGGGTCCATGCACACGATGTAGTTCCCGTTCTTGGAGAGGTCCGAGTCGAAGGTCACGATGCTCTGGTTCTCCTCCGAGGCGATGCCGCAGCACTCCCCGCTGTTCTGGCAGGCGATGATGAACTGCTCGTTGGCCAGCACGTCGAGCTTCTTCTGCTCCTCGCCCTGGATGTTGGCCGTGCCCGCCTCGCCGAGGATGTCCACCAGCCCCGCCTTATTCACCTGCTTGTTGACGATCTTGGCCGCCACGGCCAGGTGGTAGAGCAGGCGGGAGAACTCCCCCGTGGCGTAGGGGAAGTCGGCCTGCTGGTCTATGATGAACTGGTTCAGCGTGATGATACGATAGGTGCCCATAGCTACGATTTAGTCTTTACGTTCCGGCCCACGGCGGCTCGCGCATTTTGGCCCGCGTAAAGGTAGTAATATTTTGGATGGGGCTGCCGATTGGGGGGGCATTTTCGGCCGGGACAGCGGGCATGCGCTGGGGCATCGCCCCGCCGGAAATCCGCCCACGCCCCGGGGAGGCACCACGGGCCGAGGGGCCGCCGCGCGCGACGCTCGATTGTCCAGAAAAAAGTACCTTTGCTGCGCTTACAATCAAAGGTAAAAAAGGTAAAGACGTAAACAGGCCCATGCGCATCTCCAAGGTCGCCGTGAACCGCCTGGCCATCCTCACCCTGGCCACGCTGACCCTGCTCCTCGCGGCATGCTTCGTGGGGGCGAGCTACCTGCTGCGGGTCGGCATCAATCGCCCCAGCGAGGAGGACCGCGCCTACCAGGCCGGGCTCGACCGCATGGCCGGGGAGTACCCCTTCATCATGCCGTGGTACGACAGCCTGATGGCCCGCGGCGCCATGGGCGAGGTCACCATGCGCAACCGCGACTCGGTGCGGCTCCACGCCGTCTACATCCCGGCCCGCGACACGACCCGCCGCACGGCCCTCATCATCCACGGCTACTCCGACACCCCCATGAGCATGCTGCAGCTGGCCTACCTCTACCACCACGACCTGGGCTACAACGTGTTCCTCCCCGACCTCTTCGCGCACGGCAAGAGCGAGGGCGACCACGTGCAGATGGGCCTGCGCGACCGGCTCGACGTGCTGGAGTGGCTCCCGGTGGTCGACTCCATATACGGCGGGGGGACAGAAATCGTCGTGCACGGCGTGTCCATGGGGGCGGCCACGACCATGCACCTGGCCGGGGAGGACTGCCCCCCGACGGTCCGCTGCTTCGTGGAGGACTGCGGCTACACCTCCGTGTGGGACGAATTCGCCCACCAGCTCGACGAGCTCTACGGCCTACCCCCCTTCCCCATGCTCCACACCGCGGACCTCATCTGCCAGTGGAAGTACGGGTGGAACTTCCGCGAGGCCTCGCCCCTGGAGGCGGTGGCGCGCGCCAAGCGGCCCATGCTGTTCATCCACGGGGACGAGGATACCTACGTGCCCAGCTGGATGCTCTGGCCGCTCTACGAGGCATGCGCCAGCCCCAAGGCCATCTTCGTGGCCGAGGGCAGCAGGCACGCCAGGGCCTACCGGGACCACCCCAGGGAGTACACCCAGGCCGTGCGGCGCTTCCTCGCGGCCCACATGAAGGCCCGGGAGGAATGAGTACGAGGCGCGGCCCGGGCGACCAAGGCCCCGGGGCCGCAGACACATATTGTATTGTAGTGTGATGCGTGTAGTGTTTCATGTTTAGCCCTGCACCGCGCCGTGCGTAGTGCAGCAAAATGGTAGTAGATATAGTATGAAATCGTTTCTCCAAACCGTTCTAGCCGTGGTTGTCGGCTTCTTCCTCGTGATGCTGCTCTCGTTGCTCCTGCTGGGGGGCGTGGTGGGCAGCCTGGTTGCCATGATGGGCGATGAGCCCCCCGCACCGGTGGAGGACCAGACAGTCCTGTACCTGAACCTCCAGCAGCCCATCCGCGACCGGGTGGTGGAGCGCCCGCTGGACCTCCTCCGCGAAATCGAATCCTCAGAACCCCGGCCGCTGGCGCTCTTCGACGTGCTGGAGGCCATCTCGAAGGCCCGGGAGGACGACCGGGTAGTGGGCATCGTGCTGCAGACCAGCGGGGGCCAGGTGCCGCTGAGCATCGCCGGGGAGCTGCGCGGGGAGCTGAAGGCCTTCCGCGAGTCGGGCAAGTTCGTCTACGCGTACTCCGACGGGTACAACGCGGCGACCTACTACCTGGCCTCAGTGGCCGACTCGGTGATGCTACACCCCATGGGCTCGCTCGAGTGGAAGGGCTTCACGAGCACGGTGGCCTACCTGAAGGACGCGTGCGCGCAGTTCGGCATCGAGCCGCAGGTGATACGGCACGGCAAGTACAAGTCGGCCGTTGAGCCCTTCCTCGACAGCAAGATGAGCCCGGCCAACCGCCAGCAGATCGGCCGCTTCCTGGGGTCGATGTGGGGCAACCTGGTGGACGAGGTGTCGGCCAGCCGGAGCATCCCGACCCGGCAGCTCAACCAGCTCGCCGACGAGCTGATGCTGCTGCGGCCCGAGCAGGCCCGGGAGAAGGGCCTGGTGGACGCGCTGCTGTACGAGGACCAGCTCGACTCGATAGTGTGCGTCCGCGAGGGGCGAAGCCCGGACGAGACACCCAGCGTCACGAAGCTGAGCGACTACGTGGCGGGCATGCGGGCCACGGAGGGCATCGACTTCGAGGCCGACAAGATCGCGGTGGTGTACGCGCAGGGGGACATCAAGGACGGCAAGGAGGTGAAGGAGCATATCGGCGGCGAGGGCTTCGCGGGGGTGTTCGACGAGCTGCGCACGGACCAGAGGGTGAAGGCCGTGGTGCTGCGCATCAACTCGCCCGGTGGCTCCGCCCTGGCCTCGGAGAAGATGTACCGCGCCCTGGCCCGGCTGAAGGCCCAGAAGCCGCTGGTGGTGTCGATGGGGAGCTACGCCGCCTCGGGGGGCTACTACATGGCCGCCCCGGCCGACCGCATCATCGCCTCGCCCTACACGCTCACCGGGAGCATCGGCGTGTTCGGCATGTACCTGACCTTCGGGAAGCTGACCCGCGAGAAGCTCCGCATCAACATGGAGACCGTGACCACCAATGCGCACTCGGACTTCGGCTCGCTCTACCGCCCGCTCGACGAGCAGGAGCGGGACGTAATCCAGCGTTCCATCAAGCGGACCTACGACGTGTTCCTGCGCCGCGTCGCGGAGGGCCGCGGGATGTCGACAGGGGATGTCGATGCCATAGGCCAGGGCCGGGTGTGGACCGGGGAGGACGCCAAGCCCCTCCGGCTGGTGGATGAGCTCGGCGGGCTGCGCGACGCCATCGCCCTGGCCGCCGAGAGGGCCGGGCTGGAGGACTACCGGCTGAGCACCTACCCGCAGATCAAGCGCGAACCCTACGAGCAAATCATGGATGCCGTATTCAAGACGAAGGCCGGGCTCCTGGAGCGCTACCTCCCGGCCCTGGGCGAGGAGGCCACCTTCCGCCACGGGGTGGAGGCGCTGGTGTCCAAGCAGGGCATACGGGCCGAGCTGCCGGTGCGCTTCGAGGTGAAGTAGGAGGCCAAAGCTAGAGAGGTAGCCAGCAAGGGGTAGCCATGTATAGAGCGTGGGCGTGGGGACGCTAGGGAAAGGGGAGAGCTCAACGGCCACGGCCGGGCGCTTCGCGCTGGGGATGCTACTCCTGCCGCTCTCGCTGCTGGTGGGAAGACTGATGTGGCTCCTACTCCTGCCGTTCTCGCTCATCTACGGTGCCATCATCTGGGCGCGGGGCAAGCTCTACGACCTGCGGATACTGAGAAGCCATAGCGCCCCCCTGCCAACCATAGGGGTGGGCAACCTGGCCGTGGGTGGCACGGGCAAGTCGCCCATGGTGGGCGAGCTGGCGGAGATGCTGCGGGGGGCGCATCACCCGGCCGTGCTGAGCCGCGGCTACGGCCGGCGGACGAGGGGCTTCCGCGAGGTGCTAGCGACCAGCACGGCCGCGGAGGTGGGCGACGAGCCGCTCCAGCTCAAGCTGCGCCACCCCTGGCTGCGCGTCGTGGTGTGCGAGGACAGGGTGAGGGGCTGCGAGACCATCCGCGAACGCTTCGGCGAGGTGGATGTCATCCTGCTGGACGATGCCTACCAGCACCGTCGGCTACGGGTGGGTCTGGAGCTGCTGCTCACGTCCTACACCCGGCTCTACACGCGGGACTGGCCCATGCCCCTGGGGCGGCTGCGCGACCTCCGCAACCAGGCCAAAAGGGCGCGGGCCATCGTCCTGACCAAATGCCCGACCACGCTGACGGACGGGGAGCGGGAGGCGCTACGCCGGGAGCTGACGCACCCGGGCCAGACCTTCGTCTGCTCCGGAATCGCCTACGGCACGCCCCGGTCGCTCTACCCGGAGGGGGGGGATGAAATCCCGCCGGGGGCCGAAGTCTCCCTCATCACCGCCATCGCCAACCCGCACCCCCTGTGGGAGTACGTCGCGGGGGAATGGTGCCTCAGGGAGCGGCTCTCGCTGCGCGACCACGCCCGCTTCGGGGAGCGGGAGCGACAGTGGATGCAACAAGAGATGGATGCGGGGCGTTGGATAGTCAGCACGGAGAAGGATGCCATGCGCCTGCGCGACGCCGTGGGGGCCGATGAGCAGCTGGCCGGGCGTATATTCTACATCCCGATACGCCCGTCGTGGTTCGGGGACGATGCGGAGAGGGTCAAAACGTTAGTCTATGAGTATCTTGCAGAGAATCGATAGGGCCACAGAGGCGCTACGGGGGCACTTGCCCCAGGTGCCGAGCGTGGCGGTGGTGCTGGGCTCGGGGCTGGGGGGCTTCGCGGAGACAATCACGGACGCGGTGCGCATCCCCTACGGCGAGCTGCCGGACTTCCCGGTCTCGACCGTGGCGGGCCACGAGGGGGCCTTCGTCGTGGGGCGCGTCGGCGGGCGGCTCATCCTCGCGATGGCGGGCCGTTTCCACTACTACGAGGGCTACACCATGGAGGAGGTCACCCTCGGCATCCGGGTGATGGCCCGGCTCGGCATCCGCACCGTCGTCCTCTCGAACGCGAGCGGGGGCGTGAACCCGGCCTTCCGGCCCGGCGACCTCATGCTGCTCTGCGACCACATCAACCTGATGCCCAACCCGCTCATCGGGCCGAACCTCGAGGACTTCGGGACGCGCTTCCCCTCGATGAACGCGGCCTACGACCCCTCGCTGCGGGCCCTGGCCCTGGAGGAGGCCCAAGCGGCCGGCATCGACCTCTGCGAGGGTTGCTACGTGGGCACGACGGGCCCCTCCTTCGAGACCCCGCACGAGTACAACTACTTCCGGGTGATCGGCGGCGACGCCGTGGGCATGTCGACCGTCCCGGAGACCATCGTCGCGAACCACTCCGGGATGCGGGTGCTGGCCTTCTCGGTCATCTCGAATGTCGGCGGGCTACGCTACCGGGAGGAGGTCACCCACGAGGAGGTGCAGGAGGTGGGGGCCGTGGCCGGCGCGCGGCTCTCCGCCCTGCTCCACAGGATAATCGCCCGCCTGTAGGCGCGGGGCAGCGCACGGTACAGAAGGGACAATCACACGACACGATGACACGGCTGAGCGTAAACATCAACAAGATCGCCACGATTCGCAACGCCCGCGGGGGCAATATCCCGGACGTGCTGCAGGCGGCCCGCGCGGCGCAGACCTTCGGGGCGCAGGGCATCACGGTGCACCCCCGGCCAGACGAGCGGCACATCACCTACCGCGACACGATGGACCTCCGGGCCGTGGTGAGCACCGAGTTCAACGTGGAGGGCAACCCCACGCCCAGCTTCCTGGACCTGGTCCGCCGCGTGAAGCCCGAGCAGGTGACCCTGGTGCCGGATGCCCCGGACGCGCTCACCTCCAGCGCCGGGTGGGACACCCTGGGGCAGGCCGAATTCCTGGGCAACGTCATCGCCGACCTGAAGGAGTGGGGCATCCGCGTGTCGATTTTCGTGGACCCCGACCTGGGCATGGTGGAGGGCGCCGCGCAGGTGGGGGCCGACCGGGTGGAGCTCTACACCGAGGCCTACGCCCGGATGTACCCCTCAGCCCCCGAGGCCGCCGTGGCCCCCTACCGGGCGGCCGCCCGGTGGGCCAAGGAGCTCGGCCTGATGGTGAACGCGGGCCACGACCTGGACCTGAACAACCTGGCCTACCTCGCCCGCGAAATCCCCTTCCTGGCCGAGGTCTCGATAGGGCACGCGCTCATATCGGACGCGCTCTATCTCGGGCTGGAGGAGACCATACGCCAGTACCGCGCCCGCCTCTCCTAAACGCCCCCAAAACGAATGCACCATGGCACGCTGTAGCCGCCTCATCCAGCTGGGCGATAAGATTGTGGATGCGCAAATCCTGCGGGCCTACTTCGCGTGCGACCTCTCGGCCTGCCACGGGGCCTGCTGCCTGGAGGGCGATTCGGGCGCGCCGCTAGAGTCCCGCGAAATCGTGGCGCTCGACGATGCGCTCGAGGCCCTCAAGCCGCTGATGAGCCACGAGGGGGCCGCGGCCGTGGGCCAGGGCGGCGTGTGCTTCCGCGACGGGGACGGCGACTGGGTGACCACGCTGGTGCGGGGCAAGGAGTGCGCCTTCAGCTTCCGCGAGGGGGATTGCTACCTCTGCGCGGTGGAGCGGGGGCTACGGGAGGGCAAGAGCCCAGCGCAGAAGCCGCTGTCGTGCGCGCTCTACCCCATCCGCGTGGGCCGCTCGGGCGCGTTCGACCTGCTGCGCTACGACCGCTGGGAGATCTGCGAGCCCGCCGTGGAGAACGGTCGCCGCCAGGGCATCCGCCTCTACGAGTTCCTCCGCGAACCGCTGGTACGGGCCTTCGGGGAGGCGTTCTACGAGGAGCTTGCGGCCGCGGCCGAGGGGCTGGGGGAGGATTGCGGGTGATGGATTGCGTGGAGATATGCGCCGGGGCCGGAGGCATGGCCCTGGGCCTAGAGCGCGCGGGCTTTCAGTGCCGAGCCACGGTGGAGATAGATGCGAGCTGCTGCAACACCCTTCGGCGCAACCGCCCCTCGTGGCAGGTGCTGGAGCAGGATGTCCGCAGCTTCGACGGGAAGCCCTTCCGGGGCGTAGACCTACTGGCCGGCGGCGTGCCCTGCCCGCCCTTCTCGGTGGCGGGGCGCCAGCTCGGGGCGGACGATGAGCGCGACCTCTTCCCCGAGGCCCTGAGGTTGGTGGAGGAGATGCGGCCCCGGGCGGTGCTGCTGGAGAACGTTAAGGGATTCCTGAGCCCAGTATTTGAGAGCTACCGGGAGGAGCTGCTCGGCGCATTCGATGCACTGGGCTACCGGGCAAGCTGGCGGCTGCTGAATGCGTCGGACTTTGGCGTATCGCAGCTGCGCCCCCGGGTGCTCATTGTGGCCTTTCGCAAGGGTGAGGGGGAGCATTTCCGCTGGCCCGTAGCGCAGAGTGCTAGCCCCCGGAGCGTGGGTGAGCTGCTGGCCGACCTCATGGGCGCAAACGGATGGCCAGGGCTGGACGGATGGGTCGCGGAGGCCCGGCAGATAGCCCCGACGGTGGTTGGGGGCTCGAAGAAGCACGGTGGCCCGGACCTTGGCCCCACGCGCGCACGGCAGGCCTGGGCCACGCTGGGGGTCGATGGCAGGGGGATTGCCAAGGATGCCCCGGCTCCGGACTTCGAGGGGATGCCCCGGCTCACCGTCCGGATGGTGGCCCGCCTGCAGGGGTTCCCCGACGATTGGGAATTCACGGGCAGCAAGACCGCGGCCTACCGGCAGGTCGGCAACGCGCTGCCCCCCGCAGTGTCGCACGCCGTCGGGCTGGAGATACGCCGGGCGCTAGAAGCGGAGGAATGACCATGGAGAAAAAGGGAGCCAAGGCGAAACTACGCCAGCATTTTCTCGAGAATATCGGGCGCGTGATGAACTCGGAGGAGCTACGGGCCGTCGCCGGTGGCATAACCGAATGGGCCAGGCGCGTCCGGGAGCTACGGTCTGAGGAGGGCTACCAAATCCTGACACACAACGACCGGAGCGACCTACACCCCGGGGAGTACCTGCTCCTGGACGCAAAGCCGCAGCCGGCATTCGCCCGCGCAATCTCCAAGGAAACCCGGGCGTTCGTGCTAGACCGGAATGGCTTCACCTGCCAGATGTGCGGGGCTGTCGCCGGCGAGCCACACCCCTACGACCCCGGACGAAAAACCCGGCTACACATAGGGCACATTCTCGACAAATCCCTGGGCGGCACGGACGAACCGTCCAACCTCCGCGCGATATGCTCCGTGTGCAATGAGGGGGCATCCAACCTCACGCTGGAACGGCCATCGGCCATGAAGCTCCTCGTGCAGGTCCGGCGGGCGAAGAGCATGGACCAGCTTGAGGTGCTGAAGTGGCTAGTGGAGAAATACCCAGACCACGCGGCGCGGCTCCTAGGGGGCCTCAACGGCCAGTAGGCCATGCTACGCCAAGGCCCCCCCAGCAGCGGCACGCACAGAAGCGACAGGAATTCCCCCCTCCCCCAATTCCCCCAATTCTAATGATTTTCCTACCTTTGCATCCGCTCGCATCCAGCGACCTCGCCGAGCAGAGCGGAATTGGCAGGCGGCCAGGGCGGCACGACCCGCTGGCCACAAGGTAAGTAGACACATCTAGCCAGATGGGCGAAAGGAGAACATCTAGGGAATTCATGGCCCGCATGCGGAGCCGATACCGGCTGGCCATCACCAACGCGGAGACCTTCGAGGAGGTGTGGGGCACCTTCCTCTCGCGCCTGAACTTCCTGGTGGCGCTGGGGGCATTCTTCCTCATCGTGCTGGGAATCGCCTGGCTCCTCATCGCCTTCACGCCCATCCGGGCATTCATCCCGGGCTACTCGCAGACGGAGCTCAAGGGGGAGATCGTGGGCAACGCCCTGCGCGTCGACTCGCTCAACCGCGAGCTGGAGCTCTGGACCAACTACCTCTCCAACCTCCGCGTGATCTTCAGCGGGGGCAAGCCCGCGGCCTACATGGGCGACCTGGACTCGGTCATCGACGCGGACACCGTGCACTTCACCCGCTCGGAGGAGGACTCCCTGCTGCGCGTGCAGGTCGAGCGCGACATGCAGCTCAGCACCGCCGGGCTGCTCAAGGGCGGGCACAGGGCCTTCGAGCTGGTCCCGCCGATGCGGGGCGACATCAGCCGGGGCTTCGACCCCTCGCGGCGCCACTACGGCGTGGACATCGTCAGCTCGCCCGACGCGCAGATCAGCTCGGTGGCCGAGGGCACGGTCCTGCTCACGGGCTACGACAGGGAGTTCGGCTACATGATGGTCATACAGCATCAGTCCGGCCTGGTGTCCGTGTACAAGCACTGCAAGTCGCTGCTCAAAACCCAGGGGATGATGGTGAGCCAGGGCGAGCCCGTCGCGATAGTGGGCAATAGCGGGGAGCTCTCCAGCGGCCCGCACCTGCACTTCGAGCTGTGGTTCGAGGGGCACGTGCTCAACCCCAAGAACTACATACTCTTCTAGCGATGCCGCAGCGAAAACACCTGGCCATCCTCGGGTCCACGGGCTCGATAGGCCACCAGACCCTGGAGGTGGTCCGCATGCACGAGGACCTCTTCCGGGTAGACCTGCTGACGGCCCGCTCGCAGTGGCAGCTGCTGGTGGAGCAGGCCCGCGAGTTCCGCCCCAAGGCCGTGGTCATACGCGACACGGCCCTCTACCCGCTGGTGCTCAAGGCCCTGGACGGCGAGGGGATAGACGTGTACGCCGGGGAGGAGGCCACCTACCCGCTGGTCCAGCAGGAGGACATCAGCATGGTCGTGGTGGCCATCGTGGGCTACGCGGGCCTCATCCCGACCATCCGCGCCCTCGAGGCCGGCAAGACGGTGGGCCTGGCCAACAAGGAGGCGCTCGTGGTGGCCGGAGAGCTCATCATGGGCCTCTCGGCCAAGTACAACGCCCCCATCCTGCCGCTCGACAGCGAGCACTCCGCCATATTCCAATGCCTGGTGGGCGAGCTCTCCCAGCCCGAGCGGCTCATCCTGACGGCCTCCGGCGGGCCATTCCGCCAGAAGAGCCTCGCCGAGCTCGAGCGCGTGACCCCCATGGAGGCCCTCGAGCACCCGGCCTGGAACATGGGCGCGAAGATCACCGTAGACTCGGCCACCCTCATGAACAAGGGGCTGGAGGTCATCGAGGCCCACTGGCTCTTCCACATGCCCTACGACGACATCGAGGTCGTGGTCCACCCCCAGGCCATCATCCACTCCATGGTCCAATTCTCCGACGGCGCGCTCAAGGCCCAGCTCGGCACCCCCGACATGCGCATCCCCATCCAGTACGCGCTCACCTACCCCTACCGCATCCCCTCCCCGGCCAAGCGCTACGTGTTCGGGCCGGGGGAGGACTTCACCTTCGAGCAGCCCGACCTGGACCGCTTCCCCTGCCTCTCCCTGGCCATAGAGGCCGGCCGCATGGGTGGCAACGCGCCCTGCGCCCTCAACGCCGCCAACGAGGTGGCCGTGTCGGCCTTCCTGAAGGGCCAGCTACCCTTCACCGCGATTCGCACCGTCGTGGAGCGGTCGCTGGAGACCCTCCCCTTCATCGAGCAGCCAAGCCTGGACGACTACATAGGCACCGACACCTCCGTCCGAGAGCAGGCCATGTGGCTGGCCGAGCAACTTGATACCTAGCAGCATGGACATCGCAATACGCATCCTACAATTCTTCCTGAGCCTCTCCATCCTGGTGCTCCTCCATGAGCTGGGCCACTTCATCGCGGCGCGCCTATGCGGGGTACGGGTCGACAAGTTCTACATCTTCTTCAACCCCTGGTTCTCCGTCTTCAAGCGCAGAATCGGGCAGACCGAATTCGGCATCGGCTGGCTACCCCTGGGCGGCTACTGCAAAATCGCGGGGATGGTGGACGAGTCCGTCGACACCGAGCAGCTCAAGGGCCAGGTGCAGGCCGACGAGTTCCGCGCCCACCCGGCATGGCAACGCCTGCTCATCATCTCGGGCGGCGTGCTGGTCAACCTCCTGCTGGCCTTCCTCATCTACGGCGCGCTGCTCTACTCCAACGGCCGCAGCTACCTGGCCACGGCCGATGTCAAGTACGGCATCGTGGCCGACTCGCTCGCGCTGGAGATGGGCTTCCGCCACGGCGACCGGCTCGTGGCCGTCAACGGGGACTCCATCCACGATTTCACCGAGCTCCTGACCGCCACGGTCATCACCCCCGGCGCGCGGGTCACCCTCAGGCGGGGCGACAGCTCGCACGACATAACGATAGACAAATCCTACCTCCCAGCCCTACTCGCCGGTCGGCAGCTCTTCAGCATCCGCATGCCCTTCATCGCGAAAACCGTGGTGTCTGGCTCAGCGGCCGAGCAGGCAGGGCTGCTACCGGGCGACAGCCTCGTGGCGATAAACGGCGCACCCGCAAGCTTCTTCGACGAGTTCCGCACGGCCATGCTCACCCACAGGCGCAGCGAGGTGCAGGTCACCGTGGCGCGCGCCGGGCAGGACACCACCCTCAGCATCGCGGTGCCCGAAACGGGGGTCGCCGGCGTGCAGGTCGTAGCCGAGATGGAGCGCTTCTTCACCATCAGCACCGAGTCCTACAGCCTGGGCGGCGCGATGGTCGCGGGGGTCGCCCACGGATGGAAAAAGCTCGCGGACTACGTCCAGTCGCTCAAGCTGCTCTTCGAGCCCAAGGCCCAGGCCCACAAGTCCATCGGGGGCTTCATCTCCATCGGCAAAATCTTCCCCACGAGCTGGGACTGGACCGTCTTCTGGTCGCTGACGGCCTTCCTCTCCCTGGCCCTGGCGGTGATGAACTTCCTCCCCATTCCCGGGCTAGACGGCGGGCACGCGCTCTTCATCCTCTACGAGATGGTCACGGGGCGAACCCCCAGCGACCGCTTCATGACCACGGCGCAGTTCATCGGCATGGGCTTCCTCATCCTGGTGGTCCTATACGCCAACGCCAACGACGTCATCAAGCTCTTCAACTAGCCAGCAACCGTGGCCCCCCAACCCCGCATACCCTACCCCGGCTGGCAGCTCCGCCTCCTCCTGCTGCTCGCCGCGCTGGGGCTCGCGCCGGGCCGAAGCGCAGCCTGGGCCAAGGACGGGGTGGCAGACCGGCTCGACAACCTGGATAGCTACGCGGCCTTCTGGCACGAGGTGCCCCCCCCCATACCCAACGCCCTCCCCCGGCACGAGGTGGAGGTGCCAGGCAAGCCGGACTCCACCCTCCTGAAGGCCCCCCCGCTGGCCGTGGAGTACAAGCTGGCCGAGCTCAACCAGCAGTCCATCATCCCGATGCGCTACCACAGGCTGGTCAAGAAGTACATAGACCTCTTCACCACCAGCCGACGAGGGCAGATGGAGCGCACCATGGGCCTGGCCGACCTGTACTTCCCGCTCTTCCGCGCCGCGCTGGACCGCCACCGCCTCCCGCAGGAGCTCGTGTACCTGGCCGTGGTCGAGTCGGCCCTCAACCCCCTGGCCGTATCCGTATCCGGCGCCACGGGGCTATGGCAGTTCAAGATGAACACCATCCCGATGCTGAACCTGAGGGTCGACAGCTTCATGGACGACCGGATGGACCCCCGCCTCTCCACCGAGGCGGCCTGCGTCTACCTCAAGTACCTCCACTCCATGTTCGACGACTGGCTCCTGGCCCTCGCGGCCTACAACATCGGGCCGGGCGCGGTCAAGCGGGCCATCCTGCGCGCCGAGGGCGAGCGCGACTTCTGGAAGCTGCTCCCCGTCCTGCCCGAGGCCGCGCAGAACTACATCCCGGCCTTCATCGCCGCCAACTACGTATTCACCTACGCCGGCAAGCTGGGAATGCGCCCCAGGCCCCCGCGCATCAGCTTCGCGGAGACCGACACCGTGCACGTGAGCCACGCCCTCTCGTTCAAGCCCCTCGCGCGGTGGACCGGCGTGAGCGTGGAGCTGCTCTACTTCCTGAACCCCCGCTTCCGCGCCGGCTACGTACCCAAGCCCAAGGCGGGCGAGCACCACGTGCTGACCCTCCCCACCAAGGCCAGCCTCGCCTTCGCGGAGCGCTGCGACAGGATATACGCCCAGAGCCACAAGGCCCAGGAAACCCCCTTCCCCCAGCGCGAAACCCGGAGCATACGCCACCGGCACCGCGTCCAGAAGGGGGAGTACCTCCACAAAATCGCCATACGCTACGTCTGCACCCTCGACGACATATACGAGTGGAACGGCAAGGTGCAGATCCATCCGGGCGACGAGCTCACCATCTGGCTCACCCCCAAGCAGTACGCCCGCATGAGCAACGATACCGAACAGTAAGAACCGGACAAAACGCACTAGGCATGAGAACGAAAGACCTCGGGGTAATCATCCTGGCCCTCGCCTTCATCTCCCTCTTCGCGCTCGTAGAGCCAGTGCAAGAGGCCTACGACTGGCTCAACGGCCAGCACGGGATGGTGGCGGCCTTCCTGAAGTTCGCCCTCCTGGCCACCTTCGGCGAGATGCTCGCGGCCCGCATCCGCAGCGGCCAGTACGTCCCGCCGGGCTTCGGCCTCCTCCCCCGCGCGGTGGTCTGGGGCATCCTCGGCCTCACCGTCAAGCTCGCCTTCGTGATCTTCGCCACCGGCGTGCCCACCTTCCTGGCCTACCTCGGCCTAGCGGAGGCCACCGAGGCACTCGCCGGACCGATGGGCCCGCAACGGGTGCTGGTGGCCCTCGCGGTCAGCGCGGTGATGAACACCGTCTACGCGCCCGTCATGATGCTCACCCACAAGATTACTGATATGCACATCGCGGAGTGGCAAGGGGGAATGGGAGCGCTCACGCACCGAATTCACGTGGTGGACATCCTCCGCGAGCGGATAGACTGGAAGGTGCAGTGGAACTTCGTGTTCGCCAAGACCATCCCCCTCTTCTGGATACCGGCGCACACCATCTCCTTCCTCCTCCCGGCCGACATGCGCACGCTCTTCGCCGCCGTTCTCTCCATCGCCCTCGGGCTTATCCTGGCCTTCGCCTCAAAGAAGTAGCTACTTCGCGATGCGCACGAGCTGCTTGCCCTCGAACCATTCACCGGGCAGGCGGCCCGCCAGCTCCCAAATCGTCGCCCTCCTGCCGAAGCTCGCCAGCTCCCGCCGCAGGTCACCCCCCTTGTAGGCTATCAGGCCGTTGGGCTGCGCCCCGCCCTCGGCCACCAGCAGGCCACGCACCCACTGCCAGAGCTGCACCATGTCGGTCACGCCACGGGAAACCACCCAGGCGTACTGCCCCTTGAGCTGCTCCCCCCGGACCTGCTCCGCGGTCACGTTCTCCAGCCCCAGCTCCCGGGCTATGGCCTGCACCACACGTATCTTCTTGCCGATGGAGTCCACCAAATGGAACTCCACCTCGGGGTGGGCGATGGCCAGAGGTAGGCCGGGCAATCCGCCCCCCGTGCCGAAGTCGAGCACCCGGCAGCCGCTCC
Source organism: Bacteroidia bacterium (assembly GCA_002749065.1). GTDB lineage: Bacteria > Bacteroidota > Bacteroidia > Bacteroidales > CAJPTX01 > Bacteroides_D. Next base: position 29,809 of record PDTX01000006.1, on the reverse strand, counting down.
GGAAATCGAGAAAGAGGGTCGGCGCGAGGCTATGCACCACGTGATGGCGCACTACGTTGCCTATGTCCTGGCGCGAGATCAGGTTGATTTTGGCATTCCACTCCCGGTAGCAATCGCCGAGGTGGACAAGCTGCTGGAGCTGGGCCTCCCCCAGCGCGGGGTAGATGGCCGCGAGCTGGGCCACCTCCGAGAAGGCTCGCTGCGAATCCACTAATCGAGGGTGTCCTTCCCCTTGAGTAGGTCCTGGAGCATGCTCCGCGAGCGGAAGAGCTGGGCCTTGACGGTGCCCATGGGCAGGTCGAGCGCGACGCTGATCTCCTCGTAGGTGAACTCCTCGAAGTAGCGCATGATGACCAGCAGGCGGTAGTGGGGCTTGAGGCGGTCCACCAGCTCCCAAAGGCGCTCCTTGGTCTGCTGCTGCACCATCAGCTTCTCGGGGTCTTCGTCGAGGGTGAATGAGGCCATCGTCCCGTTGCCATGCTCGCCGCTGCCCTGGGGAATTAGGTCGTAGTCCACGAAGTTCATCCGCCGCTTACGGATGAAGTCGATGGTCTTGTTGGTCGCGATTTTGAATAGCCAGCTGCTGAAGGCGTAGGTGGGCACGTACTGGTGTATGTTGCGGAAGGCCTTACCCAGCGCCTCGGAGGCGAGGTCTTCGGCATCGCTGGGCTTACCTACCATCTTGAGGACCAGATAGTAGATGGAGTTGTAGTACTTATCGTACAGCTCCCGGAAGGCGGCCTGGTCGTTCTCCCTGGCCCGTTCTATCAGGATAAGGTCGCGCTGGGCCTTATCGCTTAGTTTAGAATTTACCTCCATGCCTTTCGTGTTTTTCTTCACCCTGCATCCGGTCGTCAGACGGATGAAAGTCCCTGCTACATAGCACCAAAGCCTATTTGAGATGCACCGAAAATCGTCGCAAAATGTCAGCAAATATAGCCTTTTTCAATTGGAAAATGGCTTCCCCCGACTTTTTAAGACGTTTTGTAGCACCCTTTTTGGGAATACATCCGGGTGGGGTCATCCGCGCAGGAGCAGCCTGGCCTGGGCCTCTAGCCCTCTTCGCGCCCGGCCAGACCCAGCAGGGAGGAGAGATAGCCCAGCCCGTAGCCCAGCATCATGACGGCGCAGGCCAGGATCGCCAGCCCGCCAAGGCGCGGGGAGCGGAAGCGGTAGGTGGCGTGGAGCCCCACCAGGAGGGCGTAGAGCAGGGCCAGGGCAAAGACGGCCTCCTGGAAGTTGGTGACCGGGATGAGCATGCCGAGGATGAGGAGGACCACCCCGATGGCGGGCAGCAGGTGCACCAGCTTGAGGCTCCCCTTGTGGCGGCGGCTCAGGTCCACCCTCGCCCCGCCGGAGTGGAACACCTGGCGGAAGAAGGCCCCGAAGGTGGTCCGCCGCTTGTGATATACGAAGAGGTCGGGGAAGAGCGCGCTCCGGAATCCCTGCTCCACCAGGCGCATGCTCAGGTCCACGTCCTCCCCGTAGCGCATGTCGGAGGTGAAGCCCCCGACCTGGCGGAAGGCCTCGCGACGGACCCCCATGTTGAAGGTCCGGGGGTAGAACTTCGTGGCACGCTCCCCGCCACCACGTATCCCGCCGGTGGTCAGGGGGCTGGTCATGGCGTAGGAGATGGCCTTCTGCTTGACGGTGAAGCTCTTCATGAAGGCATCAGGCCCCCCCCACAGGTCGACCCACCCGCTCTCGCCCACCCAGTGCTGGGTGAAATACAGGTAGTTGGGCGGGGCAATGCAGTCCGAATCGAGGAAGAGGATATAGTCGCCACGGAGGGCCGGGTCGAGCGCCGCCCGGTTGCGCGCACCCGCCGGGCCCGTGTTCTGCTGCCACTCGTAGCGGAGGGGGAAGGCCCCGATCGTCTCCCACTTGGCGCACACCTCATCGCACCTGCGGGTGGAGCCATCATCCACCACTATCACCTCAAACCCCCTGACCCCCTGATGCGAGAGGCTCTCCAGTAGCTCATCGAGCTCCTCCGGCCGATTGTACACCGGCACGACTATGCTGAACAAAATCCTATTCTCTACCATCTGCTACCCCCTATGCTGAATGCCCAAGCGCCGCGAGCCGAGACGTAACGTAGGCCGCGAGGCCCGCGTAGTCGTCCGCGTCAAACCAGCGAACCGCGCCATCCCTGGCCCACCAACGGAGCTGGCGCTTGGCGTACCTCCGGGTATTCACCCGTATCTTCTCCACGGCCTCGTCGCGGTCAATCCGCCCCGCAAAGTAAGAGAAAAACTCGGTATAGCCCACGGTTCGCAGGGCGGGATTACCCTCATGCGGCCAGAGCGCACGGGCCTCCTCCTCCAGGCCGGCCTCCAGCATCGCGTCCACCCGCCGATTGATACGGTCGCAGAGCTCCCCCCAATCGCGCGATATCCCCACCTTGATCACCCCGAAGGGTCGCTCGCGCTTCTGCCGCCCCAGCCAGCTGCTGTAGGGCCTGCCCGTCTGCAGGCATACCTCCAGGGCACGCAGCACGCGGGCGCCATTCCGCCGGTCAATTCGCTCCCAGACTATGGGGTCCAGCACCGCCAGCTCGGCGCCCAGCGCATCGAGGCCCTCTGCCGACAAGCGTTCGCTAAGCCGCTGACGCAAGGCAATATCCGGCTCGGGGAAATCGTCCATACCCTGGCAGACCGCATCCACATAGAGCATGCTACCCCCGCAGAGGATGGCGCAGTCGTGGCCCTCGAAGAGCCGCTCGAGCGTCGCCAGCGCGTCTAGCTCGTACTGCCCGCAGCTGTAGCGCTCGTCAATTCGCCTATGCCCCAGCAGGTGGTGCGGCACGGCGGCCAGCTCCTCCCCGCTCGGGAAGGCCGTGCCAATCCGCATCTGGGCGAAGCACTGGCGCGAATCGGCATTGACTATCTCGCAGCCCAGCTCCCGGGCCAGGCGGATACTCATGCTGGTCTTCCCCACCCCCGTCGGCCCGAGCAGCACGACCAGCGACTTCATCGCCTACTCGCCAAACGGCTCATCGCCCTCCTCCCCATAGTCACCCTCATAGCCCTCCTCATCATCCCCCTCCTCCGACCCAAGCATCATGCGAAGTAGCTCTATATCAGCCTTATTAGTCGCGAGCTCATCGCCGCTGGCCGTGGGGTTATCGCCCTCGGCCAGGAGGCAGCTGATGGTGCCACCACCCTCAGGGCGCTTCTCGATTAGCTCCAGGGTCAGGTTCCGCTCCGAGAGGATGTCGAAGCAGTATATCAGCTTCTCGCCCACCTCATGCACCACCTCCCGCACCAGGCTCTGCTCCATCGGCAGGGCCGGCAGGTCGGTATCGTTCTCCATGTCCACCTCCGTGAACTCCAGCAGGGGCTGATAGTCGTCCGTCGTGGTGAAGAAGCTCGACATGCCCACCCCCTGGAGCTGGAGGTCCGCACGCAGGAAATGGTGAAATTCCAGAAGGGACATGCAGGGGCTCAGGCAGTAATGACGGACAAATCGCGCATCCTCAGGATTTTGAACGCGGAAGAGGTAGTGCATAGCGAAAGGCTTTGTTATGACTGCAGAACAGGCCGCACTTGCAATTGTTCTACACGCTAGGCCACGCCACGCACGGAGAACTCGCACCGCAGCCCGTCCTCCACCCTGAGCTGGCGTATCTCGCTGCCCATGATGCGGGCGAGCTGGCGAGCCGTTTCGCGGCTGAAGGTCCTGTCGCTCCCGGCGTCATCGGCCGGGTCGCTGCCCTGGCCCAGATGCTGGGCAAAGAAGCAGAACTCCTCCTCGCTCCCCTCCGGCATGCGCTCGCAGCCAAAGGTCAGGCTCTCCACCGCGCTGGAGAACAGGGCGCTGCTGAGCGAGAGCTCCAGCACCGCGCTGATTTTGCCCTCGTCGGCAAAAATCCGGGGGGGGATGTCCCCCCGCAGCTCGTAGGCTATCGGGACATCCACGCCGACCTCCTCCGCCACCCGGCGCATCCGCCCGTTGATGCGCTCGAACATCGCCTCCACGGAGAACTCCTTGGGCTCGAGGCGGATGGTGCCACCCTGTATCATGTTCAGGGTCATGACGTTATTCATCGTGCGGTTGAGCGTCTCGGCGTTGCTCCGAATTAGGCGTAGGGCCTCCGACACCTCCCCGGCCTCGGCCTCGGTCGGGGCCTTGCTCGCCTCGCTGGCCTCACCGAGGTACTCGCTCAGCCCCACTATGGCGTTGAGCGGGGTCCGCATCTCATGGCTGATGTCCGCCAGCAAGCGGCTGGCCGCCTCCTGCTCCTCCCGCTCCTTCTCCTCCCGGGCCAGAAGGCCCAGAGCACCTGCGGCCACCACGGGAGCCCCCGGCCCGGCGGCCAGCACAGGCTCATGGGGCAGGCGACGTACGCGGAGGGAGACGAAGTACACGCTCACCAGGCTCACCAGCACCAGGCTCATGAGAATCAGCTGGCCCTCCACCTCGTACAGCCAGGGGGCCGTGCTGAATTTCCACACCTCCTCGCGCACATGGCTACTCCGGGCATTGGCGCGCATTCGCTGGGCCGCCCGCCTACGCACTATCCCCTCCGAAACCAGCTCACGCGCCTTGCTGTACGAGCCCTCGTAGCGCTCGTAGGTCGCGTTGCCCTCTTTATCCAGGAGAACCGCCGGGCGCGCCAGCAAGCCCTTGGGATACAGGCCCAGCAGCATGCCGGAGTCGCTCACCTCGCGGCTCTTGGCAAAAACCTCATGCAGCAGCACCTCCATCTCACGGCTCAGGAAGGAAATCGTATCGTTCTTCCGGGAAATAATCTCGGCCTGCTCAAACAGCAGCTCGTTGCGCCAGTCCATCCGCGCCGCCAGCCCCCAGTCCTCGCTCTGCAAGCGCCCCTGCGCGATGCCCATCCGCTGCCGCCACAGGCTGTATATCTCGTCCCCCCCATTGTGCCCCTGCACGTTCTCCGGCTGCTTGCTCTCCACTATCAGCCCGGGCTTCTGCTGCGTGGCCCCCTTGTCGGCCGCTATGGACGACGAGCCCGCACGCCGCCGGCCAGCCTTCGAGCTAGAGCCCTGGGCCACCTGCGAGCGACGCGTACGCCGGGGCGTATCCCCCTGACTATCATCCTTGAGGCGCCCCTTCAGGCGGAGCTTGGCAAGCTTGGCTATATTCTGCGGATTGTAGGAGAAAACCCACTTCACGTTGGTCTGCTCATGCGTATCGTTGGGGAAGGAGACCATCCACCCATCGCCGAAGTAGGGCTGCTCGCTGATCACCAGCACGGGCTTCCCCCGGAAGTACGCATACACGCTCTCGAGACGCTCCACCGCCCCTTTCCCCACGTACACGATGTTGGGGAGGGCATCCCGCCGGGCATCCACGCTGAAGTCCTGCGTTCGCACAACCCGTACGCGACGCCTACCGATCCTCCGGGGCCTGCTGTACGCGCTGAGCGTCTGGGCGAATGAGGCATCCACCCCGATGAGCTCTATGGTAATCGGCCGCCGGGTACGCTTGCTCCACTCCACCCCCTCGGCGAACATCCAGATGTAGCCGATGCGGCGGTCCAGCTCGGACCTTTCCGACCGCTGGGCCAGCTGCGAAGCTCCCACCTCCTCCGAACCCGCAAATCCGCCCAGCTCCACGCCCTGCGCGTACGAAGCCACCCCCAGGGCCAAAAGCCCCAGGAGCAGAAATATCCTCCGTACCACAATGCGCGCACCGCGTGTAATCCCAGCCATATACCTATACTATGACGGCAAAAATACTTCTTTTCCGCATAATAGTCGCTCCGTAGCCTCCACTTTCCGTTAACCTCGTCTATGCATACACCAAAGCCCCCTGGGGCGTCATGAAGGAATACAGGCAATTGCACGGATGCGCCCAAATGGCCTCCCGAGGGACAGGCCCGGGGCGTGAAATAGTGGCCCTGCGCCCTGATGCGAAACGCAAAAAAGGGGGCATCCGAGTGGATGCCCCCAACTCAAACTGGCTGAATTTTTAGAGTATGCTGTAGGCCACTGTCAAACCCGCCATCACGATGCTGACCATGGACATGAGCTTGATGAGGATGTTGAGGCTCGGGCCCGAGGTGTCCTTGAAGGGGTCGCCCACCGTGTCGCCCGTCACCGCGGCCTTGTGGGGGTCGCTGCCCTTGCCGCCGAAGTGGCCCTCCTCGATGTACTTCTTGGCGTTGTCCCATGCGCCCCCAGCGTTGGCCATGTAGGTGGCCAGCACGAAGCCCGTACCGAGGCCGCCCACCAGCAGGCCCATCACCCCGGCCACGCCGAAGATTGCGCCCGTGGCGATGGGAATCAGGATGGCGAGCGCGGCGGGCATGAGCATCTCGGCCTGGGCGGCCTTAGTGGAGATCTCCACGCAGCGCACGTAGTCGGGCGTGCCGGTACCCTCCATGATGCCGGGTATCGTGCGGAACTGGCGGCGCACCTCCTCCACCATCTTCTGCGCGGCGCGCCCCACGGCGTTCATCGTGAGCCCCGTGAAGATGAAGGCGAGCATCGAGCCGAGGAATACCCCCACCAGCACCTTGTAGTTCATCAGCGTCACGTCGTACCAGGTCATCAGGTCGGTGATCTCGGCATGCCGCACCTGCTCGATGCTAAGCGTCTCGCCGAAGGCGGTCAGCACCTCCTTGCCGTCGGCCATCAGGTGCATGATGGAGATTTTGATCTCCTCGATGTAGGAGGCCAGGAGCGCAAGGGCCGTCAGGGCGGCCGAGCCTATGGCGAAGCCCTTACCGGTGGCGGCCGTGGTGTTGCCCAGCGCATCGAGGGCATCGGTGCGGCGGCGTACCTCGGGGTCCAGCCCGCTCATCTCGGCGTTACCCCCGGCGTTGTCCGCAATCGGGCCGTAGGCATCCGTGGCCAGGGTGATACCCAGGGTGGAGAGCATGCCCACCGCGGCGATACCGATGCCGTAGAGGCCGAGGGTGTAGTTCTGCGGGTCGAAGCCCGAGGCGAAGAGGTAGGAGAGCGTGATGCCCACCACGATGGAGAGCACGGGGATGGCGGTGGAGATCATACCCAGGCCCATGCCGCTGATAATCACCGTGGCGTGGCCCATCTCGGCGCTCTCGCTCACCTTCCGGGTCGGCTTGAAGCTGTGCGAGGTGTAGTACTCGGTGCTCTTGCCGATGACGATGCCGACGAGCAGTCCCACCACCACCGAGCAGGCAATCCAGAACCAGTTCTGCAGCCCCAGGAAGTAGAGGATGGCGAATGTGGCCACGGAGATGAGGGTGCTGCTCAGGCCCACGCCGACGCTCAGGGCCGAGAGTAGCTGGTTCATCGTGGCGTTCTCCTTGGTGCGCACGGCGAAGATGCCGACGATGGAGAGCAGGATGCCGACGGCCGCGATGAGCATGGGCGCGAACACGGCCTTGAGCTGCATTTCGCCCCCCATGCGGAAGGCGGCCGCCCCGAGCGCCATGGTCGCGAGCACGCTGCCCGCGTAGCTCTCGTAGAGGTCGGCCCCCATGCCGGCCACGTCGCCCACGTTGTCGCCCACGTTGTCCGCGATGGTCGCGGGGTTCCGCGGGTCGTCCTCAGGGATACCGGCCTCCACCTTGCCCACGAGATCAGCCCCCACGTCCGCGGCCTTGGTGTAGATACCGCCGCCCACGCGGGCGAAGAGGGCCTGGGTGGACGCACCCATGCCGAAGGTCAGCATGGTCGTGGTGATGATGATGAGCTTATGCCCCGGCTCGGGCGACTCCACGAACTTGTCCAGCACCAGGTACCAGATGGCCACGTGCAGCAGGGCCAGGCCCACCACCGTGAGGCCCATGACGGAGCCCGAGCGGAAGGCCACCGTGAGGCCCTTGTTGAGCGACTGGCTCGCAGCGAAGGCCGTACGGGCCGAGGCGTTGGTCGCGGTGAGCATCCCGATGTAGCCCGCCAGCGCGCTGAACAGACCACCGGTCAGGAACGCGAAGGGCACCCACTCATTCTGCACGTGCAGCACGTAGGCCAGAATGGAGAAGAAGGCCGCCAGCACCAGGAACGCGATGAACACGACCTTGTTCTGCTGCCGGAGATAGGACATGGCACCCGTACGCACGTACGAGGCAATCTCCTTCATGCGGTCGTTCCCCTCACTAGCCCGCATCATGCTGCTGTAGAAGAAGTAGGCCGCCACGAGCGCGATGACCGAACATATCGGCACCAACCAAAATAGTTGCTGTATCATAACTTTACTCAGAATTTAGATGTTTATAACAGCACTTTTCACAAAGACGTGTAGTTATTCCTCCCGATGCGCCACCCAGGCAGGCTGGCCGCTAGGCCACGCACCGGGCTACTCTCCATAGCTAGCTGGGCTAATCATAGAAGACCCCCTCCTCCTTTCCGTCCCGCACCACGCGGAACTCGCTGAAGAGCCAGAGCCCCTCCGTGTACTTCCTTAGGTAGAACAGCACGTAGCGGATGTCCAGATTGATTGCACGGCTCACCCGCGGGCTGTAGCCCACCTCTCCGAGTAGCCCCTCGGAGTTCGTGTCGAAGCAGAGGCCTATCACATCGCCGTGGGCGTTGAGCACAGGGCTCCCGCTATTGCCCGCGACCACATCGTTGGTGGTCAGGAAGTTCAGCGACATCATCGACTCCGCGTTCCGGTACTGGAAGTAATCCTTGCGCTCGCTGAGGCCCTTGAGGCGAGCGTCCACCTCGAAGCCGTCGAGCTGCTCATCCTCCCGTAGCAGCATCCCCTCCAGGCTCGTGACCGGGCCGAAGGTCCGGATGGCATCGGGGCTATAGCCCTCCACGCGCCCGTAGCTGAAGCGCAGCGTGCCGTTCGCGTTGGGATACATCCGCCCCTTCCCCTCCTTGGCCACCCAGGCCGCCTGGTAGAGGCGTTGCCCCTCCTCCAGCGCGGGGTGTGCCTTCACCAGCATGTTCAGGTCCTCCTGCATCTTCGCGTGGGTGGCCTGGCAGAGCTGCATGCCGAGGTCCTTCTGCAGCTGCTTCGCCTTCGGGCGGGCGAGCATGCGCCCCAGCCGCTCGGGGCTGACAAAGGCCGACTCGCGGAACAGCTCGTCGACGAAGCGGTCAATATCCCCGCCGAAATCCTTGTCTATCAGCCGGTAGAAGGCCGGTAGCTCACCCGGCTGCAGCTGGCCCCGCAGGAACTTGAGCATGCTGCGGGTCATGGCCCGGTCGGTCTCCTGGTCGTAATCCCTGAACAGGCTCGCCATGTCCTCCTTGCTGAGCTTGGTCATGCGCTTGATGGCCTCGTCGTCCCCCTTCTCGAGGGCGGTCTGCAGGCCCCTGAAGCGGTTGGCTATCTGGTAGAAGCCCAGGCTATTGGCCAGGCCCTCCCTGTAGTGTATGAGCCGGTGCACCGCCGGGTTGCGCCGCAGGGTGAGGTTGCGGAGCTCGTCGAGCGCGGCCAGCGACCTACCCGTATTCTTCTGCTGGGCGAGCCAACTGAACATGGCCCTCTCCTCCTCGTCCCTCCGCTTCTCCTCCCCGGCGCGGCGCAGGGCCGCATTCTCCCCGACCACCTTCTGGCGGTAGTTCTCGCTCTGGCTATAGCGGAGGGCATACTTCAGAGCCACGGCGGGGGAGGCATCCATGTGGTACTTCCACACCCTGTTCCGCTGCCCGAGCACGCGCCCGACCGCCGGGTTCACCACCTGCATCCGCTGCTGGAGCTCCGCCGTGGTGAGGTAGCGCTCCGAGCGGCCCGGGTAGCCGAGGGTCATGGTGAGGTCGCCCTCCTTGTAGCCGTCCACGCTCACCCTCAGGCTCCACGGCGGGCTGTAGGGCACGTTGCTCTTGGCGTAGGCCGCGGGCTTGCGCTGCGCGTCCGTGTAGATACGGAGCAGGGCGAAATCCCCGGCGTGACGTGGCCACAGCCAGTTCTCCCCCTCGCCGCCGAACTGGGCGATTCGCCGCGGGGGGACGACCACCAGGCGGACGTCGCGGAAGGTCTGGTACTCCACCAGCTGCCAGGTGTTGCCACCCCGGAGCCGCACGAGCTCGGCCTCGAAGCCCGATTTCTTCTCGGCGGAGTCGATGAGCCGTTGCCCGGCCATCTGGGCCAGCGAGTCGCGCTTGGCCTGGGGGGCCGCCTCCCCCACGAAGGCGAGAATTTGCGGGGTCACATCCCTCACCACGCGGGTGAAGCGCATGCTCAGCCCCGGGAGGGGGACCTCCTGCTGGCGGCCCGTGGCGCAGTACCCCTCCTCGAGGTAGTTCCTGCCCGAGATGGCCAGCTCATGGAGGTTGGGGAGGATGCAGTGCTGGTTGGTGAGCACCAGGCCCTGGCTCGAGACCACCGCGCCCGTCCCGCCGTTGCTCAGCCGGCCGACGGCATCCTCAACGCTGGGGCCATAGGTGGAGTACAGCTCGTCGATGAGGAGCTCCATCCCCCGTGCCTCGAGGGTATCCCGGAGCTCCTCCCGCAGCTCGGGGAGCGTAAACATGCCCTCGGCAGCCTCACCCCGCAACGCCCAGAGCAGGGCGGGGAGCACCAGGGCCAGACGTACGAAACGAAAAGCACCACGCATAGAAATCGCCATTTTTCCTACACGCGAAGGTATGTAAAAATCCCACATTCTAGCATAGCCCGGGGTAAAGTTCCATTGCGCGCCCCCGTGACGGGCCGGGCCCACTGCCGCTGCCCGCGGGCGCACCGCCCTCCCCCGGGCCAGCCGCGCACCGGGGAAATCGGCCGCCGGGGGAGCGCCGCGGGGCTGGAGTTGGAGTAGAACTAAAAATATAGCTACCTTTGGGCTATGAAACGGGGTCTTGTTGTTGTCGTGCTGCTGGTGGCTACCCTGCTGCTGGCCTCCTGCGCCTCATCGCGGCGCCCCCGCTCCTACGGGAAGCGGCGGGGCTACCGCGCGCCGAACTGCAACTGCGGGAAGAAGCGCTTCATCATCGCCCCGCGGGCGGAGGACTGCTACGAGGCGGGCTTCGGCGGGGGGTTTCACTAATAACGGTAGATGGTCGGATGGCAATCGGGGTAATCGGGAGTGGCTCTTGGGCCACGGCTATAGTCAAGATTCTGCATGAGAACAACCCTCGGGTGAGCTGGTACATCCGGCAGGAGGCCGCGCGGGAGGAGGTGAGGCTACGCCACCGCAACCCGACCTACCTCTCCGACGTGCGCTTCAACATGGGGCATCTGCACCTGGCCAACTCGATAGACGAGCTGGTGGCGTCCTCCGAGATTGTGTTCGTGGTGGTGCCCTCGGCCTACCTGGCCACGTGGTTCGAGCCGCTGACCGCCGACCTCTCGTCGCGCCTGGTGGTGACGGCCATCAAGGGCATCGTGCCGGGGGAGCACCTGACGGCCTCGGAGTTCCTCAAGCAGCACTACGGGCTCTCGTACGGGCGCATGGGGGTGGTCACCGGCCCCTGCCATGCCGAGGAGGTGGCCCTGCAGCGGCTCTCGTACCTCACCGTGGCGTGCAAGGCCACGGCCGACGCGGAGCGAATCGCCCAGCTGCTACGCAGCGACTACGTCCACGTGACCCCCTCGCAGGACATCTATGGGACGGAGTACTCGGCCATCATCAAGAACATCTACGCGGTGGCCTCGGGCATCGGGCACGGGCTGGGCTACGGGGACAACTTCCAGGCGGTGCTCACCTGCAACGCCCAGGACGAGCTGGAGCGCTTCCTGGAGGGCACCTACCCCTCGCCGCGGAATGCCAACGCCTCGCCCTACCTGGGCGACCTGCTGGTGACCTGCTACTCGCAGTTCTCGCGCAACCGGACCTTCGGCCTGATGATCGGCAAGGGCTACTCGGTGCTCTCCGCGCAGATGGAGATGAACATGGTGGCCGAGGGCTACTACGCCTCCGACGGCATCGAGCACATCAGCCGCCAGCACGGGGTGGAGCTGCCCATCGCCCAGACCATACACCGCATCCTCTACGAGGGGGCCAACGCCCGGCGGGAGTTCGAGCAGCTCAGCACGCTACTCGTGTAGGCCGAGGGAGTGATGAATGGGGCACGCCACGCCCGGCCCACACGGAGGGCAGAACCCGGCCACGGGGGCGAGGGCACGGTGAGTCGCCGAAAAATATACCGCCATGGTGAACATACAGCTCGGGCTCGGGCCGCTGGCCCGGCAAATCGCCGACCAATCCCTGACGCAGCTCGACGCCGCGGGGCACGATGCCCTGTCGAGCCTGCGGAACGGGACCTGCAAGGGCAAGGAATTCACGGGGTGGGCCAGCCTCCCCAGCCACACGGACGACGCCGCGATAGGGGAAATCTGCACCATGGCGGCGGACATCACCAGCCGCTACGACGTGGTGCTGGTCGTCGGCATAGGGGGGTCCTACCGGGGGAGCGAGTCCATCATCGCCGCGCTGCCCGACCAGCTATCGGGCCCACGAGTGGAGCTCCGCTTCCTGGGGCTCACGCTCGACCCCGACTACATGCATGCGCAGCTGCAGGACCTAGAGGGGAGGCGGGTGGCCACCGTGATCATCTCGAAGTCCGGCACCACCCTCGAGCCCGCGCTGGCCTTCCGTCTCCTGTCGGCGCGGCTCCGGGAGCTGGGCCTCTACCGGGCCGAGGGGGTGTACGTCATCACCGACCCGGAGGGTGGGGCCCTCCGCCGGATGGCGCGGTCGGAGGGCTTCCATGCGCTCTCCATCCCCCCGTCGGTCGGGGGGCGCTACTCCGCGCTCACGCCGGTGGGCCTGCTGCCCCTGGCGCTGGCCGGGGTCGACATCCGGGAGCTCATGCGGGGCGCCCGGCTGGCGCAGAACGAGAGCTACGACCAGCCCGACGGGGGACCAGCCCTACAGTACGCCCGGCTACGCAACCTGTTCTACCAGCACGGGAAGCAGCTGGAGATATGGGCCAGCTACTCGCCGTGGATGGTCTCCTTCGGGGAGTGGTACAAGCAGCTCTTCGCCGAGTCGGAGGGCAAGGAGGGGAGGGGCATATTCCCGGTGGCGGTGAGCTACAGCACCGACCTCCACTCGCTGGCGCAGTACTTCCAGCAGGGGCTGCCGCTCTTCTTCGAGACGCACCTGCTCTTCGGGCGCGCCCAGCACGACATCGCGGTGGGCAGCACCCCGGGCGACGAGGACGGGCTGAACTACCTGGCCGGCCGGGGGCTCCACAGCATCAACCGGGTGGCGGCCCAGGCCACCATCCGGGCGCATGAAGACGGGGGCATCCCCTGCATCTCGCTAGAGCTCCCGGAGCGCAACGCCTTCCAGATGGGCTACCTGGTGTACTTCCTGGAGCTCGCGTGCGCGCTCTCCGCGCTAATCCTGGGGGTGAACCCCTTCGACCAGCCGGGCGTTCAGGCATACAAGACGAACATGGTGAGCATGCTGAAGAGCTAGGAGAAGCAGGAAGAAAGAAGAACCACACACCTTATATATATAGTGCACCGCGGCATGATGCTAAGCCCGGCCCCGAACTTAGGGCGTTTGCGCAATGGCTAGGATGGGTAATGGCCCTGGGGAGCGGCAGATGGAGGTCCTGATGGGCCTCCCCCGGCGGGTGTGCATCTTCCTGCTGCGCGGCATCCGCCACCTGCTGGTGGGCACGCTCATCGCGGTGGCCGTGGCCGTGGTGCTGATCTACGTGGCCTTCCTCTTCCCCTACATGCAGGGCAAGGCGGGCGAGCTCTTCTGCGCCATCTCGGAGCGGACAGTGGGCATCCGCTGCGAGCTGGAGGGGCTGGAGCTACGCTTCCCGGCGGCGGTCACCGTCAGGGGCTTCACGGTCTACGACGACGCAAACGACACGATAATCCACGCCCGCCGCTGCACCTCCTCGCTGGCCTTCCTGCGGCGGGAGGGGCGGCACCTCGGCCTGGGCTACACCACGCTCGACAGCGGGATGCTCCAGCTGGTGGCCGACTCCTCGGGCCTGCTCAACATCAAGCAGCTGGTGGCCCGGCTCAAGCGGAAGGACGGGCCAAAATCGGAGAAGGGCTTCGAGATGAGCATCGAGACGGTGCTGTTCCGGGGGCTGCGGTTCCGGATGCGGCGCAACCCCGACTCGGTGACCCCCGGCCGCATCAACTACAAGGACATGGACGTGTACGACGTGGACGGGCAGGTCGACCGCTTCCACATACACAACGACACGCTGGAGATACGGGCCAGCCGGCTGGCCGCCCAGGAGAAGTCGGGCTTCCGGGCCAAGCGGATGGACATCGACTTCACGCTCTGCTCGCAGCACATGACCTTCCGCAACTGCGCAATCCTGACCCCGCACGACGACCTCACCGTGCCGCTGGTCCAGCTGCGCTACGACGGCTTCGCGGCCATGTCGGACTTCCTGCACAACGTGCGCCTGGAGATAGAGCTGGCCCCCTCCACCGTGCGGCTGGGCACGCTGGGCTACTTCACGCGCTTCCCCTGGGGGCAGGGCCTCCGGGTGCGGGGCGCGGGGCGCTTCGAGGGGACGGTGGACAACTTCCGGCTGCGCGACCTCCGGCTGACCACCGGCGAGAGCACCGTCTTCCGGGGGGAGGGCACCATGCAGGGCCTGCCGCAGGTGACCGAGACGCTGGTGAACTTCAACTTCGAGAGCTTCAAGACCTCCGTGCCGGACATCGCCCACGTGGTCTCGGAGCTGACCCAGAAGCCCTTCCCGCTCCCCCCGACCCTGCGGAACGTGCAGCAGCTCAACTACCAGGGCTCCCTCATCGGCTTCCTCAACAACTTCGTGGCCTACGGCACCCTGCACTCGAACCTCGGCCAGGTGAAAACCGACCTCGCGCTGCACTACGACGAGATGGGCACCACCTTCCAGGGGCGCATCGCCACCAAGGACCTGGCCATCAACCGCATCCTGCGCGACTCCACCGTGGGGAGGCTCTCCCTCACCGCCTCGGTCGACGGGATGCTACCCCGCCAGGGAAACCCCAGCGTGGAGCTCGACGGGGACATCTCCCAGATCCGCCTGCTGGGCAGCGACTACCGCGCCATCCGCCTCAAGGGCCACCTCGCGCCCCGCCGCTACTCCGGCAGCCTACGGGTGCGCGACCCCCAGCTGCAGCTGGACTTCGACGGCCTGGTCGACCTGGCCGCCAAGCACCCCGTATTCGAATTCCAGTCCACCATCGCGCGGGCCGACCTCCACGCCATGAACCTGGTGCGCAGCGACAGCCTCGCGGTCCTGCGCGGGGGCATCACCGCCTCCATGAGCGGCAAGGACTTCGACTCCTTCGAGGGCGAGCTCAAGCTCCACGACCTCCACTACCAGAACAGCCGGGGGGCCACCCACCTCCCCCACGCCAACATCGGGGCCAGGAACGTCCTGGCCGGCAAGATCTTCACCCTGGACTCCGAGCCGCTCCGCGCCACCGTCTGGGGCGGCAAGCGCCTAGCCCCCCTCCAGGCCAGCACCCAGCGCATGCTCACCTACCACCTGCCCACCCTCTTCCCGGCCGACTCCACGCAACGCCACCCCAAGCCCACCGAGGGCCTACCCTACCGGGCCGAGATCCGAGTGGGCGAGCTCAACCCCATACTGCACCTCTTCCTACCCGAGCTGCGCATCGCCCGCGGCACCTACCTCAACGCGGGCTTCAACACGGGCGAGGAGACCTTCGACCTCACCTTCCAGTCCGACTCGCTCCGCTACAAGAGCGCCGCCCTGACCAACACCCAGCTCAGCCTCAAGCGCTACGACACCGTCGCCCGCCTGCAGCTCACCATCGACAAGGGCCGCATCGCCTCCCTCACCACCGAGGACGTGGCCCTCAACGTGGCGGCCTGCGTCGACAGCCTCCACACCACGCTGACCGCCCAGGCGCGCGAGCTGAACTCCTCCTCCCTCCAGCTCGAATTCGCCACCAAGCTCGACAGGAAGGACAACGGCGCCTGGCGCGCCATCACCCGGCTAGAGCCCTCCGAGCTCGCCATGCTCGGCAAGACCTGGAAGTTCTCCCGCGCGCGCATCGCGGTGGACAGCGCGAGGGTCAACCTGCAGAACTTCTCCCTACACGCCGGGGAGCCCCGCCTGCTGGCCTACGGCGACATCTCGCGGCGGAGCAGCGACACCCTGCACATGCTCATGGACAACGTGGACCTCGGCCTCCTGGCCCCCCTGCTGTCGCCCCACCAGGTGGAGGGCCAGATCCACGGCGACCTCAAAATCTCCTCCCTGCTGAGCACCCCCGCCTACACCTTCGACCTGCAGCAGGACGACGTGATCCTCAACGGCGCCTACATCGGCTCCTCCTCGCTGCACGGCGAGTGGGCCGGGCAGCAGAACCCCTTCCAGGTGGACTTCGAGAACCGGGGGCTCAACGGCAGGACGAATGCGCGCATGGGCATGGTCTGGGACGTGGAGCAGAAGGTCTTCAGCGGGCGGGTGCTGCTCGACAGCATGCCGCTCACCATCCTCCAGCCGCTCACCAAGGGGGAGATAAGCGGCGAGGGCGGGGTGTCGGCCGACATCACCCTGGCCGGCACCCCCCAGGCCCCCAGGGCCAACGGGGGCGTGCGCTTCAACTCGGCCCGGGTCTACATCCCCCACCTCAACGAGAGCTTCCTGACCTCCGACTCGCTCACCCTCAAGGGCTACCGCCTGCGCGCCCAGAGGCTCAGGCTGGCCGACACCAAGGGCGGGCACACCACCCTCAACGGCTGG
Source organism: Bacteroidia bacterium (assembly GCA_002749065.1). GTDB lineage: Bacteria > Bacteroidota > Bacteroidia > Bacteroidales > CAJPTX01 > Bacteroides_D. The sequence continues at coordinate 13,265 of PDTX01000006.1, read as the reverse complement.
CTGGACTTCGAGGACCTCAAGAACCCCACCTGCAACCTCCACGCCAAGGCCGAGCAGATGCACCTGCTGGACACCCGGCTGAACGTGCCGGGGGTGTACTACGGGCGGCTCAGCTCGACCTTCGAGGCGAGGGCCACCGGGCCACTCAGCGACCTGACCCTAGAGCTCCACGCGCAGACCGCCCCCGGGACCGACCTCACCTTCCGCGTCCCCACCCAGGCGACGGCGGAGGACTCCCGGCAGCTACGCTTCGTGCAGCCCAGCGACTCGAGCGGGGCCGGAAAATCCGCGGAGCTGCTCTCCCCCAAGCTCTCACGCTTCCTCGCCCTGACGGCCGACTTCAGCATCACGGACGACGCCGTGGCCCAAATTGTCATCAACCAGCGCACCGGCGACATGCTCCGCGCCCAGGGCAAGGGCGACATCCACCTGGTGCTGGGGCGCGACGAGCAGGTCCCCCAAATCTTCGGGGAGTACACCATACAGCGGGGGGAGTACACCTTCGTCCTGGAGGGCATCCTCTCCAAGAAGTTCCGCATACAGCGCGGCAGCCGCATCCGCTTCTCCGGCGGGCCGGAAACCGCCTACGCCGACATCTACGCCAGCTACCAGACCCGCGCCTCGCTCGACAAGCTCTTCATCGGCTCGGCCCAGGACAAGTACAAGCGGCGCATCCCGGTGGAGTGCATCGTCCACATCGAGGGCTCGCTCGAGCAGCCCCGCATCTCCTTCGACGTGAAGGTGCCGCAGGCCGACCAGGAGATACAGTCGCTCATGGCCGCGGCCATCAACACCGAGGAGAAGGTGATGCGGCAGTTCGCCTCCCTGCTGCTGCTGAACATGTTCGCCGGGGGGGCCCAGTCGCAGAACCAGGTGGATGCCCAGGGCCAGGAGCAGGGGAACGCCGGCGGGGGCGATGCCAACTTCCTGCTCTCCTCCTTCTGGGAGCTGCTCTTCAACCAGGTGAACTCCTGGCTGGCGCAGATTGAGAACGCCCCCTCGATCGACCTGGGCTTCAACTACCGGCCCAACCGGCGGGGCGGGCGGGCCAACCGCGACGAGGCGGAGGTCTCCGTGTCCATGCAGTGGTTCGACGGGCGGCTCAACGTGGATGCCAACTGGGAGATCTCCCGCAACAACACCTCATCGGCCGTGGCGGGCGACATCGTGGTCACCCAGCAGTCCTCCCTCTCCCCCAACCTCAGGTACAAGGCCTTCGCCCGCTCCAACGACGACCTGGTGTTCTCCGACCTCTCGCCCTACACGGCGGGGGGCGGGGTGGTATTCTCGCAGACCTTCGACACCTGGGGGGCCCTCTGGCGCCGGTTCGCCAGGATATTCCGACGGAAAGCGCGGGAGGACGACGAGCCCCAGCAGGGGGCGCCGCTGCTGCGGGGGGACGGAATTCCCCCGGAAGACGAGCGGGAGGACGACCCGGCGGGGGAGCCGACCCCGGAGGGCTAGTCGCGCAGGCGGGCGTTCCAGACGATGCGGGGTATCTGCGGCCGGAAGAGCAGGGCCGCGGCCAGGCACAGCGCCCCGCCCCCGATGATGGTGTAGGGCACCCCGGCGTACTTGGAGACAGCCCCCATGGCCAGCGAGCCGATGGGGGTGATGCCCATGAAGGTCATCCCGTAGAGGGCGATGACCCGGCCGCGCACCTGGTCGTCGACCACGGACTGGAGGTAGACGTTGGTCCCGGCGAACATGGTAATGAGCCCGAAGCCCGTGAGGTAGAGGATGGGGATGACCAGCCACACGGTGCGGAAGATGGGGAAGGTCAGCAGGCCCGTGGCGAAGAGGAGCATGCAGAGGTAGATCATGTAGGGGAAGCGGACCACGGACTTCCGGGTGGCCAGGAAGAAGGCCCCGGTGAGCGACCCGGCCCCGATGGCGCTGGTCATGTAGCCGAAGGCCGCGGCCGAGCCCCCCACGAGCTTGGTGAAGGCCGGCAGGAACACCTGGAAAGGCATGCCCAGCAGGCTGGCCGAGGCCGCCAGCAGGAGCATGTAGCGGATGGAGGGGTGGCGCATGGAGTAGGCCACCCCCTCCCGGAGGTCCTCCATCACGCGCTTGGCCACGGCCTTCGGGCGGGTGGTGGCGATGCGCATGGTGGCCAGCACGGCGACAATGCCGGCGTAGCTCAGGGTGTTGATCAGGAAGCACCAGCCCTCCCCCACCGAGGCGATGAGCGCGCCCCCGACCATCGGGCCGATGAAGCGGGCGGTGTTGATCATGGTGGAGTTCATGGCCACCGCGTTGGAGAGGAGGTCGCGGTCGCCCACCATGTCGAAGAGGAAGGCGTGGCGAAAGGGGGTGTCGAAGGCGGCCACGCTGCCCAGCAGGAGGGCGATGAGGATGATGTGCCATATCTGGACCGCATCGGTGAGGATGAGCAGGGTCATGACCAGGGAGAGGGCCATGGCCAGGACCTGGGTGCAGAGCAGGCCGATGCGGCGGTTGAGGCGGTCGGCGTAGACCCCGGCGAAGGGCATGAGCACCAGGCCGGGTATCTGGCCCGCGAAGCCGACCAGGCCCAGCAGGAAGGAGGAGGAGGTCAGGCGGTAGACCAGCCAGCCCAGGGCGATGTTCTGGATGAAGGAGCCGATGAGCGAGACCGTCTGGGCCCAGAAGAAGCTCCGGAAGGACGGGGCCCTGAGCGCCCGGAAGGCAAAGCCCACCCGGGTGAAGTAGCCCCTGGGGTCGATATATCTGAACATGGCTCGCTGGCTTTAGCACGCGAAGGTAGCTCTTTTGCGCCGGGGGGCAAAAGGGGGCGCAGGGCCGGGCCAGCACGGGGGCGCGGGAAGGGGCCAAACGCGCGGGGCTACTTAAAGTCGATTTATTTTACTACCTTTGCCAAGCAGAGCAGGATTCCCACAGCCCTGTCGCCTCTCGCCGCGGGGAGAAGCCGCGGAGATACTTTTCATCCAAGACAAAGGAAGCAATCATGGAAATTTTAGATGTGCTACGGTGGCGCTACGCGATAAAGCAGTTCGACCCCACGAAGCGGGTGAGCGATATGGATTTTGCCAAAATCAAGGAGGCCATCCAGCTCAGCCCCTCCGCCATAGGCCTGCAGCCCTACGAGGTGATGGTCATCGAGTGCCCCGAGCTGCGCAAGGCGCTCCGCCCCCTGTGCTGGGACCAAGCCCAGATTGTGGAGGCCGACCGGCTGCTGCTGTTCTGCCACATGCTCACCCTGCCGGAGGAGTACGTGAACGCCTGCGCCGAGCTCGCGTCCAAGGAGCGTGGCAACCCGGAGATAGGCGAGCAGATAAAGATGATAACGAACCTCCTCCTGGGGGCCTTCCCCCCCGAGCAGCTGCCCGCCTGGACCAACGCGGAGGTGCATATCGCCACGGGGGTGGCCATGGTGGCCTGCGCCGCGCTGGGCATCGATGCCTGCCCCATCGCGGGCTTTGACCACCCGAAGGTGGACGAGCACCTCGGCCTGAAGGCGCGCAACCTCGGCGCCTCGCTCTTCCTACCCATAGGCTACCGCTCGCCGGAGGACGTGTACAGCAAGATGCCGAAGGTGCGCAAGCCCATGGAGCTCCTCTTCACCGAGCCCAAGTGCTAGACCCGGCCAGCATCCTTCAGCCGCCAGCCGCGCGCTACCGAAGGGTGAGCCGCATGTTGTACGTATAATCAAATCGGAGGGAAAACCATGGCAAAGAACAGCAACGTAGCACTCGGCTTCCTGGTGGGCGCCGCCGCGGGCGCGATACTGGGCATACTGTACGCCCCGGACAAGGGCAGCAAGACCCGGCGGAAAATCGCCCGCGAGATGGACGACTACCGGGAGAAGGCCAGCGAGAAGATGAGCGACACCTTCGAGGGGGTGAAGGAGGAGGCCGAGGAGGTGCTCTCCCGCATGAAAACCCGCGTGGGGAAGCTCGAGGGCGACCTCAAACGGCTGATACAGCGGAGCAGGGAGGGCGAGAAGGAGAAGGCAGAAGAACCTGAGGCATAGGACAAGCCGCGGCAGAACCAGCGCAGCACACACGGAGGGGCATCCCCGGCGTGCGTGTTGCGCTTTTGCGTGTACCATCCGTCCCCACCGCAGACCAAAAAACTGAGATATCACCATGCTATTCCCACGAGTATACGAGACGGCCGCGGATGTCCTCGCCGCCCTCAAGCTCTACGTCGACGACCAGATAGCGCTCCTGCGGGTCCGCACCATGCTCCAGGTCTCGGGCCTGCTGTCCTTCCTGCTGATGTCCATCTTCCTGATGATCGCGGCGGTCGTCTTCTTCCTCCTCATCGCGGTCGCCTTCGGGGTGTGGGTCGGCCAGATGCTGGGGTCCATACCCCTGGGCTTCCTCTGCGCCTCGGGCCTCTGGCTCATGGCCGTGGGCATCGTCTACCGCTTCCGCGCCGCCCTGTTCACCGACCCCATGCTCCGCCGGCTGCACCACCTCTCGAGGGAAACGCAAACCCCTTCCGGGGGCAAGAGCGCCACCGAGAACCACAGGGAGAAATCCTTCCAGAGCGCCGAGTCGCTAGAGCAGTACCGCCAGGAGCTGGAGCGGAAGATACACCACGAGGAGGCCTTCATCGCCAAGCGCATCGACGGCCTACGTAGCGACGCCTCCAACGACGTGATGGAGGGCCTACTCGGCGTGCTGATGAAGACATCGAGCCTGAGCCTTCTACGGAGGCTGGTAGGCTTGTTCAAGAGACGGACCGAGTAGCACTACACACCCCCAACCCATTTGAGCCTATGCGACGCGGCAAGCTGCCGGGGCTTAAGGACCACCTCGAGACGCTCCGGCAGCGGGGTGCCCTCCGTGAAATCCCCGTGCCCGTATCCACACACCTGGAGATGGCCGAGCTGGCGCACCGCGCGCTCTCGGGCGACTGCGCCGGGCAGGCGCTGCTACTCCAGCCCGAGGAGCCGTCGGGCTTCCGGGTGGTCATGAACCTCTACTCCTCCCGCGAACGCATGCTGGAGCTGCTCCGCGCCTCGAGCTACCAGGAGGTGGCCCAGCGCCTCGAAGGGCTCATGGGTGCGGGGCGCACACCCCGCACCACCCTGCGGCAACGCCTGGAGGGGCTGCGGATGCTCGTGGAGATCGGCCGCTACCTGCCCAAAAAGCACCGGGGGAGCGTCCCCGCCCAGGAGGTGGTGATGCCGCAACCCGACCTCGGCCAGCTCCCCATACTCCAGACCTGGCCCCACGACGGCGGCCGCTTCATCACGCTCCCCATGGTCATCACGCGCGACCCCAGCACCGGCGTGCGCAACGTCGGCATGTACCGCATGCAGGTCATGGACGGCCAGACCACCGGCATGCACTGGCACACGCACAAGACGGGGGCCAACCACTTCCGGGCCTACGCCGCACGGGGCGAGCGGATGCCCGTCGTCGTGGCGCTCGGCGGCGACCCCCTCCTGGCCTACTGCGCCTCCGCCCCGCTCCCCGAGGGGATGGACGAATGGCTCCTGGCCGGCTTCCTCCGCCGCGAACCCGTCCGCCTCGCGAAGGCCAAAACCTGCGACCTCAACATACCGGCCGAGGCCGACATCATCATCGAGGGCTACGTCGACCCCGCCGAGCCGCTACACACCGAGGGGCCCTTCGGCGACCACACCGGCTACTACTCCCTCGAGGACCAGTACCCCCGCTTCCACATCACCTGCATAACCCACCGCAGGGACGCGCTCTACCCCGCCACCGTGGTGGGCATCCCCCCCATGGAGGACGCGCACATCGCCGAGGCCACGGAGCAAATCTTCAAGCCCCTGCTGCGCGAAAGCCTCACCCCCGAACTCACCGACCTCTGGCTCCCCCCCATGGGCGTGGCGCACAACCTCGCCATCGCCGCCATCAGGGCCACCTACCCCGGGCAGGGAGAACGCATCGCCAGCCTATTCTGGGGGGCGGGGCAGATGATGTTCACCAAGTACATCGTCTGCGTATCCAGCGAGGTGCAGGTCCGCAACCTCCCCTCCGTCCTGGAGGCCATCGCCACCGGGGTCAAGGGGCGCGGGCAGCTCCTCTTCTCGCGCGGACCGATGGACGTGCTGGACCACGCCGCCACCAGCATGGGCTACGGCGGCAAGCTCCTCATCGATGCCCAGCAGGGCAAGAGCAGCGGACGGGCAAAGCTCGACTGGAGGGAGCATCCCCAGGGACGCACGCTCACGGTCGACGGAAAAGCCCTACTGCACGTACTCCGCTCCGAGGCCCCCTTCACCCCCGACGCGCTCGACGACCTACTCCGGGCCAGCCACGAGCTGCTCGGCGAGTACCCCCTCTGCCTCGCGCTGGTTGACCCCAGCGCCCCCACGGAGCACCCCGACCTCCTCCTGTGGGTACTGCTGGGCTCCACCTCGCCCGACAGGGATGTCATCGTAAGGGAGCATGAGGACGGAGTAAGCCTCCTGGTCGACGGCCGGGCGAAGAGGCCCGAGCAGAGCGGGCGACCATGGCCGAACGTGGTATGCAGCACGCAGGAGACCATCGAACGGGTGGACCAACGGTGGCCGAGCTACCTCATGGGCCAATTCGTCGAGTCGCCCTCCCGCCGCGTCAAGGGCTACGAGTGGGGAGAGGGCGCGCACGCCGACTTCGGCGACTAGAGGTACAGAACGGCGCTTTCCCGCGGAACGCACGATACGCACACGACCTAAAACCCACTTCTAGTAGGGGCACTCAACGCAGGCATAGGCCCCAGCGACGGGTCGCTCAGCCCCCACACTTCCAAACGGCCGACCGAGCATGTCCTTCCCATCGAGCGGTGCAATCACCCCGCCCAGACCCACAGCCGGGCTCTGGGCCTTCGGCCGAAAATCACCCTCCAGCGGATTTTCCAAATCGGGAGCCTGATTGCTACACCCCTCACCGACTATCCCCAGGCGCATATCGCCGTCCGAGAAGGGCAGAATGGAATGCGTAAATAGCACTCGCCCGCTCTCGCTATCGGCCTGCGTCAGGACAACCTCCTCCTCCCTATCGCCCCACAGGATGCTGTTCCGCACCAGCAACATATTCCCCTCACCCTCCTCCAGGCGTACCAATGGCCCCTGCCGCAGCTGCAGCTCAGGGAGAACGGAGTAGACCGTAGTCTGCTCCAATTCGGCCCTAGCGCTGCGCAATCGTAGGCCATTGCGCGCCCCCTGTGCTATCAGGCAGCCGTAGAGCATCGCCTGGCTCCGCTCAAGGTGTAGCGCATCCAAGCCGTAGTACAAGAGCTTGCACCACTGCAGCTTCAGCTCCACGCCACTAGCACCCTTCGCCTCCTCCACGCGGAGCGCGGTCACGGCGTTGCGTATCTCGGCGTACCTGAGGACATTCCCCTCGCTCCCGGGGTGGAGATGCACCCCATTCCACAGCCCCAGCGCCCGGCGGTAGTACCGGTCTATACGGTCCGCCCCCAGAACAACCGGGTGCTGCCTCGTCCCCTCCAGCACCAGCTTGCCCTTCACCTCCAGGCCACACTCCCTCGGGAAGTAGAGCTGCGCACCGTTGGTGAGTCTGAGGCTCGCACCGGGATGCACAGTCACGCTCCCGGTGGCCAACCTCGCCCGGGGGCCCGCATCGCCGTCCAGCACAACATCCGTGCGGATGTCGAGCATATCGAAGGGCTGCACATTCACCGTCCAGGCCACGAGGGGTATCGTATGCTCACGGCCCCCTCCCCGCACCACGAGCGCATCGTTGCAGCGGCTGATGGTATCGCTGGTGGCAAGCTCATTCCTGAAGCGGAGGAAAACGAGAATGCTGTCATGCGGCGCAAGCCGGACATCCTCCACCACCGGGCCGGGCAGCCCATCCACCAGCGCGACGTAGGGGCTAGCCCCCCCGGCCTGAAGGGATATACGGGGTATACGGACCTCTTCCCGAGCTGGGTTGTAGATGGACAGCGTCATGGTCGGCGAGGTTCGCCCCACGAAGACCGAGTCGAAGTTGACCGTATCGAGGGAGAAGCGTAGCTCCGTGGGGTCCGCAAGAGTCCTCGGCTCCTTATCGCAGGCGGAGAGGGCCACCAGAACGAGAAGGAGCGTGGCGAATACACTCACCACGCTCCTCGATAGTCTTATCATAGCGGTCTGTAAATCAGCACTACCAACGCCAACCGGGCTGGATGCCTTGGGGCGAGGTACGCCTAGAAGGGTAAGTCGTCGAATACCCCCCCCCCAGCCGCCGTACCCGGGCCCTGGGTTGGGAAGTTCGGCACGCCCTGCTGCGACTGCGCTTGGGATGCCGGTTGCGGAGCTGGAGCGGGTTGCTGGTAGCCCTGCGGCGCAGCGTTCTGTACCGGGGCCGCATCGGCCACCGGCTCAATCCGCCACCCGCGTATGCCGGTGAACCACCGCCCTTGGTACTCGCGGGACTGGATATTCACCGACACGCGAACCTTCGTGCCATCCGCGATATTATCCGCCAGGTGCGCGCTGTTGTTGAACAACTCCACGCATATACGCGTGGGGTACTGCACATCCGTCAGCGCGATGACTATATCCTGGCGCTCCCACGGACCACGCGCGCTCTCACCGGTGGCCAGGGGCAACCTCTGCTCGAGTATCCCTACAATATCGCAACCGCCGTTCACCAATTCCGCCATACCGACTCCTTCCTGCTAAATCTACTGCTGCTGCTTGTACTCGCCCTTCTTATACGCCTCAACCTCCGCGGCGTTGAGGACGTGCAGCAGATGCACATCAAACACCATAACCGCATTGCCCGGGATGCCCGGACGGCCACGCTCCCCGTAGCCCAGGTCGGCCGGGATGTAGAGCGTACCCTTGCCACCCTCCTTGAGCATCGGGATACCAATCTTCCAGCCATCAATAACATTGCCCACATTGAGCACCGCCGGGCCACCGTGACGCTCGCTCGCATCGAAGACCTCGCCATTAGTCAGCTTGCCCGTGTAGTTAATCTCCACCCAGCTCGTGTCAAGCGGCGAGGCCCCATCGCCCTGCTCGGTAATCAGGTACACCAAGCCCGACGAATCACGCATCACACCGGGCTGCTGGGCCACCGAGTCCAGGAAGGCCGTGCTCTCCACCAAGCGCTTCTCCGCCAGCCGCTTCTCATTGGCCTCCATGAACAGCTGGATGTTCTGCTGCATCTGCTGCGCCTCCATCTCGCTCTTGCCATCGAAGGCCTCCTTCAGCCCACGGCTCAGCTCATCGAAGGAGAACTCTATCGACTGCTCCCTGAACATCTCCCCCAGCTGCGCGCCCACCGCGTAGCTAAAGGTCTTGGCATCCACCTCGCCCTCAGGCGCACCATCCGCCCCCTGCTCCGACTTCTTGTCCTGCTCGGCCGCCGGCTTATCCGACTTGCCACCGCAACCCACCAGGCTGAAAGCCCCAGCCAGCGAGAAGGCTACCACCATCAATACTCTCTTCATACGTCGTTAATCTTTTACCCAGAGCCACTTGCCCCAGAATACTCCACAAAGATAAGCCATTTCGGGCAAATACAAAAAGGGTAGACACGACCCTTCGTATCCACCCTTGGCTAGTGACCCCGGCGGGATTCAAACCCACGACCTTCAGAACCGGAATCTGACGTTCTATTCAGCTGAACTACGGGGCCAAACTCCCCGCAAAGGTAGTACTATTTTCGGGAAAAAGAAAACCACCCGCCATTTCCGCACAGCCTACACCCCGGGAAGACCCACCGGGGCAAGAATTGAACCCGCTGGTTATCAGATAAATCCAGGCGAAAAGCAGACCCCGCCTAGTTGGAGTACTTCGTGACTACATAGGAGCTATGCCCCTGCACCGGGAAGCTATGCGTACTATCCCCCGCCTGCACCTCAATCGTCCCGCTCAACGCGTAGCCCAGCTTGAGCTCACCCGTCTCAGTATTGTAAACCCCATCATAGCGCAGCACGCCATCCGCCCCCTCAAACTCCCTCATACCACCAGTCCCCTTGAGCTTCACGTGCATCCTGAATCCGTCCTCACCCCCCTGCCCGTACTCCATCTTCTCGAGAACATCTATCCCCACTACCTTAAGCATCAACTCCTTACCCCTCTTCTCCTCAACGCGCAGGTTCACAGTGCACAAACTGTCCAGCTCCGACTTGAACGACAGAACCCACACCCCCTCACCCTCACCAGCCCTGACCTCCATCAGCTCCTGCGGATACACATCCTCCAGCTTCTTCTCATCCTCACTGAATATCCCCTCATTCTCCGTAATCTCATGGTGCCAATGCTCCTCACCGCTGTAGACCCCCTCCAAGGTTTTCGTATTCAAACCCCCACAGGCCATAGTCACCAAACCCGCCAGCAACAGGAATACGTACATCGATACACTGTACAATCTGCTCATAAACCACACGTAATGAATATATTGCTACTTACTACACCGAAATCATCGAGAAAGCTTAGCGCAAATAGAAGACCACCTGCACCACCTGCTCCACCCGCACCGGCACGCCGCGCAGCATGCCGGGCGTCCAGCTCTTCGGGCTCCGCTTCACAACGCGCAGCGCCTCATCATCCAGCGACTTGTCCACCCCCTCAACCAGGTGCACATTGCTAATGCTCCCATCGAGCTCCACGACGAAACCAACCTGCACCAAGCCCTGTACACCCGTTTCACGAGCCACCGCGGGGTAGACCACACGCTGCGATACGTAGCTCTGGAACTTCTTCATATCGCCATTCTTGAACTTCGGTAGCACATCCACTACCTTGTAAACCTTGCTGGCATCCACCGGCTCGGGTGCAGGCTCAGGCTTGGGTGCTTCCGGCGCGGGAGCTGGCTTGGGCACGGTTTGTACCGGCTTGGGCATCGGTTTGGGCGCCTCGGGTGCAGGAGATGCAGCGGGTTTTTCCGGCTTCGGCGCGGGCTTCGGTGGCTCCGGCTTCACCGGTTTTACCTCTGGCTCTGCGGACTCAGGCGCCGGGGTCGGCTCGGGGCTAACCGGGGCCGACTTACGCTCCGGAACTTCGACATCTGGCTCAACTTCAGGAACTTCCCCTTGGGGCTCAGGCATGGAATCCACAGCGGCTCCAGAATCGGGCAAAGGCAAAGCAACCGAATCGGACTTTTGGTCCATCTGCCCATCCGTAGCGGGCGCAACCTCCTCACCCTCAGGCGAGAACAGCACGTAGCCCCCCACCCCCAACAGCAGCAGCAGGACTACAATCGGGACTATACGCTTGGCGCTCCTCTTCTCTTCCATACCTAGTTATTCCTTTCGGCTGGTTCGCACTATTGGCCCATTCACACACCAAAGGTAATACATGTTTCCCAACTGGCCAGCACATTGCGCATACTCACACCATCCATGAAGCAAAAAAAGGGGGATACCCCAAGGATATCCCCCCTTCTAATCAGCTCTCTAGGATGCTAACGAATGCCGTGCATCTTTTTGGCCAGGAAGCCATTGAGCGTGAACATTATCAGGCCCAGCGCAATCGGGATGGCGGTGAAGAGGAGGAAGAAGCCCGAGAGACCCATCACCTCGTTGAGCGAATCAATGTAGCTAGCTGTGTAGCCCGCAAAAAGATTACCTATAAAGGAAGCGAAGAACCACATACCGAACATGAAGCCCATCAGGCGTTTCGGTGCCAGCTTATTCACGTAGGAAAGGCCAACCGGCGAGAGGGTGAGCTCACCAAGCGTGTGCAGGAAGTACGCACCAATGAGATAGAACATCGAAATATCCGCCGTGCTCGCACCATCCTTAATACTCACCGAACCAAAGGCCAGCAGACCGAAACCAAGACCCAGAATAATTTGGCCAAGACCAAACTTGACGGGACCACTCGGGTTGTACTTGCTATCCCACAGCCTGGAGAACAAGGGTGCACAGGTAATCACAAAGAACGAGTTCAGAATACCAAACCACGAAGCTGGCACCTCGTACGACTCCTCGAAGTTGAAGTCGCCCAGCACCTTCCAGAGCACCACGACCCAAATCAGCACAAAGCTTATCAGAAGGAAAACGTTCGACACCGGAATCACCTTAAAGGTCTTCTGCACCAGCATCAAAAGCACCCAGGAAACGACAGCCACCGGACCAACCGTCAGGAAGAAGTTCACCCAAACAAAGATGCTCGCCCAACTCCCCGTGAGCACACGCTGCGTGTAGTCCTTCGCGAAGATGGTCATCGAAGAGCCGGCCTGCTCAAAGGCCCACCAGAAAAATATCGTGGAGAGGGCAAAGATACCAATTACAATCAGACGGTCCCTCTCCATCTTGGTGAAACCACCCGCCGACGGGGCTTCCACCTCCTGGCTCACCTTGCTTACTTCCTGCTGAGCAGCGCCCTTCTTATTGAGCGACCCTATATCGCCAAAGAGATTCTTGGAAAAGTAGAACTGCGCAAGGCCAAAGAACATGAAGATACCCGCCAGACCGAACCCGTACGACCAACCCACGTACTCCCCGATGTAGCCACAGAGCAGAATGCCCAGGAACGCACCCGCATTGATACCCATGTAGAAAATCGTGAAGGCGCCATCCTTCTTGCTCTCATCCGTGTAGAGCTCGCCGAGCATTGTCGAGATGTTGGGCTTAAACATACCGTTGCCCAGCACCAGAAGCGACAGGCCTATGTAGAAGGTTAACTCCGTGTCTAGCGCCATCGAACCGTGACCCAGCGTCATCAGCAGGGCGCCAAGCACCACCGCCACGCGGGAACCGGTAATCTTATCAGCGATGTAACCACCGATAAGTGGGGTCAGGTACACCAACGAGGAGTACCAAGCGTAGAGCACACCCGCATCCTCGCGCGACCACGCCCAACCTGGGTTATCTGAGGTTGCAGAGGAAACCAAGAACAACACAAGAATACCACGCATACCGTAGTAGCTGAACCGCTCCCACATCTCCGTGAAGAAGAGCACGAACAACCCTACCGGGTGGTTGAGCACCTGTGGATTGACCTTCGAGTCAACCGCTGTAGAATTTTGCGACATCACTTTACAGTTTAGTTAGGAATTTATATCCGGACAACGATTTCACCGAAGTGGAAAGCAAGAGGCGCCTCTTAGCAATGCCACCCGAAGCGCAAAGTTACTAATCTGAAGGAAATCTCCAAAACCCCGAAACAGTTTGGAGGCAAAAAACGTAGCGAAGGCGGACCAGGAGTCCGTCGACCCGAAGCGGTCACTGGGCGTAGCCGACTCCAGGGATGGCAAGGAGTATATCATGGATAGCGAGAATCGATGAGCCCCCCAACGCAAAAAGCCCCGGCTCCCACAGGGGGAGCCGGGGCGATGGGGGGGGCGGCGACCTACTCTCCCACGGGCCAGGCCGTAGTACCATCGGCGCGGGCG
>PDTX01000005.1 GCA_002749065.1 Bacteroidia bacterium | reverse complement strand
CCTGCGCTTCGTGCGGCGGTAGCCCGAGGGCGGCGGGGGGATGCCCCCGCCGCAAGACGAATGGAGCGGGCTCGCGGAGGCGAGCCCGCTCTTTTTTAGATGCTATGGAGTGTTCGTTGGGAATTTGGCCTAGCCTGGGGGAGCGGGGTGCACTCCTTACCAAACGCGTAGATAGAGGCGAGACTGTCCCCTCAGTTTCCTTAGGCGAGGGAGTGCTTGATGCCTAATGCTAAACGTGCATGCGGGGCATGGGGGCGATATCCTGCGTGGCGAACAGCCCGGCCTGGTGCTTGAAATAGCCCGCAATGGCTATCATGGCGGCGTTGTCGGTGGTGAAGCGTCGCTCGGGGAGGAAGAGGTCTAGCGCCATCTCGCTGGCCAGCTGCTCCATGGCGGCCCGTAGGCCGGAGTTGGCCGCCACTCCGCCCCCGATGGTTACGGTCTTCACGCCGGTTTCCGTGATGGCTCTGCGCAGCTTTCGGAGCAGGATGTCGATGATGGTGAATTGTAAGGAGGCGCAGAGGTCGGTCAGGTTCTCCTCGATGAACTTTGGGTTCTGCTCCAGGTGGTCGCGCACCAGGTATAGGAAGCTGGTTTTCAGGCCCGAGAAGCTGAAGTCTAATCCCTGGGGGAGGGGGCGTGCCAGGGTGAATGCTCCGGGATTACCCTCGTGTGCGAGCTTGTCCACCACCGGTCCGCCCGGGTAGGGTAGGCCAATCTGCTTGGCGCACTTATCGAAGGCCTCCCCGGCCGCATCGTCGATGGTGTTGCCGAGGATTTCCATCTCCAGCGGGCCTCGTACCAGGATAATCTGGGTGTGTCCGCCCGAGACCAATAGGCTCAGGAAGGGGAAATCGGGCGTGCGCGCTGCTCCATCCGTGGTGAGGAAGGGCGAGAGGACATGCCCCTGTAGGTGGTTGACCTCGATGAGCCTGGCCCCCGTGGCCAGCGCGAGCCCCTTGGCGAAGGAGGTCCCGACCAGCAGCGCGCCCAGAAGGCCGGGCCCGCGCGTGAAGGCTACGGCATCTACCTCTCGGGGTGTTAGCCCGGCCTGCCTGAGCGCTTCGGATGCCACGGGTACGATGTTGGAGAGGTGCGCCCTTGAGGCCAGCTCGGGCACTACGCCCCCGTAGTCCTGGTGTATCTTCTGGGTGGCGATGAGGTTGGAGAGTAGGCGCGTACCCCGGAGCACGGCGGCGGAGGTATCGTCGCAGGAGGACTCAATGCCGAGCACGACTATATCTGGCTTCATGTTCATAGCGAGCCGCTTATGCTTCGTCGGCCGGTGGGCTTACTCCTTGGGTTCTAGCCCCAGCTCCTGGGCCTTGCTGCGCATGAAGGCCTCGGCCTCCTCGAGCTTGTTGCTGATAATCCCGTCGAGTATGGCCTCCTTGATGGCGCTCTTGATGATGCCGACCTCCCGGCAGGGCGGGAGCCCGTATACCTCCATGATGCGCTCGCCGCTGATGGGGGGCTGGAAGTTCCGCACCGCGTCTCGCTCCTCAATGCTGCGGAGCTTGCTGCGTACGCGCCGGAAGTTGTTGAGGTAGCGCGCCACCTTCTGGGGGTTCTTGGAGGTGATGTCGGCCTCGCAGAGCGTCATGAGCTGCTCTATGTCGTCCGATGCGTCGAAGAGTAGGCGGCGTACGGCCGAGTCGGTCACCTCCTCGTCGGTCAGGGCGATGGGGCGCATGTGGAGCGACACCATCTTCTGCACGAAGCGCATCTTCTCGTTCTGGGGTAGGCGCAGCTGCCGGAAGATGCGGGGAACCATCTTGGAGCCCACGAATTCGTGGGAGTGGAAGGTCCAGCCGTGCCCCGGAACGTAGCGCTTGGTCTGCGCCTTGCCGATGTCGTGCAGCAGCGCGGCCCAGCGGAGCCATAGGTCGCCGGACTGCAGGGCCACGTTGTCGACCACCTGCAGGGTGTGGTAGAAGTTGTCCTTATGCCCGTGCCCCTCCATGTTCTCCACCCCGCTCAGCGCCGCGAGCTCGGGGAAGAACTCCTTGAGCAGGCCGGTTTCGTAGAGCAGGGATAGGCCGATGGATGGTTCCGGCGAGAGGAGTATCTTGTTGAACTCGTCCATCACCCGCTCCATGCTCACGATGGATATGCGGGCAGCGCGGTCGCGGATGGCCGCGAGGGTCTCGGGTACTATTTTGAAGTAGAGCTGCGACGCGAAGCGGATGGCCCGCAGCATGCGCAGGGGGTCGTCGTCGAAGGTGATGTGGGGGTCAAGGGGTGTGCGTATGATGCGCCGCTCGATGTCGTCCTCCCCGCGGAAGAGGTCTATCAGCTCGCCGGGCCGCTCCCCATTCAGGCATACGGCCAGGGCGTTGATGGTGAAGTCGCGGCGGCTCAGGTCGTCCTCCAGCGTTCCGTCCTCCACTATGGGCTTGCGGGAGTCCGAGCGGTAGGACTCTTTCCTCGCGCCGACGAACTCGACCTCCATGTCGCCGTAGCGGAAGTGCGCCGTGCCGAAGCGTTTGAAGACGGTGACCTTGGGGTTTCCGAGTAGCCTTGCGGCGCGCCTCGCCAGCTCTATGCCGGAGCCTATGGTCACGATGTCCACATCATCATTCTCGCGGCAGAGGATGGCATCGCGCACGTAGCCCCCGACGACGTAGGCGGCCTGGTCGAGCTCTGCTGCGGCCTTTCCTACGGCCTCGAATACCCTTCTGGCCTTCTGGCCGGATGCGATGCTTAGGTCTATCGGCACGTGCGGGGTGGCGTGTGGGGCGACTTAGGCGGAGCGGAGCGCGCGCTTGAAGGCCATGGTCTCCAGCAGGGCGATGCCCAGCTCCTGGCCCTTCCTGCTGTGCTTGCCGAAGGTGCGGTCCTCCGCCTGCTCGAGCGTGTTGGTGGTCAGCACCCCGAAGAGCACCGGCGTGGCCTGCTGCGCCGCGAGGTTGGCGATGGCGTGCGCCGTGGCCGAGGAGATGTACTCGAAGTGCGGCGTGTCGCCCCGGACCACCGTGCCGAAGCATATCACGCCCTCGATGGGCCTTGCGCCCCGCTGCGCCACGGCCTGGCGGTTCTCCTCCAGGAGCATGGCCGTGGCCATGGGCAGCTCGAAGGTGCCGGGTACGCGCATCACCTCGGCCTCGATGCCGGAGGCCCTGAGCACCTCTGCCGCATCGGCGATGAGCTGCGACACGATCTGGTCGTGCCACTGCGCGCCCAGTAGCACCACGCGCCCGGGCGTGTCGAAGTGGTAGGTCCTACCGTTGATGTTGAAAGCTCCAGGTTCGCTCATGTTCCGCCTCCCGATTGGCTACTTGCCCTGCTGCTCCGCGTGCCCGATGAACTTGTCTATGTCCCTGGCCTGCTGGCTCTCAGGGTAGTCGTTCTTGATGGTCCTGTAGGCGGCCAGGGCCTCTTCCCACTTCCCGCTCCGCTCGTGCAGTATGCCCTGCTTCATGAGGTAGATGGGCGTGGTGAGGATGTTCTCCTTGTACCCCGCGGCCTTGCTGTAGTAGGCCATGCCCTCCTCCTCGCGGCCCAGCTCCACGAGGCAGTCGCCGGTGGCCCCCAGGGCGATGGGCGCGAGCATCTTGTCCTGCACCTCGTAGGCCTTGAGCTGGGTGAGCGCCTCCTCGTAGCGGCCGAGCTCCATGTAGCAGATGCCGGCGTAGTAGTGGGCCAGGTTGGCGATCTTGGTGCCGGGGTAGTCCTCCATGAGCTGCAGGAAGCCCAGGCTGTTGCCGTCGCCGTTGAGGGCCAGCTCGAAGGAGTCCTTATGGAACTGCTGCGTGGCGAAGACGGCCTGCACCTGCGAATCGCGCTCGCGGGGCCCGGCCACCATGTTGCGGTAGCCCAGCACGCCCAGCACCACGACCACCACGCCCAGCACGGCGATGAGTAGCCACTTGCGGTTGCGCTCTATCCACTGCTCAGTCGAGCCCAGCGTCTGGTCGAGGCTCTCCACACTGTCAACGTTTTCCTGCTGTTTCTTGCTATTCTTAGACATGGGTATAGCTCTGTTTGTCGTTCTGCGCGCAAAGGTAGTTTATTTCTCTAACTTGTGAAAAGCCAGCGCGCGAATATGCATCGCGCATTTCTGCGGGATTTTAGTGGATTTTCCCTGAGAATTGTGTACATTTGCCAATTCTTGGTGGGAGGTCGGTGCATCGTCGACCCGGCCCTGCGCCCTGTCCCACGCGGGCGGGAAGTGCCCGTCCGGGGGCATCCCGCGCGGCGTGGCATGGACCTTTGGCCAGATGGGGGATTGGCCACAATGCTTGCCCCCTCCAAACATCGGGCCAGCTTCCCTGTTCTTCGGGCGGTGCTCACGCCGGGTACGCGGGCGGCTTCGCCGCGTTGCGCCGGGGCTATCCACCAGTTGGGCATTGAGTATAAAGCAGTTGTAGAGTTCGTAACAGAAAGGACAGACCACAATGAAAGTAGAGAACGGCAAGAAAGTATCAGTTAGCTACGTGCTAACCGTCGACGGCGAGGTGCGCGACCAGGCCACATCCCAGCAGCCGCTGGAGTTCATATTCGGTGTAGGCCAGCTCATCCCGGGCTTCGAGCAGGGGGTAGAGGGCAAGCAGCTCGGGGATACATTCACCATCGACATCGAGCCCGAGGATGCCTACGGGGAGTACGTGGAGGAGAAGCGGGTCACCCTCCAGATGGACATCTTCAGGCAGGAGGATGGCGAGGTGGACCGCGAGGTGGTCAAGGTGGGCAACCACCTCCCGATGGTCACGCAGGATGGGCAGCAGCTCGTGGGGCGCATCCTGGACATGAACGATACGCATGTGGTGATGGATTTCAACCACGAGCTCGCGGGCTTCAAGCTCCACTTTGAGGGTAGGGTAGAGAAGCTCGCGGAGGCCACTGAGGATGAGCTGGCCGCCCTGCTGAACCAGGGTGGTTGCGGGGGCTGCGGTGGCGGTTGTGGCGAGGGCTGCGGCGATCATGGGCACCATCACCACGGCGAGGCTTGCTGCGGTGGTGGCCACCATCACGGCGACGGCGAGGGCTGCTGCGGCGATGGGCAGCATGGGCAGCACCACAGCGATGAGGAGGCTTGCTGCGGCGGTGGTCATCACCATCACGCCGACGGGCAGAGCCACTGTGACGGCAAGGGGCATGGGCATCACCATGGTGAGGGTGGCTCTTGCTGCGGCGGTGGGCCGCATCACGGCGAGGGGGAGGGCAAGTGCGATGGTACGGGCAAGGAGCACGGGGGCAAGGGGAAGCACTGCGTGCAGAAGTAGCCCCGCCGCCCGGGGTAGCATCGGGTAATCCGGATTGATTAGGGAGATGGGTCGTACGCTGAGTGCGGCCCATCTCTCGTTTCTGGCCCTCTCTCCCGGGTTTCCCCTGCGGCCGGGCCTTGCCTAGTTCTCCGTCAGCATGCAGTAGTCCCGGTAGCGCTCCATCACCTCCCGCACGTAGACCACGGTCTGCCCCTGGCCGAAGCGCGCCTTCTTGGAGATGTACAGCTCCACGTTCCCCCACCAGGCGTTGGGCGATTTCCCGGCGACTTCGGCCTTTTTGCGCGCCCGTCGGGTGTTGCCCAGCCCGGAGTTGTAGGCCGCCAGCATGAAGGCCTGCCGGTTCTCGGCCGGTATGCCCCGCTCGGCTAGCCGCTTCTCGAGCCAGCAGAGGTACTTGGCCCCGGCCTTGATTTGGGCCTTCACCGAGGAGGTCCGGGATATGCCGAAGGTGCGGGCCGTCGTGGGCTCGAACTGCATGATGCCGAATGCCCCGGCGTAGGACACCAGGCTGGCCTTGAAGCGGGACTCCTGGTACATCAGCGAGGCGAGAAATCGCCAGTCGATGCACATCCCCTCGCAGGCGGCCTTTATGTCCTCGTCGTAGGGGCTAATCCTCCCGTGGCACGCGTAGCCCCCCTCCGGGGCGCGACTCCGGGGCGAGCGGTAGACCCACCGGAGCACCTTCCGCAGCTGGGATTGGCCGTAGGCTCTCACGTAGGTGTTGATTGTGTCGGCCATGCCCGGGTGCCCCCCGAGCATGTACGCGCAGAGGGTGTCCTGGCTCGCGCGGCCCTTGGCCCTGTCGTAGGGTATGGACCAGCCCAGCCCCGCGGTGTCGGCCAGGGCTTGCTGGGGGAGGAGCAGGTCGGCCCGCCGTTCGCGGATGCTTTCGATGCCCTCGGCGGCCGAGCGCACCGGCACGATTTCGAGGCTCAGCTCCAGGTGCTGGGCGAGGTCGCGGGCGATGGCGTACTGGTAGCCGGTGGGTCGCCCCTGGTCGAGGTAGAAGCTCACGGTGTTGGCCTCCAGGGCCACGCGCAGGGTGTCGCGCTGGAGGGCCTGTGAGAGCGCCGAGGGGAGGGGTATCTCTTCCTCCCTGGGGTAGAGCGCGCCGATGAGCATGAGTAATCCGAGCCCTAGCGCTATGAGCACGCCCCGGGCGGTAGTATCTCTTGGGAACATTGTGTTAGCTATAGAAATTCCATTTTAGCCCGAAGCGTATGTCGCGTTCGAGGGCCGGGTATAGTACCCCGTCAAAAAAATCGCGGCCGAACAGGCCTTCGTCCACGTGCATGGCCATCACGTAGAGCTCCACGGTCTTCCACTTCCCGCTCAGCACCAGGTTGGCCATGGGGTAGCCGCCGAGCTCGAAGGTTCTCTGCCGGTGGAACACCCCCAGGGGGCTGTCGTACTGGTCGGCGAGGTGCTTGCTGCGGTAGTACATCTCGAGGCTCAGCCTGAGGGTCAGCGCGTTGCGCACCACCTCGTACTGGTATCCCAGCTCGCCGTAGAGGTTCAGGAGCGGAAGTCCTAGGGCTCCGTCGTTGCTGGCATGCTGGAGCTGGGCCCGGGCGCGGAGGCCTACCCCGTAGAGCAGGATGCTCTCTTCGGCCCATGCTGAGAGTATGGTGATATTGCTGATTTGCTGTGGTTTGCCCGTCTCGTCAAAGTAGAAGTAGTACTGGTATATGCGCCCCCTCGCGCCGTACTTGCCCCCCCACCAGGGGGCCTTCAGCTCCGCGCCGAGCCCGGTGTATAGCTCGCGGCGTAGCTGGCCTCGTACATCCCATATACGGTTGTTGGAGTAGTAACGTTGCGCGAAGTGCCCGGGTTTCTCGGCCGCCATCTCGAAGCTCAGCGCGAGGGCCAGCCTGTCCTTCCAGCGGGGGATGTACAGGTCCAGGGTGGCCTGCAGCCTGATATCCAGGCGGTGCGCCCCCCAGAGGTGGAATTGCCCGTCGGCCTCCAGATGGCCGATGGGGAAGTCGTAGTCCAGCGCCGCGCCGAGGTAGAGCGACTGCTCGCGCTGCTCCAGCTGCGGGTTGAGGTACTGGAAGGGTTTCCCCATGGTGTAGCGCGATATCCGGTAGCCCGTCCAGGCGCGGAGCGAGGGGAAGCGCAGGGTGGCGTGGGGGGAGTGGTGGTACGCGAGGCCCAGGCGCCCGTCGTAGGCCAGCCGTGCGATGCTGTCGTTGGTGTACTCGTTGGAGATGTGGTGCGGGCCGGTGTCTGGCCCGAGCTTGTAGTCGAGGTAGCTCCGTGTCTGCCCCTCGAGGCGCTGCAGGGTGATGAGCGAGATGGTCGGCTCGCGGTATAGGCGCTCGACGTTCGTGGAGTCGGGGATTTCGTGCAGCAGGCCCAGCAGGTCGAACGAGGCGTCGAGCGCGATGCGGTGCTGCCGGATGCGGGCCTCGCCGTTGGTGATGCGCACCGGGACGACGGCCTCGTCCCGCACGCTGTCCAGGTGCCAGGCCTTGCTTTGTATCCCGCCGTTGGTGTTGAGGTCGTAGCGCCCCAGGTCGCCGGTCAGGTTCGCGAAGAGCCGCCCCTTGGAGAAGGAGAGGAAGGCCCTGGCGGCGTTGAGGCTCACCCGGTGGTTGGCGTACTCGGTCTTGTCCTCCGCGTGGCGGAAGGTGATGCCCATGTTCAGCGAGGGGAGGATGTTGTTGGTCATCAGGAGGTCGCCCAGGAGCACGCCCCTGGCGCTGTGCCCGCCGCTGATGGCGCTGAAGCGCGCGTAGGGCCCCAGGGTGCTGTACATCTCGGGCGGGGCGAGGAGTAGGGGGGTGTTGCCTATCCCCGGGGGGAGGTCCTTCTCGGCGGTCGGGCGCGCGAAGAAATCGTCCGACTGGTAGGGGCCGTACACCAGCCCTACGGAGTTCTTCGTGGCGAAGTGCGGCTCGGGCGTGCTGAAGAGGTGGACGTTGGTGAAGGAGCTGTCGAGGGTGCGATGCCGGTAGCGCCACCCCTCGGTGTCCAGCTCCCAGCGGTGCGTCCGGTTCAGGGCCTCGAGCCGGTGCACGTGGCCGAAGATGCCGGGGTCGTACACCACGGTGGAGTCCTTCTCCACGGGGCGGGCGGCTTCACGCCGGGCCACGGTGTCCATCCGCGCGGTGTCCGGCCCGGCCGGTCCCCTCCGCGCCGTCGCCCCCTCCCGCCGGAGGATGCGGGCCGTGTCCGGGTGCGCCATGGCGCTCGCCCCGAAGGTGGTGTCCACTAGGCCCGCCTCCGGGGTGGTCCTGGGTGCCCCCCACGCGTGGTGGGTGGCCGCGAGCTGCATGGCCAGCCAGACGATGAGCAGCCCGATGGCCCTCCCCGCGCGGGGAGAATGGTATGCACGTTTCATCGCCGCGAAATTAGCAACTTATTCGGATTGGCTGATTTGCCAGCTCGGGGGAGGGGGCCGATGCGGCCCGATTGGCCCGCAGGCTGCCAATCGTAGCGCGGGCCCTCACCTATATATTATAGTGCGCGAGGCGTAGCGCGGGGGCGTATTCGCCCCCTTGGCAGTGAAGTTTTTTGGCGGCTTGCGCAATTTATGCCATGTATAAATTGTCATCTTCTTTATACATTCCTTATTTTCAGTGGCTTGGGCTCAATTCCCTAAACCCCTTCTTGGTGCATTCCGGCTTTGGCTTTGTAAAGGGGTGAAAAAACTCTACCTTTGCGGTCTGTTTTGTGCAGAGTAGTATTCATAGGAAAAGGTAATAGTAGTATGCCGACAATTCAGCAGCTGGTAAGGAAAGGTAGAGCTGTGATGGAGGAAACAAGCAAGGCGCCCGCGCTCGATGCTTGTCCACAGCGACGCGGGGTATGTGTGCGCGTGTACACCACTACGCCCAAGAAACCTAATTCGGCTATGCGTAAGGTCGCCCGCGTGCGCTTGACCAACGGCAAGGAGGTCAACGCGTACATCCCGGGCGAGGGCCACAATCTGCAGGAGCACTCCATCGTGCTCATCCGCGGCGGCAGGGTGAAGGACCTGCCGGGCGTTCGCTACCACCTGGTGCGCGGGACGCTGGACGCCTCGGGCGTGGATGGCCGCCTGCAGCGTAGGTCGAAGTATGGCGCAAAGCGGCCGAAGAAGTAGTTTCTAACATTAGATACCAGAGAGAGCGATGAGAAAGACAAAGCCAAAGAGGCGGATGCTCCTGCCAGACCCGCGCTTTCACGACGTGGAGGTGACCCGCTTCGTGAACAATCTCATGTACGACGGGAAGAAGAGCGTGGCTTTCGGGATTTTCTACGAAGCCATGGACCTGGTGGCCCAGCGGCTCAAGGACGAGGAGAAGTCCCCCCTGGAGGTGTGGCGCCAGGCGCTGGTCAACGTGACCCCCCAGGTGGAGGTGAAGAGCCGCCGGGTGGGGGGCTCGAACCTGCAGGTGCCCACGGAGGTGCGCCCCGAGCGCAAGGTGAGCATCGCGATGAAGAACCTGATCCTGTACGCGCGCAAGCGCTCGGGCCGGGGGATGAGCGACAAGCTCGCGAGCGAGATCATCGCCGCCTACAACCAGGAGGGCGGCGCCTATCGCCGGAAAGAGGATATTCACAAGATGGCGGAGGCCAACAAGGCCTTCGCCCATTTCCGCTTCTAGCCTTTTGGGCTCACTAGCGAAAGACAAGAGGTTATAAGAGAATGAGTAGGGATTTGACATTGACCCGCAACGTCGGGATCATGGCCCACATCGACGCGGGCAAGACGACCACGACGGAGCGGATACTGTTCTTCACGGGTAAGACCCACAAGATTGGCGAGACGCACGAGGGCGCGGCCACGATGGACTGGATGGAGCAGGAGCAGGAGCGTGGCATCACCATCACCTCGGCCGCGACCACGGCCTTCTGGGGCTACGAGGAGCAGAAGTACCAGGTGAACATCATCGACACCCCGGGCCACGTGGACTTCACCGTGGAGGTGGAGCGCTCGCTGCGCGTGCTCGACGGGGCTGTGGCCCTCATGTGCGCCGTGGGCGGGGTGCAGCCGCAGAGCGAGACGGTGTGGCGGCAGGCCGACAAGTACGGCGTGCCGAAGCTGGTGTTCGTCAACAAGATGGACCGTATAGGCGCGGACTTCTTCCGCGTCGTGGAGCAGGTGCAGACCCGC
Organism: Bacteroidia bacterium; assembly: GCA_002749065.1. Lineage (GTDB taxonomy): Bacteria > Bacteroidota > Bacteroidia > Bacteroidales > CAJPTX01 > Bacteroides_D. The sequence continues at coordinate 81,767 of PDTX01000005.1, read as the reverse complement.
CTGGGCTCGCGCCCGGTGCCGATTCAGTACCCCATCGGCCGGGAGGCCGCGTACCGGGGCGTGGTGGACCTGATGTCGATGCGGGCCTTCGTGTGGGAGGGCGAGGACAAGAAGGTCACCGAGATGAAGGAGGTGGAGATCCCCGAGGAGATCCGCGCCGAGGCCGAGGCCTGGCGTGAGAAAATGGTGGAGGCCATCGCCGAGTACAACGACAGCCTGCTGGAGCGCTTCTTCGACGACCCGGACTCCATCACGGTGGCGGAGCTGCAGGAGACGCTGCGCAAGGCGACCATAGGGATGTCGGTGGTGCCGATTCTCTGTGGCGCGGCGGGCCGCTCGATGGGCGTGCAGCCCCTGCTGGACGCGATGGTGGCCTACCTGCCCAGCCCGATAGACATCGGCGGGGTGGATGGCACGGACATCCGCGACGAGAGCGTGGTGATGCATCGCAGCCCGAAGGCGGAGGAGCCCCTGGCCGCGCTGGCCTTCAAGATCGTGCGCGACCCCTTCGTGGGCCGGCTGGCCTTCGTGCGCGTGTACTCCGGCCAGCTCGATAGCGGCTCGTACATCCTGAATGCCCGTACGGGTAAGAAGGAGCGCATCAGCCGCCTATTCCAGATGCACTCCAACAGCCGCGAGCAGATAGAGGTCTGCGAAACGGGCGACATCTGCGCCGCCGTGGGCTTCAAGGACCTGCGCACGGGCGACACGCTCTGCGCCCCGGAGCACCCGATATCGCTCTCGCCCATGACCTTCCCTGAGCCGGTTATCAAGCTGGCCGTGGAGCCGAAGACGCAGAAGGATATGGACAAGCTCGGCGAGGCGCTCTCGTCGCTGGCCGAGGAGGACCCGACCTTCCGCGTGAATACGGACGAGGAGACGGGCCAGACCGTGATTGCGGGTATGGGCGAGCTGCACCTGGACATCATCGTGGACCGTCTGCGCCGCGAGTTCGGCCTGGAGCTGACCCAGGGCGCGCCGCAGGTGTCGTACCGCGAGGCGGTGCGCCAGGTCGTGTCGCACGAGTCCCGCTACAAGAAGCAGACGGGTGGTCGCGGTAAGTTCGCGCACATCATCTTCGAGCTCGGCCCGGCCGACGAGGGCGTGGAGGGCTTGCAGTTCGTGGACGAGGTGAAGGGGGGCAACATCCCCAAGGAGTTCATCCCCTCGGTGCAAAAGGGCTTCGAGGCGGCGATGGTCAACGGCCCGCTGGCCGGCTACGCGATGCCGAGCCTGAAGGTGGTGCTGAAGGATGGGTCCTTCCACGCGGTGGACTCCGACCAGCTGTCGTTTGAGATTGTGGCCCGCCAGGGCTTCCGCGAGGCCTGCGCGAAGGCCAACCCGGTGCTGATGGAGCCCATCATGAAGCTCGAGGTGGAGACGCCCGAGGAGTACATGGGCGACGTGATCGGCGACCTGAACCGCCGTCGTGGTCAGGTCAACGGGATGGAGGACGTACACGGCATCCGCGTGGTGAACGCGCTGGTGCCCCTGGCCGAGCAGTTTGGCTACGTGACGGTGCTACGCTCGCTCTCGTCCGGCCGGGCCAGCAGCAGCATGGTGTTCTCGCACTACGAGGAGCTGCCGGCCGGCATTCAGAAGGAGATTGTAGAGAAGTCTCGCGCGGGTAGCGACGAGAAATAATAGGTAAGAGTCCATGAGTCAGAAGATTAGGATCAAGCTAAAATCGTACGACCACAACCTGGTGGATAAATCGGCTGAGAAGATTGTGAAGACAGTCAAGCTGACAGGCGCTGTGGTTAGCGGTCCGATACCGTTGCCGATGGAAACTCGGATATTTACGGTGAATCGGTCGACATTTGTTAACAAGAAGTCGCGTGAGCAGTTCCGTTTGGACATGTACAAGCGCTTGCTGGACATCTACAGCTCGACGCCCAAGACCATCGACGCGCTGATGAAGCTGGAGCTTCCCAGCGGGGTGGATGTCCAAATCAAGGTCTGATTACGTAGAGACAGGAGTAATTAAATCATGGCAGGAATAATAGGACGTAAGGTTGGGATGACGTCGGTTTTCGATGCGGAAGGCCGTAATATTCCCTGCACGGTGATAGAGGCGGGCCCCTGCGTGGTGACCCAGGTCCGGACCGTGGAGAAGGACGGCTACTCGGCATTGCAGCTGGCGTTCGACGACAAGAAGGAGAAGCGGACGACCAAGCCGATGCAGGGGCACTTCGCGAAGGCCAACACGACGCCGAAGCGCTTCTTGGCCGAGTTCAAGGAGTGGGACAGGGAGTACTCGCTGGGCGATGTGCTCCAGCTCTCGGATGTGATATCGGAGGATGTGCAGTGGGTCGACATCGTGGGCATCTCGAAGGGTAAGGGCTTTCAGGGCGTGGTGCGGCGCCACGGTTTCGGCGGCGTGGGCCAGTCGACGCACGGCCAGCACAACCGGCAGCGCGCCCCCGGTTCGCTCGGCGGCTCATCGTACCCGAGCCGGGTTTTCCCCGGTCTTCGTATGGCGGGCCGTATGGGTGGCCAGCGGGTGACGGTGTCGAACCTGAAGGTGCTGCGCGTCATCCCGGAGTCGAATCTGCTCCTGGTGAAGGGTTCAATTCCTGGCGCCAAGGGGTCTTATCTCATCATCAAAAAGTAGGACTTAGGCATGGAATTGAAAGTTTTGAGCCAAGCCGGCTCCGAGACGGGGCGAGTGGTAGCCTTGCCTGACTCTATTTTCGGGATTGAGCCCAACAATCACGTCATCTACTTGGACGTGAAGCAGTACCTGGCCCACCAGCGGCACGGTACGCACAAGACCAAGGAGCGCAGCGAGATGTCGGGCAGCACGCGCAAGCTCATCCGCCAGAAGGGGACGGGCGGCGCGCGCCGGGGCGACATCAACTCCCCCCTGCTGCGGGGCGGCGCCCGGGTGTTCGGCCCGCGGCCACGCAGCTACCGCTTCAAGCTCAACCGCAAGGTGAAGGACTTGGCGCGCCGTAGCGCCCTGACCTACAAGGCCTTGAGCGGGAATATCGTGGTCGTGGAGGATTTCGACTTCGAGGTGCCCAAGACCAAGTCGATGCTCGCGATTTGCAAGAGCCTTAATATAGACGCAAAAAAGGCTCTCTTCCTGTTGCCGGGTGAGAATAAAAACGTATATTTGTCGGCTAGAAACGTGAAGAGGCTTCATGTGCTTCCTGCGCGCCAACTGAACACGTACAGTGTGGTTGATGCTCAGGTTTTGGTGTTGATGGAGAGTGCGGTCTCGGCGTTGGGTAGCTTGTTTGAAGAGAAATAACCGCATAGCGTAATGAGTAGGATAAGTCGGATATTGGTACGCCCGCTGGTGACTGAGAAGCTGAACCGCCTGGAGGGGCGGCCGCCCAAGAAGGGGAAGGTGCAGCTGAACCAGTACGGGTTCATAGTGGATCGCCAGGCGAACCGGATAGAGATTCGCCGTGCGGTTGAGGAGTACTACGGTGTCACCGTCGTGAGGGTGAACACCATGAACTACATGGGTAAGCGCCGCACTCGCTACACGAAGACGGGGCTGCTTACCGGTCGAACGAAGGCCTTCAAGAAAGCGATCGTGACGCTCAAGGAGGGGGAAAGTATTGACTTCTACAGCAATATCTAGGAAGCGATGGCAGTAAGGAAAATGAAGCCAGTAACACCTGGCCAGCGTCATAAAATCATCAGCACCTTCGACGAGATCACCACCTCGAAGCCTGAGAAGAGCCTACTGGCCCCCCTGAAGAAGAGCGGGGGGCGCAACAACTCCGGTAAGATGACGGTCCGCAACATCGGGGGCGGGCACAAGCGTCGCTACCGGATTATCGATTTTGACCGGGAGCGTGAGGGGCAGGTCGCCACGGTGAAGACGATTGAGTACGACCCGAACCGCTCGGCGCGCATCGCCCTGGTGTGCTACCGCGACGGGGAGAAGCGCTACATCGTGGCGCCGCATGGCATACAGGTGGGGCAGGAGATCGTCTCGGGCCGCGGCGCGGAGCCGGAGGTTGGCAACACGCTCTACCTGGCGGACATCCCGCTGGGTACGGTGGTGCACAACGTGGAGCTGCAGCCCGGCCGGGGCGCGGTGATAGCCCGGAGCGCCGGGACGAGCGCGGTGCTGCTCTCGCGGGAGGGCAAGTACGCCCAGCTGCGGCTGCCGAGCGGTGAGGTCCGCATGGTGCTGCTGACCTGCAAGGCGACCATCGGTGAGGTGTCGAACAAGGACCACGCGCTGCAGAAGTCGGGCAAGGCGGGGCGTAGCCGCTGGCTCGGTCGCCGTCCGCGGGTGCGTGGTGTGGCGATGAACCCGGTGGACCACCCGATGGGTGGTGGCGAGGGTAAGTCCTCGGGTGGGCATCCCCGCTCGCGCAAGGGCTTGCTGGCCAAGGGCTACAAGACCCGTCGGCGGAAGAACCCCTCGAGCAAGTTCATTGTGGAGAGGCGTAAACGTAAATAGGCGTTAGGAGGAATAGAATATGAGTAGATCACTTAAGAAGGGCCCGTTTATCGCCTATAAGCTGGAGCGTCGGATTCTGGAGATGAATTCGGGCGCGAAGAAGAAGGCGGTGCTGAAGACCTGGTCGAGGGCTTCGATGATATCGCCGGATTTCGTGGGGCACACGATCGCGGTGCACAATGGTAACAAGTTCATTCCGGTGTACATCACGGAGAACATGGTTGGGCATAAGCTCGGCGAGTTCGCGCCGACGCGCACCTTCCGTGGCCACTCGGGCAACCGTAAGTAGTCATTCGCGTAATTAGGAGCAAGAGATATGGGAAAAAGAAAAGCGATAAGCGCGGCGGCTCGTCGGGAGGCCAAGATGAAGCGCTCGTTGGCGATTTTGCGGAACTGCCCGCTCTCGCCTCGCAAGGTGCGCTTGGTGGCCGACATGGTGCGCCGCGTGGAGGTGGGCCGCGCGCTGAGCATGCTGCGCTACGACAGCCACGGCGGCGCGCCCTACGTGGAGAAGGTGCTGCTGAGCGCGGTGAACAACTGGGAGCAGAAGCATCCGGAGCAGTCGGCTGAGGATGTGGTGCTGGAGGTGAAGACCATCATGGTGGATGAGGGGCGTACGCTCAAGCGTATCCGCCCCCGCGCGCAGGGCCGGGCGAACCGCATTCTGAAGCGTTCGTGCCACATTTTTGTCGAGGTTGCTGAGCGCGAGGTGGCCGAGCCCGCGGCGGAGGCTGGTGTGGTGGAGACCAAGGAAACTGTAACGGAGTAGTCGAGTATGGGACAGAAAGTAAATCCGATTAGCAACCGTCTGGGCATCATCCGCGGTTGGGATTCGAATTGGTTCGGGGGGCATGATTACTCCCAGAAGCTGGTGGAGGACGATAAGATCCGCCGCTACCTGAAGGTGCGTTTGGCGCGTGCGGGTGTATCGCGCGTCGTGATTGAGCGCACCCTCAAGCTGCTGACCGTCACGATCTACACCTCGCGCCCGGGCACGATCATCGGTCGTGGTGGGCAGGAGGTGGATACGCTCCGCGGGGAGCTCTGCCGGCTGACGGAGAAGGAGGTTCAGATAAACATCTTCGAGGTGAAGCGTCCGGAGCTGGATGCGCAGCTGGTGGCCGAGAACGTGGCGCGCTCCCTGGAGGGGCGTGCATCCTTCCGCCGCACGCTGAAGATGGCGATAGGCTCGACGATGCGTATGGGCGCGGAGGGCGTGAAGATTCAGGTGGCTGGTCGGCTCGGGGGGGCGGAGATGGCCCGCACCGAGACGATGAAGGAGGGGCGCATCCCGCTGCATACCTTCCGTGCCGACATCGACTACGCGCTGTGCGAGGCGCTGACCAAGGTTGGCATCATCGGCGTGAAGGTGTGGATATGCAAGGGGGAGGTGTATGGCAAGCGCGACCTTTCGCCGAATGTTGGGGCGAATGCGGGCGCTGGTGGCCAGGGGCGTGCGCCCCGTGGTGGCGCTCGTCGTGATGGTCGCCGCTCGCCCCGTGCCCCGAGACAGAACGATAAATAAGGTCTAAGCGATGCTACAACCGAAGAAGACAAAGTACAGGAAGGTCCAGAAGGGCCGGATGAAGGGGATAGCCCATCGGGGTAATCAGCTGGCGTTCGGTTCTTTCGGCATAAAGACGTTGGAGAAGGCCTGGATTACGGGCCGTCAGATCGAGGCGGCTCGTCAGGCCGTGACGCGCTACATGAAGCGTGAGGGGAAGATCTGGATACGCATATTCCCGGACAAGCCGATAACTAGCAAGCCGGCCGAGGTTCGTATGGGTAAGGGTAAGGGTGCGCCCGAGGGCTTCGTGGCGCCGGTGACGCCGGGCCGCATCATTCTGGAGGCCGACGGCGTGCCCTTCGAGGTGGCCAAGGAGGCCTTGCGCCTGGCGGCCCAGAAGCTGCCGGTGGTGACCAAGTTGGTGGTGCGTAGGGATTACACTGAAAAGGACGTATTTACGAAATGAAATCAGCAGAGATAAGGGAGCTCTCCCTCGAGGAGCTCGAGGAACGAATTGAGGCCGAGCGTGACCACCTGCACCGTTTGCAGATGAACCACGCCGTGTCGCCGCTGGAGAACCCGATGCAGCTCCGTGTGGCGAAGAAGAACATTGCTCGGATGCTGACGATACTGACTGAGCGTCGTCGCTCGGTAGCGAAATAGAAAGGAGCTAGGGAAGCATGGAAGAACAGCAACAGGTTGTGACCCGTCGGCTCCGCAAGGAGCGGCAGGGCGTAGTGGTGAGCGATAAGATGCAGAAGTCGGTTATCGTGGCCGTGGAGCGCCGCGTGAAGCACCCGAAGTACGGCAAGTTTGTGCATCGGACGACCCGTTTCTGCGCTCACGATGAGAAGAATGAGTGCGGGGTGGGGGATGTGGTGCGGATAATGGAGACGCGTCCGTTGAGCAAGACGAAGTGCTGGCGCGTGGTGGAAATCATCGAGAAGGCTAAGTAGGACATGATACAGCAAGAGAGTCGACTGATGGTGGCCGACAACAGCGGGGCGAAGGAGGTGCTTTGCATCCGCGTGTTGGGCGGCACGAGGAAGCGCTACGCGACGATAGGCGACAAGATCGTCGTGACGGTCAAGAACGCCATCCCCAGCGGTGATGCGAAGAAGGGCACGGTGAGCAAGGCGGTGGTGGTCCGCGTGAAGAAGGAGATCCGGAGGCCCGATGGGTCCTACATCCGCTTCGATGAGAACGCGTGCGTGCTGCTGAAGAACGATGGGGAGATCCGTGGCACGCGTATTTTTGGCCCGGTGGCGCGCGAGCTCCGCGATGGCTACATGAAGATTGTATCACTGGCGCCGGAGGTGCTGTAAGGACGTATATGGTAATGAAGAAGTTGCACATCCGCAAGGGCGACATGGTCTACGTGACCACGGGTCGCGACCGTGGCGCCAAGGGAAAGGTGCTGGCCGTGTTCCCCAAGAAGGATAGGGCCATTGTCGAGGGCGTGAACATGGTGAAGAAGCACGTGAAGCCGAATGCGCAGAATACGCAGGGCGGGGTGGTGGAGCAGGAGGCGGCCATCCATGTGTCGAACCTCATGCTCCTGGACCCGGAGAGTGGTGAGCCGACGCGCATTGGTCGCCGTCGTAACGCAGAGGGGAAGCTTGTACGCTACTCCAAGAAATCTAACAAGGAGATCAAGTAATGCAGTATAAGCCAGAGCTGCGTAAGCAGTACGAGGAGCAGATAGTGCCCGCGCTGACCAAGGCCTTCGGCTACACGAGTTGCATGCAGGTGCCCCGCTTGGTGAAGATCGTGCTGAACCAGGGCGTGGGCCGCGCCACGGAGGACCGTAAGCTCGTGGAGCAGGCCCAGGCCGAGCTCACGCAGATTGCGGGCCAGAAGGCCGTGATCACCAAGGCCAAGAAGGACATCTCGAACTTCAAGCTGCGTAAGGGGATGCCGATAGGGACGACCGTGACGCTGCGCCGGGACCGGATGTACGAGTTCCTGGACCGTCTGATCAACGTGTCGCTGCCCCGTATTCGGGATTTCCGCGGGGTGTCGGAGAACCTCGATGGCCACGGCAACTACACGCTGGGCATCGCGGAGCAGATTCTCTTCCCGGAGATTGACATTGACAAGATTAACCGCCTGATGGGCGTGGAGGTGACCTTCGTGACGACGGCCAAGACGGATGCGGAGGGCTACGCGCTGCTCAAGGAGTTCGGTATCCCGTTTAAGAATGTAAAAAAGAGCGAGTAGATGGCAAAGGAGTCGATGAAGGCGCGGCAGGCGCGCCGCGAGAAGATGGTGGCCCGCTACGCTGAGAAGCGCGCGCGGCTGAAGGCCGAGGGCGATTACGTGGGGCTGCAGAAGCTGCCGCGGGATGCCAGCCCGGTGCGTTTGCACAGCCGCTGCAAGATAACGGGCCGTCCGCGTGGCTACATGCGCCAGTTCGGGATAAGCCGCATCACCTTCCGGGAGATGGCGTCGCAGGGTTTGATTCCGGGCGTGAAGAAGGCCAGCTGGTAGTCAATTAACAGGAGGAAGAAGAAGATGCTAACAGATCCCATAGCAGACTACCTGACGCGCATACGCAACGCCGTTCGTGCGGGTCACAGGGTGGTAGAGATCCCCTCTTCGAAGATGAAGCGCGACATGACGCGCATCCTTTTCGACCAGGGCTACATACTGAACTACAAGTTCGTGGAGGATGGCCGTAGCGGCATCATCAAGATCGCGCTGCGCATCGATCCGCTCACGAAGAAGAACGCCATCAAGCAGCTCCGGCGCGTGAGCCGGCCGGGCCTGCGCCAGTACCGTGGCGCGGCCGAGCTGCCCCGCGTGCTCAACGGCCTGGGCATAGCCATCATATCGACCTCGCAGGGCGTGATGACCGATAAGCTGGCCCGCAAGAAGGGCATAGGGGGCGAGGTTATCTGCGAGGTGTACTAGGTTAATAACAAGAAGGGAAAGAGATGTCTCGAATAGGAAAGAAACCTGTAAACTTACCCGCTGGCGTGACCGTTGCGGTCAGCAAGGAGAATGTGGTAAGCGTCAAAGGGCCCCTTGGTGAGCTTTCGCAGAAGGTCGATGCGGACATTACTGTGGAGGTGAAGGAAGGGGTGGTGGAGGTGACACGCCCGACGGATCAGAAGCGCCACCGTAGCCTTCATGGTCTGTACCGCGCGTTGATAAACAACATGGTGATTGGCGTGTCGACCGGCTGGGAGCTTCGTCAGGAGCTGATAGGGGTGGGCTACAAGGCTGAGGCTCAGGGGCAGATTTTGACGCTGAGCCTTGGTTTTTCGCATGATATCCAGCTTCAGCTGCCGGCCGAGGTCAAGGTAGAGGCAGAGCAGGTGCGCCGTGGTAACCCGATTGTGATTTTACGTTCTGCCGATAAGCAGCTGCTGGGGCAGGTGGCGGCCAAGATACGCTCCTTGCGCCCGCCGGAGCCCTACCGTGGGAAGGGTATTCGCTTTGTGGGCGAGGAGATTCGCCGCAAGGCTGGCAAGTCTGCGAGTGCGTAACGTATTAAAGTGAGGTTATAACATGGCATTGACAAAGAGAGAGATGCGTCTCCGCATAAAGAAGCGTATTCGTCGGCGCATCAGCGGCACGGCGCAGCGTCCGCGGATGACGGTGTTCCGTAGCAATAAGCAGATATACGTTCAGTTCGTGAACGATGATGAGGGGAAGACGCTGGCCTCCGCCTCGTCGCGCATGCCCTCCATCGTGCAGCTGGGCGCGATGTGCAAGGTGGCGCAGGCTGAGCAGGTGGGCCGCTTGGCGGCCGAGGTGGCCAAGGCGGCCAACATCAGCGAGGTGGTGTTCGATCGGAATGGTTACCAGTATCATGGTCGCGTGAAGGCGCTGGCGGATGCGGCGCGCGCGGGCGGCTTAATATTCTAAATGGGGTAGATATGGTTTTTGAAAAACATGTAAGGGTACGTGCGACGGATTTGGAGCTGAAGGATCGCCTCGTTGGGATACAGCGTGTGGCCAAGGTGACCAAGGGGGGGCGTACATTCAGCTTCTCGGCGATAGTGGTCGTGGGCGATGAGAACGGCGTGGTGGGCTACGGCCTGGGCAAGGCGGGCGAGGTGTCGACCGCAATCGCCAAGGGCATCGAGGCGGCCAAGAAGAACCTGTACCGCATCCCGATACAGAAGGGTACGATTCCGCACGAGCAGGAGGCGAAGTTCGGTGGGGCGAAGGTGCTGATCAAGCCGGCGACCCCTGGTACGGGTGTGACCGCCGGCGGGGCGATGCGCGCGGTGCTGGAGAGCGTGGGGATACGCGACGTGCTGGCCAAGAGCAAGGGCTCTTCGAACCCGCACAACCTGGTGAAGGCCACGATGGCGGCGCTGCTGGAGCTGCGCGATGCGCGCGAGATCGCCCGGCTGCGGGGTATAGATTTGGATAAGGTGTTTAACGGATAGGAGGGAAAGGAGCATGTCGAAGATACGTGTAACACAGGTTCGTAGCCTAATCGGGGCGACCAAGAGCCAGCGTGCGACGATGGCGACCTTGGGGTTGCGCCGTATCCGCCATTCGGTGGAGCTCGAAGAGCGTGAGGATTTGAAGGGTGCGCTTCGCAAGATAGGGCATCTTGTAGTAATAGAGAAATTGTAGGAGGTTCTATGTCACAGGATGTTCGTTTGGATAACCTGCGCCCTAATGCGGGGTCTACCCGTGGGCGTAAGCGTGTAGGTCGTGGCCAGGGTTCTGGCCGTGGTGGCACGTCGACCCGCGGCCATAAGGGGGCGAAGTCGCGCTCGGGCTACTCGCGCAAGATGGGCTTTGAGGGGGGCCAGATGCCGCTGCAGCGTCGTCTGCCGAAGTTCGGCTTCACCAACCCCTTCCGCGTGGAGTACACGGTGCTTAACCTCTCCGACCTGCAGCGCATCGCGGAGTCGAAGTCGGTGCAGGAGATAACCCCGGAGATACTGCATGCCCTGGGGGAGGTGAAGAAGCGCGACAAGGTGAAGATACTGGGCGGGGGTGAGCTGAGCAAGAAGCTCTCGGTGGTGGCGGATGCGTTTTCTGCGAGTGCAAAACAGGCGATAGAAGCACAGGGGGGTACGACAAAAGTTCGTTAGGGTCTATGAGAAAGTTCATCGAAACGCTCAAGAATATTGCGAAGATTGAGGATCTTCGTAAGCGTATTCTCTATACGCTTGGAATACTCCTGGTCTACCGTCTTGGGAGCTTCGTTGTACTCCCCGGCATCGATCCGACGCAGCTAGGTGCTCTCCAGCGCCAGACCGAGGACGGGATGATGAGCCTCCTGAACATGTTTTCGGGGGGGGCTTTCAGCAACGCCTCGATTTTCGCGCTTGGCATAATGCCCTACATCTCCGCATCGATTGTTGTGCAGCTGCTGGGGATGGCCCTGCCGTACTTCCAGCGTCTGCAGCGCGAGGGGGAGAGCGGGTTCAGGAAGATTAACCAGATAACCCGATACCTGACGGTGGGCATACTGGCCGTTCAGGCGCCGGGCTACCTGGCCAACCTGCACAGCGAGCTCCCCTCGAGCGCCTTCGCGGTGCAGGGGGTCTACTTCACCATCATGTCGACCATCATCCTCATTGCGGGGACGATGTTCGTGATGTGGCTGGGCGAGCGGATCACTGAGAAGGGTATCGGGAATGGCATCTCGCTCATCATCATGATCGGGATTATCGCCCGCTTGCCCTTCGCCTTCTCGGCGGAGTTCTTCAACCGGGCCGAGGAGATGGCTGGCGGGCTGGTGATGTTCCTGGTGGAGCTGGTGGTGCTCTTCGTGGTCTTCATGTTCTCCATCCTGCTGGTGCAGGGTACCCGCAAGATCCCCGTGCAGTACGCCAAGCGGATCGTGGGTAATCGCCAGTACGGGGGCGTGCGTCAGTACATTCCCCTGAAGGTCAACGCGGCGGGGGTGATGCCCATCATCTTCGCCCAGGCCCTGATGATGCTGCCGGCGCTGTTCTTCAATTCGCAGGAGAGCCCCTCGGCCTTCGCGGCGGTGTTCACGAATATCGCGGGCTTTTGGTACAACTTCACCCTGGCCCTGCTGATTATCCTGTTCACGTATTTCTATACGGCCATCACGGTGAACCCCAACCAGATGGCGGAGGATATGAAGCGGAACGGGGGCTTTATCCCGGGCGTGAAGCCGGGGCGCAAGACGGTGGAGTTCCTCTACGAGGTCATCTCGAAGATTACCCTGCCGGGTGCCATATTCCTGGCGCTGATCGCGATTTTGCCCTCCTTCGCGGTGATGTTCGATGTGAATACGCAGTTCGCCCAGTTCTACGGTGGCACCTCCCTGCTAATCCTTGTGGGCGTGGTGCTTGACACCCTGCAGCAGGTGGAGAGCTACCTCCTGATGCGCCACTACGACGGGCTGATGGGCAGTGGCAAGGTGAAGGGCCGGAGGGGCTAGCCGCTATAGCGCATGTATATGTCGATCCGAAAGCCCATTCTCAAGTCCGCAGAGGAGATAGAGGTACTGCGCAAGAATAACGTGCTGGTAGCGCATACGCTGGCGACGCTTGCCCCTATGGTCCGTCCGGGCGTGAAGACCATTGAGCTGGACCGCCTCGCGGAGGAGTTCATCCGCGACCACGGGGCCCTGCCGGGCTTCAAGGGCTATCAGGGCTTCCCGTACACGCTGTGTATCTCGGTGAACGATGCGGTGGTGCACGGCTTTCCGGGGGCCTACGAGCTCAAGGAGGGCGATGTGGTTTCGATTGACTGCGGCACGATTCTGGAGGGTTTCTTCGGCGATTCGGCCTTCACGTTCGCGGTGGGCGAGATTTCCGATGCGGCCCAGCGGCTGCTGGATGCAACCCGTGAGAGCCTCGAGCGGGGTATTGCCGCGATTCGTAAGGGGGCGCGGACGGGGGACATAGGGTACGCCGTCCAGAGCTACGTGGAGTCGTTTGGCTTCGGTGTGGTGCGCGAGATGGTGGGCCACGGGCTGGGCCGGACGATGCACGAGGCGCCCGAGGTGCCGAACTACGGCCGTCGTGGCCACGGTAAGACCCTGCAGCCGGGGATGGTCATCTGCATCGAGCCGATGATAACGGCGGGTAAGCATCGGATATATTCCGACAGCGATGGGTGGACCATCCGGACCAGCGATGGTAGTCTGGCGGCGCACTTCGAGAAGGCGGTGGCGATCTCGGCGGATGGGACCGCCGATGTGCTCACGCCCTACGATGAGATAGACGCGGCGCTGGGTAGTAAGTAACTTGGAGAGTAGGACACAGGATGGCTAAGCAGGCATCGATAGAGAAAGACGGAGTAATAATCGAAGCGTTGAGCAATGCGATGTTTCGCGTTGAGCTGGAGAATGCGCATGTGATAACGGCGCACATATCGGGCAAGATGCGTATGCACTACATCAAGATTCTTCCCGGGGATAAGGTGAAGGTTGAGATGTCGCCCTACGATTTGTCGAAGGGTCGTATTACTTTCCGCTACAAGTAAATAAGGTAACTGGTAACCATGAAGGTTAGAACATCTGTAAAGAAGCGCAGCGCTGACTGCAAGATAGTACGTCGTAAAGGGCGTTTGTACGTGATTTGCAAGAAGAACCCGAAGTTTAAGCAGCGGCAAGGCAAATAAATGTGTACCTTTGCGCGAAATTCAGCAGAATAGAGTATGGCACGAATTGTAGGAGTAGACTTACCGAAGAATAAGCGTGGGGAGATCGCCCTGACGTACATATATGGTATAGGGCGTAGCAGCGCGCGGACGATCTTGGCGGAGGCCAATATCGACCCGGCGCTGAAGGTGCAGGAGTGGAGCGATGATCAGGTGGCGGCCATACGTACCATCATCGGTGAGCGTTTCAAGGTGGAGGGGGAGCTGCGCTCTGAGGTGCAGCTCAACATCAAGCGCCTGATGGACATCGGTTGCTACCGCGGTATCCGCCACCGCTTGGGCTTGCCGGTGCGTGGGCAGGGCACGAAGAACAACGCGCGCACGCGCAAGGGCAAGCGGAAGACTGTAGCTAACAAGAAGAAAGCGACCAAATAAGTAGGTTCATGGCAAAGAAAGCAGGTTCGTCTAAGCGGAAGAAAAAGGTGCGCGTTGAGCCTATTGGGCAGGCGCATATTCATTCCTCATTCAACAATATCATCATCACGCTGGCCAACGCCAATGGCGATGTGATTTCGTGGTCGTCCTCGGGCAAGAACAAGTTCCGCGGCTCGAAGAAGAACACGCCGTACGCGGCGCAGGTGTGCGCGCAGGACTGCGCCAAGGAGGCCTACGACCTGGGGCTCAGGAAGGTCCGTGTGTACGTGAAGGGCCCTGGCTCGGGGCGCGAGTCCGCGATTCGCACGCTCCACAATTCGGGGATCGAGGTCATGGAGATTGTTGACGTGACGCCCATGCCGCACAACGGTTGCCGTCCGCCGAAGCGTCGCCGTGTGTAGTCGTGGTCTTCAGAGGCGTTAGAATAGCAACAGAAAAGGAGTAAAAGGAAAATGGCAAGATACACAGGACCGAGGTCAAAGGTGGCTCGTAGGTTTGGTGAACCGATCTTTGGCCCGGATAAGGCCTTGGAGAAGAAGTCGTACCCCCCCGGCATGCATGGGATCAACAAGCGCCGCCGCAAGGTGTCGGAGTACGGTGTGCAGCTGATGGAGAAGCAGAAGGCCAAGTACATCTACGGCCTGCTGGAGCGTCAGTTTTCGAACCTCTTCAAGAAGGCGTCGCGCAAGCGGGGTGTGACCGGTGAGATCCTCCTGCAGCTGCTCGAGAGCCGTCTGGACAATGTGGTCTACCGCCTCGGCATCGCGCCCACGCGGGCGGCGGCGCGCCAGCTCGTGTCGCACCGCCACATCGTGGTGAATGGCCAGGTGGTCAATATCCCTTCCTACACGCTTCGCCCCGGCGACCTGGTTGGCGTGCGCGAGCGTTCGAAGTCGTTGCAGGTCATCAGCGAGAGCCTGGTTGGCAACCGTGCGCGGAGCTACTCCTGGCTCGAGTGGGACGTGCAGGCTAAGGTCGGCAAGTTCCTTGCGGTGCCCGAGCGGGCGGATATTCCCGAGAATATCAAGGAGCAGCTGATAGTAGAATTGTACTCAAAGTAGTAGCTAGGATTATATGGCGATATTGGATTTTCAGCGGCCTGACAAGGTCATCATGTTGGAGGGGACTCCTACGAAGGCGAGCTTTGAGCTGCGCCCGTTGGAGCCAGGTTATGGAATCACGATCGGGAATTCTCTTCGTCGTATACTTCTTTCCTCCCTTGAGGGCTTTGCGATTTCTTGGATACACATCTCGGGTGTAGATCACGAGTTCTCCTCCATCGATGGGGTCATAGAGGATGTGACCCAGATCGTTCTCAACCTCAAGCAGGTGCGCTTCAAGCGTGTCGGCGTGGAGAACGATGCGGAGGAGGAGACCGTTACCGTTTCCATCGGTGGGCAGGAGGAGTTCAAGGCCGGCTTTATCAACAACTTCCTCACGTCCTTTGAGGTCCTCAATACTGACCTGGTGGTGTGCCGCATGGCCCCCAACGTGCGCATCGAGATGAAGCTCAACGTGCGGAAGGGGCGTGGCTACGTTCCCGCTGAGGAGAACACGCCGGACGACCCCACCTTTGGCCTCATCCCCATCGACAGCATCCACACCCCCATCCGGAATGTGATGTACAAGGTGGATAACTACCGCGTGGCCCAGAAGACTGACTACGAGCGGCTTGTACTCGAGATAGAGACCGATGGGAGCATCAATCCGCAGGATGCCCTGACCGATGCGGCCCATATTCTCATCCACCATTTCATGCTCTTCTCCGATGAGCGCATCAGCAGCCCCGAGCTGGATGCCGCGCCGGTGGAGGAGTTCGATGATGAGGCCCAGGCCATGCGCCAGCTGCTCAAGTCCAAGCTCTTGGACCTGGAGCTCAGCGTGCGGGCCCTGAACTGCCTGAAGGCGGCGGATGTGGAGACGATTGGCGACCTGGTGCAGTACAGCAAGCAGGATTTGCTGAAGTTTAGGAATTTTGGAAAGAAGAGTCTTACCGAGATTGAGGATGTTCTCGAGTCGATGGGCTTGAGCTTCTCCATGGACACTTCGAAGTATAAATTGGATAAGGAATAGTGTGCAATGAGACACAACAAGAAGTTTAACCACCTGGGGCGTCAGCGTGCACACAGGGAGTTGATGCTGTCCAACATGGCCTGCTCGCTCATCATGCACAAGCGCATCACCACGACCGTGGCCAAGGCCAAGGCGCTCCGCATCTATGTTGAGCCCATCATCACCCGCTCCAAGAGCGATACGACCCACGCCCGCCGCGTGGCCTTTGCCGACCTCCGCGACAAGCACGCGGTGAAGGAGCTCTTCCGTGAGGTGGCACCAAGGATTGCTGAGCGTCCCGGGGGCTACACTCGTATCGTGCGTACGGGGACGCGCCTGGGCGACAACGCCGAGGTTTGCATCATGGAGCTAGTCGACTTCAATCTGGGCTACAACCAGGGCAAGGCTGCGACCACGAAGAAGACCACTCGCCGTTCGCGTCGCTCGTCCACCAAGAAGGTGGAGGCACCGGCGGCGCCGGCGGCAGAGACCAAGCCGAGCGAGGAGGAGACGAAGTAGTATAGCGGGTCGGACGGATATAATTCGTTGAGAAGGAGGGGGCTGCTAGTTCCCCTCCTTTCGTTTAGGGAATATGTTAAAGTAGTAGCACTATGGGACTTATAGCCAATATCCATGCGCGGCAGATCCTCGATTCGAGGGGCAACCCCACGGTGGAGGTTGAGGTAATCACCAATGCTGGGGGCTTCGGCAGCGCGGCCGTGCCGAGCGGGGCGTCGACCGGGGTGCACGAGGCCCACGAGCTGCGCGACGGCGACAAGGAGGTGTACCTTGGGCGGAGCGTGAGCCGGGCGGTGGAGAATGTTAATACGGTGATTGCCGAGGCGCTGACCGGTGTTGACGTTTCTGACCAACGGGCAGTAGACCAGGTACTCATCGAGCTGGATGGCACGCCCAATAAGAGCCGCCTTGGGGCCAACGCGATGCTTGGTGTGTCGCTCGCCGTGGCCCATGCGGCGGCGGCCGAGAACGGTATGCCCCTCTACCGCTACGTGGGGGGGAGCAACGCGCATGTGCTGCCCGTCCCCATGATGAATATTCTCAACGGCGGGCAGCATGCCGACAACCCCATCGACATCCAGGAGTTCATGATAATGCCGGTGGGGGCCCCCACCTTCTCCCGTGCGCTCCAGATGGGGGTGGAGGTTTTCCATGCGCTCAAGGGCGTGCTCAAGGGGATGAAGCAGTCCACCAACGTCGGGGATGAGGGGGGCTTCGCGCCCAACCTGCCGACCCATGAGGCGGTGCTGGACACCATCATCCAGGCCATAGAGAAGGCGGGCTACCGGCCCGGCGAGGATGTGGCCCTGGCCATGGATGCCGCCGCCTCGGAGTTCTACGACCAGGAGAAAAAGCTGTACCACTTCGTCTCCACCGGTGAGGATAGGACCTCCGCCGAGATGGTGGCCTACTGGGATGGGCTCGCCTCCAAGTACCCGATTTTGAGCCTGGAGGACGGCCTCCATGAGGACGACTGGGACGGCTGGCGAGAGCTCACGGCCAAGCTGGGCTCGCGGCTGCAGCTCGTGGGCGACGACCTGTTCGTGACCAATGTGGAGCGTCTCAAGAGGGGGATTGAGCAGCAGTGCGCGAACTCTATCCTCATCAAGGTCAACCAGATAGGGACCCTCTCGGAGACCATCGACGCGGTGCGCATGGCGGACATCCACTCCATGACCAGCGTGATGAGCCACCGCTCGGGGGAGACCGAGGACACCACCATCGCGGACCTGGCCGTGGCCCTCGGGACTGGTCAAATCAAGACGGGCTCGGCATCACGCACCGACCGCATCGCGAAGTACAACCAGCTGCTGCGCATAGAGGAGCAGCTCGGGTCCGTGGCCGTGTATCCCGGGCGGAATTTTAAGTGGGGAAGATAGCGTAGACCCTCTGCCCGGAGCGGCTAGCACTCTGGCTGAAATGGAGAGCCCGGTTTTGCGCCGGGCTTTTTTTGTATGTTATTGGCCGTGCATGGGAGGTCGTACGCTAGCCTATTTTAGCACCCCCGTTCGCTTGATCCTCCGTGCGGAAATTCGAGATTGATATGTTCGGCCCTTGGCAGATGGTGAGCCCTGTGGCGATGCCGAGTAAAGATGTCGGATGCCGAGGTCAAGATCATTCTGACCCTTTTCCACCACTTGCGAATGCAGGACCCAAAGATCTTCTACCACAGGCACATCTACTGGCGCTACGTGGTATCGTCCCCAAAAGTGTGATCTCCCGCATCCCTTGGCCTTGCAGAAGTGGCATTACTCTCCAGATTCCCCCCCAAAACGATATCCGACATAAAATATTACCTTTGGAGCGCAAAAGCGGGGTATGCGCACGAGGATAGGGCCTGAACACGGGGGAGAGTTCCTACGTATACTACGTGAAAGGGAGGGTACTATGGAAAGGCGAGTTGCTATTGGGTTCCGGCGTGCGCTGCACGCCCCGTATTTGAGGTGTCTGCTCTTGTTGTTGTTCTTCTCTCCGGGCATGCTGCTGGCCCGGCCGACGGCCCGGGACATCGCGAGCGCCCTCACCGCGGGCTCCGCCGACCAGGTCGCGCAGTGGTTCTCCGGGAGGGTGGACCTGACCCTACTCGACGAGCAGGGGGTATACCCCGCATCCCAGGCGCGCGCCAAGCTATCGGCCTTCTTCAGCGCGCACAGGCCGCAGGGCTTCGAGGTGGCCTTCACCAACTCCCGGGGCGAGCGCGTGTTCATCATCGGCAACCTCAGGACCTCCACGGGGACCTACCGCGTGAACATCTTCCTCCAGGCAAAGGGGGACGGCGAGCGCATCACCCAGCTGCAGATCTGCGAGTCATCGTAGGGATGCCCAGTTGGGCTTCTAGTTTTTGGCGTATATAATTAAGGTGTTGCTCATATAGCTTACGTATTCTATGGGGAAGTTCGCACGGATTCTGCTGATTGTCTTGGGCCTTGTGGTCCTCCTGGTGGTGGGCGCGGCCATTGCCATACCGGTATTCTTCAAGCCCCGCATCCTGGAGTTCGCCCAGGGCCAGATCAACCAGCGTGTCAACGCCGAGGTCTCCTTCACCGACGTGGACATCTCGATTTTCCGCGGCTTTCCCGACCTGTACGTCTCCCTCGACGGCCTGAGCGTAGTCAACAAGGGGGCCTTTGAGGGCGACACCCTCGTCTCCTTCGACCGCCTGGCCGTGGAGGTCGACCTATTCTCCCTCTTCGGCGACTCGGCCGTGGAGGTCCATGCCATCACCCTCGACCACCCGCGCATCTCGGCCATCAAGAGCCCTATGGGCGAGGTCAACTGGGATATCGCCCTGGCGGATACCGCCACCAGCGCCCACCCCGATAGCGTCGCCCCCGACACGGCCGCCGCCTGGCGCAGCATGCGTGTGGCGCTGGAGCGCTTCGAGATACTATCGGGCCACGTGAGCTACCTCGACGACTCCTCCAAGATGCTGGCCCGCCTCGAGGACCTGAACTTCCACCTCGGCGGCAACCTCGGCCTGGACCGCAGCAAGCTGGACCTCGGCCTCCATATCGGCAGCCTACTCTTCAGAAAGGGGGGGGTACCCTATGCCCCAGGCCTCCGGGTGGACTTCGACGCGAAGGTGGATGCCGACCTCGCCAACCGTCGCTATGTGCTGGAAGACAACCACTTGAGCATGGACGAGCTGACCCTCTCCTTCGAGGGCTGGGCCGAGCTACCGGGCGACTCCGTACGCATGGACATGAGCTTCGCCACTACAGATTCCGACATCAAGGGCCTACTCTCGCTCGTGCCTGCCACCTTCCTGAAGGGCCACGAGGGCTTGCAGACCGCCGGGTCGCTTGCCCTCAGCGGGCGCATCGCGGGCGTGATGCATGGCAAAGAGCTACCCAGCGCCCAGCTCCGCCTACAGGTCAAGGACGGGATGGTCCAGTACCCCTCCCTGCCTGAGCGTGTGGAGAATATCGGCGTGGACCTCGCCGTGGATTTCGACGGTGTAGAGATGGACAGGACCAAGGTGGACCTCAACCGCCTGGCGGTCCGCGTGGCGGGCAACCCGCTGGAGGCCTCGGCCCACGTCCTCACCCCCATATCCGACCCGCAGGTGCGCGCGATGGCCAAGGGCCGCGTCGACCTGGCCAGCCTTCGCAAGGCCCTCCCCCTCGACAGCCTCTCGCTATCGGGCCTCCTCACCCTCGACGCATCCCTCTTCGCCCGCATGTCCTGGGTGAAGCAGCAGCAGTACGAGCGTTGCGAGCTGGCCGGCGGGCTACGCCTCCAGAAGGCCCGTGTGGAGGGCGTGCTGGATGCCCCCGTCCACATAAAGGATATGTCCCTGACATTCAGCCCCTCGCGCGTGGGCCTCAATACCCTCGAGGCGCAAGTCGGTCGCTCCGATGTGACCATGGCCGGCTCACTCTCCAACTTCCTGCCCTACGTCATGACCGACGGAGTGCTCAAGGGCGACCTCTCCCTGCAGAGCAAGTTGCTGGACCTCAACGAGCTATTCCCCCAGAAGCCCACTCCGGAGGGCGAAGGGCCCGCCAAACCCACAGCACCCAAGGACCCGGCCGCTACGCCCGACACCGTCGACGTCTCCATGATGAAGCGTATAGACTTCGACTTCAAGAGCCGCCTCGCGCAGATCTACTTCCAGAACATCGACGTGAAGGATGCCGTCGGCCGTATCCACCTGGCGAAGTCCGTGCTGGACCTGCGCGAAATATCCTGCCGAATGCTGGACGGCAGTGCGAAAATCTCCGGTAGCTTCGACTTCAGCGCCCCCGTAGAGCGGTCGGCCAAGCTCGAAGTAGACCTCAAGAACATAGACGTGCAGCAGGGCGTGACGACCTTCACCAGCGTGGCGGCCATGGTCCCACAGGTCGAGCATATGAAGGGGCGTGTGGACCTCCGCTTCACGGCCGATACCGAGCTCACCCCCGCCCTCTCCCCCGTGCTCAACACCGTCAACGCCCGGGGGCGTATGCACACCTCCCAGCTGTCGATAAGCGGCGACCCCTTTTTCCGCAAGCTGGGGGACCTGCTGCGCAACGAGTACATCTCGAATCCCACCCTGGTATCCACCACCATCCCCTTCCGGATAGTGAACGGCAACATGCGCTTTGAGCCCTTCGGCTTTGACATTAAGGGGATTAAGAGCCAGCTCAGCGGGCGCGTATCCCTCGACCGAACGATGGACATCGCGATGAATATCACCATCCCCAAGCGGATGCTCGGCTCGGCGGGGGCGAAGGTCCAGGGCCTGCTGAACTCCCTCTCCCCGGATTTGGACATGGGCGAGCTCATCCCGGTGGACATCTCCGCGCTCGGCTCGATCACCAACCCGGAAATCAGGGTCAACATCGCGCAGGCCTTCCGCGACCAGCTCGAGGCCTTTGCCCGGGCCAAGGCGCGCGAGGTGATAGACAAGGCCAAGGCCAAGGTGCGCGAGGAGGCGCAGCGCATTATGGCCCAGGCCGAGCGCGAGGCCCAGCGCATACGCGATGAGGCTGAGCGCGCTGTGAGCGAGGCGCTTGCGCGCGCGGAGGAAGAGGCAGAGCGCCTCGAGTCCAACGCCTCCGGCTACCTGCAGAAGCTCGCCGCCCGTGAGGCTTCTCGCCGCGTACTCGACGAGGCCAAAAAGGCCGCGAACCGGATCCGCTCGGAGGCAGACGACCAGGCCGAGGCGGTCCTCTCCCGCGCTCGCATGGAGGCCTCCCGACTAGACTAGACGCGATATCCCTTACTGTTTTCTTCTAATGCAAGTTAGTGCTTTGTTATGGCAAAGAGCATAAGTGCCAAGGAGGCCGCGGCGATGGTCCCGGCTGGAGCGCAGGTAATGCTTGGGGGCTTCCTATCGCATGGTTCGCCCCAGGGTGTTATCGATGAGCTGGTTGCACGGGGCGTTCGAGGTTTGACCCTCATACTCAATGACACCGGCTACCCCGAGCGCGGGGCGGGCCAGCTGATCCACCGCGGCCAGGCACGCAAGGTAATCACCTCCGACATCAGCAGCAACCCCGATGCCCTGGCCCAGATGATGTCCGGCCTCCTGGAGGTGGAGTTCTCCCCCCAGGGTACGT
Organism: Bacteroidia bacterium; assembly: GCA_002749065.1. GTDB lineage: Bacteria > Bacteroidota > Bacteroidia > Bacteroidales > CAJPTX01 > Bacteroides_D. Next base: position 59,728 of record PDTX01000005.1, on the reverse strand, counting down.
TGGTGGAGCGCATCCGCTGCGGCGGGGCGGGCCTGGGTGGCGTGCTCACCCACACGGGGGTCGGCACGGTCATCGCCGAGGGCAAGCAGCGAGTCGTCGTCGATGGCACGGACTACCTCCTCGAGAAGCCCCTGCGGGCCGACTTCGCCATCATCAAGGGGGCCGCCGCCGACCGCTCCGGTAATATCGTCTACCGTGGCACGGCCCAGAACTTCAACCCCATCATGGCCTTGGCCGCCGATACGGTTATCGCCGAGGTCGATGAGCTGCTCGAGGTCGGGGCCATAGAGCCGGAGCACGTCCACACACCCGGCTTGCTGGTGGACTATATCGTATGCTCATAATGCTTTCAATCCGCTCAATGTCAGATACTTCAACTTCAGGAAGAGCCTTTCTCACCCTCTCCCTCTTGGCCCTTTTCTGCCTCCTCCTTCCGGGGAGCGGTGTGCTTGCAGCCGGTGACACGGTGTGGAATGCCCACGATGCCTCGGGTGCGCGGCACGGCTTCTGGCGAGCCTTCTACGACAACGGTCGCCTCAAGTATCGGGGCGAGTTCTCCCATGGCCGCGCCGTGGGTCGCACGACCCGCTACGCCGCGACGGGCGAGCTGAAGAGCGTCATGGACTACGAGCCAGACGGCCATGCCTGCCGGGTGGTCATCTACGATGCCCTCGGTAGGGTGCAGGGGCGAGGTGCGTACTATGATAAGCATAAGGACGGCAAGTGGCAGTACTTCTCAGGCCCTATGCTGGTGCGCGAGGAGGGGTGGCACCGTGGCAAGAAGCACGGAAAATTCGTTGAGTATCAGGATAATGGGCATATGGGTAGCGTGGGCTCCTGGCGCAATGGCGAGATGGATGGGCCCCAGGAGCAGTACTACGGCAACGGCGCGCTGCGCATGCGCTGGGAGATGAAGCGCGGGCTGGAGCAGGGGCCCAGCGTGACCTACTATCCCAGCGGGGCTGTCCGCCTCCGTGGCCAGTTCCGCGATGGTAAGCGCGACGGCGTGTGGCGCTTCTACACGCTTCGCGGCGAGGTGGAGCGCGAGCTGGAGTACCGCAAGGGCGCGCTGGTGCGTGGCGACCGTGGCGAGCAGCTCGACAGCGTCCTGCGTGCCTTGATGGATAATAAGGGGAAAATCCCCGAGCCTATGCCGGGGGGCGAAAGGGCCGTGCCAAGGAATGGGAGGGAAGGGCGATTCTAGCGCCGATGGGCCTTCGCCTGGGTGCTTGCCTGCACCCCTGGAGCCTCTCATGGGACTCGAACCCACGACCTGCTCATTACGAATGAGCCGCTCTACCAACTGAGCTAAAGAGGCATTTGCGGACGCAAAGGTATTCTTTTTTTCTCGATTCGCAAGCCCAATTATGGAATTTAATGCACGGACTAGCATTTGAATAGTATAGGAGAGCATCTGCGCGTGTCGCTCTTCGGCACATCGCACGGAGCTGTGGTCGGCGTGCTGCTTGACGGCCTCCCGGCGGGCATACAACTGTTCGAGGCTGACTTCGAGGCCGACCTGGCCCGTCGTCGCCCGGGGGCTGTCGGCACGACCACCCGCGTTGAGGACGACGAACTCCGCTTCATGAGCGGCCTCCACGAGGGCTTCACCACCGGCGGGCCATTGTGCATCGAGGTGATAAACGTTTCCCAGCGCAGCGCTGACTATGCGGATTTCGCGCGCCAGCCCCGGCCCGGCCATGCGGACTACCCGGCCAGCGTGAAGTGGGGGGGCTACGCCGACCTCCGTGGCGGGGGCATGTTCTCCGGGCGTATGACCGTGGGCTTGGTGTGCGCGGGCGTAGTGGCCAAGCGCCTCCTGGACGGCGTGAGCATTCGGGCTGAGGTTCAGGAAGTTGGGGGAAGTCGTGACTATGCCACCCTGCTGGAGGATGCCCTACGTGAGGGCGACTCCCTCGGTGGCGTGGTCTCCTGCCGGGTTGAGGGGCTGGGCGTGGGGGTCGGCGAGCCCTTCTTCGGCTCCTTGGAGTCGCGCCTGGCGAGCATGCTCTTCTCCGTGCCTGGGGTGAAGGGCGTGGAGTTCGGCGCGGGCTTCCGCGGCGCGGCCATGCGCGGCTCGGCCTTCAACGACAGGATAGTGGATGCCTCCGGCCATCTGGCCAGCAACAACGCCGGTGGCGTGAATGGCGGCCTGAGCAACGGCATGCCCCTTGAGCTCCGCGTGGCCTTCCGTCCGGCCGCGAGCATAGCCCGGGAGCAGCTGAGCTTCGACTTCGGTCTCGGTCGCCCGGCGCCCATGCGGGTTGCTGGTCGCCACGATGCCAGCTTCGTGCTGCGCACCCCGGTGGTGGTGGAGGCGGCCTGCGCGCTCGCCCTGGCCGACGTTGGTCCCCAGCTGTGGCGCGTTCGTGCGCGGTGAGCGGCCGTTGGTCAAATTATGGGGCATGTCTGGGCCTGGGGTTTGTCCGTGCGGCGAATTTGTTGTACCTTTGCGATGGGCAGGAATGTACAATTGGTTTTCCGCGCCCTTCAACGAAAGCGATGAGGAATGCATAGTATGATGGCACAATATTTACTTCGGTTTCGCGGCCGCGCCGCCCGTATGGGGCTCGCGCTCTGTCTGCTGCTCGCGGGCTTTATGGGCAGGGCTCAGGCTGGGGTGGGAACGCCAGTGGTTATGGGCAATTTCCCGGCCCTGGCCGACGGGGTATTCGTCTCGAGTCAGGGCAAGGATGACTGCAATGGCCAGCGGCAGGTGACAGGGAGATTCCGCGACATGATCAATCCCACGGGTGGAGGCGAGTACCATGTTTGGCTCCGCGTGGTGCTGTGGGCCGGCTCGGAGTCGCAGGGGTTGGGGGGCTTCAAGATCCGGAAGTTTGACCCCGCTACAGCCAAGTTCATCGATATCAGCTCGAACCTCCAAGCCCTGCTCGGCAATGAGCTTAACAAGCAGAGCCCCATAAAATTTGTCCCCGTACCCGCGTCCGTTCCGCATGGGGCAAACTGGGTCTACCTCGATGTTAAGCTGAATACCGTGAAGGACAGGCTGGAGGCCAACGCTACATACCAGCTCATCAATACGGGGAACGTGTTCCACGTCGGCGTGCTGCGGCAGAATAGCTCTACCTTCACCCCGAGCGTAACCACGCAGTTTCGCTGGGACGGCCATGATGCCCAGGGCTATAGATTCGATAACGACAATCAGGGTGCTCTCCCGAAGGAGGTGCTCATCAACCTGGAGGAGGATGATTCGAAAGGGCGACCTGGATTGAAAGATCTTGTGGGGCTTCATAGTGGCAAGGTCAACCTGTGTAGGAATGATGAGGTGCAGTTCTCAGCCTACCTGACTGGGGCTGGTGCGACCGGCGATTGGTTCACCTATGAGTGGCAGCCCTCCCAGGGCCTCTCGGCCGCGGTGGACTCGTGCTACGTCACCTACAAGGACCTCACGGATGACTTTGAGCTAAGGGTCAAGCGCCTGGGCATGTGCGACCTGCGGGAGGATGCCAAGGTGCAGGTGAAGGTGGTGGAGCCAATGAGGCCGGTGGTGATAACTCCTATAGAAACACCCTACTGCGGCGAGCGGAATGTGCAATTCAAGGTAGGGGGTGTGAATGGCGCAAAGAAAGTCACCTTTGAGCTCGAGCGGGAGGGGGAGGGTACCTATGGGGTAAAGAATGAACAAACCAATCCTATCTCGACAGGGGAATTTGTATCTGGGTCTTTTACCCTGCCCTACAAGGATTTCCGCGCCTCAGGTACTCCGTTGCATATATTGGGCGAGCCGGTGAAGCATTCCCTGCGGATTACCGCCGTGAATGAAGGGTGCGCTGGGAAGATAAGGGTGCCGCTGGAGGTGCAGGAGGCGATGGCGGGCTATGGGGCGGCGCCGCTGATAGAGCTCATTGAGGGTGTACCCATACCGGGCGACGAGAATGGCCCCAAGAGCTATGAAACCACTCCGACCCCTCCCATCCCCGCTGCGCGCAAGATCAGCCCTAGCCCTGTTGAGGAGATATGCGGCCCGGTGAACCTGTTGGCTAGGGTGAAGACAGTGGAGGTGTTCAGCCACTCCACCCCCCAGCCTTCGGGTACAATTTCATCCGGACAAGCAAGCCGATTCCAGTTTGAGTGGGAGGTCAATGGGATAAGAAAAACGGGCTCCTCGCAGGCGAAATTCGAGAATGCCAATAATCGCAAGGAGGCGATAGACCTTCCGAGCACTTTCACCGACCCCTTCAAAAAAGTACCTGTAAAGCTCGTGATGAGGAACAAGCAGGGCGAGTGCAAGTCGGAATATAGTACAGGTAGTACAGGTGAATATTTCCGGCTCAAGAAGAAGGCCGTGGTGAAGCTGGACATAAAGTCGAACAAGCCCAATCAGCCACAGTGCCTACCTGTCATTCTGCGCTTAGACCCCACTCAGAGCACCGGCACCACCCACAGGGCCTGGGAGATCAAGCTGGTGGATGAGAGCACATCGCCCCCCACCGTATCGACCCTGCCGCCTGGACCTAATAACGGGCTATTCAAGAAGTATACTCCTACCACCCCTCCTTCTGACTTCGCAGATCTGGACTACTACACCTACGATTCGAACAGTAGCGTAGCCATGGATGGCTCCCCTGCTGCGGGGTATCCGCATACGGCACCAGAGGCCGGTGTTGTGGACCTCGTGGTGAGTAAGCTGAAAACGGACCAACATATTACGGTGACCCTCAAGGCGGGGAACGGCGCGCTGAATGTTGCGAACTCCTGCTCGGACCAGTACACGGTGAGGCCGGACCTGCTGCCCACCCCGTTCGCGGAGCTTGAGACTCCGACGATAACGGATGCAACGGGTAAGGATCCCGGGTCGTATATCACTGAATCGGTGCATATCTCCTGTCCTCCGAATAAAGCGACTAATTCCTCTAGCAAGCTAGAGGAGCAGGAGTTCTGTACACCTGCGGGCTTCGGGCTGAAGGTGGGGAATAGCGTGGAGGAGGTGTCCTCCTACGAGTGGTCCTACCAGGAGGCACTCAAGGTGGGTAATCGGAGCACGTGGACGTGGTCTCAGCCCACCAAGCTGATATCCAAGAAGCAGATCAACCCGAATGATCCGATAGCGTTCTACCACATGTTTGTGAACGATGGTATTGTGACGAAGCAGATTCGGGTGATCCTGACGCTGTATGGCACGTCGGGGGCCTGCTCGCGGCAGCTGGTCAAGGAGTTTGGCCTGCGCGGGAAGATTAAGTCGATCATCAAGGTCGATAATCCGGTGCAGTGCCCGGTAGATGCGTCGGGCAAGCAGACCTACGAGGTGCTGGAGACCTCGGAGTTTGCTAAAAATAAAACCTTCCCCCGTGCCCCGTGGAACTTAACCTGGCAGGTAGCCGATGCCAGTGGGCCCACCACCTGGCATGATGTTACCCTGGGTACGCCTTCTCCCGTCCCTGCTGTTCCCAATTTTGAGCTGCTGGAGGAGAAGGGCCCTGTGGAGGATAGGAAGTTTACATTCAAGCAGAAATCGACGACGGCCGGCCCAACGCAGACCCGCTTGCGCCTGAAGATAGGGTATGAGGGTTGCTTGGCGACTTCGAACGAGGTGCTGATTGTGACCCACCCGAATGTGGACCCGAAGATACATCTCTGGCACGATGTGAGGGATGATGCAGGGAAATTGGCTGATCCTCCGACAACTCCAGTGCCGCCTTTTGCAGGTATCGCTTGGCCCCAGACCACTGCGCCAGCCTATGATGCGCTCTGCGCCCCGGTGAAGATAGCTTTCAGGGGTGAGGGTGCTACGGACTTCAAATTCTCCATAAAGCGGGATGACCAGGCGAACTTCACCCGTGTGTTCGCGAGCGAGTACGTGCTGGGCAACCAGACCAAGGATACTAGGACGTATACGCTGCGGCTGGAGGGGTCGAATGCGTCTGGGTGCTCGCAGGAGACCCAGCTGATGCTACCGGTTTACCCCGAGGTGAATGCCAAGATCGAGCGGGAGATCGTGAACCAGTGCAACCCGCTGCATGTGAGGTTCAAGGATGTGTCGCAGTGCTTCGGTGCTACTACCAACCAGAGATGCTCTACGAGGACGTGGACCTGGACACCTGTGCCCACTTTTATCCAGCCAAATCCAGCCCCGACTCCCCCGATCTCTTCCACCAATATCCCTCACCAGCAGTGGTTTGAGGTGAAGTACGATACGCCGGGTACTGCGAAGGTGCATATGACGGCAATTTCTGCCGCAGGTTGTAAGCACATATCGGATGAGCTGGAGGTACCCGTTCCGCCGACACAGAGCGTTGATGATGTGAAGGTTTATGAAGTAGTTCCGGGAACTCCCACCCCCTCTAACCCCACCCCTCCCCCTACCTACAATCTGGTGACTGCAGGGCCGGCTGCGAACCCCAAGGTGGTGCGGCTCTGCTCCGGGGATATGCTTAAGGCTGTGGCGAATGTGCAGAACTGCGATGGTGGCGTGAGCTTCTACTTCGAGGTGGCGAAAGATCTTGATGTTTCGGGAGGCACTTCCCTGGAGAAGCAATATGACAAGTGGGGTAATGGCGAGACGGGCTCTGCTGTTAGTGGCTCTCCTAACTCCTACGAGCTAGAGCATACGTATGTGAATTCGACCCCTGAGCCAGTGGAGTACAGGGTGATCGTGCAGGGTAGGAGCACCAATGGCTGCCTGTCCACGGCTAAGCTTGTGGAGGGCATCAAGGTGTTGGTATACCCGCAGCCGGTTCCCTTCGCTACGTTCCAGCGGCAGCCTGGCTGTGCGCCGCTGAATGTGAAGATCGGCAATGCGGCCAATGCGGATTTCGGTGCTGGCGATAATAAGCGGCAATTCTTGAAAGAATGGACGTTTACGCCGCAAGCGCCCAAGGGCCCCACTGACGTAGTTGTTGGCTCCATGACTAATGCTAGTCCTTCTGTGCTCGGTTTCCGGAAGGAGAGCGATGTGGAGACGGTTATGCTGACCAATAGCCTCACTGATGGCACTGTGGTGAAGTACAAGGTGGAGTACAGGCCGCGGGTAATCTGGGGTGTGGCTCCCGAGGATAAAACGTGTACCGGTGAGAAGAAGGATCTGGGCGTGATAGAGGTGGCCCCGGAGGTGAAGCAGGTGTTCAAGCTCAAGAATCCGGGTGACCCGGGGACTATCGAGGGAGAGTGGATCAATCCCCCGATTGTACCGGGCAAGACGCAGCTCTGCTCCGGTGGCAAGATCAACGTGGAGAACCTGACAACGGGTGGCTCGTCGGCCGCGCCGCTGCAGCACGAGTGGAAGTTTGAGGGGGCGACCGGTCTGGATGAGGCGACCAGCGGGCAGCAAGGTCTGGTGGATAAGGTCCTCACCAACACCACCGGGCAGGATATGGCGCTCAAGCTCACGGTGACGACCGTGCAACCGGGTACGGGCTGTAGGGTTGTCTCCGAGCCGATGGAGATTCGGGTGCACCCGCCGGTGAATGCGGACTTCAACATGTCTTTGGTCGATGCGTGTCAGTATCCCGCCAAGGTGAAGTTCGGCCTGAAGGAGCGGCTGTACAACACGGCGAGCTCTGCGCTGGGGCCGCAGAAGACCGAGTATAAGTATGATTTCGGCTACACACACGGTGGGACGCCGCAAGAACGGATACAGACGAATCCGAGCGCATCGGATTTCGGGGACTTCACGCAGGATTTCTTCAATGCGGACCCGAATCAGCCGCAGAGCTACACCGTGACGCTGTCGGCTAAGCAGGAGTACACCCCGACCAAGGTCACTACTTCTCCAAGCACCTTTGCGTGCGCGGATACGAAGTCCAAGGACATCACGATCAATCCGGAGGTGAAGGTGGACTTTGACGTGAAGATCAACGGCGTGCTCGGTAAGACGGCGGCCTGTCTCCCCTTCGATGTGATACTGGAGAATAAGTCCAGCGGCTCGCCGGACGGCAATACGCGCTACATCTGGGAGTGGGGCGACAACTCGAGCAACAGCGAGTCGACGAATCATACCGGTAGCGTATCGCATAGGTACTCCGATGAGACAGACGGGGTCAAGATCTATAGGGTCAAGCTGACGGCCATACGTGATGGTGATGGTGAGTGTCCGACAGGAAGGACTAAGGAGGTGGTGCTGACTGCTTACCCGCAGGCCCGGGCCTCGTTCAGGTTCCTGAATGGGACGAGCTTCTGCACACCGATGGGTACTCCGGACAAACCGCTGGTGCAGATAGAGAACCAGTCGGCGAATGCGAGCAAGTATGTCTGGACCGTTTCGGGTGCGGGTGTCACCCCCCACACCGAGACCCATAGCGTCAAGAAGGATAAGTTTGAGCTTCCCGAGCTGGTGAATACGACAAACGCATCAGTTGAGGCCAAGATTAAGCTCCAGGTGGAGAAGACCTATAACAGCGAGGTCTGCCGCGATGAGACAGAGAAGTCCGTACGTTTGCTCCCCAAGCTGGAAGCCAAGATTATATATACGGGTGATAGGATAGGGTGCTCGCCGCAAGAGATCACAATGAAGCATAGTAGCTCGAATGCGACTAATGGTATTGTGTGGCTCATAGGGGGGGAGGTCTATGGCTCAGCAGACGAGCTGAAGACCACACTCTTCAACAACAGCGGGGGTGTCACCCCGCAGCAGTTCCGCGTTGCGCTGCGGGCCTCGAATGGGACATGTACTCATGAGGACGAATTCAAGCTCGAGGTGTACCCGAAGGTGAACAACCAGATGGAGCTCAGCGCGGTTTCCGGTTGCGCACCGCTTGTGCTACGTGCTTCCTCCACGGTGAACAACCCTGGTTATAAGTATGAGTGGGAGTTTACGGGTGTTAATGGCCCGGGCCTAGCCGCTGTAGCCAACCCCGATCCCCAGACCTTTTTGAATAGCTCCTTTACGCAGGCTGCGACGGGCAAGGTCAAGCTGACGACCTCGATAGCTCGTCCGACGGAAGCCAACAAGTGCAAGCTAGTGCAGGAGCGTGACATCACGATTTACCCCAAGCCGAACCCGCGCTTCGATGCGCCCAACCCGGGCTGCGATCCCCTCAAGGTGTCGCTGGATGGGCAGAATACGCAGGTATCGACGGACGGCCCGGCGCAGTACATCTGGCGTCTGCAGGGCGTGGAGTCCAAGTCTGGGCAGCAGTCTGAGTTCCTCCTGGCCAATCCCTCGCACACGGAGGATAAGACCTACGCCATCTGGCTCCGCGTGGTGTCGTCGAACGGTTGCGCGGATTCTATACAGCAGACTGTGGATGTGTATCCGCGGCCCCAAGCGAAGCTGGTCGTTCATGATAGCAGCGACCCGACTGGCAAGAACCAGGCGGCCTGCGCCCCGCTGATTGCTACGATTAAGAACGAGAGCGTTAGCTTACCGAATACGACCTACGAGATCGACTTTGGTAATGGCCGGGTGGAAACGGAGACCGTACCGAAGAGCTACACCGAGACCTTTAACAACAATTCGACCGATGATAAGCCCTATGTGATAACGCTGAAGGCGACCAACCCGAAGGGCTGTAAGGATCAGGAGAAGGCGACCGTAACGGTGTTCCCGGGTCTGAATGTGGACTTCACCTTCTCGCGGACGGATGAGCGTGGCCAGGAGACCGGCGAGACGGAGGGCTGTAGCCCATTCGATGCGCTGTTCAAGAGCAACGCGAGGGGGGCCGTGGAGTTTTACTGGGACTTCGGCGACAACCCCCCGGGTGTGGAGATCAAGCCCTCGGGTGAGGAGGTGCGCTTCCACCGCTACGTAAACCGCGAGGTTACCGACCAGGAGTACACGGTGAAGCTCCGTGCGCGCAACTCGCGGGGTTGCGAGGCCGAGTCTTCTCCGAAGGTTGTGAAGGTGTATGCGACCCCGGTGCCGCAGTTCACGGTGAGCCCCTACAAGCAGGTATGGCCAAACTCGAAGGTGAACCTGGTCAACACGACCGACCCGATGTCGAGCGACTGGGTGTTCGCCTGGGACTACGGCGATGGTAATACTTCGGCCGGGCCGTCGCCTACCGCCTCGCCCTATGAGTACCAGCAGTTTGCCCCCCGTGCTTGGGACTACGCGTACAAGATATCGCTCTCGGCCTACAATCAGCAGCATCCGGAGTGCAAAGGTACCAAGACGGACTTTGCCTACATCATGCCGCCGATTCCAACGCCGGCGTTCACCTCTGAGCGGACCGAGGCGTGCGCTCCCTTCCAGGTGGTTTTCCAGAACAAGACGCCCGAGAAGGAGTTCATGGAGTTTGAGTGGGACTTCGGCGATAAGGAGACCTCGACAGAGCGTGATCCCATCCATACGTACGTTGACCCAGGTGTTTACCAGGTGACGCTTACGGCCCGTGGTGAGGGTGGCATGTCGAAGGCCTACGGCGTGTACGTTGCGCACGGCAAGCCGCTGGTGAAATTCGAGATGACGCCCGAGCAGGTGATGGTTCCCAAGGCGCGGGTGAAGGGCCAGAACTGGAGTACGGATTGGGATGGTTCGCCGCTACGTGATGGGGTGAAGTATCTCTGGGACTTCGGGGATGGCACGACCTCCGAGGAGGTGTCGCCGGTGAAGGAGTACGATTTGGCGGGTGAGTTCGACATCACGCTTCGTGTGGAGTCGGGCCTGGGCTGCGCCGATGAGCTCCGCGTGCCCAAGGCGGTGACGGTTCTCCCCTCTGGGTGGATCCGCTTCCCGAACGTGTTCAGCCCGCCGCTCAGCGGGAAGAACGACGGGTACTACGGCGACCTGAGCCCGGAGGAGTACACCACGATCTTCTATCCCGACTACCGCGGTGTCAGCGATTATCATCTGATGATTTTCGACCGCTGGGGTAGCCTGGTCTTCGAGACGCGCGACATCAAGCGCGGCTGGGATGGAACCCGTAATCGTAAGTTGTTGGGTGGTGGTTGCGCGATGGGCGTTTACGCTTGGCGTGCTACGGGCCATTATTTCAATGGAACAGTATTTGATAAGAGGGGTAACGTAACGTTGTTGAGGTAATGCGTAGATTTTTAGGTGTCTCGTTGTTAGTCGTATTGTTTGGCGGTGTTTTTAGCCGCGTTAGTGCTCAGGATCCGCAGTTCACGCAGTTCTTTGCGAATCCGCTCTACATGTCCCCCAGCTATGCGGGGGCAAGCCAGGGCCATCGCTTCGTGATGAGCTATCGTGACCAGTGGGCGGCTGTGCCCAACTTGTTCCGCACGCTTTCTGCGAGCTACGACATCAATGTGCCATCGCTCCGTAGCGGCTTTGGTGTATTCGTGTTGGGCGACCTGGCGGGCGATGGTCTTCTGGGTACAGTGCGGGGTGGGGTGGTCTACTCCTTCTCCGTTCCGATGACCTCGACCTGGAGCTTCCGGCCGGGGCTGGGGGTGTACTTCCAGCAGCGTAGCTTGAACTACTCCAAGCTCATCTGGGGCGACCAGCTCTCGGGCGGATCTGAGATTAACCCGAGCAGCGTATCGCACCCGGGTAAGAATAGCGACTACGGCGTTGACGCCTCCTCATCGGTCCTGTTCCATACGGCCGATGCATGGGTGGGTGCCAGCTGGGACCACATGCTGAAGCCGAAGGACTCCTTCTTTGGGCAGGACTACCGCACGCCCTGGAAATGGACTGTGCACGGTGGCTACCGCTTCGTGCTGAGGAGCTCGTACCGGCGCGGGGTTGACCAGAGCATAACGGTGGCCTCGAACGTCCGCTTCCAGGGGCGCTTCAGCCAGGCTGAGCTCGGGGGCTACTGGTTCATGTACCCCCTGCTGCTGGGCGTGTGGTACCGCGGTATACCCCTGGTGAAGAACTACTTCGGGAGCGATGCGATTGCGATAATGGCGGGCCTCCGTTTCGCCAAGATACAGCTGGCCTACAGCTACGACATGACGGTGTCGAAGCTCGGCCCAGCGAGCGGGGGGTCGCACGAGATATCGTTCACCTACGAGACTCCGCGGGCGCAGCCCCGTCGGCGCTACAAGGCCATTATCTGTCCACCGTTCTAGTAGCCCATTGCGCATTGATTACAGCAGTTCGTGCTGACTAAATTCGCCACTTGCATATTACTTTAGCTCGGGAGGATTGCCTATAGCTTGAATGCTACGCTCTGGATAGTGTAACTTAAAGCAAGGTTGTGATGTTGATAGACGGAAATTCCGTGGCCACGTGTAGTCGGCCAACGGTTCTGCCGGAGCGTGAAGATGTATCTAGCGAGCGAGCGATAGCGTCGCGTCTGGATGAGGTTCGCCCCTCCGTGTATGCCTATGTGTTGTCCTCTGTCAAGGATGCGGTTCTGGCGAAGGACTTGGTGCAGGATACCCTACTGAAGGCCTGTCTGGCCCTTCGGGTGGGGACCTACCGAGAGGATGGTCGTTTCGAGTCGTGGGTCATGCGTGTGGCTCGCAACGTTATAGTGGACCACTACCGGGAGCGTCGCCGCGCCACGCTGGTGGATTTGCCCCTTGACTGGCAGCATCAGCATGTGGTCTCGCATGAGTCTAATCCCGAGGAGGCCCTGGTCCGTGTGCAGGAGCGCTTGATGGTCAGGCGTTTAGTCGATAGCTTACCCGAGCGCCAGCGTGAGGTGGTCCTGCTACGCCACTACGTGGGCATGTCCTTCCAGGAGATAGCCGATCATACGGGCGTGAGCATCAATACGGCGCTGGGCCGCATGCGCTATGCGCTGATTAATCTGCGCAAGCTACATTCGCAGCAGGAGGTGGCCTAGCGTGTGCGCCAGTACGGTGGTGGGTAGATAACGGGATTATTCTTACATTTGCTGCGAGAATTCATTTCGCGAAGGCATGATGATACATAGGGAGGGTAGGACGTCGGTTATTTTGGCGGTGGCTGCCTGGTGTTTGGCGTGCTTGCTGGCGTACTTGCTGGTGGGCTATGGTGCTGCGTTGCTGGTGGGGCTGTTGCTGCTCCCGCCGGTGCTCTTCGTTCTTCGCTTTTTTCGTTACCCGGAGCGTAGCTGTCCGCGCGCTTCCGGAGCGGTGTACGCCCCCTGCGATGGCGAGGTGGTGGTGGTGGAGAAGGTTTTTGAGCCGGAGTTCCTCCAGGCCGAGTGCATGCAGATTTCGATTTTCATGTCCGTGTGGAATGTCCATGCGAATTGGTATCCGGTAGGGGGACGCGTGGTCTACGAGAAGTATCATAAGGGTAAGTTCTTGGTGGCCTGGTTGCCGAAGTCAGCGACTGAGAATGAGCGTACTACGGTGGTGCTGGAGCGGGCCGATGGTCGTCGTGTGCTGCTTCGCCAGGTGGCGGGTGCGGTGGCGCGGCGCATAGTGTGCTACTCCCGTGCAGAGGAGCAGGTGGAGCAGGGTAATGAGCTGGGCTTCATCAAGTTCGGTTCGCGGGTGGATATTTACCTTCCGCTCGATGCGGATATCCGCGTGAAGGTGGGTGATAGGACGACTGCCCCGCAGACCGAGCTGGCTGTCATCTAGGCTTGGTGGCCGTCAGCGGGGGCTTTTGGTATGGAACCTGATTAGAAGTAGAAGTATATAGACAAATGGAGATCAAGACGGAGCAGTCGTCGTGCGTACTGACGATGGAGGTGTGTGTAGCGGTTAGCGACTACAAGGCGCAGTATGAGAAGGCGCTTAGGGATACGATAAGGGGTGTGACGGTGAAGGGTTTCCGCAAGGGTAAGGTGCCTCGTAAACTCGTTGAGAGCCAGTATGGTATGGGTATCCGTGTGGACGCGGTGTCGAAGGCTCTGGATAGCGCGGTGGGTGAGTATCTCCAGGAGAATAGTATACTTTCCTTTACGCGGCTGATGGCGACTGAGGATACGCCCGCGTGCGACTACAGCGTGGAGTCGGATTTCACCTTCAAGGTGGAGCTTGGGGTTGCGCCGTCGTATTCGTTGGATAGGGACATGGCCATGGAGGTGGTGCATCTGGTGCCCGATGATGCCTACCTCGAGAAGTATATAGATGGGATGCGCGAGGCCAACGCCACCGCGGAGCCCGTGGATGAGGTTGGCGACGATACTCTGGTGGTGCTGGAGGCGATGCCGCTGAGCGTGGATGGCGAGGACCTGCCGCAGGGTTTTGTTCAGCGTATGCTGCCGATGGATGCTGAGAATCAGCGGGTTGTGCTACCCGAGCGTGTGGCCGAGCTGAAGGGGCGCAAGGCGGGGGATGAGCTGGCGGTCTGCAGGTTCGCGGAGTTTTTCAACGTGGAGGGCGAGCCGGCCATCGAGGATGTGGAGCTGCGCACGATTCGTGAGGAGCGGGATTACCGGGTCAAGATAGAGCGCCTGGAGAAGCGCTTGCTGCCCGAGGTGGATGAGGCGTTTCTCCGCCGGGTGCTGGGCAAGCCGGAGGAGGACGATTCGAGCCTTGAGGTGCTGATGGAGGAGGTGCGCTCGACGGCTGAGCGTCAGCTCAATATCGATGTGCGGAAGGTGGAGGACATGAAGCTGAACGAGCATCTGGTGAAGTCGTGGGATTTTGACATTCCGGATGATTTCCTCGAGCGCCTTGTGGCGAACGTGGAGCTCTCGGACGAGGAGCGTGCCGAGGTGGATATGGAGAGCGAGCGTTACGGTCTGCGGCAGAGCTGCCTTGAGCTGCGTATACACCGCGAGATGGAGGAGCAGAAGGTGGAGGTGGATCCGGAGGCCATCAATGAGGTGGTGGAGGGCATGGCCACGGATTACCTGCAGAGCATGGGGCTGGGGCAGCTGGCGCATAGCGAGGAGGCCCGTAACTGGTTCCGCCAGCGGCTTATGACTGATAATGAGTTCAATGAGCAGATGCGGCCGATGCTGAATCGGCGTGTCATCATGCGCTGGGTGGCCTCGCAGCTGCCGGTGACCCACGTGGACATGGATGCCTCGAAGTTCTTTGAGGATTCGAAGGACAGCGCGGTGGAGCTGGTGCGCTTCCTGGAGGGTAAGGCCAAGAGGGGTGCGAAGCGCGCAACGGCCCAGAAGGCTGAGGCGGACGATAAGGAGGCGACCCCCAAGAAGCGTACGACTAGGGCCAAGAAGAGCGACGAGGCCACGGAGGAGGCAAAGCCCAAGCGTAAGAGCACGAAGAAGGCTGAGGGTGAGGAGCCTGCCCCCAAGAAGCGGACACGCAAGAAGGCGGAGGAGTAGGCATGAGGAATATTGGAAAGGAGTTTGAGAGCTTTGCCCGGGCGGCGCATGGGATACAGAGCACGACCCTGTATCGCTACCAGTCGGTCTACAACGGCTACATCAATCCGACGATTATAGAGGAGCGTAAGCTCAACATGGTGGCCATGGACGTGTTCTCGCGCCTGATGATGGACCGCATCATCTTTCTGGGTGTGCCGATAGACGACGACGTGGCCAACATCATCCAGGCGCAGCTGCTGTTCCTGGAGTCGGTAGACCCGGGCAAGGACATCCAGATTTACGTGAATAGCCCCGGGGGTGGCGTGTACGCCGGGCTGGGCATCTACGATACGATGCAGTACCTCCAGGCCGACGTGTCGACGATTTGCACCGGCATGGCGGCCAGCATGGCGGCAGTGTTGCTGACCGCCGGGGCGCGGGGTAAGCGCTCTGCCCTGCCCCATTCGCGGGTGATGATCCACCAGCCGATGGGGGGCGCGCAGGGCCAGGCCTCCGACATCGAGATAACGGCCCGGGAGATCCTCAAGCTGAAGGGGGAGCTGTACCAGATCATCTCCGACCACAGCGGGCAGCCCCTGGAGAAGGTGGCCCAGGATAGCGACCGTGACTACTGGATGACGGCGCAGGAGGCGAAGGACTACGGGATGATAGACGAGGTGCTAGTTCGTGAAAAGAAATAGGTAGAACCGAAAGCAGATTATGGCAACAACAGCGGATTTTCGTAACGGTATGTGCTTGGAGTACAATGGGAAGCTCTACGTTCTGGTGCAGTTCCAGCACGTGAAGCCCGGCAAGGGTAGCGCATTCGTCCGCACGAAGATGAAGAATATCGAGACGGGTAAGACGATAGAGAACACCTTCAACGCGGGGGTGAAGATCAACCCCGTGCGCGTGGAGCGGCGACCCTACCAGTTCCTGTACAAGGACGACCTGGGCTTCCACTTCATGCACCAGGAGACCTTCGAGGAGATCATCATCAACCCGGAGCTGATAGAGAATAGCGACCTGATGAAGGAGGGGCAGGGGGTGGAGATGCTCGTGCATGCCGACGAGGAGAAGGTGCTGACGTGCGAGATGCCCCCCTTCGTGGAGCTGGAGGTGGTGTACACCGAGCCGGGCGTGAAGGGCGATACGGCGAGCTCGACCGCGACCAAGCAGGCCGAGCTGGAGACCGGGGCCATCATCAATGTCCCGCTCTTCATCAACACGGGCGAGGTGCTGAAGGTGGACACCCGTAGCCGGGCCTACTCCGAGCGCGTGAAGAGCTAGCCTGTCCCTCCCAGCCATTAGGTTCAGACCATCGCATCAGTGCCAGACCCGATGGAGAGTCCCCGTAGGGAGCTTGTCAACCCGAAGGATGCCCGCATACAGCTTACGCAGTACAAGCTGCGTGCCCTGCTGGATTTCAGCTCGATAAACTACGGCGACTTCACCCCGAAGGTCCTCATGGAGCGCTTCAGCCATATCCTCAATGAGGATTTGCTGATTGACAACGTTCTATTCTACTTCAAGGGTGAGGACAGGGACTGGGAGCTGCTGCTCAACACGCAGGACGGCGGCCTGGGGGGGGGGGCGCTGAGCCCCCAGCAGGTGGTCCCGGTGCTGGACGGCCTGGGCTACAGGAAGCCCACCATAGTGAGCAGCCTGGACATCGACCTCTTCCGGGGCTTTGACGTGATTATCCCGATATTCCAGGACTCGGAGGCCCGGGCCTACGTACTCCTGGGGGACAACAGCGAGACGACGCGCGGGGTCAGCCCCGTCGTCAAACACCTGAAGTTCGCCGAGACGCTGGCGAGCATCTGCTACCTCTCGCTGAGCAACTTCCAGCAGGTGGTCAAGCGGATACGCCAGCAGGACCTCCAGCACCAGATGGAGATGGCGGGCAAGCTGCAGCGGGTGCTGGTCGTGTCGCCAAAGCATCTCCCCCGGATGCCGGGCGTGGAGTACGGGATGTTCTACCGCCCCTACTTCGAGATTGGTGGCGACTCGCTCGATGTCCGCCGCCTGAGCGACACGATGATAGGCTTCTGCGTGGCGGATGTATCGGGGAAGGGGATACCGGCCGCGCTGATGATGTCGAGCTTCAACGCCCACTTCCGCGCGCGGATGACCGTGGAGGTGAGCATGGAGCATCTGGTCAAGGTGCTCAACGACCTGGTCATGGAGCTGGCCGATGGGAGCGATACCTTCATCACGGCCTTCATTGCCCGCTTCGATACGCGCAGCGGCGTGCTGGAGTACGTCAATGCCGGGCAGAACCCGCCGGCGCTCCGCTCGGAGGTCTCCGGCTCGCTGGAGTACCTCGGTAGCAACCAGGTGGGCCTGGGCATGGTGGAGGAGCTGCCGTACTTTGAGGCCCGGCGCCTACGTATCCAGGAGCCGAGCATGCTGGTGTGCTACACCGACGGGCTGGTGGAGAGCCGCTGTGGTAGCGCGGATATCTACAGCACCTCCCTGGTGGAGGAGGCCCTCGCCCGCTACAGCCACCCCGCGCAGCTCGTGGACGGGATTGCCCAGATGGTGCGCGACCAGGAGGGGAGTGGCACCCGTGAGGTATTCGACGATGTCTCCATCCTGGCCCTGCATTTCAACTCCAATAGCAAATCGCCAAGCGCATGCCCTCTGACAACCCAGTAGACCAACGTATTGTAGATTTTATCAAAGCGCACCATGTCCTGAACCTCGCGACGAGCTACCGCGACGAGCCGTGGTGCGCCAGCTGCTTCTATGTCTACCAGCCCGAGCGGAATAGCTTCATCTTCACCTCCTCCATCGCGAGCCGCCATATCTCCGACATCGCGCACAACTGCTTCGTGGCCGCCTCCATCGTCCTGGAGACCCGTACCGTTGGGCGCATACAGGGCCTGCAGCTGCAGGGCTTGGTGACCCGTGTGGACCCCTCTGAGCTGGTGGCCGCACGCCGGGCCTACATCCGTGAGTATCCCTACGCGGTGCTCTCCGACCTGACGCTCTGGCAGCTGGACGTGTCGAAGCTCAAGTACACCGACAACAGGCTCGGCTTTGGGACCAAGCTGCACTGGTCGAGCTCGGGCGATTTTGACGACCTTCTGAGCTCGCTGCGCGCCCTGTCGCCGGAGGGCTAGAGGGGGGCATTTAGTTCCAGTCAAAACAGCTGTAATAGCCTGATTAGTAGCCAATCCACCCCATCCAAAAGGGTGGATTTGTTATAAATTGCCCGCCCCTCGCCGCAAAACCCTAGCGCCATACTTTTCTATTTGTAGTTTTGCGGGGCTGAATAAGTAATACCATAAATATGGCTAGGGGAAAAGGTCAAAGTTGCGCAATAAAGCACGGGGTGGTTGTGGCTTCGGGCGGGGGTGTTGTGCGCGTGTCCTTTGTGGCCATGTCGGCCTGCTCTGGTTGCCATGCCAAGGGGGCCTGCGGGCTGAGCGAGGCGCAGGACCGGGAGGTGGACATCTACACCGACTCGGCCGACTACCAGGTCGGCGACCATGTGCAGGTGGGCCTGCAGGACAGCAAGGGGCTCTACGCCGTGGTTATCAGCTACCTAGTCCCATTCGTCCTGGTGGTGGCCACCATTTTCGCGCTGCAGGGCATGGGTTTTAGCGAGGGGCTCTCGGCGGTGGTCGGGCTGCTGCTCCTGGCCCCGTACTACCTCTCGCTCTATTTTCTGAAAGGTCGTATTTCTAAGAGTTTCTCTTTAACAATTCTTCGGAAGGAATAAAAGGTTCGTAGGAAATGAGTACAATACTGTTCACACTTCTAGTGCTGGTCGGGATAGGCATTGTCGCCGCAATCCTGCTGTACGTAATCTCGCAGAAGTTCAAGGTGTTCGAGGATCCCCGCATCGACCAGGTGGAGGGTATTCTCCCCGGGGCGAACTGCGGTGGTTGCGGTTATCCTGGTTGCCGTGGTTTTGCGGATGCGTTCGTGAAGGCGGATGACATCAGCGGTTTCTTCTGCCCGGTGGGTGGCAATGCGACGATGGCCAGCGCGGCGGAAATCGTCGGTAAGGCCGTGGAGGCCAAGGACCCGATGGTGGCCGTGGTGCGTTGCTCCGGGAGCCCCGACAAGCGGAAGGCCGTGGTGCGCTACGACGGGGCGCGCTCGTGCCGGGTGGAGGCGGCCCTGTTCAACGGCGAGACGGGGTGCCAGTTTGGCTGCCTGGGCCTGGGGGATTGTACCAACGTCTGCGATTTCGACGCGATCCACATGAACCCGGAGACGCATCTCCCCGAGGTGGATGCCGAGAAGTGCACCTCCTGCGGCGCGTGTGTGGACGTGTGCCCCAAGAACGTAATTGAGCTGCGGAAGAAGGGCCCGAAGGACCGTCGCGTCTTCGTTTCGTGCATCAACAAGGAGAAGGGTGGCGTGGCGAAGAAGGCCTGCGATGTGGCGTGCATAGGCTGCATGAAGTGCGCGAAGACCTGCCCCTTCGAGGCGATTACGGTGGAGAACAACCTGGCGTACATAGACTTCGCCAAGTGCCGTCTGTGCCGCAAGTGCGTGGCCGTTTGCCCCACGGGCGCGATTTGGGAGGTGAACTTCCCGCCTCGTCCGGCGGCCAAGCCGGGTGAGGAGGCTAAGCCGGCGGCGGCCCCGGCCAAGCCGGCAGCGCAGCCCGCCCCCGCAGCCCCGAAGGAGGAGGCCGCGAAGGTGGAGGCTGGTGCGGCTCCGCAGGAGGCCCCGAAGGTGGAGGCGAAGCCCGAGGGCAGCAGCGAGGAGAAGTAGTTACGAAGAGAAAAATACTGATATAGAGGTATGGGACTAAAAACATTCAAGCTTGGCGGGGTACATCCACCTGAGGGGAAGCTCTCCGCCAAGAAGGCAATCGAGCGCATGCCCCTGCCGAAGGAGGCGGTGCTCATGGTCTCGCAGCACATTGGTGCGCCCGCCCAGGCGGTGGTGAAGGTTGGGGATGAGGTGAAGGTCGGCCAGCTGTTGGCGCAGGCCGGTGGGTTCGTGTCGGCCAACCTGCACTCGTCGGTCAGCGGGAAGGTCACCAAGATTGATACGGTGGTGGATGCGTCTGGCTACCCGAAGCCCTGCATTCGCATCGCGGTGGATGGGGATGAGTGGCTGCCCGAGATAGACCGCACCGAGACGGTGCTCCGTGAGTGTACCCTCGAGCCGAAGGAAATCATCGACCTGCTGGCCGCGGCTGGTATCGTGGGCCTTGGCGGTGCGACCTTCCCGGCGCACGTGAAGCTGTCAATCCCGGCTGGTAAGACGGCCGAGTTCCTGATACTGAACGGCGTGGAGTGCGAGCCCTACCTGACGTCCGACCATCGCGTCATGCTGGAGCGTGGCGAGGAGGTGCTCATCGGTATCTCCATTCTGCAGAAGGTGCTGGGCGGGGTACCCGCCATCGTGGGCATTGAGAACAACAAGCCTGATGCGATTGCGCACCTGGAGGGGCTGGCCAAGGGTTTCCCGGGCATCAGCATACAGCCGCTGAAGGTGCAGTATCCGCAGGGGGGTGAGAAGCAGCTGATTGCGGCGACGATAGACCGGGAGGTCCCGGCGGGCAAGCTGCCCATAGACGTTGGCGCAGTGGTGCAGAACGTGGGCACGGCGCTGGCGGTCTACGAGGCCGTGCAGAAGAGGAAGCCGATGCTTGAGCGGGTGGTGACCGTCACGGGGCCCTCGGTGGGCAACCCGGTGAACGTGCTGGCGCGCGTGGGCACCCCGATTAGCGAGCTGATAGCCTACGCCGGTGGTCTGCCGGCCGATACGGGCAAGGTGATATCCGGTGGCCCGATGATGGGCAAGGCGCTCAAGAACCTGGACGCGCCCGTGACCAAGGGTACGTCGGGCATCCTAATCCTCCCCGAGAAGATCGCCAAGCGCCCGAAGGAGGAGCACTGCATCCGCTGCTCGAAGTGCTCCTTCGGTTGCCCCATGGGCCTGGAGCCCTACCTGCTGATACGCCTGGCCAAGGCCGGTCGGCTCGAGTCGATGGAGGCCGAGGACATCATGTCGTGCATAGAGTGTGGGTCATGTAGCTTCACCTGCCCGGCCTCGCTCCCGCTGCTCGACTACATCCGTCTGGGCAAGGGGCAGACCGGGGCGATGATACGTGCTCGTAACGCGAAGTAGGCAATAAAGAGGAAACAATAGAGATGGAGAACATGCTTAACATTGCGCCGTCGCCACACGTGCACGGTAAGAAAACGACCCAGAGCTTGATGCTCGATGTGGTTATCGCCCTGATACCCGCGTGGCTGGTCGGTTTGTACTTCTTCGGTCTGGGTGCGCTGATAGTGACCATACTCTCCGTCGGCACGTGCGTGCTGGTGGAGTGGCTCATGGCCCGCTTTATCTTCAAGGTGCCCACGACCATCCAGGATGGCTCGGCCGTGCTCACGGGCCTGCTGCTGGCCATGAACGTCCCGAGCAACATACCGTGGTGGATTCTGCTCATTGGTGGCTTTGTCGCCATCGCGATGGGCAAGATGAGCTTCGGTGGCCTGGGCAACAACATCTTCAACCCGGCCCTCTTCGCCCGCGCCTTCCTGCTGGTGTCCTTCCCGGTGCAGATGACCACCTGGCCCGTGCCCTCGCCCATGAGCATGGCCTACATGGATGCCGCCACGGGGGCCACCCCGCTGGCATTCCTCAAGGGCGCCGCGAAGGGTGGCCTGCCGCTCTCGGATGCGATGGGCCATCTCCCCTCCAGCGCGGATATGCTGGTGGGGCAGATGGGCGGCTCGCTCGGTGAGGTCTCGGCGCTGGCCCTGCTGCTGGGCTTTGGCTACCTGCTGATCCGGCACGTGATTACGTGGCACATCCCGGTGGCGATATTCGTCACCGTGGCGGTCCTGGCCGGCATCCTGAACCTGGCCTCGCCCGAGCAGTACGCGGCCCCCGTGACGCACCTGCTCTCCGGCGGCCTGATGCTGGGGGCGATCTACATGGCCACGGACTACGTGACCTCGCCCATGAGCAAGAAGGGCATGCTGCTGTACGGCCTGGGCATCGGGGTGCTCACCGTGGTCATCCGGACCTGGGGGGCCTACCCTGAGGGCGTATCGTTCGCGATACTCATAATGAACGCTTTCGTGCCGCTAATCAACCGGTACATCAAGCCAGTGAAGTTTGGACACGTAAAAGGAGGCAAGTAATGGCCATAGAATCAACTCTCAAAAATCTTGTCCTCACCCTGGTGGTGGTGACGATAGCGTCTGCCCTCGGTCTTGGCGGCATGAACGTCGTGACGCAGGAGCCGATTCAGCAGACCAAGCAGGCCAAGGTGGCCGAGGCCCTCAAGGAGGTGCTCCCCCCCTACGACAACGACCCGGCCGCCGAGATGAGCGTGGTGGAGACCGACGGCATGCCCGTGAAGGTCTACAAGGCCACCAAGGACGGCCAGTTTGTCGGCGGCGCGGTGGAGTCCTTCTCGGCCAAGGGCTTCAGCGGGATGATAACCGTGATGTACGGCTTCGACAAGGAGGGGAAGATCACCGGCTACTCGGTGCTGAGCCAGGCGGAAACCCCGGGGCTGGGCACCAAGATGGTGGACTGGTTCATGCCCCCCAAGGCGCCGGTGCGGAGCGTGGTGGAGAAGGTCTTCGGCTTTGAGGTCGCCACCGAGGCGGCCAAGAGCAACGTGTATGGCCTGTGCCCCGGCGACGAGGGCCTGAGCGTGTCGAAGGACGGCGGGAGCATCGATGCCATCACCGCGGCCACCATCAGCTCGCGGGCCTTCCTGGATGCGACCAACCGTGCCTACAGCGTATTTAAACAATCCCTCGCCGCGGGCGGTGAGCAACAATAGGAGGCGATAGACTATGAGTACAAATTCTAATGTTGGCATTATCCTCAACGGGATAATCAAGGAGAACCCGGTGTTCGTCCTGGTGCTGGGCATGTGCCCCACCCTGGGTACGACGACCTCGGCGCTCAACGGCATGGGCATGGGCTTTGCCACGGCCTTCGTGCTGATCTGCTCGAACATGGTGGTAGCCGCCGTCAAGAGCTTCATCCCCGACAAGGTGCGCATCCCCTCCTTCATCGTGATTATCGCCACCTTCGTGACGATAGTCCAGATGGCCATGGAGGCCTACCTGCCGGCCCTGTACGCGAGCCTGGGCGTGTTCATCCCCCTCATCGTGGTGAACTGTATCATCCTGGGCCGTGCGGAGGCCTTCGCCGCCAAGAACAACGTGGTGCACTCCCTCTTCGACGGCATCGGTATCGGCCTGGGCTTCACCCTGGCCCTGACGACCATCGGCCTGACCCGCGAGTTCTTCGGCGCGGGCACCATGTTCGGCACGCCGATCTACCCCGCGAAGTTCGGTGCCCTGATGATAGTCCTGGCCCCCGGTGCCTTCATCGCCCTCTCCTACCTGATGCTGCTCTTCAACCGCTTAGTAAAAAAATAGAAAGGGATAAGCCATGGAATACTTTCTCATTATCATAGCCGGGCTCTTTGTCAACAACATAGTCCTGGCCCAGTTCCTCGGTATCTGCCCCTTTCTCGGCGTTTCGAAGAAGCTGGACACCTCCATAGGTATGTTCGGGGCGGTGCTCTTCGTGATGACCATCGCCACGATTGTGACCTGGCTCCTGCAGCACTTCCTGCTGAACCCCCTCGGGGTGGGCTTTCTCCAGACGGTGAGCTTCATCCTGGTGATTGCGTCGCTGGTGCAGATGGTGGAAATCATGCTCAAGAAGGTCTCCCCCTCGCTCTACGCGGCGCTGGGTATCTTCCTGCCGCTCATCACCACCAACTGCGCTGTGCTCGGCGTGGCCATCCTGGTGATACAGAAGGACCTAGGCCTACTCGAGGGTATAGTCTACAGCGTGGCCAACTCCATGGGCTTCGGCCTGGCGATGATACTCTTCGCCGGGATGCGCGAGTCCATCGAGCTGGCAGACATCCCCAAGCCGATGCGCGGTATGCCGATAGCCCTGCTCATGGCCGGGATGCTGGCCCTGGCCTTCATGGGCTTCTCCGGCGTGGCGTAGCACCCGGCCAGTGGCGAAATTGAAGAGGGGGCATCCATCCGGATGCCCCCTCTTTCGTTTGGCTTTGCCTCTCGCTCTTAGTCTACCCCTGTCTATCCTCGGACCTGCACGCTTATCCCCAGCGCCTCGACCCGTCTGCCGATGTCCTCCAGCTCGGCGATGGGAACCTTCTGTAGCCCCTCTGCCGGCGTGGCGCGGTCTATGGTGTAGACCATGACGTCGCGGGGGCGGAGCCGCTCGACGACGCTGAGCCATGCCTCGACTTCCTCCGGTTGCGTGTTGTCGATGCGCTGCCCCTCGTGCTCGCCCCGCAGGAACATGGTCTGCAGCGTGTACTCATGGCCGAAGTCCAGAAGCCGCGCCACGATTTTCTCCACGCTCAGCGGCTGCAGGGGCTTGTCCATGGCCAGCATGGTGTGGTCTATGGCCGAGTCGAGCTTGAGGGCGGCTTGGTCCACCCGGCGGAGCGCGT
The DNA here is from genome assembly GCA_002749065.1 of Bacteroidia bacterium. Classification (GTDB taxonomy): domain Bacteria; phylum Bacteroidota; class Bacteroidia; order Bacteroidales; family CAJPTX01; genus Bacteroides_D. The sequence continues at coordinate 35,251 of PDTX01000005.1, read as the reverse complement.
CCATGACCCCTGGGTGGCCCAGCATCGTCGCGTTGGACAGCACCACGACGCGGGCCCCGGGGTAGTACAGGTCGCGTATGCGCAGCGTGTCGTCTATCACCTCTGGGAACTGCGGGTGTATGGTGGGCTCACCGTTGCCGGCGAAGGTGATGACATCCAGCGACTCCCCGGCCGTGTGCATCTCCCGGAGCTTGCTCTCGAGCATGTGGGCAACCTCTTGGCGTGCGGGTAGGCGGGGTACGCCGCCCTTGGCCGTCCATCCGCACTCGCAGTACACGCAGTTGAAGTTGCAGAACTTGGAGGACGTGGGCAGGAGGTTTACGCCCAGCGATATGCCCAGCCGCCGCGAGCGCACCGGGCCGAAAATGGTCTCCGAGAAGAGGAAGGGCATTACGCCTCGGCCTTGTCGAGCACGGCCAGCACCTGCTGGGCATGCTCCTTGGTCTTGACCTTGTCGAATATGTGCATGATGCGCCCCGCCTCGTCGATGAGGAAGGACTTCCGCACGATCCCCATGTAGGTTCGCCCGCACATCTTCTTCTCCTTCCACACGCCGTACTTCTCGGCGAGCTCGTGGTTGATGTCGGCTATGAGGGGGAAGGGTAGGTTGTGCTTGGCGATGAAGCCGACGTGGGACTTCTCCGTGTTGGGGCTCACGCCGATGACCTCCACGCCCCGGGCCTGCAGCTCCTGGTAGCCGTCCCGCAGGGAGCATGCCTCGGCCGTGCAGCCGGGCGTGTTGTCCTTGGGGTAGAAGTAGAGGAGCACCTTCCGTCCGGCGAAATCCTCCCGTTGCGTCAGCTTGCCGTTGTGCAGGAGCGTGACCATGCTGGGGGCCATATCGCCCACTTTCAGTTCCGTAGTCTGTTCCATATATTCTGCATTCTTATCCATAGGGCAAAACGTATTTCGACAGCTTTTGTTTGTGCCATCATCCCTTCGCCGGGTGGCGGAGTTCGCCCTTCCCGGAAAGGTGTAAATTCCTGTTGTATAGATTATTACAGGATGTCCGTCCTCGCTCCCGCGCCGCCTCCTGCTGGTGTGCCGCCTCGGGGCTTGCCCCTTGGGCCCTGCGGTCCAGCGACAGCTTTGGCAAGTTATCCGTATATTCGCGTGTACTAACCTAGCTTGGATATGGTGTATGGATTTGGGTCCGCGCTGGCGCGTGTGGGGCGTGGCGCGCTGCTGCTCACGGTGCTGCTCGTGCTCGCTACGTTCCCGGCGCAGGAGGCCAGTGGCAAGAAGCTGCGGCTGAAGAATAAGGAGGTGGCGCTCATCGAGTTCGATTTCTCGCTCGACGAGGATGTCCGCCGTAAGATGGTGCCCTACGAGGAGCTATTCCCCAGCCTCCCCTCCAGCGTTTCGGAGGGCGACCCGGTGTTCTTCCTGCTGAAGGCCTACACCTACCAGACCTTTCAGCGCCAGGCCGAACGCTCGCTGAGCCTGCTGCTGATGCCGCTGAACGCGTATGGCAAGCAGTGGGAGTACGACCAGTACGGCTTCCCGGCCACGAATATAGAGCTGGCGCAGCGGCGGGGCTCCTCCAAGATCTACGTGCGGCTGAAGGTGGAGGTGCTGCGTAGCCCAGAGAGCGGCCTATCGCTGGGGGCTGGCCCGGCGGTGGAGACGCACCTCAAGCCGAAGGATTACCTCCGCCCGCGGGTCAAAATCAACGCCACCTTCTACCCCAAGCTGGGCGTGGTGCCCATAGCCGTTTACGAGTCGGATTTCCAGTGGGAGAACCCGGTGCTGCTCCAGCCGACGATGCTCGACGGCCTGGTGAACAGCCGCTTACGTCGCGACAGGGCATCGCTCCGCGAGATACTGGACACGGGCGTCTCGTCCATCATCGAGGAGATTGCCCGCGGGAAGAGCAAGAAGTTGTAGCAATAACATGGAATAAACTGGAGGGAATCATGTCGCAGAAGGAGAGAACAAGGGTGGCCCAGGTGCTGCGGGCGGGCGAGCCGGGGCAGCAGCTCAACGTGAAGGGGTGGGTGCGCTCCAAGCGGGGGAACAAGAACGTGGTTTTCATCGCGCTCAACGATGGCTCCACGGTTCAGAGCCTGCAGGTGGTCGTGGACCCCGGGGCCTTCGCCGACGAGCTGCTGCGCGATATCGGCACGGGTGCCTCCCTCTCGGTGTGGGGCGAGCTGGTGGCCTCCCCGGGGGAGGGGCAGCGGGTGGAGATGCGCGCCACCCGGCTGGAGCTGCTCGGGCGGGCAGACCCCCAGACCTACCCCCTGCAGAAGAAGGGCCACTCCCTGGAGTTCCTCCGCGAGAAGGCCTACCTCCGCCCCCGCACCAACACCTTCGGCGCGGTGCTGAGGATGCGGCACGCCATGTCCTTCGCCATCCACCAATTCTTCCATGAGCGCGGCTTCGTCTACCTCCATACGCCGCTCATCACCAGCTCGGACGCTGAGGGGGCGGGCGCGATGTTCCGCGTGACCACCCTGCCGGCCGACAACCCGCCCATGGATGCCGATGGCCGGGTGGACTTCGGCGAGGACTTCTTCGGCAAGCCGACCAGCCTGACGGTCTCCGGCCAGCTGGAGGGCGAGCTCGGGGCCACGGCGCTGGGCGAGATCTACACCTTCGGGCCGACCTTCCGCGCGGAGAACTCCAACACGCCCCGTCACCTGGCGGAGTTCTGGATGGTGGAGCCGGAGATGGCCTTCTACGATATCACGGACAACATGGATCTGGCCGAGGACATGCTCAAGTACCTGACCGCTTACGCGCTGGAGCATTGCCGCGAGGACCTGGAGTTCCTCAACGCGCACTGGGACAAGGAGCTGATCGCCCGGTTGGAGTTCGTCCGCGAGAGCCCGTTCGAGCGGCTGACCTACACCGAGGCCATCGGTATCCTCGAGGCGGCCGGGCGGAAATGGGAGTTCCCGGTGGAGTGGGGCATAGACCTGCAGAGCGAGCACGAGCGCTACCTGGTGGAGGAGCACTTCCACCGGCCCGTGATTCTGACCGACTACCCGGCCGCCATCAAGGCCTTCTACATGAAGCAGAACGACGATGGCCGCACCGTGCGCGCGATGGACGTACTCTTCCCGAAGATTGGGGAGATCATCGGCGGGTCGGAGCGGGAGGCCGACTACGACAGGCTGAAGCGGCGCGTGGATGAGCTGGGCATCCCGGAGCGGGACATCTGGTGGTACCTCGACCTACGTCGCTTCGGCACGGTGCCCCACAGCGGCTTTGGTCTGGGCCTCGAGCGGCTGATGCTCTTCGTGACCGGCATGACGAACATACGGGACGTGATCCCCTTCCCCCGCACACCCGGGCACTGCGAATTCTAGCGTACGGACGCGGGCTAGTGCGCGATGAGCTCGTGCGGGATGAGGTGGTCCAGCTCCTTCGGCGCGATGAGGTAGGTGTGGCTGTCTCCCCGGGCGATGAATTCGGGCGTGATGAGGCGCGAGGCGCTGGCCAGCGCGATGGCCTCGCCCTGCGGCGTGAGCAGCTTAATCTCCCGGCTGCCCATTGGCTCTTCGCCCCCGGCTGGTGCTTGCTCCCCCCGGCTCTGGTAGGTGCTGTTGCGCACCGTCCCCGTCATGATGAGGCGTTCCGCGAGGAGGGCGGGTAGCTGGGGGTGCTGCGCCCGGTAGGCCTCCTGGAGCTGCCCGATGAGCTCGGCCTGGGGCTCTTGGCGTGTGAAGTAGAGGCGGGGTAGCCGCCGTAGGTATATGGCCTGCGCGAGGTTTGCCAGGGTGAGGTCCGGGTGCTTTTGCCAAGCCTTGATGGCGAGGTGGATGTCGCAGTCGTCGAGCTCGAGGAAGCGGTCGAGGAGCTCATCGTCCAGGGTGTGGATCCGCTGCGGTTCAAGCTCCAGGAAGTAGGCCAGCGAGGGCGTGCATGGTGGGGCTTGTCCATCCTCCTGCGTGATCTCCTTTGCCCTGCGTATCAGGGCCTTGAGCAGCTGTTCCCCGATGATGACGGTCTTGTGGAGGTACACCTGCCAGTACATGACGCGCCGCGCCTGGAGGAAGCTCTCGATGGAGTACAGCCCCTTGTACTCCACCGCGAGGTTGTCCTGATGGATTTCCATCATCTTGATGAGCCTGTCGGCCGGTATTTTCCCCTCCACCACGCCGGTGAAGAAGCTGTCGCGCAGCAGGTAGTCCATGCGGTCGGCGTCGAGCTGCGAGCTGATGAGCTGGTGGAGGAAGCGCCTGGGGTGCCGGTCCTGGAAGATGGCCATGGCGGCTTCGAGTTGCCCTCCGAGCTCGTGGTTGATGCGTTGCATGATGGCCAGGGTAAGCTGCTCGTGGCCCTGGGGTAGCAGGGCGTGCTCCAGGGCGTGCGACATGGGTGCGTGGCCGGCATCGTGGAGCAGTATGGCGGCCACGGTGGCCTCGCGCTCGGCCGCGGCGATGCGGTAGCCCTTCCGGTCCAGGTTTTCCAGCGCCCCGCTGGCCAGGTGCATCGCGCCGAGCGAGTGCTGGAAGCGCGTGTGCGTCGCGCCGGGGTACACATTGCTGCTGAGGCCGAGCTGCGCGATGCGGCGTAGGCGTTGCATTGCGGGGTGGTCTACGAGCTGGCGGGCTAGCCCCTCGGGTATGGCGATGAAGCCGTGCACGGGGTCGTTGACGATTTTGCGCGTGGCCTGCTGGTTCTGCGACATGCTACTTCTGGTCTTTACGCTTGGTATGCTACGAAAAAAGAGGGGGGCCCGAAGCCCCCCTCAATCTCTCTCGCCCGCCGTGTGGGGCGGCGCAGGGAACGTTTAGTAGCCCCTGCTATTGCGTCGTGGCTCTCGCTCCTGTGCGACGTTCACGACGATGGTTCTCCCCCCGGCCTCCGAGCCGTTGAGCTCGTTGATGGCGCGCTGCGCGGCCTCGTCGTCGGGCATCTCCACGAAGCCGTAGCCCTTGCTACGCCCAGTGGCTCTGTCCATGATAATACGTGCGGCGCTCACTTCGCCATAGGCCTGGAACAGGCCCTCCAAATCGCTCTCCTCGAATCGGTACGGGAGGCTTCCTACAAAGATGTTCATTATGATGTCTGAACCGTTAATAATACACCCCAAAGGTATGATATCTTTTCTGACCTGCAAGCATTTCCGCCGATATTCCTCGCGTTTTGGCCGCTTTTCTCCTCGCGGTGCCCCGCCCTAGGGGGTGTGCTCCGCGGCACCGGGCGTGGTATTCTCGTCTTTTCGCGGCCTTTCCCCGCGGGGGCAGTGCGACTTTGGCCAACAGTTCTGGGCCGTTCGTGGAATAGACCCGGTGGATTTGGCCCATTGCTTGGTGGATATTGGGGAAAACTCTAAATTTGTACGCAGAGTGTGGATTGTACACGCCAGTCGGCAGCGGTATGTTGTGTGGCGTTTCTGCTTGAAGGATAGGTAGTTGTAAAAATAGGAGCTATGAGAAAGAGTACGTTGTTGATGCTGCTGTTGCCGGCCATGCTGTTGATGGGTATGGGCACGGTTCATGCAGGGCTGAAGGATGATGGCCGGAGGTTCAAGTGGGGTGAGCAGGCCCGGGGGTCGGTGAACGGTTTCCCCATCATCTACGAGGAGGATTTTGAGGCCTACCCGGGTAGCGTGTCCAGTTCGCGCATGACGGGCTATTTACCCCCGGAGCTATTCCCGCAAACGGTGGTTCAGGTCTCGGGCTCTGGTAAGCCTGCGACCTGGACGCTCCACAATGGTGGCTACAGCGTATCCGGCATTGGTTCGCCTTCGGCGGCTTGGCAGGGCAATAGCAACCTGGCCTTCTATGTACAGGCCAACGGTGCCGCCCAGCGGATAGACTTCCCGGGTGTGAGCCTGGCCGCAACGCAGTCGCCCTGGCTGGAGTTCCGCTATGCGAGCGCCAAGATCAGTGGGGTCAACGAGCTGAAGGTCTACTGGGGCGTGAAGGATGAGAAGTCCAACCGGGTGGTCAAGTGTGGAACCGAGCCCCTCCTCTACCTGAAGGATGCCTCGACCGACTGGTCTCTGCAGCTGATCGATCTGGACAAGATCGATGGTAAGTTCGGGACAACGCCAGACAACAAAAAACAGTCGCTCCAAGACATTGTCCGGGGTAAGGACGGCCGTAAGGTGTACTTCATGTTCGAGGGCATCGCGAAGGTGGGAGCGGGCGCATGTATAGACCAGGTACGCCTGGTGGACCGCCAGCTGTCGAGCATGACCCTCCAGCAACAGGTCACCACGGCCTTCGTGAAGGAGCCTGTGGGGAAGGGTACGAAGCGCAACCCGGCGGTGCTGCTGGGAGTGGACACCAAGCCGGGTAGGGGTCGTGTGGAGTTCGAGAACCTCCAGGTAGAGGTGAGCGAGGGGAAAGAGCTCGTGGAGAAACTCCGCGTGTACGCAACGCGCAGCTCAGATATGGTGGACGCCGTGGCAGACCCCAACCAGTTCGTATGTGAGCTGGACTACAACGAGGGGACTGGTCGGGTGAGCGGTGTGAGGGAGTGGAATGACGACTGGAAGCCATTCAAGGTTACGGACCCGCATAAGATTCCCAAGCGCTCGCTCAAGCCCGGTAGCAACTACTTCTGGGTGGTGGCCGACATCAAGAGCACTGCCACGCTGAAGAAGAAGATCAGCTTCCGCATTCCGGGTAACGGGATGCAATTCAGGGAATTTACCTCCGATGCGGATAAGAGTGGTAAGGAGGTAAAGCTCCCGAACTATCTGCAGGAGGGCGGGGAGAATAAGCTCCAGGTCTACGAGGTGATCAATACATACGGTTTTGAGAAGGAGGATAGTTGGGAAAACTTGAATAAGGATGGCAACAATGGTTATACGCGCTGGAATGTGGGTATGCTATCGCCTGAGGAGATCAAGAAGTATGTCTCGACCCTAAGTGCAACGCAGGCAGCGGAATTGCCTGAGGATATGTATGTCTTCGAGGAGCTGAATCCCTACTCAGGGGAAAAACTTTTGGGTACGGCCCTCAAGGGGAGAGCACCCGTTGGCAGCTACACTGCGCAAGGCGATGTGCTGTACCCGCACATCTACAAGGCGGCTGAGGGGAATAAGACCACAGCTGAGCAGGCAAAGGGGCGTGTATACATGAAGGACGCTGTCAACTTGAAGCACTTTATTGATGCTCGTCTGAAGTGCGTCATCAACGCGAATGTTGATGGTTTCAGCGATTTTGCCCTGGACTACGCGGAGAAGAGCGGGGGGCAGCCGGGTGCGAACGATTGGATCAGCGTGGACAAGGCCGGTACTTGGCGGAATGCATCCTCACGGGGCTGGAGCCGGCAGATCTACGATATATCGAGCTTTGCCGACCGGAGGGAGAACATGTATTTCGGCTTTGAGCTGGTGTGGCGGAGCGCGCAGAACCAGACCCGTTCCGGGGTGTACCTCGATGACCTGCAGATCTTGGCCTTCCCGCTGGAGCGCGATGTGGACATTGAGAGCGTGAAGGTGGATACGAAGGATTTCAAGTATGGTCAGAAAGCCGAGGTGGAGGTGGTCTTCCACAACAGGGGTAGCAAGACGATTGTGCCTGAGGTGGAGTTCGAGTTCTTCGCGAATGGCCAGAAGGTGTCAGGGTGGGAGCGTAAGTCTGTGAGTAGGTCTGGGAGTGGTAGCGGTCTGGCGAACATTGCGAGCAATGAGAAGGTCACGGTGGTCTTCAAGAAGGTGATTCCCGACGCGAAGCTCGATCAGGACAACCTGATGAACCTAGAGGTGAGGGCGCAGATCAAGAACCCGGCGGCCAATGAGGACGATGACTATCCGCGGAATAACAGCTACCGGGTGGTGTTCTACAACTTCCCGACGATAGAGGTGAGCCATGCCAAGCCCTACCCGGCCTACGATGAGGAGAAGAGTAGCGTGCGGTATGAGCGCTTGCAGAGCCCCATGCAGCAGTGGTTCCCCTCGGCGACGGAAGTGGGCAAGCGGCATAGCTGGCGGCAGGAGACGGTCTCCTCATTGCTGGAAAAGCCGGCGGTATTTAGGAAGCCGACCCATGGTTTCAGCGTATGGACCACAGGCCGGAAGGAGCATGGAATCGGGGAGGAGTCGGTGCTGACGGGCCCGGTGCTCAAGGTGAATACCGATGATGTTATGGAGCTCGTGTTGGACTACGCGATGAGTGGCGGGGAGATGTGGGTGGAGTACTCTGATGGGACTTATACTGGTGATAAACAGAATTGGAAGCGTGTGGATGCGAGCTGGACGGGGTCTTCCGGTTCGATTGGCCATGGCGCGAAGCTCTGGTACAGCAAGGAGGGGCTAGGGAACTCGTGGGCCTTCTACTACACCAAGGGATATTCGCTGAAGGGTGGTGGCAACAAGGAGATTGTCAAGGGGCTTCCCGGTAAGGTGGAGCCGGAATACCTGTTGGGGAACGATGGTAAGCCATACCCGGGTACACCCCCTGCATCCCCTGATAAATATGACGGAAAATTCCAGCCGTACAACTACGATAAATACTTGCAGTCGAAGTTCGTCCTTCCGAAGATGGGCACGAAGTCGCTCCAGTTCCGGATACATTTCCATGCGCGCTCCACTGCGAGAACCATATGGAAGAATGCGGATGGAACGGGTAAGATTCTTGGCATAGAGCAGATCCCGCAATGGGGGGTTGCCATCAACCAGATCCAGCTACGGGCCGTACGCCCCGACTTCCGTATTGTCGCGATGGGGCCGAAGATGGATTGCAACATCTCCGACGATATCGTGAAGGATGCGAAGATGACGATCCAGGTTCAGAATGCGAGCAAGGCTTCCTCGGCCTCGGCGGTGACCGCTCTGGTCAAGCTGAAAATCAGCAAGCTGATTGGTTGGGATGACACGAAAAGAGAATATAAGAAAGGTGAGGTGCGGGGAGCGAGCGCCGAGGTTACGATTCCGTCCGGCCTGACATCAGGCGGTAAAACGCCGGAGGTAGATGCAACTGGTGCGCTGAATCTGGGGCTCTCACTCCCGTGGCAATCCATGACTTCATGGGGCTACGAGGTGGAGGCGACCCTTGATGTGAATGGCGCGCAGGGCTTCGAGGGCTACGGTGATGAGGAGGAGGCCAACAACAAGTTCACGTGGTACTACTACCCCTACCGCCTGGATGACGGGCTACTTGCGGACTGGGAGCCGACGAGTTACCCGAAAAAACCTAGGGAGTACGAGTGGAGAGTGAAGGAACAGAGGGACGCCAAGGGTTCGTATGATGTTTCGAAGCTACGGTTCGACGTGGTCAACCCGAATTCAACTCCGGGGCGTATAACAGGCCGCTTGTCGGGCGGGGATGTGGATGCGACGAGCGTTAACCTAGGTACTACGGTGGAGTATTCGTATACGCTGAAGGGCAGGGCTCCAAAGCTGACGTACAATTTCGCAGACGACTATGGGTATCTCGGGAAGAAGGAGTACGTCAATAACGCAGATGAGTGCCTTGTTCGTGATAAGGTGACCATCAAGAAGGCTACGGATGATGTGAGGGTAAAGCTCGTGTCGCCGAAGTTTGATAAGGGGGAGAACTTGCTTTGTAAGAAGGATGAGTCTTTCGAGTTTGGGTTTGAAGGGACTATACCCACTGGGGCAGTGCTCGAGATTCGGGTCAATGGGGAGCAGAAGCATTCGATTCCGATACCTTCTGCTGGCAATGTTACACAGTCACTGGCAAATGATCTTGTTGATGGCTACAATCACGTGGTGGCCGTGGTGCGTACGACGGGTGGCAACGCGAGCTACGGTAGGAACAAGGTTGAGCTGAAGAACCTGTACGTGCGCCCTGGCGATCTGCATCTCATGCCGATATTCGTGCGCTCGGCCACAGGTATTGTCTCGAAGGTGCCGGGTAAGCGTTTTGATGCCGGCACGAAGAAGTGGGTGGATGAGCCGGACATCACGAAGGTGGAGAAGTGGGGCCCGGTGGAGAACTACAACCCGGCTGAGAATAAGACGCTGGTGGGGCTGGAGCGCCCGTTCATGACGTACCGGTGGTTCTTCCTGGAGAACCGGTATGCCGATTGGGACAAGAAGGAGACGTTTCCGGAGGAGGGTAAGGATGCTCAGAAGCTCCCGGAGCGGGAATTGCGCACATTGGGCGGGCAGTTTAAGCTGGTGGTGTACCCCGGTAAGTGCGGTGATGCTGTGGAGAGCAAGCCGATAGAGGTACAGAATACCGACCTGCAGGTGGTGGGCTTTGTCGGTGTACGCAACGGGCTTCTCTGCCACCCAGGCAAGCGATTGCCCAACTCTAGGCAGTACGATCTGGATATTCCCAGTGGCCTGGTGGTGGAGATGGTGAACCATAGCCCTGTTCCCTTGCTGGATGGGGTGGAGATCCGGTATTCCGTATTTATCGGGGGCAATGAGGTGGTCGCCGATGCGAAAGGGACCCCCGTGAGTCTGAATAAAGATGTTGGTGTGCAGGCCAATGATCGCTTCCTGCTCAAGTTGCCGGAGACGATTAAGGTGAATGCCTTCAGTGCTACACAGGCCCGTCAATGCAAGGTTGTCATCAAGGGGCTGGTGTACCCGGGTGGTCGGGATGTGCCCGATGGCAATCCGGCGAACAACATCGTGGACCAGATGCTGAAGCTGGAGTATCCGCCTGAGATGGAGGTACTTCCCGCTAAGGATCAGCCTTTCTATAGCGCGATGCGGAGCGGTGGCCAGCAGAGCCTGATCACGGTGAAGGTTGCTGGTGGTAATAGCCTACGCTGGGAGTTCAGCAATGATTTGGGTGAGCGCTGGACCCGGATCGACAATGGCAAAACGGAATTCGGGCCGGGCGATGTACCCGGTAGCCGGACCCTCATAACCCCCGATGGTCTCAGCGCAGATTTCCGGGGCGCACCCTTCGATGCGTATCGCATACACGTTACTGCTGATGGCTCGGGCTGCCACAACATGGACTCGGTGTACTTCAACAAGACCGATATTGCGGTGGTTGAGATCAGCAGCCCGAGTGTGGTCTGCGGTGCGGATGCGGTAGATGGGAATGTAACCGTAGTGGTGGGCAACTTGGGCTATGGCCCTATCCCCGAGGATGAGAAGTACAAGCTGGAGGTCTTTGCCAGCGCGACCCATCCAGATCCTGCGGCGGATCCGAGCGGGATCAAGAAGGAGCTGGAGTTCAGCCCGGGTACCAAGCTCTATGCGAAGACGATGGCTCAGCGGGAGAATCTTAGCTGGTCAACCGTGGTTACTATACAGAACTTCACAGAGCTGGCCGAGCTCATCCGCAAGCATCCGAATGGGGTGCAGCTGAAGGCCGTTGTCACGAAGGTTGAGCCTTCGCAGCATCTCTGCATGAAGGATATCGACTCGAGGAACAACACGGTGCAGATCAAGGCCGCAGTGATCGCTGCGCCGGGCGTGTACCTGCAGCTCAATGCGGATGCTCTGCCTGCTCCTCCCCTCACTACCCCCCCTACTCCCCCGACAACCAATGAGGACCTGATTAAGAAGCTCCAGCCCCAGCCCGATGATGAGGACCTGGATCCGAAGGGTATCTATGGTTTCGATGGTGATATGCTACCCGTTAAGGTGAGGGTGCGTGGCCAGACCCTCTCGACGGGCGCGGAGTACACTTGGGAGTACATCGCGAACAACCAGTCGGAGGATATCACTGAAGCGTTCACCCAGAAGGGTGCCGTGCCTGGTGATGTGGTAATACTCCCTGTGAAGGGCGACAAGAGGGTGGAGCAGCTCTCCTGGCAGTATGAGAATCCGGGTAAAACCTACCTACCTGGTCAGACGGGTCGTGGCTCGGGGCAGTACCGCGTGCGGGTAAACAACCGGGGTTGCGTGGGCTCCGCCTCGATAGAGGTCAAGTTCAACTACACGAATTTGACCATGTCGTACCCCGAGGTTGCTGGCATCAAGAGCCCGACGATTGATGGTAAGTCGGTGACTCCAAAGAAGATAGGTGGCCAGGCCAAGCCTGAGGCAATGGAGGCGGACCTGAAAGAGTGTGCCCTTGGGATGGATAAGAATGGTAAGGTGCCCTTGGGTATCAAAATGATTAACACGGGTAACAAGTCCCTGCAGACGGCGAAAGACCGGACTTACACGGTTAAGTATAGCCTGAAGGTGGGCCAGTACGACTATGCTGCAGCTGAAAAGGCTATTGCGGATGGTGACTGGACGACTAAGGGAGAGCTGCATGCCTGGCATGGGGGGCCGAAGAAAGCCAAGCTCCACGAGGTGGTGAAGGCGGAGATCCAGAAGTGGGAGGCTGCGAGCAGCGGTGTCCTTCCGGGCACGAGTCCAGTGTACCCTAGCGAGATAGTTCTGCTTCCGGTGATGGAGCCTGACTTTAGCTTCCTGGCCAAGTATGGCAATGCGAACGATTTGGATGTGGAGCTGACAGTGGATGTGCAGTTTGAGGGTGATGCAAATAAAAGCGATAATTACTTCACCTTCAAGATGAAGGATCTTGCGGATGCGAACCTATCGGAGGGGATAAATGTGTATGCGGTCAATGATGCCACTGGTTCATTCGCAAACCAAAATCAGTGGGTGGGTCCTTCTTCAGGGCAGTACGCCGCAGTCTACAAGAAGAAGGATGGCGTGGAGACTATTCCTGCGTATGTGCATCTGGATGGTGTCCAGGTGGGTATAGCTTTCAACAACCAGGTGAATATTAATGGGATACCACTAGGATTGGAAACGCTAACCCCCAGTACTACAGACCATGACCGGTGGGATCTTAGTGGTGTGGAAAAGCCTGCTCCTATCGTCGGAGTTGGAAGCCCATCTGCTCTTATTGCCAGTAGATTTAGTAGCGTGGGTGCAACCGGAAAGGCTAACTTTCCGCAGGGGGTCTTTAAGGGCTATGGCCGTGTTGGCTTTGTGGGTAAAACCAAGCACGGGTGCCAGGATGTGGCCTACATGGACCTGCTAGGCACCCAACCGGATTTCGCGTTGCTCTTGTCGGGGGCACCAGTGCCAGGCTCCCCTGACAAGTGTGAGGGTGCCCTCGAGGACTTCACCTTCCAGCTGGCGGTTCAGAATGCTGGTGTCGGTCCATATGAACATAAGGCAGGAGTAGACGACTGGTTTGGCCTTGCGTACAAGGTGGAGAAGCAGGGTGGTGCTGCCAAGGAGGGGAAGACGGAGCTCAAGAGAATTAAGGATCTCAACAGCGGTACAGAGCTAGGGGGAGGAAAGCAGTTTAAGCTGGATGATCTGCAGCTAAGTAAGGACCTCTTCAGCGAGCCGGGCGACTACAAGGTGACCGTGGCGCTGGTGGTGATGCATGGGCCGAATGCCGATCAGGAGGGACCCAGCGATTCGCAGATAGATAAATCCAAGGCGAATAATCAGAAAAGCTTTACGTTCACTGTGAAGCCGCAACCCAAGCTCGTCAAGCCGCTCGATCCGCTGACATTCTACAGCCAGAAGAAGGAGCTCGTGGTGGAGAAAAACCTGTTCGAAGGTGGCATTGGTAAGTATGATGAGTTCCAGTGGTACAGGCCTTCGGAGAGCGATGATGTGAAGGACTGGGAGAAGATGCTGACCGTTGCGACAGCGGATAATGTTGCGACACAGGAAGAGTTTAGCAGCGCGGGTACGTACCACTTTATCTTCAGGGATAAGGAGACGAAATGTAGCTCTGCGCCCCAGTCGCAGGTGGTGGAGTTCAAACCCTACGTTGACCTGGAGCCCAATAGCATCAAGGGGCTCAGGTCGAAGTGTGGCCAGGAGCCTACTCAGGATCTCACCTTCTCCCTACGAAACTCCACAAGTGTGGACCTACCTGCGGGTAGCGTGACGCTGAGGTTCTCATTGGAGACCGATGGTGGCATTGAGGTTCCAGGATCGGTGAGTGAGCTTGCGGTGGAGTATGATGAGATTAAAGCCGGTGAGAGCGTCGAGCTTAGCAAGTCGGGCGTGGTAAAGGGGCTCAACACCTCGGAGGGCGCATCCTACATTGCAGTGGTCAAGATTGTGAATGATGCGGCGAAGACCTATCTGACCCTTCGCAACCTTCAGGATGACCGCAAGCCACTACGTTCGGACCCCGTCGAGAATATCAGGGGGCTGCAGAAAGCTGACCTGAAGACGCAGGTGATCAATGCAATTAATGCGGCTGTGGGTAAGGACTTCAAGGGGCAGCTGGGTGAAGCCGCCTTCAGGGTGTTGCCGACTGATTTTATCTTCGAGCTCGATGGGAATGGTTGCATCAATAGTGATGGATTGAAGTATATCAGCGATGAAAAGCTGAAGTACGAGTGGCTACTGAGTGGCGAGGATGCCGATGGCAAGCCGGGCAGCAATTCTAAGATGGAGGTAAATCCGGCAGCAATGGGTTCGAAGCTGCGCGATGGTCTGCTTCGCTACAAGGTGCGAACCATCTACACCGAAGAGGATAGCGGTTGCCCACCGGTGGAGAGCGACGAGGTGGCTCTACGCTACTGGGTAGACTACGGGATCGCACTTGATTTCGCGATGTTTGATGGGGATTCGAAATGCATCGAACGGGGTGCAGGGAGCGGTGAGATAGCCTACCTGGTAAGCGTGAAGGCGCTTAAGGCCTCTATTCCGACTGATCCTGCCGCAGTCAAGGTGCCGATTCCGGCAGGGACTAAGCTGGAGTTTAAGTATGGCTATACAGGTAATGAGAACCTTACCTATCAGCATACTTTGGAAGAGCCCCTCGAGGAAGGTGAGTCTGTGGTGGTGAAGCTGGGCGACCATAATATTCAAGGTCGGACAGTGCTGTCCTTCAAGGCTGAGGGTTCATTTGAGCAGCCACTTGGTCCTGAGCCTCCATCCGGTTTGGCAATACCTCCGGTGCAGATCCCGAAAGTGGAGATGGTTGATAGGGAGCTTCTCTTCAAGCCGGACTTCCGTCTGAAGGTGTCGCCGGCGGACTTCGACACGAAGTCTAAGAAGTGGAGGGTGAAGAAGACGTCGGAGGACACCGAGGCGACGATAATCGCCAGCTACTTCCGTGGTAGCAAGCCCGCTAGTGGTCCTCAGTTTACCTGGGAGTCATCCTACGGTGCGGATTTCGATAGCAAGTACCAGGATGCGACTGAGGCTCTGGTGCAGGAGTCGGGGAGCGCCAAGCTGATAATGCTGGATGAGAATACCTGTAAGCAGACGAAGGAGGCGGTAGTGGTGTTCCTAAGGCCGTTCTCTGTGGACTGGAAGGGTATTGAGAATGAGCAGGGTGTGGGTAAGGGCTCTGTCGAGGCGAAGTCCTCCATTGTGGGGAACCCCATTGCACTGAATGATCCGGTTTTCCATGATGGTGACGTGGAGTTCACGGTGAGGGCCGAAGCGGGTAGCTACATAAGCGAAGTCACGGTGATTGATGGTAGGGGTCTGAATAACTCTCCGACCATTCCGGACGACAAGCAGACCATGACCTTCTCGGTGGACGTGACCAATGGCGGTTCGCTCAGTGTGACCTTCACCAAGAACGAGAACGCTGGGCCTGGCTCTGGCGAGGACGAGGAACCTCAAGAGGATGAAGAGACGCCGGTGGTACGTGGTGCGCTTTCGGCCGCGGCCGTCGTGTCGCCATTCAGCAACGAGCTGGTGGTGCTGCATGCTGACGGTTGCCGTGCCTACGAGATCTACACCGAGATGGGCCAGCGCATCATGCGGAGAACCCACGACGGGCGTTCGTCTATTCGCGTTCAGATGGGCGATGCGCCGCAGGGTGTGTACTTCGTCCGCCTCTACGCGGTCGATGGTAGCCTCTGGGTTCTGAAGGCGCTCAAGCTCTAAAGATAAGGGGGCGAATAGCTCTTAGTAACGAAGCGGCATCCCAATCCGGGGTGCCGCTTTTTGCTGCTCCTAGCGAGACGCAAAAATATGCTACCTTTGTGGCGACAACCCACTCGCTGGCGATAGCCTGCCGGCAGTAATACAGAAGGTAAATGGAATACAATACGCAGCGTAGCCCCCTACGCCTTTCGGAGTACGGGCGCAACGTGCAGCAGATGGTCGATGCGCTCCCGGCGATAGCGGATAGGGAGAAGCGCACGGCGCAGGCCGAGGCCATCATCAACGTGATGCTCCGGCTGCAGCCCAAGATAAAGGAGCTGGAGGACTACCAGCGGAAGCTCTGGGACCACCTCCACGTAATGGCTGACTACAGCCTGGAGGTGGATAGCCCCTATCCGCCGCCCAGCCGCGAGGAGATAGAGCGTGTGCCCGAGCCCGTACCCTATGGCATTCATGCTCAGCAGAGTGGCCACTACGGGGCGATTATCATGGATATGATCGCGGCGGTGGCCGGTGAGCCGGAGGGCGCGGAGCGCGAGCAGATGGTCATGGCCTGCGCCAACCAGATGAAGCGTGCGTACCTGAAGTGGAACAAGAACTCGGTGGATGACGAGGTGATAGCGCGCGACCTGGAGCAGTACTCGGGCGGTCGGCTCAAGCTGCCCGAGGGGGTAAGCCTCAACATGGCGATGGTCGCCAGCGCGGAGGGGCGGAGGCCCAGTGCGGCTCCTCGCCCCAATGGTACTCGTAAGCGCCGGACGAAGCGGAAGCGCTAGAATTAGGGTGGCGAATGAGGCGATGCGTCGCCCTCTTGGCCCATAATGCAGAAGGATGATGGAGATATTCAGGGTGGAGGGGGACCATCGGCTCTGCGGTCGGCTTAGGCCTCAGGGCGCGAAGAACGAGGCCCTGCAGATTTTGTCGGCCGTGCTGCTCACCGACCAGCCGGTGCGGGTGGGCAATATCCCCCTCATTCACGATGTCCTGCGCCTGATTGAGATCCTCGAGTTCCTGGGGGTCGGCGTGGCTTGGCACTCGGAGCATGAGTGCACGTTCTCCCCCGCTGGCCTGGTGCCCGAGCGGGCTCTGCAGCCGGCCTTCGTGGCGGCTTGCGGTCGCCTTCGGGGGTCGATAATGCTGGTGGGGCCCCTGCTGGCCCGCTTTGGTCAGGCATTCGTACCCAAGCCCGGGGGGGACAAGATTGGCCGTCGTCGGCTCGACACGCACCTGCGGGGCTTCATAGACCTCGGGGCCATCCTCTGCTACGACGACCAGGCGGAGGGCTACGTGGTCCGTGCCCAGGCGCTCAGGGGTTGTTACATGCTGCTCGATGAGGCCTCCGTCACCGGGACGGCCAACATCATCATGGCCGCGAGCCTGGCCAGGGGCACAACCCAGATTTTCAACGCGGCCTGCGAGCCGTACATCCAGCAGCTCTGCCGCATGCTCGTGGCGATGGGCGCGCGGATTGAGGGCTTGGGCTCGAACCGGCTCACCATCCACGGCGTGGAGCGGCTCGGGGGCTGCGAGCATGTGCTACTCCCCGACATGATAGAGGTCGGCTCCTTCATCGGCCTGGCGGCCCTGACGCAGAGCGAGATAACCATAGAGGATGTCCGCTATGAGGAGCTGGGCATCATCCCCTCCGCCTTTGAGCGGCTGGGGATTTCGATGGAGCGGCGGGGCGACGATCTCTTCATCCAGGGGGGGCAGTCGTACGAGATTGAGACCTTCATGGATGGGTCCATCATGACCATTAGCGATGCCCCGTGGCCGGGCCTCACGCCGGATTTGCTGAGCGTGTTCCTGGTGGTCGCGACCCAGGCGCGAGGGGCGATTCTGATTCACCAGAAGATGTTCGAGAGTCGGCTCTTCTTCGTGGATAAGCTCATCGACATGGGCGCGCAGATTATCCTCTGCGACCCGCACAGGGCCACCGTCATAGGGCTCGCCCGGGCGGTCAAGCTCCGGGCCACGAGCATGGCTTCGCCCGACATCCGGGCTGGCGTGGCCCTGCTGCTGGCGGCGATGGCCGCGGAGGGGGTCAGCACCATCTCGAACATAGAGCAGATAGACCGGGGCTATGAGCGTATCGACCAGCGGCTCAACGCGATAGGGGCGCGCATAGAGCGTGTGGCTGCGGGCTGACAAAGGGTCAGGCCGCGCGTGCGTGGCACGCCGTTTGATGTGGCAATGGCATACACATAAGCATACTGAGCAATGAGTAGCAAGAAGAAAGACGAGAGGAAGCCCGAGCAGGTGGCCAATGAGCCGGAGGTCCAGGCAGCGGATGCGGCCCAGCCTGCGGAGGCCGGGGCCGGGCCGGGTGCCGCGCCTGAGCATAGCGAGGAGGACTACCAGAGCCTTCTGGTGGAGCTCGGTGAGATGAAGGATAAGTACCTGCGGCTGAGCGCGGAGTTCGACAATTTCCGCAAGCGCACCCTCAGGGAGAAGGCCCAGCTCGTGGAGACCGCCGCGGCGACGACGCTCGAGAAGCTGCTCCCCGTGGTGGATGATATGGACCGGGCGGAGCAGAGCGCGGCCGAGGCGCAGGATGTGAAGGCGCTGGGCGAGGGGATATCCCTCATCCGCAAGAACCTATACAAGGTGCTGGCCGACTGCGGCGTAGAGCCGATGGAGGTGGTGGGGCAGGAGCTCGATACGGACATGCATGAGGCCGTCACCAAGATCGCCGTGGAGGACCCGGCCCTCAAGGGGAAGGTGGTGGATGCCATCCGTAAGGGCTACACGCTCCGCGGGGCGGTGCTGCGGCATGCGCAGGTGGTAATCGGTGAATAGGGAGGGGTAGATGGCCAAGAGGGACTACTATGAAATTCTGGGCGTGCCCAAGGGCGCCTCGACCGATGAGATAAAGAAGGCCTACCGGAAGCTGGCGCTGCAGTACCATCCGGACCGGAACCCGGGGGATGCGGAGGCGGAGGCGAAGTTCAAGGAGGCCGCGGAGGCGTACGAGGTGCTGGGCGATGCGGACAAGCGTGCGCGCTACGACCGTTTCGGGCATGAGGGCATGGGGGGAGCCGGCGGTGGGTTCCACTCCGGGGGCATGTCCATGGAGGACATCTTCTCGCAGTTCGGGGATATCTTCGGTGGCGCATTCGGCGGGGCCTTCGGTGGCTTCGGGGGGCGGGGCGCATCCCGTCCGCGGGGTACCGACCTGCGCATACATCTCTCCCTGACCCTTGAGGAGATGGCCAGCGGGGTGACCAAGAAGCTCAAGCTCAAGAAGGATACGGTCTGCAGCGCGTGCCACGGTAGCGGGGCGGCCAGCAGCTCGGCCAAGACTGAGTGCACCACCTGCCATGGCCAGGGATTTGTCACCCGGGTGGCCAACACCATGCTGGGCCGCATGCAGACCCGGCAACCCTGTCCGACCTGCGGCGGCACGGGCCAGATAATCAAGGAGAAATGTAGGGTGTGCAATGGCCGGGGGGTGGAGCGCGCCGAGGAGACCATCTCGGTCGACATACCGGCGGGCGTGTCGGACGGTATGCAGCTGGCCATGCGCGGCATGGGCAACGCGGGGCCGCAGGGCGGCGACCCGGGCGACCTCCTCATCGCCATCGACCAGAAGGCCCACGAGAGCTTCGTGCGGGAGGGCAACGACCTGATATACAACCTCAAGATATCTTTCCCGACGGCGGCACTCGGCGGTTCGGTCGAGGTGCCCACCCTCTCGGGCCAGGCCAAAATCAAGATATCCTCCGGCACGCAACCCGGTAAGCTCCTCCGGCTGAGGGGCAAGGGTATGCCCATGATGAATGCGCGTCAGGCGGGTGACCTGCTGGTGGTTGTTGACGTGCATGTGCCGACTTCGCTGACCTCCGATGAGAAGAAGTTGCTCAAGAGCCTTGCGGAGCAGAAGCACATCGAGCCGCCCGCGGAGAATGCCACTGATGATACGCTGATTGACCGCTTGCGGGGGCTGTTTGAGTAGGATGAGCCCACGCCACGCGTATTTGCGCCCCGCATTAGGCGGGGCGTTTTTCATTCTCCGCGTGGCTAGCCCCTGCGGAAGTAGCGGAGGGTGGTGTCCCCCACTGCCCAGCTGGCCACCTGTCCGTCGGGCAGACCGGGGCCACGTGTGCCCTCCCCGAGCTCGCAAGGCCCGGTGAACACCCTGGCCTCGTCCCAGAGCCCCGACTCGATGAAGGACCGGAGGAGCTGCGCGCCCCCCTCCACGATTAGCGAGTCGATTCCCCGTCGGTGGAGCTCTCGCATGATGCCCGTGAGCATGCTCGTGGAGAAGTGCAGCGGCAGGAGGTCTAGCCCCTCGACTTGCTGTAGCTCCTTGGCCTTTGGGCTATATTCCCCGTCCGCCTCGTGGATGAGTAGGGTGGGGGCCTGACCGTCGAGGAGCTGCGAGCCAGGCGCGATGGACAGTCGGCGGTCGATGGCGATGCGCAGCGGGTTCGCCCCGTGCCAGTGGCGTGTGGTCAGCGAGGGGTTGTCGCGCCGGAGGGTGTTGGTCCCCACCAGGATGGCCCTCTCCTCGGCGCGCCACTTGTGCACCAGCAGCCGGCAAGGGTGATTGCTCAGCCAGGGGGCGGGTTCGCAGGCGGCCCGGCAGCTGTCGATGAAGCCGTCCGCGCTCTCCGCCCACTTGAGGATGACGTAGGGCCTTGCGAGCCGCTGAAAGGTGAAGAACCGCCGGTTGAGCTCCTGGGCCTCGCGCTCGAGCAGGCCGACCTCCACCGTTTTCCCGGCCCCCTCCAGCTGGGGCACGCTCCCCCCGTTGACCCTCGGGTTGGGGTCGAGCGTGGCGATGACCACCCGCGAGATGCCGGTCCGCATGATGGCCGCGCAGCAGGGGGGCGTTTTGCCGGTGTGCGTGCAGGGCTCGAGCGTCACGTACATCGTCGCCCCGCTCAGGTCTACCCCCCGTTGCTCGGCCAGCTGCAGGGCCATCACCTCCGCGTGGGCCTCCCCGTAGTGGGCGTGGTAGCCCTCCGCCAGGATGCGCCCGTCGCGCGCAATCACCGCCCCCACCATCGGGTTGGGCGAGGTGTGGCCCAGCCCCCGTGCCGATATCTCCAGCGCCCGCGCCATGCATTGCCGGTCGAATGCGCTCCAGCTCCTTTGCTCCATTCTGCCTATCTTTGCGGCAAATGTAGCCAACATCCCAGCATTCGCCAAGGCCATGAAGCGCATAGAGTTCCGCCGGCTGCTACGTAGCACCCTCGCCCCCCTCGTGCCGCCGGAGGAGCTCCATGACCACGAGGCGCTCATCGTCGAGTACCTTCTCGGCTGCCAGCTCCCCGACCTTCTCCTCCGCCCCGAGATGCCGGTCCCCGACGGGGCCGTACCCCGGCTCGAGTCGGTGGCCAAGCGCCTCGCCCGGCACGAGCCCGTGCAGTACATCCTGGGCTACGCCTACTTCTACGGGCGGCGCTTCCGCGTAACGCCCCGCACGCTCATTCCCCGCCGCGAGACCGAGGAGCTGTGCCAGCTCGTGCTGCAGACCTACGCCGCCACCCCGCCCCTTCATGGCCTGGACCTCGGCACGGGGACCGGCTGCATCGCCATAACCCTCTCGCTGGAAAATCCGCGGCTCCGCATGCACGCCGGCGACCTCTCACCGGCCGCCATCGACGTGGCGCGGCGGAACGCCCAGGACCACGCCCTGGACCTGGAGCTGAGCGTGCTGGACCTGTACACCTTCGCCCCCCCCTCGGCATCGTACGACTTCATCGTGTCCAACCCCCCCTACATCCCCATGCGCGAGCGGCAGCGCATGCCCTCCCGGGTGCTCGACTACGAGCCACACGCCGCCCTCTTCGTGCCGGACGGGGCCCCCCTCGCCCCCTATCAGGCCATTGCTCGGCTCGCGGCCACCGCGCTGAGGCCGGGGGGACACGTGTTCCTCGAGCTGCATGAGGACCTCGCCGAGCAGGCCCGCGCGTACTACCTTCAGGAGGGGTTTCGGGGGGTGAGGGTGGGGTACGACGCGCAGGGCAAGGCCCGTTTTCTGGTGGCCCATCTGGGCTAGCGTGCCGGGGTGTGATTACCCGCTGCGATTTATCCCCGGGAGTGGGTGAGCGAAGTTCCACTTTTCGTATCTTTGCCCCCCAGAAATTGAACTTTACGTGATGCCAAACCCAAGCCAAAGGCTTTTCATGCGCGCCACACGCTACTGCGCCACCCGGGAGCGAGCCCCCCAGGAGGTGCGTCGCTACCTCGAGCGGCATGGGGCATCGGGGGCTGAGATTGGCACCATCCTCGACCAGCTCCAGCAGGGCGGATTTCTCGACGAGGCGCGCTACGCCCGGGCCTTCGCCCGCGATAGGGCCCGTTTCTCCGGCTGGGGGAGCTTGAAAATCGCGGCCGCCCTCCGTGCCAAGTCCCTCCCCCAATCCACCATCGACCAGGCCCTCGCCACCGTGCGGGAGGAGGGCGACACCCCCGACCTGAGCAGCATCCTCCGGAAGAAGCGCGGCACCCTCAAGCCCGACCTTGGCCCCCACGAGCTCAAGGTCCGCCTGATGCGCTTCGCCGCCTCCCGTGGCTTCGCCTACGAAGAGGCCATCGAGCATATTGACCGTCTGCTGCGGCATGAGCCCTAGGCACAGAACACAATGTATAGGAACAATAGGTTAACAACGAATGAAAAGAATCATAGCCCCCTCCCTACTTTCGGCTAACTTTGCCCACTTGGGTGAGGCCGTAAGCCTCATACATGGCTCGCGGGCCGATTGGGTGCACCTGGACATCATGGACGGGGTGTTCGTGCCCAACATCTCCTTCGGCTTCCCGGTCATCAAGTCGCTCCGCCCCCTGACGCAGAAGACCTTCGATGCGCACCTCATGATAGTCGACCCGGACCGCTACCTCGACCGCTTCGCCGAGCTGGGGATCAACGTGCTGACCGTGCACCACGAGGCCTGCCATCACCTCCACCGCACCCTCTCCCGCATCCGCGAGCTGGGCATGAAGGCGGGCGTGGCCCTCAACCCGCACACCCCCCCCGAGCTGCTGCGCGACGTGCTGCCCGACCTCGACATGGTGCTCATCATGAGCGTGAACCCGGGTTTTGGCGGGCAGGAGTTCATCCCCGCGTCGCTCGGCCGCATCGTCCGCCTGCGCCAGCTGGCCCAAGAGGTCAACCCGCAGCTCCTCATACAGGTCGATGGCGGGGTCACCACCCAGAATGCGGGCCAGCTGTGGGCCGCCGGGGCCGACGTGCTGGTGGCCGGCAGTGCCGTGTTCAGCGCCCCCAACCCCACCGACGCCATCGACGACCTGCTCGATGCCCCCGCGTGCCCTGAGCCCCCGGTCTAGCCAGGGCAAGAGAGTGCCCAGCCCCACATACCAGAATACGGAATACAAGCAACTACCTTAGTATGAGCATCTTTAATCTTAGGCTTGGGTTCTTCTCCCTGAAGTACAAGTTCATGCTGATTTTCGGTGCGCTGACCATCGTGGTGGTGACGGTATTCCTGCTGGTGGTCAGCCATATGGCCCAGGAGGCCGTGCACCAGAAGGTGGAGATACAGCTCAAGGAGAAGGCCCGGGACGCGGCCACGATAATCGACATGAGAATCCAGTCGGACGTGGCCTACCTGCAGGCGATGGGGCGCACCCTCCTGAGCGACACCTCGCTGGACTTCCATGAGATGTCGCGCCTGCTGGAGGCCGAGGCGAAGTCCGCCAAGGTCGAGCTCGCGGAGGTCTACGTCTGCGACAGGAAGGGCATGATATACCAGGCTGATGGGACCACGTTGGACATCTCGGACCGCACCTTCTTCCGTGAGGCCATCTCCGGCCGGGTCTCCATCGTCGAGCCCTACCGGGACAAGCTCAACGGCAAGCTGGTGCTGACCATCGCCGTCCCCCTCCGCGGGGCGGACGGCGGTATCAAGAGCGCCCTCTGCGTGGACTACGACGGGCTGATGCTCAACCAGTACATCGAGGACATACGGGTGGGCAAGGATGGCGGGGCCTACGTGGTGGGCCAGAGCGGCACGACCATCGCGGACCCCGACCCGGAGCTGGTGATGCGGATGGAGAATTCGACGGAGCATGCCCGGATAGACCCAAGCTACGAGAGCATCGCGGAGTTTGAGCGGCGGGCCATGGCGGCGTCTGAGCCGGCGGTGGGCTACTTCGAGTGGGACGGGAAGCGCAACATGGGCTCCTTCGCCAAGGTGGCGAGCACGGGCTGGGTGGTGATCGTCTCCGACGAGGATGAGAACTTCCTGGAGCCCATAGTCTACCTGCGGCGCGTGCTCTGGGGCATGAGCCTGCTGATCATGCTGGCCGCGCTGGTGCTGATGTACTTCCTGGCCGACTGGGTGTCCCGCCCCATTATCCGGATGAGCTACGCCCTTCGCGATGTGTCGGAGGGGCGGCTGGGCACGAAGGTGGACTACGAGTACAAGCTCCAGGACGAGCTGGGCATCCTGGCCAGCTCGCTCAGCAGCATGGTGGAGCGCCTGGCGGTTATCGTGCATGGCATAGGGGACAACGCGCTGAGCCTCAAGTCGGCCAGCGAGCAGATTAGCAGCACCTCGCAGGAGCTGGCCATGGGGGCCAACGAGCAGGCGGCCTCGGTGGCGGGCGTGTCGATGGCCATGGGTGGGATGGTGGACAAGGTGGTACGGACAGCTCGGAATTCGCGGCAGACGGCCAAGCAGTCCGGCGGGGTGCTCGAGCAGGTGGAGGAGGTGAATCGCCAGGCGGGGGTGGCCGTGAGCTCCAACTTCGCCATCAGCGAGAAGGTGGACATCATCCGGGAGATAGCCGACCAGACGAACATCCTGGCGCTCAACGCGGCGGTGGAGGCGGCCCGGGCCGGCGAGCATGGCCGGGGCTTCGCGGTGGTGGCCGCCGAGGTGCGCAAGCTGGCCGAGCGTAGCCGGATGGCCGCGGAGGAGATTGTGAGCCTGGCCATCAGCACCAAGGATGTCTCCCGTGCGGCCGGGGAGAAGCTATCGGTGGTCATGCCCCGGCTGTCCGACTCGGTGCGGCTCATGGAGGAGATAACCCACGAGAGCCTCGAGCAGCAGGAGGACGTGGAGCGGGTGAACGCCGAGGTGGACCGGCTCAACGACCTGGCCCAGCAGAATGCGAGCATCTCGGAGGAGCTGGCCAGCACCTCGGAGGCCATGACCGCCCAGGCTGAGCACCTGGAGCAGGCCATATCCTTCTTCCGTCTGGAGTAGCTTCGTGGCGGCGGCGCTTGCCTATATCTCGCCGTACTCCCTCTCCAGCCAGTCGATGTCCCCCTTGCTGTCGAAAGTCGCCCCGATGCAGACGATGGGTTTCCCCCCGCCGAGGTAGGCATCGCCATAGCCCTGGTCCTTGATCTGCCGGAGGGCATCGAGCTTGGTCTCCCCGCTGCTGGCCAGCTTGAGCTCGAAGATGTAGACGGTGTCCTGCGTTTGCAGCTCGCAGTCCGACCGCCCCCTGGCGCTGGGCACCTCCATCTGTATGTGCTCGCCCAGGAGGGTGAACACCACGAAGAGCGCGTTGCGGAAGTGCGATTCGCGGACCAGCGACTCCCGTGGCTCGTTGCCCCCGAAGACCTTGGCGAAGAGGGGCTTCAGCCTGTCCATAAAGCCCGCGACCTTGCGCTCGTAGAGGCATTGCTTCAGCTCCGTGAGGCGGGGGTACATGTCGCTGGCATCGTAGCCGACCACGGCCGTTTCCATCAGGCTCGCGAGCGATGTCCGCACCTCCCCGTTGGGGAAGGCCAGGATGAAGGAGAGGTCGCTCAGGGCCTCCTTGATGGTGAGGTAGCCCGTCTGGAAGAGGAAGGGGTAGGGCTTGCCACCGGGTTCCTCCTGCGTGCCAATCCAGTTGGCCTCTCCGGCCACCCCGGCGGCCAGCTCCTGCGCGTTGGTGCGGTACTTCGGCAGGAGGTACTCCAGCACCTTCGGCGAGCCGGTCTGCATCCAGTAGTTCATCAGCAGGCCATTCTCCAGCGCCTTCAGCAGGCCGTAGGGGTTGTAGACGTGCACGCCCCGGGGGGTGAAGAGGTAGCCGTCGTACTTCTGGCGGAGCGCGGCGATGAGGGCCTCGCGCGTTATCCCCTTCTCCTCGGCCAGGCGGTCAATTCGTCCGCCGAAGTAGGTGATTAGCTCCTCGTGGGTGATGCCACAGAGCGCGGACCACTCATTCTCCAGGGTGATGATTTTGAGCGCGTTCAGCCCGCTGAAGAGGGAGAGCTGGGAGAACTGCGACACGCCGGTGAACATGGCGAAGTGCACCAGCTCATCGTAGGTTTTCAGGTTGATGTACATGCTGCGCAGCATGCCCCGCGAGGCCTTGTGCAGCTCGACCTGGTCGTCGCCCATGCTCTCGAGTAGGGGCGAGTCGTACTCGTCAATCAGGACCACCACCCGGCTGTTGTACTTCTCGTACAGGCTCACAATCAGCTTGGCGAAGCGTTCGCCCAGCACCTGCGGCCCGGTCTCCACGCCGTGGCGCCGCTCGAGCATGCCGAGCTGGATGTGCACCTGCCCCGTCCAGCTCTCGACGGTGAGCCCATCGCCCCCGGCCATGCTGAGCTTGATGACGGGGTAGTACTTCCACTCCTTCCCGCTCTCGGCCTGCAGGCGCTCCAGCTTCAGCCCCCGGAAGAGGTCCTCCTGCTTGAGGAAGTAGCTCTCGAGGGTGGAGAGCATGAGGCTCTTGCCGAAGCGGCGTGGGCGGCTCAGGAAGTAGTAGGCGGGGTCCTGCGCGAGCTGCCAGATGAGGTCGGTCTTGTCGACGTAGGCCCGCTCCTGCTCGCGGAGCTTGCTGAAGCTCTGTATGCCTATCGGGAGTAGCTGCATGGCGTAGGGGGTTGTAGGTTATCTGCAAAGGTAGCAAAAATGCACAGGATGGCGGCCCCCTCCCCCATGCCACCGGGGGGCCTCGCCCGGCGCGCTTTTCATTCCGGCGGATAATTGCTACATTTGCGCTCGGCGTGGCCTCACCCCCGCGCGCCCTAGCTTAACCTCAGGACCAAGACCATGGATTCGAATACCGTACGGAAGACCTTTTTCGATTTCTTCGCCTCCAAGGGGCATCGCATCGTGCCGAGCGCGCCGATGGTGATTAAGGATGACCCGACGCTCATGTTCACCAACGCGGGCATGAACCAGTTCAAGGACTACATCCTGGGGCACGCCACGCCGGTCTCCCAGCGGGTATGCGACTCGCAGAAGTGCCTCCGCGTATCGGGCAAGCAGAACGACCTGGAGGAGGTGGGCCACGATACCTACCACCACACCATGTTCGAGATGCTGGGTAATTGGTCCTTCGGCGACTACTTCAAGCGCGAGGCTATCGCTTGGGGCTGGGAGCTGCTGGTGGATGTGTACGGCATCGACCCCGAGCGGCTCTACGTGACGGTCTTCGAGGGCGATGCCAAGGAGAACGTCCCGGAGGACACCGAGGCCCGCGAGCACTGGCTGCAGTACGTGCCGGCCGAGCGGGTGCTCTACGGCAACAAGAAGGACAACTTCTGGGAGATGGGCGACACCGGCCCCTGCGGCCCCTGCTCGGAGATACACATCGACCTCCGCACCGCCGCCGAGCGGGCCAGCGTCCCGGGGGCCGAGCTGGTGAACATGGACCACCCCCGGGTAATCGAAATCTGGAACCTCGTGTTCATGCAGTACAACCGCCTGGCCGACGGCAGCCTCGAGCCCCTGCCGGCCAACGTGGTGGACACGGGCATGGGGCTCGAGCGCCTCTGCATGGTGCTGCAGGCCAAGGAGAGCAACTACGACACGGACATATTCCAGGACATCATAGCCCACGTGGCCGGGATGTCGGGCCAGACCTACGGCCACGACGAGCGTGTGGACACGGCCCTCCGCGTGGTGTCGGACCATGTGCGCGCCGTCGCCTTCTCGATTGCCGACGGCCAGCTCCCCTCGAACAACCGGGCGGGCTACGTAATCCGGCGCATCCTCCGGCGCGCGTTGCGCTACGGCTACTCCTTCCTCTCGTTCCGCGAGCCCTTCCTGTGCCGGATGGTCCCGGTGCTGGTCCGGA
Organism: Bacteroidia bacterium; assembly: GCA_002749065.1. Taxonomy (GTDB): domain Bacteria; phylum Bacteroidota; class Bacteroidia; order Bacteroidales; family CAJPTX01; genus Bacteroides_D. Next base: position 7,569 of record PDTX01000005.1, on the reverse strand, counting down.
AAATGGGCGAGAACTACCCCGAGCTGCGTCGGCAGGAGGACCTGATAGCCAAGGTGATATTCGAGGAGGAGAACGCCTTCCTCCGCACGCTGGAGCAGGGGATACAGCTGCTGGGGGCGGAGGTGGAGAAGGCCAGGGCGGCCGGGCGGAAGGCGCTGGATGGCCAGACGGCCTTCACGCTCTACGACACCTTCGGCTTCCCGCTGGACCTCACCGAGCTCATGCTGCGCGAGGAGGGGCTGGGGGTGGACCAAGCGGGCTTCGATGCCTGCATGGAGGAGCAGAAGGACCGCTCGCGGAGCGCCGGGCAAATCTCGCAGGGCGACTGGGTGATGGTGGGCCAGGAGGTGCAGACCGAGTTCGTGGGCTACGACCACCTCGAGGCGGATGTGCGTATTGTGAAGATGCGCTCGGTGGAGAAGAAGGGGAAGCGGATGTACCACGTGGTGCTGGACCGCTCGCCCTTCTACGCGGAGGGCGGTGGCCAGGTGGGCGACCGGGGCGCAATCACCTCCGCCAATGAGCGGATAGAGGTGCTGGACGTGGTGAAGGAGAACAACCTCCCGCTGCTGGTGGTGAGCCGTCTGCCCGAGCGGCCGGAGGTGGAGTTCCGGGCGATGGTCGATGCGGCGGCCCGTAGCGGCGCGGCCTGCCACCACACGGCGTCGCACCTTCTGCACTACGCCCTCCGGGAGGTGCTCGGGGGCCACGTGGAGCAGAAGGGCTCGCTGGTGGAGAGCGACAGGCTACGCTTCGACTTTTCGCACTTCCAGCGGATGACCGACGACGAGCTGCGACGTGTGGAGGAGCGCGTGAACAGCATGGTCCGTGAGGCGCTGGCGCGCGACGAGCAGCGCGATGTCCCCATGGCCGAGGCGCTGGCCGCGGGCGCGACGGCCCTTTTCGGTGAGAAGTACGGCGACCGGGTTCGCTTGGTCCGCTTCGGCAGTTCGGTGGAGCTCTGCGGGGGGACGCACGTGGCGAATACCGGGGCGATAGGTCTGTTCCGCATCGTGAGCGAGTCGGCCATATCGGCGGGCGTTCGCCGCATTGAGGCGGTGGCCGGGCGTGCGGCCGAGCTGCGCGACTACGCCATGGACGATAGCCTTCGCCAGCTCGACGGCATGCTGCACTCGCAGGGCAAGCCCGTGGAGGCCCTGCAGCGGCTCCAGGAGGAGCTCGCGGCGCAGCGGCGTAAGCTGGAGCATTTCCGTATGGCCTGGGTAGGGAGCACGGCCGCGGCGCTGCTCGAGGGGGCGGTTGAGGTGCCGGGCGTGCGCGTGGTGTCGAAGCATCTGGGGAGCATGCCACCGGAGGACGTGAAGGACGTGGCGATGGCCCTGCGGGCCAAGGGGGACAACATCGCGGTGGTGCTGGGCGCGGTGCATGATGGCAAGCCCGGGCTGGCGGTGGCCTTCTCCGACGCGCTCGTCAAGAGCCGGGGGCTGAATGCGGGCAAGATAGTCCGTGCGGCGGCGGTGCGCATCCAGGGCGGGGGCGGTGGCCAGGCCTTTTTTGCGGCCGCGGGGGGGCGTGATGCCGACGGGGTGGAGAGCGCCCTGGCCGAGGCTGTCGGGGCGATTGGCAAGGCCTAATCGCGCCAGTTGCAAGCGCTTCAATTCTTTTTCCCGTATTGTTTTGGCTATTAGCCATAAATGCCTACTTTCGCGGTAATAATTGGATTGAGACCTTGTGAGCCAGATGGGACAACGCTTTAGAGATTTCGGCAGGAGCATCATGGTGGTGTTCCTGTTGCTTTTGCCCTCGCTCTCTTTCGGGAGCGCATCTCATGCGGCCAGCGGTGAGGCTGGGGGGGAGGTAAGCCCCGTGGAGATCATCTTCGACCACATCTCCGATGCGCACGATTGGCACCTGTTCTCAATGGGCGACACGCACGTGAGCATACCCCTGCCGGTGATACTGTACAGCCGGGTACGCGGGGAGTGGTTCGTCTTCATGTCGACCCGCTTCCACCACGGGGCGGAGGAGCACGCCGGCTTCAGGCTGGCGCGCAACCCGCATGAGAGCACATCCGTGCTCAAGATTGTGGAGGCCGATGGGGGATTCGATGCCCCCCTGCCGCTGGATTTCTCCCTGACCAAGAACGTAGTGGGCCTCTTCGTATCGTGCGTCCTGCTGGTCCTGATATTCTCGTCGGTGGCCAAGCGCTACAAGGCCGCCCCGGACGTCGCGCCGAAGGGCCTGCAGAACCTCCTGGAACCCCTGATTTTATTCGTTCGTGACGACATCGCGGTGTCGAGCATCGGCGAGGAGAAGGCCGGGCGCTTCGTGCCCTTCCTGCTGACGGTGTTCTTCTTCATCCTGCTGAACAACCTGCTGGGGCTCATACCCATCTTCCCGGGCGGCGCGAACCTCACGGGCAACATCTCCGTGACGCTCGTGCTGGCGCTCTCCACCTTCATCCTGACGAGCATCTCGGGCAACCGGCGCTACTGGGGCCACATCGTGAACCCCCCGGGTATCCCCATGCTGCTCAAGCTGCCCGTGCCGATCATGCCCGTGGTGGAGTTCCTGGGCATCTTCATGAAGCCCCTGGTCCTGATGATACGTCTGTTCGCGAACATGCTGGCGGGCCACATGATCGTGCTGGTCTTCGTGTGCCTGATATTCCTCTTCCAGCGTTTCGGCGCGGCGCCCGCGTACGGCATCAGCGTCGTCTCCGTGATTTTCATGATCTTCATGACCCTGCTCGATGTCCTCGTATCGTTCATCCAGGCCTACGTCTTCACGATGCTGAGCGCGCTGTACATCGGCATGGCGACGGAGGAGGGGCACTAGCGTGAGTACTGCCCGGGGTAGGGGCCAAGCTACCATTGTGATATACATAGGAATTGGAACAACAAAAAGAACAACATAGAAATCTAGAATTATGACGACTTTGATGGTGGTTCTGCAAGCGGCTGCTGAGGGTATGGTAGCCATGTCGAAGGCCTTTGCGGCCCTGGGTGCTGCGGTTGCAGTAGTGGGTGCGGCCCTGGGTATAGGCAAGATTGGGCGGCAAGCGATGGATGCGATTGCCCGCCAGCCCGAGGCTGCGGGGGATGTCCGCTCCAGCATGATTGTGGCCGCGGCGCTTATCGAGGGTCTGGCCTTCTTCGCAATCATTGTGGCCCTGCTAGTGCTGTTCGTGTAGCGCGAAAGGAGCAACGAGATGAGCCTAATAACTCCTGAATTCGGTCTCTTCTTCTGGATGCTGCTGGCCTTCGGGCTGCTGCTGCTCATCCTGAAGAAGGTTGCGTGGAAGCCGATACTCCAGGGGCTCAACGATAGGGAGGGCAAGATCTCCGAGGCGCTCCGCCGCGCGAAGGTGGCGCAAGAGGAGGTGGAGAAGCTGCAGCAGAGCAACGCTGAGATGCAGCGCGAGGCGGCGGCCGAGCGCGAGCGGATGGTGGCCGAGGCGAAGGCGATGCGGGAGCAAATCCTCGCCCAGGCCCAGGCGGAGGCCCGCCAGCAGGGCGAGGCCTTCATGGCCCAGGCCCGCCAGGCAATGCGTCAGGAGGAGGCGGAGATGCGTAGGCATATCCGCCGCGAGGTGGTGGAGCTGTCCATCGTGACGGCCGAGCGCGTGCTACGGGAGCACTTCAGCAACGCGGAGGCCCAGAAGGAGCATATCGACCGGCTTCTGGAAGAAATTCTCAAGGAGGCCAAGTAGCCGAAAGCGCAATGAATGAAGGACTCATAGCGGGACGTTACGCGCGGGCCCTACTCGTTACGCTGGCCGGGCAGGACTCCCTCGGGGAGAAGTGCTACCGGGAGGCCAAGGCGGTTCTGCCGCTCCTGGAGGAGAATGGCGAGCTGCTCAAGGAGCTGCTGGAGAATGTTTTGCTGACTGAGGCGCAGCGGGTGCGGGGCATAGCTGGCGTATTCCGCGAGTATGCCCCTTCGCTGGAGACTTTCGCCACCTTCCTTGTCCAGAAGGGTAGGGGGGGCTACCTGCTGAACGCTTTGCGCATGTTTCAGGATATGTACCGTGCGCAGCGTGGCATTGTCAGCGTGGAGATGGTGAGCGCGGTGGAGCTGGGGGATATGCAGACGGAGGCCCTCAGGTCCTACGTGTCGGCTCGCTTCGGCTCGCAGGTGGAGCTTGCGAGCCGGGTGGATGCCCAGCTAATCGGCGGTTTCCAGCTGCAGGTGGCGGACCAGCTGCTCGATCGGAGCGTCCGCTCGGAGCTGGATGCGATAGCTCATCAAATGGTTTAGAATAAGATAAAGACATCTAATATGTCGGGTATTAAATCATCGGAAGTTTCGGAAATCCTGGCGCGCGAGCTCGAGGGGGTATCGCTGGGTCAGGGTTTTGAGGAGGTCGGGCAGGTTCTGGAGGTCGGCGACGGTATAGCCCGCATATACGGTTTGCGCCACGTAGAGGCGAATGAGCTGATTGACTTCGAGTCGGGCGTGCGGGGTATCGTGCTGAACCTGGAGGAGGACAACGTGGGAGCGGTGCTGCTGGGGGAGAGTTCGCAGATTAAGGAGGGCCAGCGCGTGAAGCGTACCAAGCGCATCGCGTCCATCCCGGTGGGCGAGGGCCTTCTGGGGCGCATCGTCAACACGCTGGGTGAGCCGGTGGATGGGAAGGGGCCGATTGAGGGCGAGCTGTACGAGTTGCCGCTGGAGCGTAAGGCGCCGGGGGTAATCTATAGGCAGCCGGTGAAGCAGCCGCTCCAGTCGGGTATCAAGGCCGTGGACGCGATGATCCCGGTGGGGCGTGGTCAGCGTGAGCTGATTATCGGCGACCGCCAGACGGGCAAGACGGCCATTACGCTCGATACGATAATCAACCAGCGACGGGAGTACGAGGCCGGCAAGCCGGTGTTCTGCATCTACGTGGCCATAGGCCAGAAGGGCTCCACGGTTGCCAACATTGCCCGGACGCTCGCTGAGCACGGGGCGATGGACTACACCGTGATTGTGTCCGCGACGGCGGCTGACCCGGCGGCCCTGCAGTTCTACGCGCCTTTTGCCGGTGCGGCGATTGGCGAGTTCTTCCGCGATACGGGCCGCGACGCGCTGGTGGTCTACGATGACCTCTCCAAGCAGGCGGTGTCCTACCGCGAGGTGTCCCTGCTGCTGCGTCGCCCGCCGGGCCGCGAGGCCTACCCGGGCGATATCTTCTACCTGCACAGCCGCTTGCTGGAGCGGGCCGCGAGGATTATCGATTCGGATGAGGTGGCCCGGACGATGAACGACCTTCCCGAGGTGCTGAAGCCGATGGTGAAGGGGGGAGGCTCGCTGACGGCCCTGCCCATCATCGAGACGCAGGCGGGAGACGTGTCGGCCTATATCCCCACAAACGTGATCTCGATTACCGACGGGCAGATATTCCTGGAGACCCAGCTGTTCAACGCGGGGGTGCTGCCAGCCATCAACGTGGGGATCTCGGTATCGCGCGTGGGCGGTAACGCCCAGATAAAGTCGATGAAGAAGGTGGCCGGTACGCTCAAGCTGGACCAGGCCCAGTACCGCGAGCTGGAGGCCTTCTCGAAGTTCGGCTCAGACCTGGATGCGGCCACACAGCTCGTGCTCGACAAGGGTTCGAAGAACGTGGAGATTCTGAAGCAGGGGCAGTACGCGCCCGTGCCGGTGGGCGAGCAGGTCGCCATTATCTACGTGGGGTCGGGCGGTCTGCTGAAGGACGTGCCGCTGGAGAAGGTTGCGGAGTTTGAGGAGCGCTACTTGGAGGCGCTACGTCTGCGGCATGCGGATGTGCTGGATAAGCTGGCCACCGGGGTGCTGGACGATGAGGTGAAGAAGGTCCTCGAGGGGCTGGTTGAAGAGCTCTCGAAGAAGTATAACGCCTAGCGTAGGAGTTTCCCATGGCGAGCCTCAAGGATATACGTATTCGGATAGCGTCGGTAAAGTCTACTCGTAAGATTACCAGCGCGATGAAGGTCGTTTCGGCCGCCAAGTTCCATAAGGCCCAGGATGCGGAGAGCCGTTTCCAGGTGTACATGGACCGCTTCACGCAGACCCTCGGGATGGCGATGCGGGATGGTGTGGACTACGTGCACCCGTTGATGGTCACGTCCAATCCGGATGCACCGGTTTGCATCCTGGCTTTCTCGTCGAATTCATCCCTCTGCGGTGCGTACAACCAGAACGTGATTGGTGAGGCGAAGCGCCTGGTGGCCGAGCTGCGCGGGGGGGCGCGCGAGGTGGTGGTGCATGCCTTCGGGAAGAAGATGGTGGAAGGCTTGCGGCGTGAGGGAATAGGGCTTGCGGCATCGGATGAGGACCTGGTGGCGCACCCGTCGTTCACGGATGTGGTCCGGGTGTACGATGCGCTCCAGCGGGACTTTCTCGCCGGGGTGTACTCCGAGCTGTACGTGGTGTACAACAAGTTCCACAATCCAGCTTTTCAGGAGAGCGTGCATGCGCGGCTACTCCCGGTGGTGGCGGATAGTCTGGCCGAGCAGGCGAGTGGCGATGGGCAGGCGAGCAGAATGCGGACCGAGTACCTCATAGAGCCCTCACCGAAGGAGTTCTTCGATTTTGCTCTGCCGCATATGGGCCGTCTGCAGCTCTACTCCTACGTTCTGAATAACTATGTGGGTGAGCATGGTGCCCGTATGACGGCGATGAGCCAGGCTACGGACAATGCCGATACGCTGGTGAGCGAGCTGACGCTGGAGTACAACAAGGCCCGCCAGGCGGCGATTACGAGCGAGATACTAGAGATTGTGTCCGGGGCGAATGCCCTTCAGAGCTAGGGAGTGTCAGGACAGTTTTGTATCTTTGGTGCGCCAGCGGCGCGCTGTGCTAATCGCGGGCAAGTGCCCGCGATTTTTGTAATATACCCCTCTGTATGAGAAGACTACTTTTGCTATTCTTGTTCCTGCTCCCGGCTGTGTATACCACTGGTCAGCAGCCGTTTAGCTTGCGAGGGTATACCGTTAATCCACCGGATAACATGCGTGTATTCCGCTGGGGATGTCGGGGCGCGAGGGGCGAGCTGGGGGAATCGATAGGGCCGCGTCACTATGTTGCCATTCAGTTTTCGGGGGTCCCGACGGTAGAGCAACGAGATTTGCTGCGCCAGCGCGGAGTGCAGCTCGATGATTATTTGGGCGGGAATGCGTATTTCGCAAGCTTGCCGGTGGCGAAAAGCTATCGGCATTTGCTGAAGGGGACATCGGTGGTTTCGGTCTTCCAGCTACCCGCCGAGGCGAAGTGCAGTTGGGCCATTATGGATAGCAGTGTGCCGGGGTACGCGAAGGAGGGTAGTAGGGTGGGGGTTGTCGTGGGGTTTTTCGAGGGGCTGGAGCAGGATTGGATAGAAAAGCGCTTGGGTGAGTTGGGTATTGAAGGGGTGCATATGGTGGGAGAGTCGTTCCATCGGTTTAGGGTGTTCCTTCCGCGGGAGAAGGTGCTGGAGCTGGCCGCTGAGTCGTGGGTGAAATCGGTGAGCATGCTTCCCCCTCCCTAGGTGCTTTATCGGCAGGGATTTTAATTCCCCCCTCCCCCCTCTAAAAAATCCCCCATTTTTTTCCTCCACGCTCCCAGCGCGTTAGCCCTCTCCCCCCGGATATTTCCATTTCCGATTTGGTC
>PDTX01000001.1 GCA_002749065.1 Bacteroidia bacterium | reverse complement strand
GACCAAATCGGAAATGGAAATATCCGGGGGGAGAGGGCTAACGCGCTGGGAGCGTGGAGGAAAAAAATGGGGGATTTTTTAGAGGGGGGAGGGGGGAATAGCTGATGCTACGAGAATGTGTCGAAATCCTCATCCATATCATCCGCCAGCACCACGCCCCCGGAGTGGCACAGGGAGCGGGTAGCGGCAATGCTTGCAACCGAAATCCGTAACCCCCTGATATCCATCAGGGCATCGAGGCAAGCGCTCAGCGTTGCGCCGGTTGTAATCACGTCGTCCACCAACAGGATGTGCTTCCCCTGGAACTTCTCGGCCGCGCCGCGCCGGAGAGCGAACTTCCCCTGCACGTTCTGCCAGCGCGCGGCGTGGTCTGGCTGGCGGGTTTGGGTTCGGGTATAGCGCCGACGGCGCAGCGGCTGGCCCACGACAATGCCGAGCGTATCCGCAATCCCGCGGGCAAAATGCTCTGATTGGTTATAGCCCCGCTTCAGCCGCTTGTACCAGTGCAGGGGGACGGGCACCACGACTTCGACATCGGGGACTGTGCCCGCCTCGAGCCAGGCGCGCCCCAGGCTGCAACCGAATTTGTAGGCTAGGTCCGGACGGCCCTTGTACTTTATGAGGATAATCAGGGGGCGAACCGTGCGGCGGGAGTAGAAACAGTAGGGGACGACGTTCTCCAGGAGGACGAAATCCGGGGATGCGGCACCTCGTATCCCCCCGGGAATACACCAGGACCAGGTCAGCGCGAGTCCCTCCGTCAGATTAAGCTCCATACCATATAATTCAAGGGCCCGGTGCGAGCGGGATGGCTCAGAAATGCGGCACTACAGCATCCTCAAAGTACTCTATGCTGAGCCCGCCCGGCCCCACCAGCACCAGCACCAGGTCTATCTGCACCCCGCGCACGTTGCGGTTCAACTCGGCATACCTATTGGCCGCCCGCAGCAGGGCTTGCTGCTTGGGGTAGGTCAGCAGCTCGTGGACCGCTACGGGGGTGTTCTCATGGCGGGTTTTCACCTCCACGATGTGGGTGATGCCGTCCTTCTGCGCGATGATGTCCACCTCCAAGTGGCCGCTCCGCCAGTTCCTCTCCAGGATGACGAAGCCCCGGCGGGCGAGGTGCTGGCTGGCATGCTCCTCCCCGATGTGCCCCAGTTGCTTCCTATGGCGCGAGCCTTCCTCCAATGCGAGCTCAAGCTATGCGAGCACAGAACCTCTGCGCCCATCGCAAAGATAGCACCCCGACACGAAACGCCAAAAGATGCGCCGTATTTTCCTGCCAATACTCACAATGCGGGGATGGTGGTGTCAAACATCCGCCCCACCCTCTGCGTATACTGGCATGAGTGTATCTTTGCGAATAAAAAACGATAACTAAATAGTTAGATGGCAATGGATATTCGGAACTTTCTTTTAGCTGCGGCTGTCCTTCTCATGGCTGGCACAGCCTGCACGAAGGAGAATTCTCAACCCGGAACGAAGAAAAAACCCGAGACTGAGCAGATGCAGCCCAAGTTGGAGAAGGGCAAACGGCCCGAACCTGGGGCCATGGAGAAAAAGGAGGAAGGGCAAGGGCCCAGAACGGAGGATGAGAATAGGAAGGAAGAACCCGAAAAGCGGGAAAAGGAGGAAGATCCGCTGCTCGGGGAGTGGAGCTATACGGGTTCACTCCAGTCTCCCAGTAGAGACATACCACTCGAGGGCCGGATGCGATTCACCCAGAAGAACTTTACGATAGTTGCCGTGGAGGATGAGGCACTTAACTTCACTCTCTTCCTCGCGGGCAAGGGGCAGTGGAGGAGGAGTGCCGACGGGATAGAGCTGAAGTACAGTGAGTTGCAGAAGCGCTCACCACTCGATCAGCTCACCGCCCTGGAGAGCTTCGTGACATTTGACTTTGTGACCGTGATCCGGGCGACCCGGGAGGGCGATGGCTTTAGGCTCGTGGTGGACCGGAAGAAGACCAGCGCAAAGATACTCGACTACTGCGCGAAGAGCCCGGAGGAGTTCCAAAAGAAGTGGCAGGACGATATTGACATCATCGAGCGGGGGAAGGATGTGGCGGGTGATATCGGGTGGTTCAAGCTTGCCCGTTAGCTGGGGAATGCGTCCCTTGCCGTCGATTTGATGTAGGGGAGCTATTGACTCGCATTGTGTTTAGTTAGGACTCCAATCCCCTGCTTCTATTCCTACTCCCCAGCAAAAAAGGGCCGCACGGTTGTGCGGCCCTTCCCATTTGGCTAGAAGACTAGCCCCAGCTCTATGCCTCCTGGGAGAAGTCCATCTTCGAGAGGCGTACGTAGTTGTTGTACCTCCAGCGGGCGTTCTGCTCGGCCTGCTGGAAGAGCACGCCGGCCTCGGCCGGGAAGCCCTTCTCGAGCGAGGTGTAGCGCACCTCCGTGTCGAGGAAGCCGCGGAAGTCCTCCCACTTCGGGGGCTTGGAGTCGAGCGCGAAGGGGTTCTTGCCCTCGGCCTCCAGCAGCGGGTTGTAGCGGTAGAGGTGCCAGTAGCCGCAGGCCACGGCCAGCTTCTCCTCCATCTGCGACTTGCCCATGCCCTTGCGCAGCCCGTGGTTGATGCACGGGGCGTAGGCGATGATGAGCGCCGGGCCCGGATAGGCCTCTGCCTCCTTGAGCGCCTTGAAGTACTGGTTCTGGTCGGCCCCCATGGCCACCTGCGCCACGTACACGTAGCCGTAGCTCATGGCCATCATGCCCAGGTCCTTCTTGCGGACGCGCTTACCGGCCGCCGCGAACTTGGCCACGGCCGCCACCGGCGTGGACTTCGAGGCCTGGCCGCCCGTGTTGGAGTACACCTCCGTGTCGAGCACCAGCACCTTCACGTTCTCGCCCGATGCCAGCACGTGGTCCAGGCCGCCGTAGCCGATGTCGTAGGCCCAGCCGTCGCCACCGAATATCCACATGCTCTTCTTGGAGAAGTACTGCTGCAGCTTGAGCAGCTCCTTGGCCCCCTCTGCGCTCTCGCTGGCCAGGGCGGCCGAGAGGCGGTTGGTCACGTCCTGCGACTCGTCGTTGCAGTCGCGCTTCTCGAGGTACTCGTTCAGCAGGGCCACCGTCTCGGCCTTGAGCGACTTCTCGCCCTTGAGCTCCTCGGCCATGGCGGCCACGCGCTCGCGCAGCTTCTCGATGCCGGAGTAGATGCCGAGGCCGAATTCGGCGTTGTCCTCGAACAGGGAGTTGGCCCATGCCACGCCGCGCCCCTGGGCGTTGGCCCGGTAGGGCGAGCTGGGCGAGGAGCCACCGTAGATGGAGGAGCAACCCGTGGCGTTGGCCACCATCATGTGGTCGCCGTAGAGCTGGGTGATGGTCTTGATGTAGGGGGTCTCGCCGCAACCGGCGCACGCGCCCGAGAACTCGAAGAGCGGCTGCTCGAACTGGGAGTTCTTCACGCTCTTGAACTTGTCGACCACGCTCTTGTAGCCGACCTTCTTATCCATGTAGTCCCAGGTGGCCGCGAGGTGCTGCTGCGTTTCGAGCAGCTTCATCTCCAGGGCCTTATTCTTGGCTGGGCACACATCCGCGCAGTTGCCGCAGCCGGTGCAGTCGAGCACGCTCACCTGCATGCGGAACTTGTAGTCGGAGAGGCCGGGGCCCTTGCCGTCGATGACCGTCGTGCCGGCCGGGGCCTTGGCCACCTCCTCGTCGGTCAGCAGGAAGGGCCGAATCGCGGCGTGGGGGCAGACGTAGGCGCACTGGTTGCACTGGATGCAGTTCTCGGCCTGCCACTCGGGCACCATCACGGCGATGCCGCGCTTCTCCCACTGGGTGGTGCCGCTGGGGATGGTGCCGTCCTCGTAGCCGGTGAAGGCCGATACGGGGAGGTCGTCGCCCAGCTGGTTGTTCATCTGCAGGGCCACCTCGTTGACGAACTCGGGCGCGCCCTCGATGCTCGCCTTCGGCTCGGGGGTCAAGCTGGCCCAATCCGCCGGAACGGGCACCTCGCGGTACTCGCCGCCACGGTCCACGGCCGCGCAGTTCATCTTCACCACGTCGGCGCCCTTCTTGCCGAAGGATTTCTCAATGAAGTGCTTCATCTCCTCGACGGCCTTCTCGTAGGGGATCACGTTGGCGATCTTGAAGAAGGCCGACTGCATGATGGTGTTGGTGCGGCTGCCCAGGCCCACCTCGCGGGCTATGGTCGTGCCGTCGATGGCGTAGAGGTGGATCTTCTTCTTGGCCAGCACGGCCTTCATGCTGTTGGGCAGGAACTTGTGGATTTCCTCGTCGGTCCACGAGCAGTTCAGCAGGAAGGAGCCCCCCTCGGTGATGCCCCGCAGCATGTCGTACTTATAGATGTAGGCCGGGACGTGGCAGGCCACGAAGTTCGGCGTGGTCACCAGGTAGGGGGAGTGGATGGGCGTGTCGCCGAAGCGGAGGTGGGAGGTGGTGATGCCGCCGGACTTCTTGGAGTCGTAGGCGAAGTAGGCCTGGCAGTACTTGTTGGTGCTCTCGCCGATGATCTTGATGGAGTTCTTGTTGGCGCCCACCGTGCCGTCGGAGCCCAGGCCGTAGAACTTGCCCTGGAAGGTGTTCTCGTCCAGCATGTTGACCTCTTCGCCCTGGGGTAGGGAGAGGAAGGTCACGTCGTCGACGATGCCGATGGTGAAGTTGTCCTTCGGCTCGGGCAGGGCGAGGTTGTCGTACACGGCGATGAGCTGCGCCGGGGTGGTGTCCTTGGAGGAGAGGCCATAGCGGCCACCCACTATCACGGGCATCTCCTTCTGCTCGTAGAACAGGGCCTTCACGTCGTTGTAGAGTGGCTCGCCCATGGCGCCGGGCTCCTTGGTCCTGTCGAGCACGGCGATGCGCTTGACGGTCTTGGGCAGCACCTTCAGGAAGTGCTTGGCCGAGAAGGGGCGGTAGAGGCGCACGATGAGCAGCCCGACCTTGCGGCCCTGCTTCATCAGGTAGTTCACCACTTCGCGGGTGGTGTCGGCCACGCTGCCCATGGCCACGATGATGTCGGTGGCGTCCGCGGCGCCGTAGTAGTCGAAGAGGTGGTACTCCCGGCCGGTGAGCTTGGTTATCTCGGCCATGTACTGCTCAACGATTTCGGGGACGGCGTTGTAGAAGGGGTTGCTGGCCTCGCGGTTCTGGAAGTACACGTCCGGGTTCTGCGCGGTGCCGCGGGTTACGGGGTGCTCGTTGCTCAGGGCCCGCTTGCGGAAGTCCTCCACGGCTTTCCAGTCCACCAGGGCCTTGAACGAGTCGGTGTCTATGGCCTCGATTTTCTGGATTTCATGGGAGGTGCGGAAGCCGTCGAAGAAGTGTACGAAGGGTACGCGGCTCTTGATGGCGGCCAGGTGGGCGACCCCGCCGAGGTCCATGACCTCCTGCACGCTGCCGGTGGCCAGCTGGGCGAAGCCGGAGCTCCGCACGGCCATCACGTCGCTGTGGTCGCCGAAGATGGAGAGGGCCTGCGCGGCGAGCGAGCGGGCCGAGACATGGAAAACGCCGGGGAGCAGCTCACCGGCGATTTTGAACATGTTGGGCAGCATCAGCAGCAGGCCCTGCGAGGCGGTGTAGGTCGAGGTCAGGGCGCCGGATTGCAGCGAGCCGTGGACCGCGCCCGCGGCGCCGCCCTCGCTCTGCATCTCCACCACCTTCACCGTCTCCCCGAAGATATTTTTCTTGTCGTTGGCCGCCCATTCGTCTACGTATTCGGCCATTGTCGACGACGGCGTGATCGGGTAGATCGCCGCCACCTCGCTGAACATGTACGACACGTACGCCGCAGCGTAGTTACCATCGCAAGTGATAAATTTTTTCTCTTTACCCATACGTTTGTCCTCCTTAGTGGATGTATTTCTTGCGCCCAGAAGCCAAGCCACAACACCCCTGCAAATCCCTTGACCGTCTAGGCAATACAAAGATATTCCCAGAGGTTAAAACGCGCTAGCCGAGTGCGCTAAATGGAATAGGTTTAAGGAGCGAATGGCAGGGCGGAGAATGGTTCTACTGGGTTATACCTCTTGCAGTCAGGGGTTTAATCCCATTCTTCGTCCCGGATGTCCCGTGGGCATGGGCGTGTTTTTACGGCATTTTATAAGCGTTCCAGCCTTTCCGGGTGGGCGCCGCGGGCCTGCGGGCCTGGCTGGGCCGTTTTTCGCTTCTCCATCCCCCAGCCGCGGCGGCGATCTTCGCGCCACATCCATGCCGCGGTGGCGGTGGCCAGCAGCCCGATCGCGACGAAGCAGAGCATCGAGGGCTGGTAGTTGGTCGGGGGGATTGCCTGGCCGGCCCGCTCCAGGGTGCGGATTTCGGCCGGGGAGAGGTTGGTGGCATCCAGGAGGCGGCCGATGGCCACGGGCCCGCCGAATAGCCCCCAGTTCTCTATCCAGAATATGAGCGAGAGGGAGGTCCCGAAGTTCTCGATGCGCACGACGCGGGGGAGGAGGGGCCAGATGGAGGCGGTGACCAGGCCCAGGGAGAGGGCCTGCAGGAGTATGCCCACGATGGCCAGCGACATGCCCACCTGGCCCGGGGGGAGGAAGGCGAAGATGGCGTGGCCGCTCATCATGCATCCGCTCCCTACGATGCACATGGTGAGGCCGTAGCCCCGGCGGTCGAGCAGCATGCCGAAAAGGGGCGTGACCAGGGCCGCGCCGATGGGGTAGAGGGAGAAGATGAGCCCGACGCGCATCTCGCTCATGCCCAGCTGGTGGTGGAGCATGTCGACGGCGAACTTCTGGAATGGGAACACGCCCATGTAGTAGATGAGGACGAAGAGGGCTATGAGCAGGTAGGCGCGGTTGCGCAGCAGCTGGGTGATGGTGGCCAGGCGGATGGGGGCGCCGCGGTGGACCTCCCGGTCGCCGAGCTCGAGGTCGAGCCGCCTGTCGAACGCGCAGAATGCCCATCCGCCCGCGACGCCCAGCACCAGCAGCAGGCTGCCCATCAGGACGGGTTGCGCTATTTGCGCGCCGGGGAGCAGGTCCCACGCGTAGATGTACACGCCCGCGAAGGCGGCCAGGGCCATGCCGATGCGGGTTGTGGCCATCTGCAGCGACATGGCCGTTGCGATTTCCCGCTCGCCGAACCACTTGACCAGGGCCTTGGTGACCACCACCGCCATCATCGCGGCGCCGCAGCCGAAGAGGGTCAGGCCCAGGGAGGCCATCTTGGCCGTCGGGGGCATGGAGGTCCACCAGCCGCCGAGCCACCCGTGCAGGGCGCTGGCGCGGAAGGTGTCCGTGAGGCCGTAGAACTCCAGCCAGGCGCCCAGGAGCATGATGCCGCCGGCGATGCGGGTGCCGCCCCGCAGGCCGAGGCTGTCCACGATGAAGCCGGCGAAGACCAGGAAGCCGGCGAAAACGTTCAGGAAGTAGCTCGAGCCGCTGTAGGTGCCGAAGGTCGTTGCGTCCCAGAGCAGGTCGCGCTCCAGCACGCTCTTGAGCGGGGAGAGGAGGTCCGTGAAGAGGAAGGCAATCAGCGTCACCTGCGAGAGGAGCAGGAGGACCAACCACCGCGCCCACCGCGCGTCGCGCATCGTCTTGCCCGTACCCTCTTTCGTCATAGATCAGTGCCCCCGAATGTTGCGGCCCGCCCGGCGGGCGGGCCGTGTCCGAATTAATTTGCTTATCTTCGCCACGCGGAACGTAGCGTAACCGGCTAGATGCCAGAGGAGAAAGGGCGGTTACGCTGAGCTCAGCCCCCAAAAGGCGACCCAAAGATAGCGCAAATGCCGAAAAGTAGAACCAGGGCGACACTATATATAGTATGCAGATTAGAACCATCCTCCGGGCCATCCTCATAGCCTTCTCCATGCTCATCGTGGGGATGCTGGTCTCGACCCTGCTGCTGATGCAGTCGCAGGCCCAGCTCCGGGAAACCTTCCTGCGCAACGAGGTCCTGATCCGGATCAACCAGAACCTGGACTGGTCCTCCGACCTGCTCACCCAGTTCGCCCAGCAGTACATCACCACCGGCGAGCGGAAGTGGTGGGACAAGTACCTGGCCATCCGGGCCATGCAGCGGGGCGAGGCCCCCTGGCCGGACGAGCGGGTCGGGACGGTGGAGCAGTTCCTCATCGAGCATCAGGCGACCCGGGAGGAGATGGTCGCCTTCCGCGCGGCCGACAGCCTGGCGCGGGTGCTGGCCCAGTCGGAGGAGAAGGCCAGCCAGCTCATCGAGCGCATGGAGAGCCTGAGCTCGCCGACCAGCTCGGTGCAGAAGAAGCTGCTCAAGCGCCAGGCCGTGACGCTGGTGTTCGGCGACCGGTACTGGGGGCTGAAGGACTCCATCGCCACGCAGCTGGGCTACTTCCAGGACCTGGTGACGGAGCACTCCCACAGCGTGATCGATAGCACCTCGCGGCGGGTCGGGGTGCTCAAGGTCATCACCTACCTGCTCCTCTTCCTGCTGCTGGTCGCGGCGGCCGTCTCGAGCCTGGTGGTCCGCCTGCGCGTCATCCGCGTGCTGGGGGGCGAGCCCGCGGACATGGCCCGCATGGCCGCCCGGATATCCCAGGGCGACCTCCGGCCCACCGAGCAGGAGGGGGGGGCCCAGGGCCTCAAGCGGGACCTCATCCTCATGCGCGGGCAGCTGGCCAGCGTCATCGAGCACCTCGAGCACCTCAGCGGGCAGCTCTACACCATGGGCCAGCAGATTGCCAGCTCGGCCAGCAGCCTCTCCGGCGGCGCGGCGGCGCAGGCCACCTCCGCGCAGCAGATCGCCAACACCATACAGGGCATCAACACCAGCACCAACACCATGGCCGACACGGCCCAGGACTCCGTGGCCATCGTCCAGCAGACCCTCCAGCGCATGCGGACCAACCGGCGGCTCGCCCTGGAAACGCGCACCGCGGTGGAGGAAATCGCGGAGGGGATAGGCATCGTGCAGGGCATCGCCGACCAGACCAACATCCTCGCGCTCAACGCCGCGGTGGAGGCGGCCCGGGCCGGGGAGGCAGGCCGGGGCTTCGCCGTGGTCGCCTCGGAGGTGCGCAAGCTCGCCGATAGGGTCAAGACCGCCGCCGAGCAGATCGTGACCCTCTCGGCCAAGACCATGCAGGCGTCGCAGAAGTCGGAGCGGGGCGCGCTCCAGGTGGAGCAGGACGAGAACCGCAACGTGATCATGATAGAGGAGCTCTCGGCGGCCTCCCGGAGCATTGCCCAGGGGGCCACGCAGGTCGCCGAATCCATGCAGCTGCTCAACGGCGTGACGCAGAGCAACGCCAGCAACTCCCGGCAGATGCGGGAGGCCGCGGCCCAGCTGGAGGACCTGGTCGAGGAGCTCAACCAGACCATCGGCTACTTCACCCGCTAACCACCACGCCAAGCAGCAAGCCATGGGAACCACGGACTTCGTCGCGCTCGACTTCGAAACGGCCAACTACAGCCAGCACTCCGTCTGCGCCATCGCGCTGGTCGACGTGCGGGGGGGCCAGGCCACCGACACCTACTACCGCCTCTGCCGCCCCGAGCCGAACCGCTACACCTTCACCCACATCCACGGCATCGCGCGCCGCGACACCGACCACCAGCCAACCTTCGCGGCGCTCTGGCCCGAGATGCTGCCCCGCATCGACGGGAGGCTGCTCGTCGCGCACAACGCCCCCTTCGACATCGGGGTCCTCAGGGCCACCGTCCACCACTACGGCCTCCCCGCCCCGGACCTACGCTACCTCTGCACCCTGCAGATGGCCCGCCGGGCCACCAAGCTGCGGGGCGTGACCCTCAGCAACTACAGGCTACCGACCGTCGCGACCCACTACGGGTACCGCGACTTTACCCACCATCAGGCCCTGGCCGACGCCCAGGCCTGCGCGCACATCTTCCTGCAGATACAGCGGGAGCTGGGCATCACGACCGAAGGGCAGCTGGCCACAGCCCTAGGCAGCAAACCCAAGGACCTCCACGGAGTGGGCCACGCTTAGCCCACCGCCAGCACCTAGACTAGACATCACGAAAAGCGCCACGCCATGCACCACGAGAATTCCAATCGCTTCCTCACCGCCTTCAACGACATCGAGGCCGAGCTGACCGACCGCATGGGCCGGCACAAGCCCGGCGGCTTCGCCCAGCTCCTCAACATGCTCAGGCGGCACGACGCGCAGATACGCCTCCACTACGACACCCTGCGCCAGTTCGCCAAGCTGCGCAACGCCATCGTGCACAGCATGCGCGAGGACTTCATCATCGCCGAGCCGCACGACGAGGTCGTGGCCGAGATTGAGCGCATCCGCGACCAGCTCGCCCAGCCCCCCATCATCGCCGACTACATGACCCAGCACCCCTACCATGTGCCCCGGCACACCACCATCGCGGAGGTCATCGCCACGTTCCGGGCGCGGAATTTCCAGCGCTGCCCCATCATCGGCCAGGAGGGCATCTGCGGCCTGATTACCGCCAAGAGCATCACCACCTGGATAGGGAGCCTACTCGCGCACCCAGACCAGGACGGCAAGCACCTCCCGCTGGAGCGCATCATGGGCAGGACCGTGGACGATGTGCTGCCCTTCTGCTCAAGCCGGGAGTACGCCATCGTCCCGCGGAACGCCAGCATCGCCGATGCCGTGTACCTCTTCCGCCGCAGCATAGAGCACGGGAGGTACCTCCAGTCGCTCCTGGTCACGGCCGAGGGAACGCCCCAGTCCGCCCTCGTGGGCATCGTCGCCCCGTCGGACCTGCCCCGCCTGTTCACCGAAGACATCGACATCGAGGACTAACACCCCAGCATCATGCCACAGACCCTACGCCACGCCCTGCCCTGCCTACTCCTGCTCGCCCTCGCGGCCTGCGATACGCCCAGGCCCCCCTCCGGCCAGCAGCCGACCAGCACCGTGCGGCACGACCTCGAGCGGGCCAACGAGCTGAGCGCCAACCGGAGCGAGCTGCAAATCCAGTCGTACATGCGGCGGAAGTCCATGGACTCGCTCCAGAGCAACGGCCAGGGGCTGTACTACCGCATCTACGGTCGCCCCGTGGGCCAGCAGGCCCAGGAGGGGGTCAAGGTCGCCATAGCCTACACGGCCACCCTGCTCGACGACACGCCCTGCGCCAGCGCCGACACCATCCAGCCCCTCGAGTTCGTGCTCGGGAAGCGGGATGCCCCCATGGGCCTCGAGGAGGTCATCGGGCGCATGGCCCCGGGCCAGCAGGCTCTGGCCATCGTACCCCCGCACCTGGCCTACGGCCTGATGGGCGACGGGAAGAAGATACCCGAGAACGCCGCCGTGGTGTACCGCATCACCTGGCTACGCTACCCCCTGCAGTAAGAACACACAAACCGAAATACCATGCTCATAGACACCGGGAAACGCACCGTGAAGCTGCAGATCACCAAGCAGCTGCTGGCCATCATCATCATCATCCTGCTGGCCGTCGTACACCTCTCGCCCCTGCGCTACTGGCTCGATGGCCACGGCATCAGCCGCCCCTACATCTACCTGGCCCTGCCCCTGCTCTACATCCTCTGGTACGTCTCCCTCATCCTCCGGGACTACGGCTACGTCTACATCTCCGACACCATCGTCCCCGGCCGCCTACTCATCCGCCACTACCGAATCCGCCCCCTCAACAGCCGCAAGGAGGAGTTCCAAATCCCCCTGAGCGAGCTCGACAGCTACCGCTTCGTCCGGGAGGGGATGGGCCGCCGCTACCTGCTCCTGCGCCAGGGGCGGGGTGGCCAGGTCTTCGTCTACCCGCGGGTCAGCATCGTCATGCTCAGCGGCCAGGAGCGCGACATCCTCGAGACGACCCTCGAGAAGTACGCCAAGCGCAAGGACAGCACCCAGCCAACCGACTAAGCCACCGACCATGCCCGAAGAGCACGCCACACCCGCCAGCGGGGGGAGCACCGAGAGCCTACGCTACGCCATCGCCATGACGCTCATCCCGGGCGTTGGGCCCAAGCTCGCGCGCCAGCTGCGGGCCTACTACGGCGACTACAGCACCGCGTTCGGGCGGTCGGCCACCGAGCTGCAGCACGTCCCCGGCATCGGCCAGCAGACCGCCCGGACCATCGCCTCGGCCGGCAAGGTGCTGGAGGCCGCGGAGCAGGAAATCGCCTTCTGCCAGAAGAACGGCCTCCTCATGCTCCAGACCGACGACGAGCTCTACCCGCCGCTCCTGCGCAACCTGCCCGACGCGCCCCTGGTCCTCTTCTACCGGGGCAACCCGGAGCCCCTCCGGCTCGGGCCCAAGAGCATAAGCATCGTCGGGACGCGCCGCGCCACGCCCTACGGCCGAGAGATGGTCGCGCGCCTGGTGCAGGAGCTCCACCAGCAGGGGCAGCGGATATGCATCATCAGCGGCCTAGCGCACGGCATCGACGGCGAGGCGCACAAGGCCGCGCTCCAGCACGACATACCCACCATCGGCGTGATGGCCCACGGGTTCCGCCACTTCTACCCGGCATCGCACCGCGACATGGCCGCCCGCATGCTCCAGAACGGCGGCCTGATCACCGAGTTCCCCTCCACCCGCAAGCCCGACCCCCGGACCTTCCTCCAGCGCAACCGCATCATCGCCGGGATGGCCGCCGCCACCCTCGTGGCCGAGAGCGCCGTCAAGGGGGGCGCGATGGTCACGGCCCAGCACGCGCACGAGCTGCTGCGCCCCCTATTCGCCTTCCCCGGCACGGTGGGCCGCGAGATGTCCACCGGCTGCAACGAGCTCATCAAGCAGCGCCGGGCCGCCCTCCTGGAGACGGCCAGCGACCTCATCGCCGAGATGGGCTGGACCCCCTCGCGCCAGCGCGCCATAGAGGCCTCCCTCTTCTACCAGCCCACCGAGGCGGAGCAACGCATCATCGAGGCCATACGCGCCGCCGGGAGCATAGCCCTCGACGAGCTGTCGCGCACCCTCGGCGACCCCATCGGCCTGCTGAACGCCACCCTCTTCGACCTGGAGATGAAGGGCGTGGTCCGCCAGCTGCCCGGCAAGGTGTTCGAGCTGCCGCTCTAGGGGCGCCCACCCCGCTCCACGCGGATGGCGACCCCCCTCAGGCTCATGTACAGGGGGCTCTCCCGGGTGAAGTTCGGCCTGTCCTCCTCGCCGATGTACAGGTCGAGGTGATGGGCACCGCCCAGGCCGGGGGTGAACTCATCCTGCACGACCCACCGGGCGGCGAGAAGGCGCTTCGCTACCGTGTCGCTGAGCGGGCACCCGTCATCCTGCACGAGCGGGCCGAGTAGGCGGAACTGCACACCGCGCTGGAGCACCCCGGCATCGGCCGCCGCCGTTCGGAACGGGACAAGCCGCCCCCCGTAGGAGCTGGCCGGGATGGTGTCGAGCCAGTAGCCCGTGTCGTGCGACCAGTTCAGGTAGCTCCCCGCGTGTCGCCCCGAGGTGATGCGCCCCGTACCCTCCGCGCGCACCGCCCGCACGAAGCTCCGCGGGTAGCGCCCGAGGAGCTCCCGGCAGAAGGCCCCCTCGCGCGAGGGGCAGCCGCGCACCTCCACCCGTCGCCCGCCGTGGTACGTCTCCACCGCCGTGTAGTACACGGTGATGGCGTAGCGCGCGGGGCTGTCGCCGGGTTCAGCAGCGGCTGGACGGGCACCACCCAGCGCGGCGAGGATGGCGAGCAGGTAGGCGAGCGCGGGAGCTGGGTGAAACCTCCGCTCTCCCCCAATCACAGAGGCGATGGTCGAGAAAATCGGGCGACTTCTCATGGCGAATATCTTCTTCGGTTCATTGGGCGCACCTTCAAACAATCCTCCCAAATGGGCCTGATCCTGCCCAGCACTACCCGCCAAGATAGCGCATTCTCGGGAAATCCACGAACCGAGCCACCCCCCCACCCCCGTTTTACCCTTCTCCCCGAGGGCCAGGCCCTAACTATTGCCACCTGCTCATCGATGCTATACGATTATTCCAAGAATCAAATCGTTTTGGGCTTGGAAAAGTGCCCAGTATAAATCTGTAGAAGGATTGATTGGAATTAATTCCTTGGTTTTCAGGATTTAGCGATAATCAACAGGACGAAAAAGATATAGGTGTAGCATCACGTCTTAGCAATCTACTCCCGTAGAATAGTGCGTACTACCTATTTGTTTTAATTTATTCTAAATATATATTTATCTACTTGTATTTGAATATTAGAAAGAAATGATAACTTGCATTGGACATCATAGAAGGGGTGCGACAGAGGAGGTTTATAAACCGAAACCCTATGGTTAGGGTTGCACCATGGGGGAAAAAGAAAGGGCAGAGCTATGAGTCTATCCAACGCAATTATCCAATCAAAATCAGGGCAGTACGTTGCGCTAACGCAGCAGATCCCGTACGCACCGATAGCCTTTGAGCGGGGCGAGGGTGCGTTGCTGTACACGCATGACGGCCAGCGGTTCATCGATTTCCTCTCGAGCGCGTGCTCGGCCAATCTGGGGCATGGGAATCGGGAGATCGCGGAGGCCGTCTGGGAGCAGATGCAGCAGCTAACGCAATACACGTTTGCGTATTTTAACACTGCGCCGGCCGTCCTGCTGGCCGAGGAGCTGTGCGCCCTGCTGGGGGGCGAGGGGTACAAGGCGCTCTTCAGCAATACGGGCTCGGCGAGCATCGACGCGGCGATCAAGCTGGCCCGGGGCTTCACCGGCCGGAGCAAGATCATCGCGATGGTGGGCGCGTACCACGGCAGCACCTACGGCGCGATCTCGGTGTCGGCGCTCAGCCTGAATATGCGGCGAAAAATCGGCGCCCTAGTACCGGACATCCACCACTTCCGCTACCCGGACCGCGAGCATGGCTGGCAGCGGTGCATCGCGGAGCTGGAGGAGGCCTTCAGGATGTACCTGGACCCCCAGGAGGTGGCGGGCATCATCATCGAGCCCATAGCCGGGGACCTCGGCCTGCTGGCTCCCCCGCGCGAGTGGGTGCAGGCCCTGCGGGAGATCTGCGACAGGCACGGCATCCTGCTGGTGAGCGACGAGATCCAGCTGGCGCTCTGCCGCACGGGCCGGTGGTTCTGCATCGAGCACTTCGACGTGAAGGCCGACCTGTACGTGCTGGGCAAGTCGGTGGGGGGCGGGCTGCCCATGGGGGTGGTCCTCGGCCGCCGGGAGATCATCGACAGCCTCGAGGCGCCCGCCCATGTCTTCACGCTCTCGGCCTGCGCGGCGGTATGCGTGGCGGCGCTCAAGAACCTGGAGATCATGAAGCGCATCGATGCCAACCGCCTCTCGCGGGAGAAGGGGGCGTACCTCAGGGGGAAGTTCGAGGAGCTGCGGCAGCGGTACGACTTCATCGGCGACATACGGGGCTACGGGCTGAGCATCGGGGTGGACATCATCGACCCGCAGACGGGGGAGCGCGACCCGATCGCCACGGCGAAGATCTGCCATGCCTGCTTCAAGCGCGGAGTGGTGCTGATATTCCTGAACGGGGCTACGCTGCGGGTGCAGCCCCCGCTGGTGATCGAGTACGAGCAGATGGACGAGGCGATGGGAATCATCGAGCGGGCCATGCACGACTACAGCCAGGGGCGGATAGGGGACGAGGTGCTCCGGGAGATCAAGGGGTGGTAGGGCGTTCGCGGTATTCCTACGGTATGTTGAACACGTAAAAGGGTATGCGCTATGAACAAGAATGGATTTAGCTGGAAGAGGGTGATGGTATTCGCGGGCTCATACGTCGCCACGATAATCGGCTCGGGCTTCGCTACGGGGCAGGAGATCATGCAGTTCTTCTCCTTCTACGGGCTGGCCGGCATCGCGGGGAGCCTGATTTCCATGGGCCTATTCATCTTCCTGGGGGTGGAGCTGCTCAACCGGGGCCGCCTGGTCAAGCCGAAGGACCCCATGAGCATCTTCAAGCTGTATACGGGCAGGTACATCGGGATATTCCTGGACTGGTTCGTCCCGCTGTTCCTCTTCGCGGTGTTCGTGGTGATGATCTCGGGCGCCGGGGCGACGCTCACGGAGTACTACGGTCTGCACCCCTACATCGGGCGGGTGGGCATGGCGGTGCTGGCCTACCTGGCCATCTCGCTGGGCCTGGAGAAGCTGTCGAACGTGCTGGGCTACATCGGGCCCACCATCATCGTGTTCACCGTGCTGATAGGCCTGATCGGCACGGTGAGTAACCTCGATGGGCTGGATGCGGCGCTCGCGTACATCGAGACGGCCGAGGTGTCCAAGCCGGTGTCGAACCCCTACTTCGCGGGCGCGCTGTACACGGCGTACAACGCGATAATCGTCGTGGGGATCCTGGCGAGCCTCGGGGCCACGACGGACAACCGGCGGGAGGCGGTATACGGGGGCATCATCGGCGCGGTGGCGCTGATGGGGACCGCCACGCTCCTGCTCGTAGCCATCATGTCGCAGGCGCCGGTGCTCTTCGGCCGGGAGATCCCGACGCTGGTGCTGGCCGACCAGATAAGCCCCCTGGTCGGGAAGCTCTTCTCCGTCATCCTGCTGCTGGGGATCTTCTCCACCGCCGCGCCCCTGCTGTGGCAGTTCGCCGCGCGGTTCACGAAGGATGGGACGAAGGGCTTCAGGATCTTCTCGCTGCTGGCCACGGTGGCCGGGCTGGCCGGTGGATTCCTGCCCTTCGACAGGCTGGTGGGGACGGTCTACCCCTACACGGGCTACCTGGGCATCCTGATTATCATCATCATCGCCTACAAGTCCATCTCGCTGGCAGCCAGGGGGGCTAGCGGCCGGGAGGAGCTCGAGGCCATCGAAAGCGGCAAGGCGACCTAGCGTGCGAATCGGGAGCCTCCCCCCGGTCAGCCGGCCGGGGGGAGGCTTTGTGCTGGGTGGGCATTGCCTCGAGCATGGGTGGGCAAACATCGGGGCGCTCGGCGCCGCAGGGAGGTATGGCCATGCTATTGGGAATGCGTCTGTTTAGGCGTGGGGAGGGCCTGGGGCATGGTGAAAATGCTACATTCGTGGCGCGTGATACTATCAGTAAAACGGATGAGCAATGAAGAAGGTAAAGCTGGGCTTGCTGCTGGTTGCCGTGGGTATGGCATTCGCGACGGGTTGCGAGGACGAGGTACGCGAGCCTGCGAAGGATACGACGGAGGATTCGGGGCCGGAGAAAAAGTCCAAGTACACCGAGCGCGAGCAGGGCATAATCGATGCCGTGAAGGCCGGGGGGGTAGTGGAGCGGAAGCCGACCTTCAAGCGGGTGGAGACCATCAGTCGCGATGAGCTGGGAGAAGAGGCACATCACATATACCTGGAGCCCGAAAGCCATCCGGCGCTTAAAAACCCAATGTACCTGAGGAAGATTGAATCCAAGCAGCGGGTCCACTGGGAGTACTCCACGGATGAGCACTTCCCCAAAGTGGGCGGGTGGAGCCATAGCATCTACCCCGGGATGCTCATGAAGGGTTCTCTACTTAGCGAACCTCTTTCGGCCGAATTGAAAATCCCCGGGCGGGCAAAGGTCCCCCTCTTCCTCCAGGCCATCAACGAGGGGGGGAATCTCGACGATTCGGAGCCCCTGGCTGTGGTGGCCCCCACGCAGGAGGAGATCTATGATGCCCACGAGAAGGGGCGGGAAAGGCTCCTCGGCCGGGGGCCCACCCGCGACGTGGACTACCGGGTGCTGCCTGTGTATAGCCCCGCCGATTTCGTGATGAAGGTCTCAGAGTTTGGCTTAAACGGGCCAGGGGCAGAAAGTCAAATAACGAGCATGTGGGATGAGAGCAAGAACCACGTGGTGGTGATACTCCGGCAGGTGCTCTACTCGCTCAGCATCCCGAGCTTCTCCAGGCCTCCCCTCGGGGCCTTCGGGGAGAGCCTAGAGGGGGCGGAGCTGGCTCAGCACGTCCAGGCCGGAGAGCCCCTGACCTACGTGCAATCCGTTTCCTATGGTAATACCTGGATCATCCTCTACGAATCGGACAAGCTGCCCATGAATCTTGAGCCCGTTATCCACGCCCGCTACTTCAACTGGCTGCAGGAGGGCAAAGAGGCGGAAATCCATAGGGATTTCGGTGAGTACACAATCTACGCATTTCGATATAACTCTGGGGAACTCAAGCTGCACGAATCGCTATCCCAGAGCGCCCTTCAGGAGAAGATCGCAGAGAGCGGCGTGTACTCCGAGAGCAATCGGGGGTACCCCGTGAGCTTCCGCGCGCTCAACCTGCTGGACAATAGCATAGCCCCGGCGCACCACTCCCGGGAGTACGACATCCTAAAGCGGGACTACAGGTATGTAGAGAGCAAAAGGCACGCTCCCGATGCAAGATTTGATACCCATGGGATACGGATACTCGGCATGGGGAAGGATGGGCGGCTGCTGCTTAGCGATACGAAGGTGCGATACACCGTATTGGATCTCGAGTCAAGATACGGAGAGTCCATTTCCCTCATGGCCCCCAATTGGGGGAAGCAAACCAGCTTCTACAAGCAATCGTGCGCTTTTTGGGCCGGGGCGAATACCGATCCGAATTCTAACCCCCACAACGAGAGCAAGGGTCTGAAATTCATGCTCAATCTGGGGATTACCCCTTCTACCTACTCGGATGGGAAGAAGGTGATGGGGAAGGAAGCCGGAATAGACATTGAGTTCACCATCGAGCTGGACAAGGCGAGCGGCACCTATAAGCCCGTGGGGGAGAACAGGGAGTACTTCACGGACAATGGGGGCCTCATCGAGCTGAAGGACTCCTACTACCGCATTTGGCTCGACTGGGGGCTCTGGATGGACTACGTGCGGATGGAGGAGATCATAGAGTAGGCTGATAGGAAGATGGATACGATTAGGGGCTTCATCGAGAGGAATAGCGACACCTACGTAAAGCATGGCGACGTGCCGGAGGGGCTGGTCGAGAGGTGCCAGACGATTTTTCATGGGAGGTTCCCGCGGGAGATTGTCTGGATATGGGAGAATATGGGGCTTGGGGTCTACGAGGATGGCTACCTCCAGATGGTCAACCCCGAGGAGTACGATTTCGCCTTTGAGTACATCGACAAGCTGCTGGAGCCCACCATCGTATGGGGCATCACGGCGCTGGGCGATCTGCTCCTCTGGGAGGGCAACGACAACTGGACCATCTCGCCCCAGGAGGGGAATAGGGCCAAGCTCCTCAATGTGCGGAAATGCCGCGACGAGGTCCTGGGCAGCCAGGTGGATGTCTTCCTGGACATACTGATATGCGATGAGTGGGACCTAAGCCATTCGTACGACGCGAAGCCCTACCTACAGGCCCGGGAGCGGCTACCCAAGCCGCGGTACGGCGAGTGCTACGGCTATGTGCCCGCCCTGGCGCTGGGGGGCAAGGCCCGTGCGGGTAATCTGCAGATTGTCGATGCCAAGTCGTACATCGACCTCATCGGCCAGGGGGTGGGCAAGATTATCAGCAAAAACCAACGACCATGCGCATACTCAACCCGCTCTACGACACCATCTTCAAGTACCTGATGGAGGACAGGCAGGCCGCCATGGACCTCATCTCCATCATCCTGAGCACAAAGGTGCTCGCCCTCGAGCCACAGCCCCAGGAGACCAGCACCGCCCTCCACGAGATCCACGTGTACCGGCTCGACTACAAGGCCATCATACGCGACCGGGAGGGCGAGCGCAAGACCGTGCTCATCGAGATACAGAAGTACAACACCCACGACCCCGTGTCGCGCTTCCGACGCTACCTGGCCAAGGCCTACGCCTCCCGCGAAACGGCCCTATCGCCCGAGGGCCGGGCCGAGCCCCTGCCCATCGTGACCATCTACATCCTGGGGTTCCGCCTGCCGGAGTTCCCCTGCCAGAGCATACGCGTGGAGAACCGCGCCTACAACAACATCACCGACGAGCCCCTCCAGGTCCGCAGCCGCTTCGTGGAGCTGCTCACCCACCGCTGCTACATCCTCATCGCGGCCGACCCCCAGGGCGAGGCGCAGGGGGACCAGGGCGCGCCGACCGCCGCGGAGAAGGTCGAGCTCGAGAAGCTCCGCGGGCTCTTCGTGCGCCGGCAGAAGGGCGGATCGTGGACCGCCTGCACCGGGCCTCGCTGGACGACGGCGTGCTGGAGGGCGTGCTCCTGGAGGAGGAGATCCTGGAGCAGGAGCGCGACGCGGAGCGGATGAAGAGGGAGCGGGACGAGGCGATAAGGGAGAGGGAGGAATTATCCCAAGAAAAAGAGACGCTAGCCCTCAATTTCGCCCGCACGCTGCTGAAAATGGGCCTCCCCGTCGCGGAGGTCGCACGGCAGACGGGGCTGAGCGAGGAGCGGGTGCGGGGGATGCAGTAATTCAAAAAGCGGGACATGCGGGGCGCAGTTCGACTCGCAGCGCGTTGCTCGCCCCATCATGAGATGGTAGATAGGCCATCTCAACGTGAAGCGCTCTCCTAGCACCGGTGGGCACTCTGGGCAGTGGGGCGGAACATCCCTACGGATACTCCGCCCCACCCATCCCGCTACTGTATCTGGCCCATCAGCTGCAGCAGCTGCTCCACGTGCCACAGCTCCGTAATCCGCCCGTCGACCACCCGCATGAGGTCGTGCCCCCGCAGCACAACGCTACGCCCCGTGGCCGGCGCACCGAAGAACTCCCCCGTGTGCCTGGCCGTCATGCGCCACCGCGCGAAGACGAGGTCCGGCCCGATGGAATGCACAATCTCCACCTCGTGGTGAATATCCGAAAATCCCCCGTGCAGGGCCTCAATCAGGCCAACGAACTCATCGTAGCTCCTGCTGGGCTCCTGCGCATCGTGGTCTAGGTAGTTTTCGTGCAGAAGTTCGCGGAGGCGGAGCGTGTCGGCCGAGTCCATGCATGCATACAATGCATTGGATATCTGCGTGTTGATCTTCTTACTTTCCATATTCCCTTTCCTTTCTGTACCTTTGCATCCGAGGAGGATGGCGATTAGTAGAATTGCGATACTGTAGAGAGTTCTCCTTGCCATGGCTTGCGATTTTCAGGGGCAAAGTAAGGGCTTATCGCGTTGATATGAAAGTAGTTACTTCTAGGTAGGTGGCTTACCCAGAGGGAAGTAACGCTGACGGATAGGGGAATAGGGATGGAAGAAATCGATAGGGAAAATACAACGGAATGCCCCGTGCGGCGGGCGCTGTCCGTCCTCGGGGGGAAGTGGACGCTGCTCATCCTATTCAGCATCGGGCGGGACGTGCTTCGCTACGGCGAGCTAAAGCGCTCGTTGCCAGGCATCAGCGAGAAGGTGCTGGCCTCGGAGCTGAAGTCGCTGGTGGGGATGGGGCTGCTGGCCCGGGAGGCTTTCCCCGAGGTGCCCCCCCGGGTGGAGTACCGCCTCACGCCCAAGGGGCTGGAGGCGCTGGGCGTGGTGGAGGTGCTCAGCGAGCTGGGGGAGCGGCTGTAGGAGGTGGCGGAATCTGGCTTTCCAGTCCGCGCCCAGCCCGCCCTCCAGGGGATGCGCAATGGACGCATGGCTAGCATGTTGCGCAGTTTTTGTAGCTTCGCGAACGTGATGAGAAGATTACTTACGCTCTGCGCGCTGCTCCTATGCATCGCGCTACATGCCCAGAACCGTGCTGAACCCTGGAGCGCACTCCTACGCCGCGGCGATAGCCTGCAGGAGTCGGCCGACTCGCTACGAACCCGCCTCAACGCGCTCAAGGGGAGGCTCTGGGATGCCCGCACAGCCCAGGACCGCAAGCGGCTCGAGGCCAGCATGGAGCCCATTCGCAACCGCATGCTCCGCGACCAGCGCGCCGCCGATGAGCTCTACATCAGGGCCAGCCGCATGAAGCAGGACCACCTCCTGGGACGACGACCAAGCCGCCCGAGCAGCCGGAGGAGTACGCAGGCGCGCAGCACGCAGGCCAAGGCCGCGGAGCTCTACCAGAGCCAGCTCGCGAGCACCGTCTTCCAGCCCAGCGAGATACAGACCCTCAAGGACATCGCCCACAAGGATGCCCAGCGAGACCGGGACCTGCAGGCCGTGGCCCAGACCCTCAACGAGATACGCAGCCTACTGCAGGACAGCAGCCAGACCATAGCCCAAATCGCCAAAGAGGAGGCCCGCGCGGAGAAGGAGGCCAAGGCCGTGGCCCAGAAATACGCCGCCCCCACGGCCACCCAGCTGGCCATCTACACCCAGTGCCTGGCCGTGGCCCAGATGAAGAGCCAGCGGAACGCCCACCAGCAGGTGAGCGAAGCCAAGACCGAGGCCCACAAGTACCAGCGCATGGCCCTGACCCTCCGCAGCAACTCGACCCTCCAGTCCGAGGGCCAGATCTCCTTCCAGGCGCTCTGCCTCGACCTCCTGGCCATACGCCACCTGCAGCTGGCCTACGGCTACACCTGGAACCTCAGCAACTACTGCGCGCAGACCCACGACAGGATACGGCAGCTCAAGCACATCCTCCACATCGAGGTGGACACTCCCCCCTCGGCCCCCCCCAAGTTCAACCACCTCCCCCCCGAGGAGACCCGGGTGAAGGCTCCCATCGTCGACCAGCCACAGACCCAGGGCCTGCAGCTCCTGCCACCCCCCGTCTACACCAGCGAGAACCCCGTGCCCGCGGACCAACCCCACCCGGCCGGCGTGATGTACAGCCTGCAGCTCGGGGCCTACAGCCAGCCCGTCGACCCCAGCACCTTCGGCGGCCTCTTCCCCGTGCGGGCCGAAACCCTCAACGGCGGGCAAATCACCAAGTACTACGCCGGGGAGTTCCGCCGCCGGGCCGAAATCGGCGACGGCAAGCAGATCGCCGCCGCCGGGGGTTTCC
This sequence comes from Bacteroidia bacterium, assembly GCA_002749065.1. Lineage (GTDB taxonomy): Bacteria > Bacteroidota > Bacteroidia > Bacteroidales > CAJPTX01 > Bacteroides_D. Next base: position 46,760 of record PDTX01000001.1, on the reverse strand, counting down.
CCGATGCCTTCCCCGTCGCGTGGCTCGACGGCCGGAGCATATCCATCACCCGGGCCCAGGCGCTCGAGGGGCAGCAGACCAGCAGGCCAGCGAGGGCCCAGGAGACCAGCGGGGGGAGCTTCTACGTGCGCATCGGCGTGTTCCCGCACGAAATGCCCGCCGACCTGGCGCGCACCATCTCCCACCTCGCCCCCGGCAAGGCCCTCAGCGCCAGCCCCGACCCCGGCGGGACGGCCTACTCCGTCGGCCCCTTCCCCAGCTACCAGGCCGCCGAGAACCTCCGGGCCAACCTACAGGCCAGCGGCCAGACGGAGGCCCGCGTAGAGCCCAGCGTGGTGCAGTAGTTCCCCCCGGCAACAAAAGCAACACAGCATGCGGCCAGCAACCCCCGGCAGAGCAGGATACCTGAGCGTACTCACCACCAGCGCCCGCAGCTGGCTCATGACCCTGTGGCGCATCCTCCTGGCCTTCCTCCTGTTCAGCCTCACCCGCCTCCTATTCTACGTACTCAACCTGGACCTCTTCCCGGGCATCGCCCCCGCCCACCTGGCGCACCTCATGCGGGCGGGCCTGAAGTTCGACGCCGCCGCCATAGCCTACACCAACATCCTCTTCCTCCTCCTATCCTTCCTCCCGCTGCTGCTCCGCTTCGCCCGGCCGCTGCGCATCGCCACCAAGTGCGTCTTCGTGCTCACCAACGCCCTGGCCCTGGCCATGAACTGCACCGACACCATATACTACCGCTTCACCGCCCGGCGCAGCTCCCTCTCCGTGCTCAACGAGTTTGAGAATGAGGGAACGGGCAGCATGCTCCGCCTCAGCGGCCAGTTCCTGGTCGACTACTGGTACATCCTCCTGATCTGGCTCGCCATCGTGGCCCTCCTCATCCTGCTCTACGGGAGGGACACCCCGCCCGCCCGCCAGAGGCCCACCCTCCGCACGCACCTGCTGTTCCTCATCCAGGAGGTCCCCATCCTCCTGCTCATGGCCACCATCACCGTCGCGGCCATACGCGGCGACCTGCGCCACAGCACCCGCCCCCTCACGCTCAGCAACGCCGCCAAGTACGTCAATGACGTGAAGGAGATCGCCATCGTCCTCAACACCCCCTTCTCCGTCTACCGCACCGCCAGCAAGAAGACCTTCCTCCGGGCCGAGTACTACGACGACCCCGCCACCCTCCGCGCGCAGTTCGACCCCGCCATCGGCCCCCAGCCCCCAGCCGACAGCACCCAGCGCTACAACATCGCCATCATCATCGTCGAGAGCCTCACGCGGGAGTACATCGCCGCCTACAACCCCGAGCGCCGGGCCGAGGGCTACCAGGGCTACACCCCCTTCCTCGACTCGCTCGTCGCCCAGAGCCTCACCTACCGCCACAGCTTCGCCAACGGCCACAAGTCCATCAGCGCCATGCCCTCGGTCCTGGCCAGCATCCCCATGATGGTCGAGCCCTTCATCGTGACCCCCTACTCCACCAACCGCGTCAACGGCCTGGCCACCCTCCTGGAGCCCGAGGGCTACCGCACCGCCTTCTTCCACGGCGCGCCCAACGGCTCGATGGGCTTCGACGCCTTCGCCAAGGCCGCCGGCTTCCAGTCCTACTACGGCATGGACGAGTACCCCACCCCCGACGAGGACTTCGACGGATGGTGGGGCATCTGGGACGAGCCCTTCCTCCAGTACTACGCCCAGAGCCTCGACACCATGCGCAAGCCCTTCGCCACCGCCCTGTTCACCCTCTCGTCGCACCACCCCTTCCACCTCCCCCCGCAGTACCAGGGCCGCTTCCCCGAGGGCCACCTCCCCATGCACCCATGCATCGGCTACACCGACCACGCCCTGCGCCAGTTCTTCGCCCGCGTGAAGAAGACCGACTGGTACCGGAACACCATCTTCGTCATCACCGGCGACCACACCAACCAGAAATACCTCCCGGAGTACAAGACCTCCGTGACCGACTTCGCCGTGCCCCTCATCATCCACTTCGGCGACGGGCGGCTCAAGGGCATGCGGCCCGAGATAGCCCAGCAGATCGACATCACCCCCACCCTACTCGGCCTCGTCGGACACCGGACCCCCTACATCGCCTTCGGCCAGGACCTACTCCGCCGCAAGGACGGCCAGATGGCCATCGGCTACACCAGCGGCGTGTACCAGCTCCTGCAGGACTCGCTCGCCCTCCTCTACAGCGAGGACGCGCCCATCGGTCTGTACAACTGGCAGGCCGACTCCCTCCTGGAGCGCAACCTCATCGGCCAGGACAGCGCCCGGGAGCAGGCCATGGTCCGCAAGCTGCAGGCCATCATCCAGCAGTACAACAACCGCATGCTCGACAACCGCCTCACCCCGGACTAGCACACACCGTTAAAGAAGAGGGAATGGAACGCAAGGAGATATACCTAGAGATACGCGAGGACGAGAGCGCGCGCTACTGGCACCTGGTGCAGGAGGCCGAGCGGCACACCCTACGCTTCGGCTCCCTGACCATGCACAGCGAGACCGAGCAGGAGAAGCTCTTCACCACGGAGGACGAGGCGCGGAGGGAATTCGACAAGCGCGCCCGCCAGAAGCTCCGCCAGGGGTGGACCGAGCAGCCCCTCTACCCCGAGCTGGAGCTGCCCCCCCGCCCGCCCGTCATGCTGGACTACGAGCCGGTGGACCCCGCCACCCTCGCGCAGTTCACCCCGGCCATGGTGAGCCGGGCCAGCGAGCAGACCCTACGGCAGTGGCAGCGGCTCAACCGCCCGCTCTACGAGGGCCTCGCGCTCACGGGCGAACTCACCCGCCACCACCACGACCTCCAACCCATGGAGCTGGCCCTCCACGAGATTGCCTCCTGGGACTGCCCCGACATGACCAAGGAGGTCAAGCGCACCCCGGCGGGCCTGGTCATCGAGATAGCCTACCACCTCAACGGGCAGTGGGTCCTGAGCCTCGAGCGCGGCCAGCTCCACGCCGCCCTGGCCAACCCCCGCTGGCGCACCTTCTGGCATAGGAAAAAACCGGTGGACACCACCGCCGAGGCCCTCATCGAGGATGCCCGCATCATCCTCAGCCGCTTCAGCCAGCTCTGCGCGGCCCAGCTACCCACCATCATCGCCAAGGAGGACAGGCGCGTGAAGGACCAGAAGGTCAAGTCCGTGGCCGAGGGCAACATCACCCTCCTGGTGCAGAACCTCATGCAAGAGCAGGGCTACCAATACCACCTCCAGGAGGGGGCCAAGGGCCTGATGCTGCGCGTCGAGCTCGGCGAGGACCACATCGTGGAGCTGAGCCTACCCTACAAGACCTTCCTCCGCCGCATGGGCGAGATACTGCCGACCCTCACCCGCGTCCAGCAGCTGGCCGAGGAGGCCCCCCTGTACCTAGTCGTGGACTCCAGCATCGACCGCGAGGGGCTACGCTGGGGCGGGATGGAGCGCGAACCCTTCCCGGACCAGCCCGGCATGTACGAAATCCGCGATGAGTTCTGGGCCCCCCTCGTACCCGAATGGTTCGACCCCAACGCCTTCTTCACCGAGACGCACGGCGAGGACGCAAGCGCCCTGCTGCCCGAGCTGCTCGAGACCAAAATCCCCGGCCTGCGGATGGAGCCCAGCTGGATGGACGAGCCCGGCAGCGAGCTCTGGGGGGTGGAGGTATGGTACGACGACCGGCACGACAAGCAGCACCTCCTCCACATACGAAAGAGCGCGCTGGATTTGCACTTCTCCGAGACCCACTACTACTTCCACAGGGTGGGTGGCGCTCCCCCCATGGCGCAGTGGCTCAAGCTGCTCGTGTCGCTCGTCCCCTTCTACGAGCGCCACGCCGAGGCCTACCAGCAGGTGTGGCAGCAGGCCCTCGCGCGGCACGAGGCGAAGCGGCAGGGAAGGCACGACCTCGAGGCGACGATACGCAGGCTCATGAAGGGAATACCCCACGAGTGGGCCCTAGCCCTGCTGCAACCATGGTACAAGTGGCCCGGGCGGCTCTACATCCAGCTCGCCACGCGGCGGGTGCTCTGCCTCCACTTCGACTACCAGGACTTCGCCCCGATGCTGGAGGAGGTGCCCCGCGCCATCGCCCTGGTGCAGGAGGCCGAGCAGGACTGCAAGCTGGCCTACAAGCTCCTCCGTCTGGCCTAGGAGAATGGCTAGTCGATTTACCCCGCCGTACGTTTTGCCATCTCGGAAAGTATGCATACCTTCGCTGCGGATAGGAACACGTAGGTTGGTTTTACAATGGGAAAGCGTCGGAATCTGCATCTCGGTTGGTGGCGTAGCTCGCACTGCAAGGTCGTGAGCTGAGCCAGTCTACGCATCATCCCCAGAATATTAGGATACGGGCGGCTTGTCGAGCTTACGGCAAGTCGCCTTTTTCTATGCCCGGAGGGCGCGCAATGCGCACAGGACTAATCAAGGAACAAGGAGAATATCAACACCGCGGGCAACCGCATCACAATCCGCAGCCATGAAGATGAATATGAATTTGCACGTGAACGAGGCGGGGTTCTACGGCCGTTTCGGCGGGGCGTACGTCCCGGCCACGCTGGAGGGGAGCATCGGGGAGCTCGCCAGCCGCTACGTTGAGATAATCGACAGCCCGGGCTTCCAGCGGGAGTACCGCGCGCTGCTGCGCGACTACGTGGGCCGCCCCTCGCCGCTGTACCGATGTCGCTCACTGAGCGCGCGCCACGGCTGCCGGGTCTACCTCAAGCGGGAGGAGCTGAACCACACGGGGGCGCACAAAATCAACAACGCCCTGGGGCAGGTGCTGCTGGCCCGGGCCATGGGCAAGAGGCGGGTAATCGCCGAGACGGGGGCCGGGCAGCACGGTGTGGCCACGGCCACGGTGTGCGCGCTCTTCGGCATGCCCTGCACAGTGTACATGGGCGCGCTGGACATGGAGCGGCAGCACCTGAACGTGGAGAAGATGCGGCTGCTGGGGGCCGAGGTCCTCCCGGCCCCGACGGACGGGGCGACCCTCTCGGCGGCGGTGGAGGCCGCGCTGGCCGCGTGGTGCCAGGCCCCGGAGGACTGCTTCTACATCGTGGGCTCGGCCGTGGGGCCACACCCCTACCCCGACATCGTGGCGCGCCTGCAGTCGGTCATCAGCCAGGAGCTGCAGCAGCAGCTGGTCGAGCAGGGGGAGAGCGGGCTGCCCACCCACGTGGTGGCCTGCATCGGCGGTGGGAGCAACGCGGCCGGGAGCTTCTACCACTTCATCGATACGCCGCAGGTGCGCCTGGTGCTGGCGGAGGCCGCCGGGCTGGGGACAAGGAGCGATGCCACCGCCGCCTCGCTGAGCCTGGGGCAGGAGTACGTGCTGCACGGCAGCCGGACGCTGGTGCTGCTGGACGGCAAGGGGGAGGTCCGCGAGGCGCACTCCGTGTCGGCCGGGCTGGACTACCCGGGGTCGGGCCCGCAGATGGCCTCGCTGGTGGAGCAGGGGCGGGCGGAGGTGGTGGCCGTGACCGACGAGGAGGCCATAGCGGCGGCCCTGCGGCTGAACCGGACGGAGGGCATACTGCCCGCCCTGGAGTCGGCGCACGCCATCGCCGCGCTGGACCAGCTGACCTTCGCGCCGGAGGACGTAGTCGTCGTCACGCTCTCGGGCCGGGGCGACAAGGACATCGACATATACCTGCGGCATGCCGACGGGATGAACAGCGGGGACGGGGCGTAAGCGGAAGGGGCTGGACTACTGGGGGTCGAGCACCAGCGGCAGGTTGTACTGCACGGGTACGGCTCGCCCCCGGTGCCTGCCCGGTAGGGTCGGGGGGATGAGCGTCAGCACGCGCCGCACCTCCTCCTCAAGCCCCGGGAAGGTCGCACCGTCGATTGACTCCAGATGGTGCTGCCCCTCGCTGTCGACCCTCAGGTGGACGAGCAGCCGCACCCTCTCCTCGGTCTGATCCCAGCTTGGGTGCATGAAGTTCTGGCTGAAAATCCGCACCACCACGCGCTGAAAGCAGTCGAACTGCTGCTCATTGCCCTCGACCTCCGTGCAGCCCTCCACGCGGGGGAAATGCTGCACCATCATGGGCTTCGCCTCCAGCAATTCTGATGCCCTCGCGTAGACCACCTCGGCATCATCGCCCGGGCGCACGAAGGCCAGCTGCTCGCACATGGGGTCCACCAGGAGCACCACGCCGCTCGCGTCGGGGGGTATGGCCTCCTTCACCAGCTCATGGCCCCAGGGCATGAGGACGCGGAGCGTGTCGCCCACAGGTTGAACCGGGATGCGCACCGTGGTGCTCTTGCTGAAGCTGCGGTAGCCCTGCATGCGGTCGGTGCGGATGGTGTAGCTCGAGCCCTCCCCGTCGTAGCTCACGAAGTGTAGCTCCAGCGACCGTAGGTTGGTGGGGGTGGGCCGGGGCGCATGCCGGAATCGGAATAGGCCGCAGGAGGTGAGGGTGAGGGATACCAGGAGGGTGGTTATGAGGAGGCTGGGGCTTTTCATCATTCCCTATTCTTGCAGCTCAGGCCGCCCGGTGCGCGCCCCTACTTCGGCGCCCGCCGGTAGATGTACACCGCCACCCCGGCGAAGATGAAGTTCGGTATCCACACCGCCAGCAGGGGGGGCAGGCCGCCCAGCAGGGAGAACATGGTGGCGAAGCGCTGCAGGAGGATATAGGTGAAGCTCAGCCCCAGGCCGAAGCCCAGGTTCTTCCCCATGCCGCCGCGCACCTTGCGCGAGGACACCGCCACGCCGATGAGCGTGAGGATGAAGGTGGAGAAGGGCGTGGCCACGCGGCCGTACTTCTCCAGGTAGGACTCGTTGATGTCGGCCGCCCCCTGCAGCTCCTGCTCCTCGATGTAGCGGTTGAGCGTCCAGAGGTCCATGGTCTGCACGTCCTTGTCGGTGCGGGCGAGGTCCTTGGGCAGGAGGTAAAGGACCGTGTCGAGGCTCTCCCCGCTCACCAGGCTGTCGGGCCGCCCGGGGCGGTAGTGGCGGGTGTAGTACTGGGTCATGCGCCACTTGCCCGCCAGCGAGTCCCAGTAGACCATATCGGCCCGGGTTTTCGAGAGGAGCTCCTTCCCCTCGAAGTGCTCTAGCGATACCTTGTGGGCGGTCTGGGTATTGGGGTTGTAGCTCTGGATGTAGACGAAGATGCCCGGGCGCACCTGCTTGTGCACATCTTCTTGGTCCTTGTAGTTGGGGCGCGACACGTAGGTGTTCTCGAACTGCACGCGGGTGCTGTTGGCCGGGGGTATGACGAAGTTGGAGAGCGCGACCGAGAGCAGGAAGATGGCCAGCGAGGAGATGAAGTAGGGGTAGAGGAGGCGGTTGAAGCTGACCCCGGAGCTGAAGATGGCGATGATCTCGCTCTGGTTGGCCATCTTGGAGGTGATGAAGATGACCGTCACGAAGACGAAGAGCGAGGAGAAGAGGTTGCCGAAGTAGGGGATGAAGTTGAGGTAGTAGTCCACGATGATGGCCCGCACGGGGGCGTGGGTCTCCATGAAGTCGTCCACCTTCTCGGCGAAGTCGAAGACCACGCACACGGCCAGGATGAGCGAGATGGCGAAGAAGTAGGTTCCGATGAACTTGCGGATGATGTACCAGTCCAGCAAGGTGGGCTTGAGCGACCTCATAGCTTGCGCGATATTTTCGGGAGCAGCTGCTGCTTCCACTGGCTGAAGGTGCCCGCGGCGATGTGCTCCCGGGCCTGCTCCATCAGGCGGAGGTAGAAGGAGAGGTTGTGCACCGAGGCGATTTGGCCGGCGAGCTGCTCGTTCGACACGAACAGGTGCCGCAGGTATGCCCGGCTGTAGTCGCGGCTGGGGCCCGGGGGGGCGGTGGGGTCCAGCGGGCCGTGGTCGTGCCGCCACTTCAGGTTGCGCATGTTCAGTATGCCCTCGTGGGTGAATAGCACCCCGTTGCGGGCGTTGCGCGTCGGCATCACGCAGTCAAACATGTCCACCCCCCGGGCTATGGCCTCGAGGAGGTTGGCCGGCGTGCCGACCCCCATCAGGTAGCGGGGCCTGTCGCTGGGCAGGAGGGGGTGCAGATGCTCCAGCACGCTGTACATCACCTCGGTGGGCTCGCCCACGGCCAGGCCGCCGATCGCGTAGCCCGGCGCGTCGTAGGCGGCCAGCACCTCGGCCGACTTGCTCCGGAGGTCGAGGTGCGCCGCGCCCTGCACTATCGGGAAGAGGGCCTGCTCGTAGCCGTAGAGCGGGGCCGTGCGGGCCAGCTGGCGGTGCGCCCTGGCGTACCAGCGGAGGGTCAGGTCCAGCGACTCGGAGGCGTAGGCATGCGGCGCGTCGCCCGGCGGGCACTCGTCCAGCGGCATGATGATGTCCGCCCCGATAATCCGCTCGATGTTGATGACGCGCTCCGGGGTGAAGGTCCGCGGCGTGCCGTCCACGTGCGAGCGGAACTGCGCGCCGAGCTCCGAGAGCCTACGACGGTGGGAGAGGCTGAAGACCTGAAAGCCGCCCGAGTCGGTCAGCATCGGGCCGGACCAAGTCGAGAAGCGGTGCAGGCCCCCCGCATCGCGCAGCACCCGTAGGCCGGGCCGCAGGAAGAGGTGGTAGGTATTCCCCAGGACTATCCGCGCCGAGCTGTGGCTACGGAGCGACTCGTGCAGCACGGCCTTCACCCCGCCGAGCGTGCCCACCGGCATGAAGATTGGCGTGCGCACCTGGCCGTGCGGCGTATGCAGCAAGCCCGAGCGGGCGTTCGACCCCGGGTCCCTACCTAGCAACTGAAAGCGCATACACCTCTTACTACCATACGAACAGCGAATAGCCAGCCAAAAGTACAAAAACACATGCTCACCGCAGCAACCAGCGCAGCGGCGGGCGCAGCAGCAGGTGGTGCGGGGGTATCTGCTCGCGGCGGAAAGCCAGGCCGTAGACGTACAGGTCCACCGTCACCCAGCCCCCGTCCGCATTCAGGCCACACCACTCATCCCAGAGCCGTCCATCCGCATGATGCCCGTGGTAGAGGCGGACATCCCGCCCCCCCCCCTCCCGCAGGAGGCGAACAGCCAGCCGGGCACTCTCCTGCGGGCGGAGACCCCGCGTCGCGCGGCAAAAAAGCGCGCGGCAAAAACCGTAGAGCAGGGGCGAATGCACCCCATGCCCCGCGCGGGAGTGCGCCCGCAGCCAGAAGCGGAGTAGGTCCCGCTGCGGGGCCTCCAGGCACTGGCTACGCCTCAAGCGGCCCTCCGTCCGACGGGGCAACCTCAGGCTCGCGGGCCGCCGGTGCGGGCTCCGGCTCGAAGGCCGCCGACGTGGCCGCCTGCTGCGCGCTGAACTCCTGCCGGTAATCCTCCTGCACGTAGCGGAGGATGCGCAGCACGCTGCCGTTGCGCCCGTGGTTCGTCATGATGGACGGCGCGCCCAGGATGCAGACCAGGAGCAGGATGCACATCAAAATCTTGACCCAGAGGACATACCCCTCCGGGATGCTCTCATAGTACAGCACGAACACGACCCCCGCGCTGGCGGTTGTGTACAGCAGCAAATGCACCAAGCGGGATACGTAAAGCCCCTTGCGGTACTTCCGTATCTTCTCCTGCACGTAGCTGGCATCATACTCCTCGCTCGCCTTTTTGCGCTCCGCCCGCCTGAGCGACTTCCCCTCCCGGAGCACCGCCTGCACCAGCTTCTCGTGAACCGTCATGTCCTTTTTCATAGCCATTCCATTTTTCCATGCGCATACCTACTGCGCATCGTAGCCAACGATGTAGTCGCCCGGCAGCCCCACGGCGCAGGTCGAGGCGCTGCCCCACCCCAGCGACACCGGCGAGCTACCCACCCTCGGGAAGCCGCGGCTCTCCTGCCCCCCGCGGTCCAGCAGATGCACCAAGGGCTTCCCGAGCTCGACCACCCCCACACGCAGGGGGCCGGTGTAGAGCTGCACATCGGGGGAAATCTCCGTGGAGAAATCCTTCACCCACAGCACCTTGCCGCTCTGGCTCACGGCCGCCACGCTCCGTCGCTTGACCACCAGCAGGTCCAGATTTCTGTCCGAGTTCAAATCCGCGAAGAGGACGCGCACCGCATCCGTCAGCGCCTTCATCGGGACGGTTGTCACCGCGTGCGTGGCCAGGTCCACCGTCACGAGCTCCTGCTTCCCGCTGACGTACAGGAGGCTATCCACGAGCCGCACGTTGCCCGGCTGCCGCCCCTCCAGGCCTATCTCCGAGTGCGACCAGACCGGTTCCTGCACCTCGGGCTGCCACCGCTCCTTGCCGTTGCGCTGCAGGAGGTACGTGCGCAGCGAGTCGGCCACCACGATGTAGTCCTTGAATGCATGCTGCATCCAGATGGGCCTACGGCGGGTCTCCGTCTCCAGCCGCGGGGGGTCAAATCCCGTCTTCTGGCTCCCCTCCGCATCGTACATCCGTAGCTGGCGGTCGGCCCCCATCAGCAGGTAGCGCTGCCCCTCCGGGCCCTCCACCTCGGGGTAGGCAAAGCCCACCATCGGCGCGGTGGAGACCACCCCGGGGCGCAGGTGCATGCGCGAGCGCACGGGGTTGCCGTTGTAGTCGATGGCCAGCACCTCATCGGGCATCGTGAAGAGGTACTGTATGTAGCCGTTACGGAAAAGGTCCACGGTGAGCGGCGCGCCCAGCACCGGCCCGGAGAGCTGGCGCTTCCAGCGCCGAACGCCCCGGGGGTTCAGCATGTAGAGGGCGCGCGCCGTATCCACGGCCAGGATGACCTTCCGCTCCTTCCTGTGCGTGGGGAGGACCCACGGCCCGGCCGCCAGGGGCGCGTCCAGCTTCGACTCCCACTCGGTCTCGGAGGGCACCGCCTCGGCCGAGCCCTTGGCGACGAAGGCGCTGTAGAAGGCGATGTTGCTCGCGGCCGAGACCTGCAGCACGCCGCCGATGAGCTGCTTGAAGGGCTCGCCCTGCTCGAGCCGGGCCAGGGAGGAGTCCGAGAGGAGGCCCGGCATCCACTGGCGAAAGGCCCGCAGGTTCGTGTAGACCATCAGGTTGCAATCGGTCTGCATCTCCTTGCGGAGCTGACCCCAGCGGGAGCTCTTGGCCATCACCAGGCCGCCCTCCACGGCCTCGCGAACGCCCCTGAGTGCGGCGACATCGGCGCTGAAGGCGATGCTGGGGCCCACCACCGTGTAGTGGCGCGCGAGCCCAGCCGGGAACACGTCGGAGAGCTGGCGGAAGAAATCGGGCTCAGAGAACTGGTAGACCTCCCGCTGCGCCCCCACAGGCTTGGACTTCTCCCTGAGGTACCTCACCCCTTGGGCGATCTCCTCACCCCCGAGGAGCAGCACCCAGGCCTCCTCGCGCGGCATGAAGGCCAGCGCGAGCTCCTGCGCCCCGAGCTTGCCGAGCTGCTCATCCCCCTTCCCCTCCGAGCCACCGATAAGCCCGGAGAGATGCGCCGGCTCGGTGGCACCCCAGCGAATGAAGAAGGGGACGCGCGCCGGGATGCTCTCGGCTATCTCCACCGGCTGGGTGCTCACGCCGAGCAGGCGGTTCGAGGTCTGGGGGATGCTATCGTGCAGCCGTGAGAGGCCGTTGACCGCGAGGACACGGCCGCTGGCCGTCAGGTCGATGGCGCACCAGCCACACCAAGGGTTGCTCGCCTTGGCCAGGGCGCGGAGGGTGGTCCGCCAGGGCTCACGGAATGAGCCTTCCGCCATCCCGAGGACGTACGGGAGGTTCACGAAGAGGTTGAGCGACTCACTCCGGCTCGCGGCGGAGAGGATGTCCATGAAGTCCGGGCTGTCCACCAGGGTGCCCTGCTCGGTGGGCTGGCGTAGGGCCTGCTCGAGCAGCAGGTGGTCGGAGGAGAGTAGCAGCACGCCGCCACGCGCCGCCACATGGACGGGAAGATTGCCCTCCTTCAGGGCGTAGCTGTACGTGGTGTAGGAGAGGTTGCCCTTCGAGGGCTCGCCCGTCTGGCCGGGGAAGAGCACCTCCGCCAGGTCCGATAGCGAGACCGGGGTGCCCCCAGGGCTGAAGGTCAGGAGCGGGGCCAGCTGCCAGCCCCCACGGTCGACCCGGTGGTAGCTCACGTACAGCTCGCCGCGCTCTACGGCTTGGCCCAGCTGCGTGCCCCGCGAGACGAGGGAGTCCACCATGCACACAACGTTCTGCATCCGCTCGGCCCAGCCCCCAGAGGAGAACTCCTGCCACAGCGACTCGGAGGCCGCGAGCTGGCCCTGTAGGTCCTGCCAATCGTTCACGCGCAGCAGCAGGGCTATGTTCTCACGGGGCATCACGCGCAGCGCCACATCGTCCTCCACCGCGGCCATACGCAGCTTCGGCGCGAGCAGCACCGCAAGGCCGAGGCACGCCACCACCAGCAGGAGTACTATCGCTATCTTCTTCACAAACACGCGTATTTAGCGCAAAGATACACTTTTTCCAACGTAATACCCCCACCCACGCTGCCCAGCGGGAACGCACGCCCAGCGAGCAGGCACGAGCCAGAAAGGGGAACTGGCAAGGCCCCGGGCGCGCCTGTCGGGCCACACGGGGCTGTAGGATTAAAATCGGGACGGGAAGAGGGCTACTCCACCTCCAGCAAGCCCTCCGGAATCTCCACCTGTAGGCAGCGGTGCCCCTCATCGGGCAGGGCCACCACCAGCTCCTCGCTCAGCGGCACGAGCACCTCGCGGCCATCCCCCCGCTCCACCGTCATCACGATGTTCATCGAGTAGTCGGCCACATCCACGATGGTGCCCACCAGCGCGTTGTGCTGGTCGCGGAGCTCAACCCCGACCAGCGCCTCAAGCGAATCGGGCTGCACGTACTCCGCCACCTCCATATCCACCGCCTCGCCATGCACGTACACTTCACGCCCGACCAGGGCCTCCACCTGGCTCGGGGTGAGCAGCCCCTCGAAATGGGCCACCGTCACCCCCCGCCCCGTCTCATCCAGCGCGGACAGGCGGTAAGGCACCGGCAAACCGTCCGACACCAGGAACAGGTACGGACGCTCATCCACCACCACGAAGCTCTCAAAAGAGAAGGGGGCGTGCCACCGTAGCACGACCCCTCCCTTGATACCATGAGGCTTACCCAGCCGCCCAACGTGGAGCAGGTCCGCAAGCCCTATCGCCCTATTCGGACCACCCATATGGCAAAAACCTGTCGTGGCGATACGCTAGGCCTCAGCCACCGGTGCATCGGCCGCCGGTGCATCGCCCACGGGTGCATCCGCTGCCGGAGCCTCGGCCTCAGCAGCAGGTGCTTCCTCCTCGGCGGGTGCCTCTGCAGCGGGTGCCTCCGCCGCCGCCTTGGCCGCCAGCTCCTCGGCCTGCTTCTTGGCCACCGCCTCGGCACGCTCCGCGTTAATCTTGGCCTCAGCCTCCAGGCGGGCACGCTCCTTCTCCTCCTTGCTCGACTTCAGCCCCTGCACCTTCGCGTCTATCTTGGCCTGCTTCTCCTCCAGCCAGGCCACGAAGCGACGCTCAGCCTCCGCCTCATCGAAGGCCCCCTTGGCCACACCGAGCATCAGGTGCTTCTTCAGGTAAACACCCTTGTAGGAAAGGATGTTACGCACCGTCAGCGTGGGCTGAGCACCCTTGCGGAGCCAGTCCAGCGCCTTGTCCACGTCAAGGTCGATGGTCGCCGGGTCCGTCATCGGGTTGTACGAACCGATACGCTCGATGAAGCGACCATCGCGCGGCGCGCGGCTGTCCGCTATTACAATGTGGTAGAAGGGACGATTCTTACGCCCGTGTCGACTCAATCTGATCTTTACAGCCATCTATACTATTGTTATTAGAATAACCCTGCGGCAAACCCGTACCGCAGCCGCAAAGGTAATCCTTTTCCGACAACTAGCACTAAGAATGCGACCCCACTCCCCCAAATATCCCCCGTAAAGGGTTGGCGAAGCCCACCGGGGGACGGAAACCCAGGGGGAGAATGCCCGGCCCGGCCCGCAAAGGGCTTAATGCCCCACCACCACCGTGGAGCCGGCCGTAGAGGCGCTCACGCCCGCCTGGTAGAGGGCCGAGCAGACCACCGGGGGCTGGGCGAACTTACCCTCGTAGCTCGCGCTGAGCGTGAAGTAGTACTCGCGCGTCTCCCCCGGGTTGAGCTCGAAGTAGGTCAGCACGCGGTCGTCGCGGAAGTCCTGGAAGAAGCTCGGGCTGGAGACGAACTTCCCGTTGTAGTCGCCCGCGTCGGGGCGTACCTCCCAGCCCGCCGGCAGGGTGTAGTTCAGCGCGAGCTGGCGTAGCTTGCCGGCCATGCCGGGATTATGCACCCGCACCTGGACCAGGAACTCGGTGCCCATCCCCAGCAGCGAGGGCTTGATGATGGTGCCATCCAGATCCGCGTAGGTCACCTGGATGGAGAGGTTGTTGGAGGTGGCCTCCACCCGGCGCGACTTCGGCTTGCCCGTCTCCGAGAGGGTCATGAACACCGAGCCGGAGGAGGTATTGCTGAAGCTCACCTCCGGGCGCCGCCCCCTGCTGAGGACCCGGCTCAGGGAGTTGCCCCTGGTCTCCACGCGTTCGCGCCGCCCATTGACCAGCAGCTCGCCCTTCACGCCGTTCTTGGCCGTGTTCGTCGCCTTGGCGAAGCGGGCCACCGCGAGGAAGGTCGCCCCGATCTCCTGCGTCGAGAGCCAGCTCTCCTGCATGAAGCGGGCACTCAGCGCCTGGATTAGCGTGGCCGCCTTGCCGTGCTCGCCCACCAGCGTGAGCGACTCCAGCTCCAGGGCCATGTCGCGGAGGGTCGAGCCGTAGCAGTCGTAGGGCTGCTCCTCCTTCACCGAGGCCTTCGACGGGTTGCTGAGCAGCGCCTTGGCCACCTTGCCATTGCCCGCGACGGCGTACGCACCCGCCAGCGCAATCCGCGCCGAGGGGGACAGGCTCTTCACCTCGCGCAGACGGTTCATCGCCCCCAGCTGCGCATTCCCCAGATGCGCCAGGCTCAGCAGACGGTAGGCCTGATTGAGCGCGGAATTGTCATGCGACTTGGCCACCGTCCACGCATTCGCCTCGCTGCGCTGGTACTTCTTCAGCTGCTCGAGCACCGAGTGCGGCACCTGGTAGCCCAGGCTCTCGGCGCGCACCAGGAAGTTCGCCATGTACGACGACAGCCAGTTGCTCGGGTGCGAGTAGTTCTGGAAGAAGGCGAAGCCACCGCTGGGCACCTGGTAGTCACGCACCGTGTTGACGAACTCCTGCACCTGCCCGGCCAGGCGGTCCCTCTCCTCCTTCGACACCTCCGCCAGCAGGGGGTACAGCATCCGCACCGTGGCCTTGGTCGCCAGCTGCTCCAGGCAGGTGAACGGATAGCTGTTCATGTAGTCGAGGCGGTCCTTCAGGCCGAAGGATGGCAGCGACGAGAGCTCCAGGGTGTAGCTCGCGCTCCCCAACTCGTCCCCGCTGAAGGCGGGCGCTTTGACCGTCTGGCCCGCCTTCGCGCTCGCGCTCACCATCCGCGTAATCGAGGGGTACGGATTGCGCACCTCCACCTCCACCGTCGTCTCGGCTTTCTCCTTGCCGGAGGTCGCCATCACGTGCACCCGCGCGATGCCGGTCTTCCCCGTGGTCCGCATGCCGAACAGCAGGGTCTTGTCGCCCACCCTCTTGAAGTGCGCCACCCCGCCGCCAGTCAGGTCATCGAGCTTCAGCAGGTCGTTGGTCTCCACGCGGACCATCACCTTCCTCACCCCCTCCGACATCGCGAAGAGCGTCACCGGGAGCTTCACCTCCTCGTTGATGCCCAGCACGCGCGGCAGGGTCGTCTGCACCATCAGGGGGCTGCGCACCAGCATCTCCCGCTCGGCCGAGCCGTAGGAGCGTCCCTCCTCGGCCACCACCATGATGCGGGCCGCGCCGATGTACTCCGGCATGCGGAACTCCACCTTCTGCTTGCCCCGCGACTTGAGATGGTAGGGGCCGAAGAACTTCACCAGGGGCGTGAAGCGGGTGGCCAGCGGGTTCGGCGCCCCGCCCCCGGCCTCCATGGCGGCCAGGCCACCGCCCACGCGCAGCACCCCGTTGATGCTGCCGGCGTACGCGCCAATCACCTGGTCGTAGGCATCGATGGTCGCCACCCCCAGCGCCTGACGGGAGTAGAAGAAATCCCACGGATTCGGCGTGCGGAAGCCCGTCAGGTCCAGCAGCCCGCGGTCCACCACCGCCAGGGTGAAGCTCATGGGCCGCCCCTGCTCCTCCGACACCGCTATCTGCACATTGCGCCCGGGGCGCACCTCCCCGGGCGCATCGATTACCGGCGAGAGGTACGTCTCCTTATCCACCACCATCAGGGGGATAGTGCCGTAGAGCCGCAGCGGGAGGTCGTTGGAGCTCTGCCCGTAGGGCTGCAGCAGCAGGATGGTCACGTACACGTTCGGTGCCATCCCCTCGGTGATCTTCAGCTTGAGCTGGGTCGTCTTCCCCTTGGCCTCCCGCCAGAAGGTCTGCAGCACCGAGCTGCCGTTCTCCACCGACACGAGCAGCTGGCCACCGGCCGGAGTCGGCACGCTGATGCTCGCCTCCTCCCCCACGGCGTACGCCTCCTTGTCGGCCGTGAAGCTAAGCACGGTCGACTCCGAGCCCATGCGGCTCGCCCCGCGCTCCCGCGAGGCCGGCCAGTCCCAGTACATAATCTGCGAGGCCACGTGCCCGCTCTCGGTATCCCGCACGCGCACCAGGTAGCGCCCCCAGGCCGGGTAGTCGATGCGGATGCCGACCGAGGCCTCGCCCTGGCCGTTGGTCACCACGCCGCCATCGTGGTAGACCATCTCGGCCGAGGTCGAGTTGATGTACGAGGCCAGGCTGCCGTCATCGTGCTCCCACCACCACTCCCAGCGGAGCTTGTAGACCGTCACGTCCAGCCGCCGCCCCCCCTGCCGCTTGCCCCGGCGCGAGAGGCTCACCAGGCGGAACTCCTGCTCCCGGTCGGTCTCCAGGTAGTAGCTGTCCGACGCGGGTGCCTTGAGCCCCACGTAGGAGCTGAAGGGCGAGTAGGCCGTGCTCGCGCTGCTAATGCTGAAGCCCCCGCCCTCCTCGAACACCTTCGTGGTGAACACGGCCGTCAGCATGCCGGGGGCGTTCTTTGGCTCGCTGTACTTCATCTGCACATCCGCCAGCCCCGCCACGCTCAGCCGCCCGCTGAAGGCCTCATCCTCCCAGCTGCGGAAGTCGCTCTCCTGGCTGGTGAAAACGTAGCCCTCGAAGCCCTCGAAGGGGTCGGGCCGACGGACAAAGCGCACCCGCCCCTCGTACTTCAGGCGGCGTGCCGGTGCCCCGTGCAGCCATGCGCTCTCGAGCGTCACCGGGCTCTTCGTCCCGGCCTCCAGCCCCCCCTTCGGCAGGCTGAGCCCCACCTTCAGGCGGTTCGGCTTCACCGTCTCTATCCGCAGCGACTTGGAGAACACCGCGTTCCCGATGCTCGCCCGCACGGTGTACATCCCCGTGGGCATCTCGAAGGCCACCGCCGGGGTGTAGGTGTAGAGGTTCGAGCGATGGAGCGGGGTGACCATACGGTCAATCTCCTGGCCCCGCGAGTTGGTCAGCGTGAACACCACGGGGTGCTGCTCGGGTAGCACCCCGTCGCGGTCGGCCAGCATGAAGCCCAGGTGCAGGGTATCGCCCGGGCGCCACACGTCCCGCTCGCCGTAGAAGTAGCCCTGCAGGCCCTTCTGCACCTCCACCCCGCCCACATCGAAGGTCGAGAAGGAGAGGTCGCCCCCGCCCCGCACGTTCAGGTAGGCCCGCTGCGCGCCCTCGCTGGCTATCAGGAGGAAGGGCTGCTGGTCCTTCCGCGGCGCGAAGGAGCATGCGCCCTTCGAGTCGGTCTCCCCCTCGCCGATGGGCTGCAGCTGGTAGTCCAGCAGCCGCACCTTCACGCCCGAGATGGGCTTCGAGTCCGTGAGGTTCGTGCTGAAGGCCATGACCTCCCCGGCGGGGGTACGCTTCGCGATGAGGCCCAGGTTGGTCACGTGCAGCATGTTCCACACCACGCCCTGCTCCATGTAGTAGGAGGGCTTGCAGGGGTCCTCCCGCTCCGACCAGTTGTACCCCGCGCGCTCGTAGTCCCTCTCCTCCCCCGTATGGTCCTCCAGGTCGGCCACATCGGTCACCGGCCCATCCTTACCCTCATCGCAGGGCAGCACGGCCAGCTCGCGCCGCATGCCCAGGCCGATACGGTATATCGCCCCCAGCTGGGGCTCCACGATGCTCGTCAGGTCCAGGACGTACACCCCGCTCTCCCCCTGCTGCGCCTCGCTCAGCATCACCGTCTTCCTGCGCACCAGCCGCCCCACGCGGTGCAGCTCCTCGCCCCAGCGGTAGGTCGAGGTCTGGAAGTACTGCGGGATGTTCGACTCGAAGATCTCGTACACGTACACGTCCACGCCCCGCAGCAGGGACGTGCGGATGGGCAGCTGCACCGCCCCGGTCGTCGGCAGAATGGCCCCCGACTGCACGAACTCCACCCGCGGCTTGTCCATCGAGAAGTTCACCGACACCTCCCTCGACTCCTTCAGGCGCTCCCCCCGGTAGCTCTCTATGGACCTCTCCACCGTGAAGCGCCACTCCCCCTTGAGCTGCTCGGTCGGGTACACCTTCAGGAGGTTCCCGTCCACCTCGATGCGCGGGTCCGCGACGTTGCGCCCATGCACCAAGCCGCTGAAGTCCTTCTTCGTGCTGAGGGGCTGCGAGAACTGCAGGATGATGCACTGCGGCTTCCCCCCCCGCTTCGTGTGCGCCACGAGGCTAAACTCCTTGGTGTTCGGCATGTGCAGCACATCCCACGGGTCGTCGTCCAGCCCCAGCACCTTGCCCCGGAACTTCACGTTCACCTGATCCCCCTCCCCCGGCAGCCGCACGCTGAAACGGTACTCCCGGTCGCCCCCGGCGCTCTCCACCTCCGGGCTCAGCTCCCTACCGTCCAGGTCGGCCATCAGCCCCTCCTTCACCTTCTCCACCGTGGTGGCATCCGCCGTCCGAATCTCCCCGCGCGCATAGGACACCACCTCCTGCCCCCCGCCCGCGCCCTTCTCCACCCGCGCGTAGTAGCTCAGGTTGCGGAAGCCCAGCCCCTGCTTGAGCGTATGGATGGTGAACACCAGCACCTCCGCCTCCTCGGGCACATTCTCGAAGAGGTCCTCGATGGCCACCCGCACCCGGTAGCTCCTGCCCGACTCCAGCGCCCCCTCCGGCACGAACTCCAGCGTCCGCGCGTTGACCCAGGTTAGCGTCCCGTCGACATCGGGCGAGAAGCTCATCAGGTCGCCGTCCGCATCCTTGCCCACCCGGCCCTCCGGCGCCACATCCTGCGTAAACACCACCTGCACAGTGCTCTGCGCGGAGACCGTACCCGAGGTGTACGCGCTGACGTAGGGCTGGAAATTCACCGCCGAATCCACCCCGTGCGCCTCCTCGTCCAGATGCTGGCGGTACTTCGCCACCACGAGGGTGAAAACCAGAATCAGCACGGCGGCGACCCCGCCCATCAGTATGTAGTTCCTCTTGCTAGTAGTGCTTAGGGCGTTCATGAGAGCTTGCGTTGGTTATGGACTATCCAGACGCAAAGTTAATCATTTTCACTTACCGAGGGAAATACCGGGGGAATAATCGCCCCGCCACGCCCCGCTGGGCACACCGATTGGCCGCGGACGGGACGCGAACCGCCTCTTTAACATGCACACAGGACGCATACGCCGCCCCCCCCTGTCGCCGACCAGGGTGCGGCATACCACCGTTATGCAAATGCTTAGAATGCTCCGCCGCCAGCGCGGGCGCGGCTACTCCCCGCCGAGCGCCTCGACCAGCTCGCTGAGCTTGGGGGTGAGGATGATTTCCGTCCGCCGGTTGATTTGGCGCGCCGCCTTGGTCTTGGCCGGGTTGAGCGGGTGGTAGTGGCTCCGCCCCATGGCCGAGACGCGCGCCCCGCTGATCGCCGTGCCGGTCGTGAGTATGCGGGCGATGCTGGTGGCCCGGAGAACGCTCAGGTCCCAGTTGTCGCGCAGGGTGCCGCCGGGGCGCATGGGCACATCGTCGGTATGCCCCTCCACGCTGATGTTAATTTCTGGATTCTGCTCCAGGACGACGATAATCTGCCGGAGCGCCTTGACCCCCTCGGGGTTGAGCTCGTACGAGCCCGAGGAGAAGAGCAGCTTCTCGCTCATGCTGACGTAGACCCGCCCGCCGCGCATCTCGACCGATAGGCCCTTGTCGCGGAAGCCGAATAGGGCATCGGCCACCTTGGCGCGCAGGGCCAGCGAGAGGGAGTCCTTGCGGGCCAGGGCCTGGGTGAGCGAGGTGACGTTGGCGTTGCTCGAGGCCAGGGAGCGGGAGAGGGAGTCGATGTTGGTCCTCATGCTGTCGAGCGCGCGACGGTCGGCCTGCTGCTGCCGCTCAATCCGCCCCAGCTCCTTGCGCTTGGCGTTGAGCGTGCGGGAGGCCTCATGGAGGGCATCCTCGCGCTTCTGCAGCTCCTTCTGCAGCTTCTGCAGCTGCTCCAGCATGAGGGCGGCCTCCCGGGTGCTGCCGTCCAGGAGGCTCTCCTCCATGGCGAGCATCTCGTAGTAGTCGCGGCGGGAGTTCACCAGGGCCTCCTGGAGGCGGTGTATCTCCGCGCTGCTGCGGAGGCTGTCGGCCAGCAGGGAGTCGAGCCGCTCGCGCTGGATGGCCTGTAGGCTCTGGGCCTCCCGCGCCGCTATGGAGAGGGTGTCGTTCTGCCGGCGGAGGCTGTCGGCATGCACCTTCAGCTGCTCGTACTTCTGGTCAAGCGCCCGGTGCTCACGGGCAGGCACGCAGCCCAGCTGGATGAGGGAGGCGACGACCAGTAGGGCAAACGCGGCGGCTAGTGGCTTGATGGTGTTCATGTCTTGGCGAATCGTGCGTACTTGCGTTGCGTGTGAATACGAAAAAAGGAACTCGGATAGCGGGGTGAAGCCCCCTCTTCCTTGTTCCTCTGGCATCGTAGGCTTCGTGGCCCTTGCCCCTCCGCGTCGGGGTAGCAGGATTCGAACCTGCGACCCTCTGCTCCCAAAGCAGATGCGCTAACCGGACTGCGCTATACCCCGAGTAGCCCTGCGCGGTGAGGGGGGGATTCGAACCCCCGGTACCCGTTACCAGGTACGGCAGTTTAGCAAACTGCTGGTTTAAGCCACTCACCCACCTCACCTAGAACTCCCCAACCGTCCTTCCCCAATCGTAGCGCGAAAGTATACAAAGCGTTCGGAACTACCAAATCCGGCCGGCAAAAAGGGCCCCGCACGCGCGGCCATCCGGCCCCCCTCCCGCTAGCTGGTGGCTATCGTCTCGCTGGGGCTCACCCGGCCGATGAGGCGGGCCGGGAGCAGCAGCAGGGCCAAAATCAGGGCCATGGTGCAGAGGTTGATGGCCACCCAGACGGCGGGGGATATATGCATGGGCACGTAGTCGACGTAGTACTCCGCGGGGTTGAGCGTGGCCCAATGCCACTGGCGCTGGGAGTGGTAGATGAGCAGGGCGACCAGGTTGCCCACGCCGAGCCCCCAGAGGAGTATGCGCGCGGCCTTGATGAGGTAGACGCCCGCGAGCTTGCCCTGGGTGGCGCCCATGGACTTGAGCAGGCCGATGGTCTTGGTCTGCTCGAGGATGAGGATGAGCATGGCGGTGACCATGTTGACGCAGGCCACCGCGGCCATGAGGATGAGCAGGATGAGGATGTTCATGTCCAGAAGGCCGAGCCAGCTGAAGAGGGAGGGGTACTGCTGGCGGATGTCCTCCACCTTGAGGGCGGTGCCGTCCTGCTGGAGGCGGAAGGCCGCGATGTCCTGCACCTGGGCGTACACCCGGTCGATGTGCGCGGGCTCGTCGATGTGGATCTCGTAGCCCCCCACCTGGTCGTGGGTCCACCCGTTGAGGCGCTGCACGTGGCGCATGTCGGCGATGACGAAGCGCTCGTCGAAGTCCTTGAAGCTGGTGCTGTAGATGCCGGCGATGGTGAACTGGCGCACCCGGGGTGGCTGCTCCACGAAGTAGACGGTCAGCCTCTGGCCGGTGTCGAGGTGGAGGGCCAGGGCGACGCGCTCGGAGACCAGCACCTCCGCGGAGGTCGCGCTGTCGCCGAAGCTGGGGAGATGCCCCCGAAGGAGGAACTCCCGGAAGAAGCTGAGGTCGCGCCGGCCGTCGACCCCGCGGAGCACGCAGCCCTGCATGTCGCCCTTGGTCTTGATTATCCCGGGCTTGATGGCAAAGGTCGACACGCCCTCCACGCCCTCTATCGCGCTGATATCCTGCGCCTCGAGGCTGGTGCTGAACATGGGTTTTTGCTCGTAGCTGCTGTTGCTGTCGAGGCGCAGAATCTGGATATCGCCCACGAAGCCGACCAGGCGATGCCGGATGGCCTCCTGGAAGCCCTTGCCGACGGCGAAGGAGATGAGCATGGCGGTGAGGCTGAGGGCCACGGCGATGATGGCGATGAGGACGTAGGTCTGCGACACGCGGCCCGCCCCCCCACGACGGCCGCCGAGCAGCAGGGGGAGCTGCCACCATAGGCGGATGGAGGCCCCTCGGGCGGTCCTACTCTCGCGGTCGTTGATCGCCATCACTTGCGCCCGTAGTCGGCGGGAATTTCGCCCCAGTTCCGGGTGTCCCACTTGAGGATGGGGTTGGCGAAGCGGTTGTCCCGTAGCCAGGCCTCCGCCCGCAGGATGAGCTGCCGCAGGTAGGCATTCTTCTCGCTCGGCTCCATGGTGGTGTTGGCATGCTGGCGGCGCACCCAGGCCATGGCGGTTCGCGAGTCGGAGTAGATGGGAATCCGCCTGTGCTCGGGGTTGTCGCCGCTGTTGAGCAGGGCAAGGGCGTGCACCAGGGCCAGGAACTCGCCCACGTTGTTGGTGGTGGCCTCAAAGGGGCCCTGGGAGAAGATGACCTCGCCCGTGCGGGTATCGACCCCCCTGTACTCCATCCGGCCGGTGCGCATGTTGCAGGCCGCATCGACCGAGAGGGACGGGTAGACCGGCGCGCCCACATCGGCCGTTGGCTTCCGCTCGCGGGGACGGCTCTGCTCGAAGGGCTGGTCGAAGGCTCGCTCGGCCTCCTCCCGGCTCTCGAAGCTCCGGAACTTCGCGCCGGTGTACTCCTCCACCTGAAGCTTGCACTCCGCCCAGGTCTCGTAGATGCCGGGCCGATGCCCTGCCCAGACAACGTAGTACTTCCTCTTCGCGGGTTTCGGCATGCTGACGGCTACTGCTGCAGACGGAAGATGTAGGCTATAGTCCCAATCTGATTGGCGGGGGCGGCACCGTCCACGTCGAAGCGCGACTCGCGCGCGGCACGCTCGGCAGCCCGGAGGAGGGCGGGGTCAAAGGTCGTGCTGCCAGCCACCCCGGCCTCGGCCCGGGTTACCCGCCCCTGGCGATCCACCCACACCTTGACGATAACCTTCCCGCTACGCTGGGACCTGTACTCCGGCCGGGGCAGGAGGAGCGCCCCCCTCCCGCCGAGGTTGAAGCTCACGCCACCACCGCCCGCTCCCCGGCCTACCCCCTGCGTCCCCGAGCCACCGCCCTGCCCGCTGCTCGCCCCCAGACCCTGCCCCTCGGGCGTACCCTGATTGCCCCTCCTACCCCCGCTGCCAGACCCCTGCGCCACCGTGGGCTCACTGCTGGCCTCACCGGGGAACAGGCTCTCCTGGTCCACCGTACGCTCGGGCGGAGCGGGCGTGGGGGGAGTAGGCGGCACCTCGCGGGGTGGCGCCGGAGTCGGCGGGGTGGGCTTGGACTCCCGGGGCTTCTTACGCTCCTTGGGCTTCTTGGGCGGACGGGGAGTGGATGGCTGCGGGGCAACGGCCGGCGCATCCTCGAAATCCTGGGTCATATTCTGCTCGGGAACATCCGGTGTGGCACGCTCTACGGGTGGCGGCGGGGGGGGCGTTGGCCTCGGCCGGGGTGACCTCGCCGGGGCGGAGCGCAGGCCCGCATCCTCGCTCCCGAAGCTCACGGCTATGCCCTCCTCGGCGGGTAGCGGCAGGGGCGTGACAAAACCGAAGAGGAGCAGGAAGAGCAGGAGCAGCAGCTGCACAACGAGGGTGACGGCCGCCGCCTTCAGCCGGTTCTCGGGGCTTGTATCTTTCCACTGGTACTTTGCGGACACTAGGCTCTTACCTTTCCTCGCTAATGGTTCTGCGGAACATGCACCCGGCCCTCAGGCCCAGAGCGGGCGCTACTTGTCTAGGGGTGAGGTGGCCAGGATGAGCTTGTAGTGGTTATCCTTGGCGATGTTCATGACCTTGACGACCTCCTCCACGGGCACGCTCCGGTCGGCATGCAGGGAGATGGTGGGGTCCTCCTCGTTGGCGAGCCGCTGCTGGAGGAAGGGCTCGAGCATGGAGAGCTGCAGGGGGGTCTGCTCCACGTAGTACTTCCCGTCCTCGGTGATGCTGACGGTGGTGATGGGCTTGGCGGCCGTCTGGCTGTTGCTGCGGGGCAGCAGGAGCTTGAGGGCGTTGGGGCTGATGAGCGTGGAGGTCACCATGAAGAAGATGAGCAGGAGGAACACGATGTCGGTCATGGACGACATCTGGAAGCCGGGCTCGACCCTCGTATTGCGCTTGAGCTTCATAGATACACCTCCGGCTAGGCTAGGGGCTCGTTGAGCAGGTCCATGAACTCCATGGTGTGGGCCTCCATGGAGAAGATGACACGGGCAACCCGCGCCACGAGGTAGTTGTACGCGAAGTAGGCCATAATCCCGACTATGAGGCCGGCCACTGTGGTGACCATCGCGGTGTAGATGCCACCGGAGAGGAGGCCCACGTCGATGTTGTTGCCCGCCATGCTCATGTCGTAGAAGGCCTGTATCATACCTATCACCGTGCCCAGGAAGCCAATCATCGGCGCGCCCCCGGCGATGGTGGCCAGCATGGGTAGCCCCTTCTCGAGCTTGGCCACCTCGATGTTGCCCACATTCTCCACGGCGGTGGTCAGGTCCTGCATCGGCCGACCGATACGGTCTATCCCCTTGAGTATCATGTTCGCCACGGGGGTATCCATGGTGATGCAGGCATTGCGCGCCGCGTCCATCTTCCCCTCCATGATGAAGTCCTTGATCTGGTTCATGAAGTTCTTGTCGACCCGGGAGGCCTTACGGATCTGGAGGAAACGCTCGAAGAAGATGTAGAGGCCTATCACCCAGAGGATGAGTAGGGGCAGCATGAGCCATCCCCCCTTCAGGGCCATGCTCCAAAGGCTGAGCTTAATCTCCGTGGCGGCGGGCGACTCCACCGCGCCTTCTACCTGGACCTGCAAAAGCGTGAACAATGCCATAACTCTCTGTTTTTGCTATGTGTGAGCGCACCGTACGTGCATGCGCACCGGGTGCAAAGGTAAACTATTTTCGCGAAGCTGGCCCACGGGTCGCCCTTTCAGCACGCGGGGCGCAACCGGCCATCCCCCACCCCGCTACAGGCCAATGTACACCTCCTCGGGCTCCTCAGACCCCCTGAACTCCTCGTACTCATCCTCCTCTTCCTCCTTGGCCTCCTTGTACTCCTCCGGCACGATGGGTGCCTCGGTCGGCGTGACCTCCTCGCGGGCCGCCATCTCCTCACGACGCAGCTCCTCCGGCCGCGGCTTCCGCTGCTGCTCCTTCTCCTCACGGAGCTCCTCGCGCTTGCGCTCCTCCTCCTCCCGGAGCCGCTCCCGCTCCTGCTGCTCCTCCTGGCGCACCCGCTTGCGCTCCTCACGGTCGCGCCGCTTCTCCTCCTTCTCCCGTAGGCGCTCCTCCTTGCGCTTGGCACGCTCTGCCCGCTGCTTGGCCCGCTCCTCCACCTTCTCCCGCACGTCCTCCACCCGGCGCTTGGCCTTCTTGAGCTTCTTCCTGGTGGCCTTGAACTTCCGCTCCCCCTTCTCCTCGAGCTTCTCCCCCTTCCGGAGCTTCTTCTCCCCCTCCTTCACCTGGCCCTTTATCTCCCGTTGCTGCTGCCGGTAGCTCGTCTTCAGCTCCCGCATCTGCCCCCGGATGTAGTGCCGCTCATCCTTCTCGGCCTTGTCCGCCTTCCGGCTCAGGTCCTTGAGGTTATGCTCGTAGACCTTCTGCGTGGCCTTGAGATTGCGGCGCTGGGCCTTGTACAGGCTCTCCCCCTCCTCCTGCATAATCTCCCCCTCGCTGACCATCTGCTTGGAGGCCTCCAGGCGGAGCTGCATGGCCTGGACCCGGTCCGCCGCACGCTCTATCTTGGCATTGCCCTGCTGCCCACCCGACACCGAGGAGCCCGACTGCTCCTGCACCTCCTCGGTATCCTCCGCGCCCACCCCGTCGGCATCCTGCGCGGCCACGGGCGCGTGCACGAAAAGCAGAAGAGCCACAAGCAGGGCGCTGACAACAGCCCCTACCTGTAGCTCCTTAATACGTACGCTAGAAAAAAGATTGGCCATAGTCCCCTAACTTTCTGCAACCCCCAGCGGTTGGTATGCCAAATGTAGGCAATTAGGCGGAACTGGCAAAATCCTTTTGACGGACGGCTACTCCTGGAGTATTTTCTCGGCCAGCGCCTTGGCGAGCGCGTCGGCCTTGGCCAGCGTCGGCGCATCGGCCCCGCCGTACATGTCGACCGGCTCGCCCACGATGGGCAGCTTCGCATTCGCGGCGAACTTCTCCAGCCCCTTCACGCCGCCACCGCCCCAGCTGTAGCCACCGAACAGCCCCAGATGCTTGTTGGCCACCCCGAGCAGCTCCAGCTCGTGGCACAGCGCCACCATCTTGGGGTGCATGTCGGTGTTGTAGGCCACCGTGCCGAGCAGCAGCCCCTTGTAGCGCCACACATCGGAGATGATGTACGACATGTCGGTCTTGGAAACGTCGTAGAACTTGATTTTCCGCACGCCGTTCAGCACCAGCTGCCGGGCCAGGTACTCCGCGAGCGCGAGGGTATGCCCGTACATCGACGCGACCGCAATCGTGGCCCCCACCTCGCCCTCCTGCCGGCTCCACACATCGTACTTGCCTATCACCCACCCGGGGTTTTCCCGCCATATCGGCCCGTGCGTCGCGCAGATGGTCTTCACCGGCACGCCATCGAGCTTGGCCAGCGCCCGCTGCGCGAACTTGCTGTACTTCCCGACGATGCACGAGTAGTAGCGGCGCATCTCATCCTCGTAGGCCGAGGCATCGAACTCGTCATCGAATATCTGGCCGTCGAGCGCGCCGAAGGTCCCGAACACATCGGCACGAACTTGAGCTTGTGGTGCCCCAGGTCGAGCTCATCGCCGTCGGCCACCTCCATGAACTCGGCCGCACCGGGGTAGTACTCATCCACCATCCGCTTGGTGAGCTTGTTGCCGATGAGCTTCACGCCCGGGAAGCGGCTCGCAATCATGGGGAGCGCGCCGCTGTGGTCGGGCTCCATGTGGTTGATGATGATGTAGTCCAGGCTACGCCCCTCGAGCACCCGCTCCAGCCGGCCAATCAGCTCCAGCGTGTTGGCCTCATGCACGGTGTCCACCAGCACGCACTTCTCGTCCACGATGACGTAGCTGTTGTAGGCCATGCCGTTATCCAGGGGCCACACCCGCTCGAAGAAGGTGGTGGACCTATCATTCACGCCCACCCAGTGGATGTGCTCCGAAACCTTAGCAGTATATATCATAGCAGTATTATTTTCGCTTTGCCACCGGCGGGCGAAGTTGACAGCCCGCCATCGCTCATTCTACAGGGAGATGGACCATCGCCACCAGACGCTCCTCGCGCCTAGCCCGGCTACTCGCTCTTCTTCTCGCCCTTGGCCTCCTTCGAGCCGAACACCCGGCTCAGGATTTTCTCGCCGAACTTCTTGGCCTTCCCGATGGGGTCTGTGCGTATCTCGGCCTCCTGCTCGCCTACCAGCGTGAAGAGACCCTTGAGCGCGCCCTTGGTCACGTAGGCGTTGACATCGGTGTCCATGGACTGCGGGCCATCGTAGTCAGGAACTGACGCACCCAGAATGGGCAGACCCTTCGCCCCGCTGTACAGCCCCATGACCTGATTGTACTGACCCGCCACCTGGCTCCAGATTGAGGTGAGGTCCTTGCCGATTACGCCCTGCACCACGGGGGTGAAGGTGGCGACGAGGGAATCGTAGGTCTTCGCCTTCAGGTAGTCAGTCGCGGAGTGCTGCCCCCCCTGCAAAATCTTCAGCCCGTCCTCGATGCTCATGTCCGTAATCGACCGCTTGAATATCTCCAGGGTCTTGCCATCGGCCGCCGCGGCCTCCGCCGCCTTGTTCATGAGGCTCACCAGCTCGGTCGTCGCCTTGCTGGCCATCTCGTTCACAAGGCTCTCCGCGCCGGGGATTTTTGAGGCATTTTCGGTGATGAACTGCTGCAGCTGGGCCACCTCCGGGGGGGCGAGAAGCCGGATGGCCTCATTGGCCGCGAAGCGCTTGGCCTCGTCCTTGGTGGCCTGCACCGTGCTCTCCTTGGCCCCCACCTCCAGCGCGGTCTTCAGGCCCTTGACTATCTCGTCCTGCGACAGCGGGCCGCTGCCGAGCCAGTCCGACAATTTGAAATCGGAAGAGGTCTTATCGCAACCGCTGAGCGAGAGCCCCACACCGAGGGCCGCCAGCAGGGCCAGACCGAGCGCCAAAACACGTCTCTTCATACCATTCCCCTCTTTTGATGAATAAATTCTGTGGAGCTGGCGGGAATCGAACCCGCGTCCATACAAGGAACCAGCCTGCCTTCTACATGCTTAGCTAAGGCTTGATTGTCGGGCCATGGCAGGCGCTTAGCCACCAACCATCGCCGTATCCTCTAAAGTTTCGCCCAGGGCGCGAGGCCACCCAGAGCTAGCCCTATATTTCCGGTGCCTCGGGTCGGGTCGCAACAGGGCGGTGCTACCCGGGAGACATCTCGTCGCCACGACTCCTGCGTGGAGATTAAGCCCGTCTTGCTTAGCAATGACTAGGCAGCGAGAGCGAAGTTGTTGTTGTCGCCACTTGCTTTTTGTTGCGCGCTAATTCGTAACGAGCGTAGCGCACGATGCTCGGCATGCTTACAAACTCATTCGGCTTGCTGTCAAAACCAAAGTCAGCCCCAGTAAAACAAAGAACACACAGCGCGCGCACCCACGCACCAGCCCGAGAGCCGCTAGGCCTCGGGCGCCATCCCCCCCGAGAAGGGGATGCTAATCTGCTCGCCCTCCTCCGGTAGCCGTATCTGGCCGTACGACTGCTCGTAGCCCCGCAGGTTCCCCTGCATGGCCAGCAGGAAGCGCTTGGCGTGGTCCGGGGTCATGATGACCCGGCTCACCACCCGGGGCGACTCCATGCCCGGCATGATGCGCGCGAAGTCGAAGACGAACTCCGAGCCGGAGTGGGTGATGATGGCCAGATTGGCGTACACCCCCAGCGACTGCTTCGGCGGCAAATCGAGCACATTCCCCTGCTGCTCCGGGGTCTCCTCCTGGTGAATTGGCATGGCGTAAATGCGGTTACTCGTCGCAAAGGTACTACAATTTCCCGAACTCCGGGGAAAGCGGCGAAAGTTCGACCACGCCCGCACCTCCGGAGGCCCGCCGGGCGGGGTATCGAAAGCGAGGGCTGACGCGCCTTGGCACGCCAGCCCTCGCAGGTTATTCTCTGGCCGGAGTGGCTACTTGCCCACGAAGTGGAAGTGGCTACCGTAGCGCTCGAAGGCCTCGCGGTCGAGCTGCTCGCGGAAGTCCGGATGCGCCACCGAGATGAGCAGGCGGGCGCGCTCCTGGAGGCTCTTCCCGCGGAGGTTCACCGCGCCGTACTCCGTCACGAACCAGTGCATGTGCGCACGGGTGGTGATGCAGTCGGCGCCGGTCTTGAGCGTATTCACAATCTTGCTCACCCCCTTGGCGGTCACGGACTGCATGGCGATGATGGGCTTACCCCCCTCGGAGCGGCCCGCGCCGTAGATGAAGTCCACCTGGCCGCCCACGCCGCTGAAGTGCATGGGGCCGATGGAGTCCGCGCACACCTGGCCGGTGAGGTCAATCTCGATGGCCGAGTTGATGGCGCAGGCCTTCGGGTTCTGCGCGATGACGAAGGGGTCGTTGGTGTAGGCCACGTCCTGCATGAGCACCTCGGGGTTGTCGTCGATGAAGTCGTACACCTTCTTCGAGCCCATCAGGAAGGTCGAGACAATCTTGTACTTGTCGATGGCCTTGCGCGCGCCGGTGATCACGCCCTTCTCCACCAGCTGGAGCACGCCGTCGGCGAACATCTCGGTGTGGATACCCAGGTCCTTGTGGTTGGTCAGCTGGGCCAGCACGGCGTTGGGGATGGCCCCGATGCCCATCTGCAGGCACGCGCCGTCCTCGATCAGCTCCGCGCAGTACTTGCCAATCTTCACCTCGTTCTCGTTGGGCGCGCCGTAGCCCGACTCCTCGAGCGGCTCGTCGTGCTCCACGAAGCGGTGGATGCGGCTCATCGGGATCATGGCATCGCCGTGGGCGCGGGGCACATGCTTGTTGACCACGGCGATGGTCGTCTCGGCCATCTCCATGGCGGCCAGGGTGGTGTCCACCGAGGTGCCCAGCGACACGTAGCCGTGCTCGTCGGGGGGCGACACCTGGATGAGCACCACGTTCACGGGGATCTCCCGGCGGCGGTACAGCAGCTGGGTCTCGCTCAGGAACACGGGGATGTAGTCCGCGAAGCCCGCCTGGGTCACCTTCCGCACGTTCTTACCCACGAAGAAGCTGTCGAGCTGGAATACCCCCTCGAGCTCCGGGGTCGCGTAGAGCGCCGGGGGCTCGGTGTGGAGGTGCCGCACCGTGATGTTCTTGAGGCCCTTCTCCTTGGCCACCTCGACCATGGCCTCCACCAGCACCTGGGGGGTCGAAACCACGCTACCCACGTGGACGCTGTCGCCGCTCTTGAGCACGCTGAGCGCCTCCTTGGCCGACATGAACTTGATCTTGCAATTCGCCATAATATCCTATCTCCTTGACTTTAAATTACTACACAAATGTGAAGATTGACTGCAGCTGCAACAGGTCGAACAGATCCTTGACCCCCTGCTGTGGCCCCTTGAGGCTGAGCGCCCAGTTGTGCTCCTTGCACAGGCGCAGCAGGCTCAGCAGGGCACCGACCCCCGACGAATCGATGTAGTCCAGGTTGGCCAGGTCGAGCTCGAGCGAGCCGCCCTCGCCCTTCACCAATGCCAGCAGCTCGCTCTTCACATCCCCGACATTGGAGACGCTCACCCGGCTGTGTGGCTCGAAGCTCACCCGGGTCACACCACCCGATACACTTTCCTTCAACATGCTCTATCCGTTTTTCGTTCTTTGTTCCACGTACGCACGGAGCTCCCCGATGGCGCTGGCTATCCCCTGCTGTATGGCCTGGCAGCTGGCCCCGAGCCGCTCGCCGGGGGCCTCCCCCCCGTCCAGCAGCCGCTCCAGCTCCTTGAGCTGCCCGGCCAGCGAGCGCAGCCCTATCGAGGCGGAGCTCCCCTTGAGCTTATGGGCCACGGCCCGGAGCTCCGCCAGGTCGCCCCGCTCAAGGCCCCCCTCCAGCATGCCCATCAAAACCCCTGCCTGCTCCTCGAACAGCCGCAGCAGGTCCGCAAGGATCGAGCTGTCGTCCGACACGAGGGCCTCGAGCCAGTCCCTATCCAGAATAAGCACGTCTCCATCCGCTGTTGCCATATGAAAGCTCTAGTATATTCTAGGCAAATGTAGGTATTTTTTTCTCCTCGCAAAGCATCCGGCCCTAACAATACGTTCTGCAGCGACAAATCCTCTCCGCCAAAAGCCCTAACTTCGCGCCATGAAGCTCGAGATTGTACTCATAGACAGGACCGACCAGGCCTACCTCCAGACCGGCCTCGACCTCTACGCCAAGCGCTTACAGCACTACTGCCGACTCCAACTCACCGTCCTGCAGTCGGCCGCCGCCTGGAGCAAGCTCAAACCCGACGAGCTCAAGCAGCGGCAGGGCGAAATGCTCCTCAAGCGCGTCGCCCCGGGTCCGGCGGTCTACCGGCTCGACGAGGGGGGGCAGCAGCTCTCCTCCCGCCAGCTCGCGAGCCTCATCGAGCGGGAGGACCTGTACGGCTCAGGCGGCATGACCCTCATCATCGGCGGGCCGTACGGCTTCTCACCCGAGGTTCAGGAGGCCTACCCCAGGGCCATCTCGCTCTCCCGCATGACCTTCTCCCACCAGATGGTCCGCCTCCTGCTCATCGAGCAGCTCTACCGCGCGTTCACCATCATACGGGGCGAGCCCTACCACCACGACTAGCCCAGCATGGCATCTCCCCGGAGCATCCGCTACACCCTCGGCCTCGGGGGCAACATCCGCCCGAGGCGCAGCGCCCTCAGCCAGGCCATAGATCTCATCGCCACCCGCTGCGGCACGGTCGAGGCCCTGAGCCCCAGGTACATGTCCGAGCCCTGGGGCTTCGAGGCCGACACCTGGTTCATCAACCAGAACATCACCCTCCTCTCGGACCTCCCCCCCCTGGCGCTGCTCGACCACCTGCTGACCATAGAGCACGAGCTCGGCCGGCGACGCAATCCGCTCAGCAGCGCCTACGCCTCCCGCCCCATCGACATCGACATCCTCCTAGCCGGGGACCTCCGCCTGGACCACCCCCGCCTCCAGATACCCCACCCCCACCTGGCCGCGCGGCGCTTCGTCCTCCTCCCCCTCCTGGACCTCCTCCCCCACGGGGTGCACCCCACCCTCGGCACCAGCTACGCCGAGCTGCTGGACAGCTGCCCAGACAGGGGGGCATGCGAGAAAATCTAGCCCGAAGCGCCCTGCTCGCTGGCGAACCACTCGGCGTAGGAGGTCCGCGTCTCGTGTAGGCGGAGCGAGAACAGCGACACCCCGGCGGGCAGCAGGGGCATCAGCCGCCCGGCCATCCACTGCAGGAGGTTCTCGCAGGTCGGCTGGAAGGGGAGCTCCACCACCCGCATCCGCCCATCGAGCAGCCGGGTAAGCTCTGCCCAGCTGCCCCCGCGCACCATGAGGCTGTGGTCCAGACAGTCGATGACGGCCGTGTGGACGCAGCGCTTCAGCACGCCGAAGTCTATCAGCATGCCGTCCTCCGGGTGGCCCGGCTCGTCGCGCGGCACCCCCCTGATGGTGACGAAGAGGCGGTAGCTATGCCCGTGGATATTGGCGCAGCGCCCCCGGTAGCCCGGCAGGAAGTGCGAGGCCTCGAAAGCGAACTCCTTGGTGAGACGTACTATCATCGCGATGTGGAGATGGATGGTAAAACGGGGGGAGCACCATACTATAGGGTGAGGCTACTTCACCCGGTCGGGGTGCTGCTCCACGAAGCTGGCCCAGGAGCTGGCCTGGCCCGGCTTCGGTCTGCCCCCCACGGCCTGGTAGTAGTGGCCCTGGTAGTAGTGGCAGAGGGCCACGGCCAGCGCATCGGTCGCGTCGAAGTGGCGGAGGCTGTCGAGCTGCACCCCGGGGAACTGCTTGGCCAGTAGGCCCTGCACCTGTTCCTTGCTCGCGTCGCCGTTGCCCGTGACGGCCATCTTGACCTTCAGCGGCGCGTACTCCTCCACCTGCAGGCCCTTGGATATGGCGGCGGCGATGGCCACCCCCTGCGCCCGGCCGAGCTTGAGCATGCTCTGGGCGTTCTTGCCGAAGAAGGGCGCCTCGATGGCCACCTCCGTGGGGTGGAACTCATCCACCAGGGCCGCCACGCTGCTGTATATCAGGTCCAAACGCTCGAAGTGCCCCCCACCCACCATGAGGCCTATCGAGCCGCAGGCGATGAAGCGGGGCTTGGACAGCTGCTCACCGGCGACTAGCCCATAGCCCATGATGCGCGAGCCCGGGTCTATGCCCAGGACGATACGCCCACTGGCCAGCGACTCCCACTCCGGGGCGAGCAATGCCGCAACGCGTCCCAAGGGCTAGCGGGTCTTCTGCTCCCACTGCAGCTCCTCGGCCCCCACGTAGGGCTGCAGCGCCCTCGGGATGCGGATGCCGCTCTCCGTCTGGTGGTTCTCCAGCAGGGCCGCCACGACGCGCGGCAGGGCGATGGCGCTGCCGTTGAGCGTGTGGGCCAGCGCGGGCTTCTTCTCGCCCTCGGGCCGGTAGCGCAGCTGCAGACGGTTGGACTGGAAGTCCTCGAAGTTGCTCACCGAGCTGACCTCCAGCCAGCGGTCCTGGGCCGCGGAGTAGACCTCCAGGTCGTAGGTCAAGGCCGAGGTGAAGCTCATGTCGCCCGCGCAGAGCTTCAGCACGCGGTAGGGCAGCTCCAGCTTCTGGAGGATGGTTTCGACATGCTGGACCATCTCCTCGAGCCGGTCGTAGGACCGCTCCGGCCGCTCGATGCACACAATCTCCACCTTGTCGAACTGGTGCAGGCGGTTGAGCCCCCGGACATCCTTGCCGTAGGAGCCAGCCTCGCGCCGGAAGCAGGGCGTGTAGGCCGTGATGGCCACGGGGAGCTGCCACTCCTCGAGGATGGCGTCGCGGTAGATGTTGGTCAGCGGCACCTCGGCGGTCGGGACGAGGTAGAGGTCGTCGAGCGGGCAGTGGTACATCTGGCCCTCCTTGTCGGGGAGGTTGCCGGTGGCGTAGGCGCTCTCGGCATTCACCAGGATGGGGGGCTGTATCTCCGTGTAGCCGGCGCGGGTGTTCTCGTCGAGGAAGAAGTTGACCAGCGCCCGCTCCAGCCGCGCGCCCATGCCCCAGTACACGGGGAAGCCGCTGCCGGTGATCTTCACGCCCAGCTCGAAGTTGATGATGCCCAGGCGGGTGGCTATCTCCCAGTGCGGGAGCGCCCCCTGCGGCATACGGGGCATCTCGCCCTCGGCGCGCACCACGAGGTTGTCGTCAGCACTCATACCCTTGGGGACGGACTGGTGCGGCGCGTTCGGCAGGGCGACCAGCAGCTCCTTCAGCTCACGGTCGAGGGTGTCCAGCAGCTCCCCCCCGCTCCGGATGCGCTCCTTGAGGGTGGCCACCTGCTGCTTGGCCTCCTCGGCGGCCGCCTTCTCCCCGGCCTTCATAAGCGCGCCAATCTGCCGGGAGGCGGTGTTGACCTCGTGCTGCAGGGTGTCGAGTATGGCCTGCTGCTCGCGGCGAGCCTGGTCCTTGGCCAGAATGAGGGGGACGTGCTCCTCGGCCGCAAAGCCCTTGCGGGACACCCGCTCGATGATGTCCTGCGTCTGCTCGCGGAGCTTCTTTAGGGTAAGCATATGTCTATCGTGTTAGCCCCCGGGCGGGGGGAGTGTATCCTACGGGACACAAAGGTAGGAAAAATAGGGGAATGGGGGGATCTCCCCACCGCCAGCCTTGGGGTCACCCCCGCGCACGAAAAGGCCGGAGGCCCTACTGCGCGTAGGAGCTCTCCGGCCCGATGCCCGTTTGGCGGTCTCCTACTGCTCGCGGGGAACCACGGAGATGTAGGACTTGCCCCCGGCCTTCTTCTTGAAGGTCACGTAGCCGTCCACCAGCGCGAAGAGGGTGTGGTCGCGCCCCATGCCCACGTTCAGGCCCGGGTTGTGCACCGTGCCCCGCTGGCGTACGATGATGTTGCCGGCCTTGGCGAACTGCCCGCCGAATAGCTTGACCCCTAGTCGTTTAGAGTGTGAGTCGCGTCCGTTCCTAGAACTGCCGACCCCTTTTTTGTGTGCCATCTACGTCTATCTCCTATCTCTTTGGTTAGGCAACTATTTCGTCAATCTCAATCTGGGTGAACAGCTGGCGGTGGCCCCGCTTCACCCTGTAGCCCTTCCGCCGCTTCTTCTTGAAGACGATGACCTTATCGCCCTTGACGTGCTCGAGCACCTTGGCGTTAACCTTGGCGCCGGCCACGGTCGGTGCCCCCACGGTGATGGCGCCGTTGTTGTCCACCAGAAGAACGTTGTCAAACGCCACGCTCTCGCCCGGCTCATGGGCCAGCCTGTGCACAAAGATCTTCTGCTTCGGCTCCACCTTGAACTGCTGCCCTGCAATTTCTACAACTACGTACATATGTCTATCCTCTTTGTCTCTTCAGATTCAAGTCCACCACGGGGGGTGGGTACATCACGCTCCTAACGAAGCGCGAAGGTAATATAATTTGCGGGATATCAAAAGTTCTCTGCGATGTGCGGCGTTTGTGTGTATTCCCGCCCTCGACTCACCCCCTGCCCGATGCCATTAGGATGGCGTGTATCTCCCGTTGGCCCAACCCGGCGGTGTTACTGCGCCATCAGCATATACCGCCCGGCGAGCAGCACACCGGCCAGGAAGCCCAAGCCCACGAGGAGGAGGGTGATGAGAGCAATGATACGGTTGGTTCTGAGCTCCCGGCGCAGGGCGTTGTTGTCCTCGAGCAGCATGTTGCACTGCTCGGCCAGCGCGGCTTGCCCTTGGGCCAAGTCCCGCTGCATGGATTGTTACAGATAAGGCCCGCTCGCTTCTTCCCCCGCACGCTACAGCCACTGCGCAACCCCACCGTGGTGCGAGCAGGTACCCCGCCGGTTTTTGGAGTAGCTGTAGGTGCCGTCGCGGCATATCGCCGTGGGGGAGCCAGACTGCCTTCTACGCTTCTTGGAGCGGTAGGAGAGCTGGTTCGAGCCCGAATAGCTCGTATGGCTCGATGATGAGCCGTAGGTGGACCCACCGGAATGGCTGCTAGTGGACCGGCTCGACGGCGGGCTGTACGTATACCCCCCGGAATGCTGGTCGCTCGGCTCGGGGATAGCCCGTTCAGGCTCTGCCTGGCCCGGCGCGCTCACGACGGGCAGCTGCGACTCCCTGTAGTTGTAGAGGTCCTCATCCTCAAGCTCGTCCAGGCTGATGTAGCCCAGCTTGCCATCGACCCTCAGGCGAACCCACGAGGGGTTGCTCTGCTTAGCCCAATCTATGGTGAGCCGCGTCCCCGGCTGCACCGCCCCGAGGCTCTCCGCCGCCGCGCTGGGCGTAGCCCGGAGGGTGGCCCGGTCTGGCACCACGAATTTCTGCACCTGCGCGCTCAGGCTGGGCGACAGCATGCACAGCGCCACAAGTATTTTCAGCATTATTCCCCTCATAATATTTGCCTTCTACTTACATCTAAACGATTGCTATGCCAACACCCATGGCAATAAAACCAATGACTATTGCGGGTCCTACCGAATATCCCACGCCCTTCTCGCTCGCAAAACGCTCAAGATAAGCACGTATCACGACGTAACGAAGCAAGAGATATGCCACTAGATTGATCGGTATACACCAGTACCATGCCAAGGGCAAAGCAAAAACAAGAGATACGACAGGCAACACCCATATACCCAGTATCATAGCCAAATCTCCCAGCAGGCTATCAACCCACTCAGGGTTCATCTTCAAATTGTTTGGAGTTTTCGCTAACGCTGCGAGTGAACCTGCTGTCCAGAACAGGAAGACAGAAAGAATGAGAAGTAGTATCCCCATGATTATCCAACCATTTACCGTACCAAAAGATACATTAAATCAGCAAAATTAAAGGCAAGTAGCCCTAACGGCTATACCTGTATGCCATTGTACATTCCGATTTCAATCAAATTCTTCCCCCGGTTCCTGCTCATCCTCCTCCGCATCGGCCAGGAGGTCATCAGCAGGTTCATACTCTGCCTCCTCGGGCCCAATGGCCTCCATCCTCTCAACGTCGCTTGGCACCTCCATCCCGTCTATCCCCTTGCTCTCCTCCGACTCTATAGCCTCCATCCCCTCAATTTCGCCCACCTCCATGCCATCAATCCCGTCCATCTCCTCGCTCTCCTCCGGCTCTATGCCCTTGACATCGAACTGACTGAGCTCTTGGAGGCCACCCACCTCGTACTCCGAGAGGAATAGCAACCGCCAGTCCAGCCGTTCGCGGCAGGAGAAGATGGTCTCCACCACTCGGCTCAGCGAGCGGTATAGGTGCTGCGTACCCATGGGCTCGCCGACCAGCAGGGTGTGCTTGGCCACGTTGCTCCCGAGGTTCCCCTCCGCGAAGTGGGAGAAGGGGCGGATGCTGTCCTCCATCATGCGCTTGAGCATGCTGTGCTGCTCGGAGTTCTCGCTGGCGCTCTGTAGCCAGTCGGCCATGTAGCTCTCGGGCGGGTAGGCGTAGCGCTGCAGCTCTGAGGAGAGCTTCGGGATGGCCACAGCCAGCCCCTTGGCGAAGGGGTCCTCCTCCCCGCCCTCCTTGGGGTACAGGCTCTCCCAGAGCGTCGTGCAGAGATTGTCGGGCACGAAGGCCTTGTCCTGCACGCGCTTGAGGGCCTCAAGCATCTGCTCCCCCGTCTGCACGGAGAACAGCAGGCGATGGGGGCTGGGCGTGCTCGGGGGCTTGGACAGCACCTGGCTTGCCCAAGTATGTTCCGCCTCGAAGCGGTCTATCCACCCCGTCAGGCGCTCCCTTACCCCCTGCAGGTAGCGCCAGGTGCAGGTCGCCATGAAGAAGCGGTAGCGCGCGTTCAGCGACAGCTCGTGCCGGTCAGGGCCGATGTTCTGTGGCCTCTCCTTGGTCCAGCCTATCCACCGGAGGAAGCGTTGCCACAGGCTCAGCACCTCCTCGGGCTCGTCGAACGTGTCCACCTCCCACGCGCTGTCCACGCCCACGCTCGCCTCCATCTGCGCGATGAGCATTTCCCATTCGCCCAACGCCTCCTGCACCGTAAGGCTGGCTTTACCAGTGGCGTGCACGTACCTCCAGCGGCGCAGGTCGTCGAGGGCGGGTAGCCGTCCCTTCTGCCTCCAGAAGGGGAGGAGGTCGGCGGCGGCGGCGTATATCTGGGCCAGTAGGTCGTCCGAGCGGGAGTAGGAGTCGATATCTATCTGCTCCACCAGGCAGGGGGACACCTCCCCGAGGAAGCGGTCGAGCAGGAAGAGCTTGTGGTATATCCCCACGCTGGTGCTGTTGCAGTAGGAGGCCACGGTGCGGAGCAGGTCCTGCTGGAGGAGCTTCTCCACCTCGCTGGCCACGTACTCGGGCGAGTCCATGTAGCGGGTGAGCTTGGTGTTGGACACGCACATCTCATTGTAGGACACCATGAGGCGGGTGACCTTGTCCTCCACCGGCTGCACCGTGACGGCCCGCCGGGCAGCCCCATCGAGCCGGTTACCCGCCTGCAGGTAGACGTGGGCCAGGGCACCCGCGATGCACTGCAGGTCATCCTGGTCGAGGTAGAAGCCCGACATCCCGAGCGTGAGCTGGCGCGGCGCCCAGCTACCCCGGAACTCCGCGCTGGTCACCATCCGCCTACACGCCTCGAGGTAGCCCGCGAGCAGGCGGGTGAGCATATCGAGGTTCAGGTTGAGGTGGCGGTCGTCCAGGTTCTGGTTGTCCAGCAGGATGAAGCGGTACTCCAGGCCCTCCTCCCGGCCTATGGCCTCCACCATCTCGCACAGCTCCTGCTTGCACTGGGGGGTCATCTTCTCCACGACCTCCCCGCCCCACAGCCGGTGGACCAGCTGGGGCAGCAGGAGTATCGTCCGGAAGTAGACCTCGTAGTTCCGCTGCTGGGCCAGGTCCTGGAAGAGGTGGAAGAGCGTGAGCAGGGACTGGCTCTCCACCCGCCCCTCGCGGATGGGGTAGAACACGTCCACCTCGATGATACGCTGCTCATCGGTCAGCTCGTCGAGGCGGATGAACTGCTGGTACTTCAGGTCGATGTCCCGGCGCAGCGCGTCAGCCCGCTCCCACTCGCCCACGCCATCCACCGAGATGCCCTCCTCGGTGCGCAGCGCGCGGGAGAAGAGATACCCGTGCTGGGCGGGCGACTCCTCGCCGAGCGCATCGAAGCCCTCCAGCTCCGTCCTAAGGGCTTCTACGAGGTCATACGCCTCGTCGAAACCGATAATCCACTGGGGACGTATCATGCGCCAGGTACCTCCTTGACTATCAGGTTGACCTCCTGCTCCAGCTGCTCCAGGGTGCCGGCAAAGCCCTTATCGCCCTGCATCTCCTCGATGGACCGCTCGCCAATCTGCGCGAAGTCGGAGAGGTACACCACCCCGTCCTCGGCCTTGGCCCGCTGCATCAGCTCGGAGTACTGCGACTGGCCCATGCCGTCGACCTTCGTCTTCAGGGTCTGGTGCAGCTCCTTCCCTATCTTGGGCAGAAGGGCGCAGAAGTTGGCGTAGGCCTCATCGCGGTAGCAGCCCCGGTGCAGCTCGTGCCAGTACTGGTTGAGCGCGCTGCCGAGCGTCTTGCTCTTGATGCGGTACACCCCGTTCGCGTTCTCTATCTCGCCCAACAGCAGGCCCATCACCCACAGCTGCAGGTTGCTCTGCTTGCCGGTGTCCTCCACGGGGTATATGCTGAACATGTCGCGGGTCATGCGCTCGAATATCTCCCCGTCGATGTGGAAGCAGATGCTGTTCTCGTCGCGCATGCGCCGCTCGTAGAACTGGGCGCAGGTCGACACCGGGCTCACGGCGTAGACAGGCACCGCGGCGTTGAGGCGTAGGAGGGCGATGCGGTCGTGCATGGGGGTCTTGACGAAGGTGGGGCGGATGTCCTCGGCGATTTTCTCCACCATCTGGCGCACGCGGGTGCACTGGGGGCTGGTCAGCGAGGGCAGACCCACCACGAAGGTGCGCACCAGCGAGGGCTCGTACTTATGGCCCATGTAGTCGAACTCCAGCATGGGGCTGCTCTTGACCACCATCTTGCGCGCCTCCTGCTCCAGCTCCTCGTCGTTCATCATGGCCAGGCGGTCCTCTATGGACCACGGGGGCAGCAGGCTCTTCTGGTCGACAAAGGCCCGGAGCTTGCGCCCCACCATCTCCGCCGAGCCCCCGAGGAGGTCGGCCAACAGCTTGGCGCTCTCGGCGTACGTCTCCTCGTCCAGGTTCACCCCCGGGCCGTGCTGCGAGCAGAGGGCATCGGAGAGGTCGATAACGAAGTCGCGCGAGAACTTATCGCCCCTCGGGTTGCGCAGCGCCGAGGCCTCCTCCTGCTTGCTCTTCTCGAGCTGGCGCAGGGTCCCCAGCATGTCGTGCAGCTGGTGCTCAAGGCGGTTGAGCTCCTCGTCCAGCATGCCGAATACATCCTTGGCCCCCTTGCGGCGCGCGATCTCGTTGACCTCCTTGGCCAGCCTGTAGCTCTCCTCGCAGATCTCGGCGCACAGCTCCTTCTTCTTCCCCTTCGAGAAGGGGTTCCACCCGGCCACGGTCTGCAGCTCGTCGAGCAACCCCTCGCTGCCGTGCTCCAGGCCGATGTTGACACGCAGACGCTCCACTAGCTGATACTTCTCGGCTATCTCACCGTTCATCTCATCCAGGTAGATGTTCACCTGGCGGCGCAGCTCCGCCACGATCTCTATGGTGTTGCCCAGGCCGTGGGGGCGGGCCAGCTCCTCGGTGAGGAAGCGCCACAGCTGGCCGCTGAGGCTCTCCATCTTCTGGCGCACCTGCTCATCGAGCGGCTTGGGCTGCACGAGCTGCAGGTACGACTGCACGTCCTGCCGCTCCGAACCCGGCGTCAGCCCCTCCAGCGGGTAGGAGGGCTCGGGGTGCTCCATGAGGTAGTCTATCATGTAGTTGTTCTGGTCGCCCCCGTTCTCCCGTATCTGCACGTCGGGCAGGTCTATCCAGC
Organism: Bacteroidia bacterium; assembly: GCA_002749065.1. Taxonomy (GTDB): domain Bacteria; phylum Bacteroidota; class Bacteroidia; order Bacteroidales; family CAJPTX01; genus Bacteroides_D. The sequence continues at coordinate 5,361 of PDTX01000001.1, read as the reverse complement.
GGTTCGCCAGGCCGGCATTGTCGGCGTTCGCGTCCGCGCTCGTGAAGTGGCCCAGGAGGCGGGCCATCACGTGGTTGCTGTAGAGGCCCCGGAGGCGTGGCGTGTCTATCATCGCCTCGCACACCCCGATGCCGGTCACCCACGCCCGCTTGTTCTTCACGCTCAGGCTCCCCCCCGACATGTAGGTGATCACGTTGTCCCACATCGAGGCCAGGTTGCCGAAGTCGCGCACCACCAGGGAGAGCGAGATGCCCATCATCTCCTCGATGTGCGAGGCGAGCGCCACGTTGGCCCCCATCTCGTTGCGGTTGTCGAACATGGTGACCAGGTCGAACACCGGGCGGCTGATCTGCTTGCGCCCCTCGAGGGTGCTAATCTCTATCGGCTTGCTCGGCTCGGCCTCCATCAGGTAGTCCAGGTCCATGCTTGCCGCGAAGGCGTTCGGCTTCACGTTGGCCACCTGCGGGCTGGCGGGCGACACCCCCAGCTGGGTGATGAATATCTCCGGCAGCAGCAGGTAGGCGTAGGAGCCGTACTCGGTCTGCCCGATGTCGGCCATCTGCTCATGAATCTGCAGGCCCACGTCGATCAGGATGCCGCTGCCCGTCCCCCCGGCGATGGAGCCCAGGGTGTACACCTCGATTTTGCCCGGCATGGAGGTGAACTCCGTGTCGTCCACCCGCTTGGTGGAGGTGATCTTGTTGATCTGCACATTCAGCTTGGCCTTGAACTCCTTGCTGCGGCACATGATGGCGAAGCGCCCGTTGCTGCGCACCTGGCCCGCCCCCTGGCTGAGGTTCAGGAGGCTGCGCTCGTTGTTGCGCGGGAGCCACGAGAAGCCCTCGCGGTTGCGCTGGAGGATGTCCTGCGGGGCCCGCACGGTGATGTTGCACATCTCGTCCCCGTTGAGCGACACCTCGCTGGCCAGCTCGTCGTCGTTGAAGCGCAGGCGGGTATCCTCGTCCAGCAGGTGCAGGGAGGTCCGCAGCCCGCCCTTCGAGTCGTCCGTATCCACCCCCAGGAAGCCTATCATCGGGGGTATCTTCCCGTAGGTCAGTAGGAAACGTCGTTTCAGGTGCAGGATGGAACGTATCCCCGTGCCCCCAACGCCCACAAAGAGCGTCTTCCGTAATTGTTCAGCCATTATCTCTCGTATTTATCGTTTTCATTAGCGCAGCTGCAGGGTGCTCCCATCGCCCGCCGCTTGCTGCTTTACCATGCTGTAGTCCACATTGCACTCCAGGCGGAGGCTCAGGCCGTAGGGCCGCCCGTTCTCCACCGACACGGGGTACTTCCGGCTCGGACCCTTCTTCAGCACCAGGTCGCCCCCATCGAACCAGGCCACCTGCACGTAGTCCACCCGCCCCACCAGGAAGCGCGCGAACAAGCCCTGCCGCCGCTTCTTGGCGGTGAACACCACCCGGTAGCGCCCCCGCAGCGAGGCGGACTTCACGCCCGTCGGGGTCTGCACCTGCGCCTTGTTCGCCCTCGATATCGGGGGGAACAGCAACCGCCGAAGCACCAGGCCCCAGAGCAGCAGCAGGGCCAGCAGCAGCACCGAGCCCCAAATCAGGGCGAGCTTCAGGGGATTGACCCGCCGGTCGTAGTCGAACACCCCCTCCACCTGCCGGTCGGGCTGCACGAACTGGCAGCCAGGGGCATCGAGCCGCGCCTGCACAAGGTAGGTCCCGTCCTCGAAATCATCGGGCAGCAGCAGCTCGCACCGCAGCGTCCGCCCCTTGCTGGTGGCCGCCACGGGCAGCTGCACATCCGCCATATCCCCGCGGAGGGTCACCCCCGCCCCACGCAGGTCCACCGGCGAGTTGTCGCCGAAGAGCGGCTTCTGCGCCATGCTGAGGTGCAGCGTGCCCTTCTCGCGCGCTATCTGCGCATCCTCGCTCCACTCCAGGTCCACCTCCACGGGGACCACCCCGGGCTTCTCCTCCCGGAACGCGAAAGCCGCGTAGCTATCCACCTCGGGCACCACGCGGATGCTCAACTTGGCGCTGCGGGTATGGCGGTTGAACAGGCGCAGCGGGATGGGCCGCACGATCTTGGGCACCTCCCCGCCCCCGGCGCTGACGATGGCCAGCTGGAAGACCGAATCGCGCCCCATCATCTCGGGCTGCGACAGCGCGCTCTCGGCCGAAAGCTCCAGCACGCCCTGCTTGGGCAGCAGCTTCACGCTCAGGCCCTTCAGCAGGTCGGCCCCCTTCCCCACCAGCCGGCAGGGAATGGCCACCTCCCCCTCGAGCTCCTCACCGTTGAGCAGCTCGGCCGACAGGCGCGCGCTGTGCGACCTATCGGTGTACACATTCCACACCACGGGCTCGCCCAGGTACTGCACCATGGCTGGGAAGCGTATCCCGTCCACCACGGCCACGTTGCGCAGCCCCTCGAGCGTCTGCTGCGTCTCCTGCTCGTGCGCCGCCCGGGCCAGACGGACGTAGCAGAGGAAAAGACGCCCCTTGCTGCGCTGCTGCTGCTGCTCCCACGCGCCGCTCCTTAAATGGTTGATAAACTCCCGCTTCACCCGCTCCTTGGTCTCCGGCGTGCCCGGCGGGAGGTTCGGCTTGCCGTCGGTGCAGATGATGATCTGCGAGTACGCCTCGTTCTCCACCCAGCGCTGCGCCTCCTTCCACGCAGCCAGCGTGTTGGTCCAGCTCCCGTCGGGCCGGTTCGCCTCGTTCTCCAGGAAGCTGACGGCCTGGCTCGCACCCTGAATGGGGGGGTGCACCACCTCGTCGAAACGAAGGAATACCACCTCGCAGTCCTGCTTCTCCCGCTTGCGGAGGTCGGACAGCAGCAGGTCGCGCGTCCGGTCCCACACGTCCTCATTGCCGTTGTAGCCCCACATGCTCTTCGACCAGTCCAGCACGTAGATGTAGCGCATCCTCGCCCCCTGGGCCACGGAAATGCCCAGGCCCACCATCAGGACTAGGCAGCCCAAAAATCGTAGAATTCTCCTCATTATCCGAACCATCGAGTTTGACAACACGAACCTGCAACGCACGAAAAAAGGCCCCCCGCAGCGCGGAGAGCCAAGCACCCAAGCTCCGTGACGGAGATGAAAGGGTCTAAATTATTGTAATTTTTGGAAAACTGGAGGGGGGGGGTAAACCGCACACGCCCACCAGCTAGCTATGAATGCCAGAGACTGGCAGGCGCTACGGGGGCGGATATGCAGACGATACCGTTTCATTTCGCAAAGCTATCAATAAAAATGCAGAAAACAAGGGGTGCGGCGCAAAAGGCCCGCCCGGGGGGAATCGCCCCCAGCGCGCCGCGCCCTTTTCTCCCCATTCTTTATATCTTTGCGGGCGCTAAGCGGGATTTTACGGGATACAAACGTAGCGCATGGATTCTATCAAGACCGTCCTCTCGACCCTCCTGACCCTGGCCGGCTCGCTGGGCGTGTTCCTCTACGGGATGAAGCTCCTGAGCGAGGGGCTGCAGAAGGTGGCCGGCGACAAGATGCGCGACCTGCTGGCGGCGATGACCAGCACCACCATCAAGCGGATCATGACGGGACTGCTGGTCACGGCCGTGGTGCAGTCCTCCTCGGCCACCACGGTGATGGTCGTGAGCTTCGTCCAGGCGGGCCTGCTGAGCCTGATTCAGGCCGCCGGGGTCATCATGGGGGCGAACGTCGGCACCACCATCACGGCCTGGATCATCGCCCTGCTGGGCTTCAAGCTCAACATCGGCGCGCTCTCCCTGCCCCTTATCGGCATCGCGGCCCCCCTGCTCTTCAGCAAGCGCGACGGCCGCCGCTCCCTGGGCGAGCTCATCCTGGGCTTCTCGCTCATCTTCCTGGGCCTGGCCTACCTCAAGGACGCCATCCCCAACCTGCAGGACTACCCGGCCATCCTCGAGGCCCTGGGCCGCTTCTCCAACCTGGGCTTCTTCTCGGTGGTGCTCTACGCCCTCATCGGGGCGGTCATGACGGTGGTGGTCCAGTCCTCCTCGGCCACCATGGCCCTGGTCCTGGTCATGTGCTCCAACGGCTGGATCGGCTTCCCCATGGCCTGCTCCATGATACTAGGCCTGAACGTGGGCACCACCGTCACGGCCATCATCGCCGCCGCGGTGGGCAACATATCGGCCAAGCGCGCCGCCTTCTTCCACCTCATATTCAACATCTTCGGCCTCATATGGGGGCTGGCCGTCTTCTACCCCTTCGTCGACCTGGTGAGCTACATCACCGTGCAGGGCGGCATGGAGAACCCCGGCGCGAGCCTGAGCTCCATCCCCTTCGCGCTGTCCATGTTCCACACCCTCTTCAACATCGCCAACGTGCTCTTCCTGGTCTGGTTCACCCCCCAGATCGCCCGGCTCATCGTACGGCTCATGCCCCTGGGGGAGAACGAGGACGAGGAGTTCCGCCTGCGCCACCTCAACGTCGGCACCCTCTCCACCGGCGAGCTGGCCCTCGACCTGGCCCGCAAGGAGACCATCGTCTTCGCCCGGCGCGTCCGCCGCATGTTCAACATAATGCGCAGCATGATGGGGAGCCAGAACGACAAGGAGCTGCAGCAGATCTACGAGCGCGTCATCAAGTACGAGAACATCAGCGACCGCGTGGAGGTCGAGATCGCCAACTACCTCGGCCAGATAAACAGCTCCGACATCTCCAGCGAGGCCAACTCCCTGCAGCAGGCCCTGCTCAAAATCATCGGCGACATCGAGAGCATCGCGGACTACTGCGACAACGCCGCCAAAATATGGATGCGCAAGCGGAAGATGGGCGTGGAGTTCAGCCAGGATGTGCAGGGGAAGATTGACCGGATGTTCGACCTGGTCGACGGGGCCTTCGCCGTCATGGAGCAGAACCTGACCGGGGACTACAACCACCCCGACCTGGAGGCCGCCTACGCGTGCGAGGACCGCATCAACCGGCTGCGGAACGAGCTGCGCGCCGAGCACGTCAAGAACATAGAGGACGGCATGTACAGCTACCAAGCCGGGATATTCTTCTCCGACATGTACTCGCAGTGCGAGCGCATGGGCGACAACATCATCAACATCACCGAGGACATCGCCGAGATGCACACGCCCATCAAGGGCCTGGACACGGACGAGGAGGAGGCGCGGCTGGACTAAGCCAAGGCAGCCCGGCACTAAGAACGCATGAAAAAAGGGTGGGCAACCGAGGTTGCCCACCCTTACTTATCCTCCCCTATCGGGGTTCGCTACCTCTCGGTATGCACCTACTCCTTCACCAGGCGGAGGGCCTGGCCGTCCACCCGCAGGATGTAGCGACCCCTCGGCAGGAAGCCCAGGTCCAGCTCGCCGCTCACCGGCAGGGGCAGCTCGGCCACCTTCACGCCCAGCAGGTTGAAGATGCCCACCTGCGTGTCG
>PDTX01000002.1 GCA_002749065.1 Bacteroidia bacterium | reverse complement strand
CGCCCGCGCCGATGGTACTACGGCCTGGCCCGTGGGAGAGTAGGTCGCCGCCCCCCCCATCGCCCCGGCTCCCCCTGAGGGAGCCGGGGCTTTTTGCGTGGGGGGGCAACAGCACGGTGGAGCCGGGCCTTTGAGCCCCTACGCTGGGCTCTCCCCGGGAGGGCGGGTTTGGGCTTGTGCGCGCTGGGGGAAATGGCCGCATGCCCATCTGCACATTTGGGATGCGGTCTTGCTTGCATGCCCCCGGGGCCACCTTGCTTCTATCTCTGTGCAGGGGTCGCCCCCTCGTTTTCTGACATTGACATGGCCCCGGGATATGCCTTGTAGCGTCGTGCGGAGAGCTGGGCTATCCGCGCCGGGGGTGGTTCTTGCTGGGCCTATAGCGGAGAGCATTTCCTGCGAGCTGAACCCTGGGGGAGAGGCAGCACGTTCTGCTTGGGGAGAGTGGCTGAGGGCGGATGTCAACCGGAAGGTTTATATTACTGATTATCAGCTTTGTATAATCCTACCGAGGGGTAAATCGTATTTTTTCTCTGTCTATTGAACCTGAATGGAGGCGGCAGATTGGGGGGCATCCGCGACATGTTCGGATATTTTCGCTACATTTGCAGATTAGAAATGGAAACATGTCTACAATATGGGTCGTACACGGTATATATGGTTCTACACCGCTTTGAGTAGCCTGCTGGGCGGCTTGGCCTTCGGCTTGGTGTACTACTATACTACCTACGCGCCCCTGCAGTCCGACCTGTTCCGGGCCCTGCTCGTGCCTGTATGCATGGGCGTGTGCGTTGGGGGCTTGGTGGGCCACGCGGCGCTGAGTCGCAACCCTGGGGGGAGGGCTTGCCGCGATGATTAGCCTGTGGGTGCGCTGCGATTATGGCATGGATGTTTGAATAGTATGAGGGCAAACTGGAAGGAATATGGTGAGAGGTAATACGGTGTTAAGGCGCATACTCATCGTAGTAGGCTTGTTATCGTTCTGCGCCACCTCGGCGTTCGGGCAGCTGATACTCGACCAGCTCCCCTACCAGCAGCCGATGTTGCTGAACCCCTCCCTCGTGGGCAGCGGCAGCGCCATGCGCGTCGGGATGGGCTACAGGAACCAGTGGATGAACCTCTCCTCCCCCTTCAACACCATGGACCTGACCTACGACATGCACTTCGGCCTCTACCGGAACCACAACGTCGGCATGGCCCTGTCCAACGACGTGCAGGGGCCGCTGGTCCTCCAGCACATCGCCCTGAATGCCTTCTACGCCTACATGCTGGATGTGACCTACAACTTCCGCCTCCGAATCGGGGTCGCGGCCGGGACCATCCTGAAGCTCACCGACTACAACCGCCTGACCTTCCCGGACATGCTCGAGGAGAAGCACCTGACCGTCGTCTACAAGAACGAGCGACGATTCTCCCCGGACGTGTCCTTCGGCATCGCGGGCGACATCAACTCCTGGTACTTCGGCTTCGCCGTCAACCACATCGTGGAGAACTCCTTCGATACGCGGGACGGCAAGTTCCTGCGCTACCCCCGCAGGTTCAGGCTCCACCTACGTAAGGACTTCAACGTGTTCCAGCTCTACCGCTTCAAGCCGCCGCTCTACCTGAGCCCAGACCTCATGCTGAGCTACTGGGACCGCTCGCTTGAGCTCAACGTCGGCTTCACGGTGGAGTACCAGGGCATCAAGGCGAGCATACGCGCCCGCGAGGGCCTGCTCTTCCGGGCGCACCAGCTGAGCCTGGGCGCGGGCTGGCAGGGCAAGACCTTCGGCATCATGTACTCCTACGGTATGGGCCTGATGCCCGAGGGCTTCTACGGTCTGCAGGCCAGCGTGCACGAGCTGTCGCTGAACCTGAACCTCAGCTACGCGAACTACAGCCACCTCAGCCGCGGCGGCCGCAAGCGCTACGCGCGCTACGACAGGACCCGCACCGGCGCGTCGCGGCGACGGAAATACTCCAAACCGAAGGGGTGGTAAACAGAAAAAGGCCGTTGGTCAAAAACAAAATCGGAGGTCTACCCGTATAACATGTCGAGGCTCATAGTAGCTTGCGGAAATAGCTAAAGTATAAATCGGAGAGTATGAAGGCAAGGAGAATCTTATTGGCGTTGGTCATGGCCAGTTTCGTGGTCTTTTCGCTCGGTTCCTGCAAGAACCGGGGGGGGAAGGTGTCCCAGACCACGGGGTGGAAGTACAACGATAAGGAGTTCGGGGGGTTCATGGTGGTGGAGGGCTACCATCAGGAGACTGCACCGGGCCTCGTATTCATTGAGGGCGGTACTTTCATCATGGGGCGTACGCAGGAGGATGTCATGCACGATTGGAACGCCGCGCCCCGCAGGGTGACCGTGTCGTCCTACTATATTGATGAGACGGAGACCTCCAACGTCGCCTACCGCGAGTACCTCTTCTGGCTGCGCCGCGTGCTGGTGTCCTTCCGCCAGGTGTACGTCGACGCGCTGCCCGACACGCTGGTGTGGCGCTCGCCCCTGGGCTACAACGAGCCCTTCGTGGAGAACTACCTCCGCCATCCGGCCTACAGCAACTACCCGGTGGTGGGCGTGTCGTGGCGGCAGGTGACGGACTTCGCCCAATGGCGGTCCAACCGCGTCAACGAGCTCATGCTCCACAAGAAGGGTATCCTGAAGATGGACGTAGAGGGCCAGCACGACAAGGAGAACTTCGACACGGATGCCTACCTCCTCGGCCAGTACAACCTGGGTGAGCATCAGGGGCTTCCCAACAACCTGCCGGGTGCCGATGGCGAGCAGAGCCGCCACGTGACCCTCGAGGACGGCATCATGTACCCCAAGTACCGCCTACCAACCGAGGCCGAGTGGGAGTTCGCCGCCTACGGTCTGCTGGGCAACACCGTGGAGGAAACCGTCGGTGAGCGTAAGGTATACCCCTGGAACGGCCACAACGTCCGCAACAGCAACTCGAAGAACATCGGCCAGTTTATGGCCAACTTCGTGCGCGGCAAGGGCGACTTCATGGGTACGGCCGGTGACCTCAACGACCGTGGCGACATCACCCTCCCCGTCAACAGCTTCTGGCCCAACGACTACGGCCTCTACTGCATGGCCGGCAACGTGAACGAGTGGGTGATGGACGTGTACCGCCCCCTCTCCTTCGAGGAGGTGGATGAGTTCCGCCCCTTCCGGGGTAACATCTTCCAGACCTACGTGATGGACGAGAACTCGGACCCCAACGGTGGGCCGGTGGTGGCCGGCAAGGATAGCCTCGGCCGTATACGCCGTCGCAACATCACCGACGAGGAGGCCGCCGGGCGACCCAACTACGACAGGGCCTACAACATCAACTACAAGGATGGCGACATAGAGTCCACCATACAGTACCGCGACCCCGGGAGCGTCACCGAGGAGCAGTCTACCACCAACATGTACTACCAGGGTATAGACAAGGGCAACGAGAAGGGCGTGGGCATGGTGACGCTGATCAACGACCGCTCGCGCGTGTACAAGGGCGGTGGCTGGAAGGACCGCGCCTACTGGCTCAGCCCGGGTGCGCGTCGCTTCCTGGACGAGAACCAGTCGGCCTCCGACATCGGCTTCCGCCTGGCCATGGACGGCGTGGGCGCGCAGGCTGAGGAGGACAGGAAGTAGAATAGAGCCTTACTCTTGATATTCAGGGTGCTACGGAGTAATCCGTAGCACCCTTTTTGCATTTTGCCTTTTTGCCTTGAGGCATTCTGGCGAGCTATTAGCCTAGCTTTCTCGCCCCATTTCCGCTACCCATTGATGAAGCTAGCCAGGCGGTTTTGCCCCGTCCCCCGTTCCCCCTCATTACCCCATCAGCACTCTCCTTTCCCGCTCCTTCCCCCGCTTTTTGTACCTTTGCCCTACGGAAAAATCGGCCGCGGTGCGGACCCGGTGTAAAGGAGCAAAGTTATGGCGGAATTCCCCTTTCAGAGCTGCGATAGGGAGCTGGTAGAGAGCGTGTATGGGCAGTTTAGCCCCGGGGCTGGCGTGTGCATAGACAGCCGGAGCGTGTGCCCCGGTGCCATCTTCTTCGGTATACCCGGCCAAAGGGTGGACGGTGCCAGCTTCGCCGCCGAGGCCCTCGCCGCGGGCGCAGCCCTCGCCGTCGTGGGCCATGCCTCCACGGGCCTCCCGAGCGACCCGCGCATCGTGCGCACCCCCGACCCAGCCCTCCTCCTTCAGGCCCTGGCCGCCCACCACCGGGGCCAGCTTAGCATCCCCGTGCTGGCCGTCACCGGCTCCAATGGCAAGACCACGACCCGCTCGCTCATACAGGCCGCCCTGGCCACCCGCTACCTGGTTGGCGGCACGAGCGGCAACCACAACAACGAGCTGGGCCTGCCCCTCTCCATCCTCAACGCCCCCCGCGATGCGCAGCTACTCGTCCTCGAGATGGGCGCGAGCAAACCCGGCGACATCGCCCTGCTATGCGCCCTGGCCCGCCCCACCCACGGCCTCATCACCAACGTGGGCGAGGCGCACCTTGAGGGCTTTGGCAGCCTTGAGGGCGTGGCGGCCGCCAAGGGCGAGCTTTTCGCCCACCTCGCAGCGAGTGGCGGGACGGGCTTCGTGAATGCCGACGACCCCCTCGTGGCGCCCCAGGCCGAGCGTGTACACCTGGGCTGCAGCGCCTCCCCCTACTCGCAGGGGATGTACCAAGCCGCTGCCAGCCAGGGGGATGACGGCCAGCTGGGGGCGCAGCTAGCCTGGGCTGGGCAGAGCTACAGCCTCCGCACCCAGCTGGTGGGCGGCTACAACCTCGCGAACCTCGTCGCGGCCCTGCACGTGGCTCTCCACTTCAACATCGAGGCCCAGCGTGCCGTGGAGGCCTTCGCTAGCTACCAACCCGTGGGCCACCGCTCGCGCCTCATCGCGGGGGCGCGGGGCAACCGCATCATCGCCGACTGCTACAACGCTAACCCCAGCAGCATGCGCCTGGCCGTGGACAACCTCCTGGCGCTGGCTGGCGATGCGCCTAAGCTCCTGATTCTCGGCGCGATGAACGAGCTGGGCGAGGACAGCCCCCGTGCCCATGGGGAGCTGCTCGATAGCCTCCGCGGCCTGGAGAACGCCCGCATGATATACATCGGCGAGCAGTGGAACGCCGCGCGCCGCCCCGGCTTCTGGTTTCACACCACTGAGCATGCGCGCGCCTTCATCGCCAACGAGTTGCCCTCCGATAGCTGGATACTCGTCAAAGGTTCGCGGGCCTACGGCCTCGAGGCGCTGGTGGAGCTGCTGACGGGGGGGGAGTAGGCCCCAGCTCGGCGCCACGATGCGCCAATTCCATCCCATTTTTTCCGCTATTTCCCCCCTTTCCCTCAGGATGGGGCAGCCGGAATCTCGCAGTTCGTCACCGAAGAACGTATGTTCATCAACCCGGAGGGCAATATGTCTCCCCCCCCCCCACAATTATGCTATCTTGCACCCGGTAAAAAAGCGATAAACTGCGTGCTGTGGGCGTATATGGCGGCACAAAAAAACTGGGGATTATGGAT